>NZ_LGEG01000235.1 GCF_001280125.1 Streptomyces sp. NRRL F-6492
CCCCCGCCTCCCGTACGCGGCCCTCCCCACCCCCGGAGGCCGCCGCGTTCCGCACGTGACCGTCAGGAGCCGTCCGCAGTGAGCACCGTGTCCGCCGAGGCCCTGACCCGCGCGCCGGGCGTCCGGGCGCGCGACGACGAGGCCGCCGCCGCGCCCCTCGCCCCGCGCGCCCGGCTGCTGCCGTCCCTGGCCGCCGTCTACCGCGCCCAGCTCTCCCGGGCCCGCGTCGCCCGCATCCCGCTGCTCTTCGTCGCCACCTTCCAGTCCGTCGGGATCATGGTCCTGATGCGCGGGGTCGTCGACGGCGGCTCCGAGGCGCGCGCCGTCGTGGCCGGCTCCACCGTCCTCGTCGTCGCCTTCGTCGCGCTCAACCTGCTCGCCCAGTACTTCGGGCAGCTGCGGGCCGGCGGCGGCCTCGACCACTACGCCACCCTGCCGGTGCCGCCCGCCGCCGTCGTGCTCGGCGCGGCCGGGGCGTACGCCTCCTTCACCGTCCCCGGGACCGCCGTCACCGCCGTCGCGGGCTCCCTCCTCTTCGGCCTCCCGCTCACCCACCTGTGGATCCTGGTCGCCGTCGTCCCCCTCTCCGGCGCCGCCCTCGCGGGCCTCGGCGCGGCCCTCGGGCTCCTCGCCCCCCGGCAGGAGCTGGCCACCCTCCTGGGCCAGCTCGGCATGTCGGCGGCGCTGCTCCTCGGCGTGCTCCCGGCGGAGCGGCTGCCCGGCCCCATCGGCTGGGCGCGGGACCTGCTGCCGTCGACGTACGGGGTGGAGGCCCTGGCCCGCACCTTCGAGCCGCACCCCGACTGGGCGGCCGTCGCCCTCGACCTCGCCGTCTGCGGCGCGGTCGGCGCGGTCTCGCTGGCGATCGCCACCCGGGCGTACCGAAGGGCCGCCGTCCGCTGAGGCGGGTCACAGGCACACCTGGCACGATGGCGGGGTGACCGCACCTCTGACTCCGTCCCACCAGCCGCAGCCGCACGACCCCGACCGGCCCCCGCCGCCCTTGCCGGTCCCCGGCCCGGCCGGGGACCCGATCACGGCGGCCGAGGTCATCCAGGGCGTCCTGGTGACCGCCGTCTCGGCGGTCGTGGGAGCGCTGCTCGGAGTGCTGTGGCTGAACCTGGCCCCCCGCGTCCTGCTCGTCTCGGACGGCAAGGGGGTCTACCTGCGGAACTCCGAGGGGGAGTCCGCGATCGGCGCGGACGGCACGTTCGTCCTCCTCGCCCTGGCCTTCGGCGCGGTCGCCGGCCTCGTCGTCTTCCTGCTGCGCCGTCGCGGCGGGGTCCCGCCGGTGCTCGGCCTGGCGGTCGGCGGCGTCCTGGGCTCGCTGCTCGCGTGGGGCGTCGGCACCCACTTCGGTCCGACCTCGGACGTGGTCGCCCACGCGAAGGCGGTCGGCCCCGGCGTCACCTTCGAGGCCCCGCTGGAACTGAACCTGGGGATCGCCGCGCTCCTCGCCTGGCCGCTCGCGGCGATGATCGCGCACCTGGCCCTGACGGCCGCCTTCGGCCCGCGCGACCCGGACCCCTGGGAGCACCCGAAGGAGTTCTGAGGCGCCGGCCCCCGGTCAGGCGCGGCCGACCGGGGCCACCACCGCCGAGGTGAGGGCGGCGAGATCGGCGGGGGAGAGCTCCACCTCGAGGCCCCGCCGCCCCGCCGACACGCAGATCGTCGCGTGGCCGGACGCCGAGGAGTCGAGGACCGTGCGGAGCCGCTTGCGCTGCCCCAGGGGGGAGATGCCGCCCCGCACGTAGCCCGTGGTGCGCTCCGCCGCCGCCGGGTCGGCCATCGTCGCGCGCTTGCCGCCGACCGCCGAGGCCAGCGCCTTCAGGTCCAGCTGGCCCGCCACCGGGACCACCGCGACCGTCAGCTCGCCGTCGACGTCCGCCACCAGCGTCTTGAACACCCGGTCGGGGGAGACCCCCAGGGCCTCCGCCGCCTCCTCGCCGTACGAGGGGGAGGCCGGGTCGTGCTCGTACGCGTGCACGGTGAACGGCGTGCCGGCCGCCGTCAGGGCCACCGTCGCCGGAGTGCCCCCGCCGTTCTTCTTCTGCTTCTTCGCCACGCGCTCCTCCTCGCTGCTTCTTCCCCGGCCCGGGCGTCCGGGCCGGACCGGCTCAGTTCGGGTACGTCGGGGCCTGCGTCAGGTCCACCACCGGCAGCGACGGCAGGTGCCGGATGACCGCCGTCTCCGCGCGCAGCAGGGACAGCTCCTCGCGCAGCCGCGTCGCCGTGTCCGGGGCCTGGAGCAGCCGCTGCTTCGACGGCGTGTCGAGCACCGCCGCCGCCGCGACCAGGTACGACACCACCGACGGGTCGTCCGGCAGCTCGCTCGTGGTCAGCGAGCGCTCCTTGGCCCCCGCCAGCCGCTTCTGGTAGCTCCGGAAGGCCCGCAGCACCCCCTCGGCGAGCGTGCCCGCCTCCTCGCCCGGCTCCTCCGGGAGCTCCTCGACCTCGGCCGTCAGGAACGGGCCGCTCGCGTCGACCGACAGCAGCTTCACCCGGGTCGTGCCGGTGGTCATCACCTCGAAGCTGCCGTCGGCGCGCTCCCGGATGCTCGCCGCGTCGGCGACACAGCCGACCCGGTGGAAGGACTGGATCGGGTCGGGGCCGAAACCGGCCGCCGGACCCTTCTCGGGCAGCGCCGTCGGGTCGGGCATGCCGGGCGCGGTCGGGGCGACCTCGCGGCCGTCGCGGATCGCGACGACGGCGAAGCGGCGCGGTTCCGTGTCGTCGATCGTGAGCAGCTCGCGCATCATGGCGCGATAACGCTCCTCGAAGACGTTCAGCGGCAGCACGAGACCCGGGAACAGCACCGTGTTGAGCGGGAAGAGGGGCAGGCGGGCGGTGGTCACAGCCGCCAAGCCTAATGGCCGCCGGGCCCGTCCCGTCCGGCCCGTCCACGACCGGGCGTCCACAGGGGCGTCCGGCGGGCCAGTTCGAACCGCGTCCGGTCCCGCGCGGCCAGGAAACGGCGGAGCGGATCCTCCGGTACGGCGTCCCGCGCGGACCCCCAGGGGAACGAGGTCGCGTAGGGGCCGATCCGGCCGAACTCCTCCCGCGCCTCCGCCCACCGGCCCCGCTCCATCAGCACGTGCGCGAGCAGGTTGCGGACCCCGGCGGGCCACGGGTCGCCCGCCGGGAACACCGCCGACAGGGCCAGGGCCCGGTCCGCCGCCCGGTCGAGCACGGCCGGCGGCTCGGACCCGTCCTGCCCCGGCGGCACCCGCAGCGCGTCGTGGGCGGCGCGGACCGGCAGCGCCCGCACGAGCGAGTCCGGGGCGGCGTCGTCGGCCGCCCGCTCGGCGAAGTCGAAGGCGGCGCGGCGCGAGCCGTGCCCCTGGGCGGACAGGTACTTCAGCGCCGCGACGTGACAGCCGTAGTGGTGCGGGGAGCGGCGCACGGCCTGCTCCCACAGCGACTCGAAGACGGCGGGCCCGGCCTGCGCCCCGCGCGCGTGGTCCAGGGCGAGGCGCCACGGCACCGGGTCGTGCGGCGCGTCCTCGGCGACCGCCCGGACCAGCGGGTCCAGCTCGCGCAGCCGCTCGGCCCGCGCCGGGGACTCCCAGGCCCGGCGCACGGCGAGGTGCGCCGTGACGAGGAGGGCGTCCGGGTCGCGGGGCGCGGCCGAGAGCCACCGGGAGAGCCACTCGTCCCTGCGGTACGCGAAGGTGGCGAGCCGGGTGACGTACCGGTCGCGGTCCTCCCACTCGGCGGCGTCCCGGGTGGTGGCGAGCAGCTTCGCCGCGGGCTCGGGGTCGGCGAGGGCGGCGGCGACCAGAGCGGGGGCGAGCCGCTCGTCGGGGGCGTCGAGCAGCACGTCGTCGTCCGGCACGAGCCCGGCGGCGAGCCGCGGGGCGTGCCGGGCCGAGCGGGCGGCGCCGACCAGGGCGCGGAACAAGGACATGGCGTGACGTATTGTCCCCCGGCGCCACCCGCCGCCGCAGCCGTCCCAGCAGGTCGTGACAGGTTTCTCACCCCGCCGTGACAGCTTCCACACGCCTGCCGCACACACCCGGCCCCGCCGCGGAGCCCCCTCCCGCCCCCACCCCTCCGGGGAGTCCCCTCACCCCCTGCTCAGCAGGCGGGTCGCCCCCGCCGCCACCGTCGTGGCGAGGATCCATCCCAGCAGGATCAGCACCGCCGCCGCCCACTGCCACGTGCCTTCGAGGCGCCAGTAGCCGTCCTGGCCGAGGTTGATCACCGGCAGCAGCAGGTCGAGGGCGTACAGCGGGCCGTTCCACTCGGGCGCCTCGTCCTGCTTCAGCGGCACCGGCCGGTAGTGGGAGAAGGCCACCGTGCCCGCCGCCCACAGCACCGCCATCCAGAGCGCCGCCCGGCCCGGCCGGTAGCCGTACGCCACCGTCCAGTCCTGGAGGTACCCCCAGAGCTTCCCGGCCAGCGGCAGCGTCTCCCGCCGGCGCCGCTGCTTGGCGAGCAGCACCTCGCGGGCGTCCGCGTCCTCGCCGCTGTTGCGCAGCACCGTCGCGAGTCGCTCGTACGGCTCGGGGGCGTACTCCGGGGTCGCCGCCGCCACCCACTCCAGGCGCAGGGCCAGCGGGAAGCGCTCGTACGGCACGAGGTTCTCGTAGACGAAGCCGCCCATCGCCAGGCCGCCGGGCCCCGGCCAGCTGCTCCACAGGTCGATGAGCGTGACGATCTTGGCGCCGTTGAGCACCACCCGCCCCTCCTCCGGGCGCTCGCCGTTGAACCGCAGCTCCGGGGTGACGATCCGGCGCAGCGACACCTCCTCCCGGCGCGCGCCGTCCAGGAGGAACCGGGCGTGCTTGAGGTCCACCGCGTCGCCGAACCGCCCGTCGTCGAGCCGCACCCCGCCGTGGAACTCGACCGGCTTGCGCCGGGTGCCCCGGGCGGGCGTCAGCCCGTACGGCGGGGTGGCCGTCGAGCCGCCCGCCACCCCCGCGGTCCCCGTCCCCTCGTACACCCAGGCCGCGTTCAGATAGAGCGAGCGCTCCACCGTCAGCTGCGGCGCGTTGAGCGCGCGGCGGCCCTGCGCGCCGCGCAGCACGCTGCCCCGCAGGCTGAGCGAGACCCCGACCTGGGCCCCGCGCAGGCTCAGCTCGCCGTAGGTCTCGATCAGCTCGGCCTGGAGGTCCTGCGCCACCACCATCCCGTCCGCCGCGATCGCCCGCCCCCGCCGGTCCGGCCACACCTGGATCTGGTTGATCAGCAGGTCCGTGCCGATCTGCGCGTCCGTCAGGCGGATGCCCCACCGCACCCGGCAGCGCGGCAGGTGCAGGTCCCCCTCCGTGTGCAGCCGGGCCGCCTCCAGGCGCGGCAGCGCGCACTCGACCATCCGCAGGGTGCCGAACCGGGCCTCGGGCACCGCCACCTCGCCGTCGAACCGGCAACCCTGGAGCTCCACGTACGGCCCTATCGCCCCGCCTGCCAGGTCCAGGACGCCCGTGATCCTGGCCCCGCGCAGCTTCAGCGCGGCCACCCGCCCGGTCCGGGCCTGGGGCCCCGAGAGCAGCAGCAGCGCCACCACCTCGGCGCGGACGCTCCGCTCCTCCCCCCACTCCCGCGCCCCGAACGGGTCGTCCCGCTCCGCGATCCCCTCCGTCAGATCGCACGTCCTGCCCACCCGGAACGCGTGCCACAGGGCCCGCTCCGGATCCGTGAGACCGTCCGGCATCCCGTCCTCGTGCGGCTCGGTCACTGCCGCCCCCTCGCTTTCCGCGATCCGCGTCCACGCTTCCGCTTCCCGGGACCCGTGGATTCGTACAGCCGTTCTTCCCGCTGTGTGACGGGCTGAACGCTAACGGTCAGGAGTGGCGACAAGACGCCACTGTGGTGTGTATCAGCCAGTGATACGGGCGTCCGGTGCCTGGGGGCGTCTGAGAGAATTGACCCGTGATCTCTCGAATCGATCTGCGCGGCGAGGCCCTCCCCGAGGGTTCCGCCCTGCGTGACCTGCTGCCCCGTGCCGAGTTCGACGTGGAAGCCGCCCTGGAGAAGGTGCGGCCCATCTGCGAGGACGTACGGCATCATGGCGCGGCCGCGGTGATCGACTACGGGGAGAGGTTCGACGGCGTCCGCGTCCGGAGCCTGCGCGTCCCCGCCGAGGAGCTCGCCCGCGCCCTCGACGAGCTCGACCCGGCCGTCCGCGCTGCCCTGGAGGAGTCCGTCCGGCGCGCCCGGCTCGTCCACCGCGAGCAGCGCCGCACCACCCACACCACCCAGGTCGTCCCCGGCGGGACCGTCACCGAGAAGTGGATCCCCGTCGACCGCGTCGGCCTGTACGTGCCGGGCGGCCGCTCCGTCTACCCGTCCTCCGTCGTGATGAACGTCGTCCCGGCCCAGGAGGCCGGCGTCGAGGGCGTCGCCGTCGCCTCGCCCCCGCAGAGGGAGTTCGGCGGCCTGCCGCACCCCACGATCCTCGCCGCCTGCGCCCTGCTCGGCGTGGACGAGGTCTACGCGGCGGGCGGCGCCCAGGCCGTCGCCATGTTCGCGTACGGGACCCTCGGCGGCGCCGGCATGGACGGCGAGCCCGGCTGCGCCCCCGTCGACCTGGTCACCGGCCCCGGCAACATCTACGTGGCCGCCGCCAAGCGCCTCCTCAAGGGCCGCATCGGCATCGACGCCGAGGCCGGACCCACCGAGATCGCGATCCTCGCGGACTCCACCGCCGACCCCGTGCACGTCGCCGCCGACCTCATCAGCCAGGCCGAGCACGACCCGATGGCCGCCTCCGTCCTCGTCACCGACTCCGAGGAGCTGGCGGAGGCCACCGAGGCCGAGCTGAAGACCCAGGTCGCCGCCTCCAAGCACGTCGACGACCGGATCGTCCCGGCCCTGGCCGGCCGCCAGTCCGCGATCGTCCTCGTTCGCGACCTCGCCGACGGCCTCAAGGTCGTCGACGCCTACGGCGCCGAGCACCTGGAGATCCAGACCGCCGACGCCGCCGCCGTCGCCGACCGCGTCCGCAACGCCGGCGCGATCTTCGTCGGCCCCTGGGCCCCCGTCTCGCTCGGCGACTACTGCGCCGGCTCCAACCACGTCCTGCCCACCGGCGGCTGCGCCTGCCACTCCTCGGGCCTCTCCGTGCAGTCCTTCCTGCGCGGGGTGCACATCGTGGACTACAGCCGCGACGCCCTCGCGGACGTCGCCCACCACGTGGTGACCCTCGCGGAGGCCGAGGACCTGCCGGCCCACGGCGCCGCGATCAAGGCCCGCTTCGGGTGGAAGGTGCCGGAGACCAAGTGACCGCAGACCGAGCGACCGGGACCGGCGTGACCGGAATCGACGACCTCCCCGTCCGGGACGAGCTGCGCGGCAAGTCCCCCTACGGCGCACCCCAGCTCGACGTCCCCGTCCAGCTGAACACCAACGAGAACCCCTACCCGCTGCCCGAGCCGCTCGTGGCCCGGATCGCGGAGCGGGTCGCCGAGGCCGCCCGCGGCC
Organism: Streptomyces sp. NRRL F-6492; assembly: GCF_001280125.1. Taxonomy (GTDB): domain Bacteria; phylum Actinomycetota; class Actinomycetes; order Streptomycetales; family Streptomycetaceae; genus Streptomyces. The sequence goes on from NZ_LGEG01000235.1 coordinate 7,426, forward strand.
TCAACCGCTACCCCGACCGGGACGCGGTCGAGCTGCGCACCGGGCTCGCCCGCTACCTCACCCGCACCGGCGGGCACCCGGTCGCGGTGGAGAACGTCTGGGCGGCCAACGGCTCCAACGAGGTGCTCCAGCAGCTCCTCCAGACCTTCGGCGGCCCCGGCCGCACCGCGATCGGCTTCGAGCCCTCGTACTCGATGCACGCCCTGATCGCCCGCGGCACCGGCACCGGCTGGATCTCCGGCCCGCGCGACGAGGACTTCCGCCTGGACGTGGAGGCCGCCCGGAAGGCGATCGCCGAGCACCGCCCGGACGTCGTCTTCGTCACCTCGCCCAACAACCCCACCGGCACCGCCGTCGAGGCCGACACCGTCCTCGCCCTGTACGAGGCGGCCCAGGCGGCCGGGCCCTCGATGGTCGTCGTCGACGAGGCGTACGTGGAGTTCAGCCACCGCGCCTCGCTGCTGCCCCTCATCGAGGGCCGCCCGAACCTGGTGGTCTCGCGGACCATGTCCAAGGCCTTCGGCGCCGCCGGACTCCGCCTCGGCTACCTCGCCGCCCACCCCGCCGTGGTCGACGCCGTGCAGCTGGTCCGGCTGCCGTACCACCTCTCCGCCGTCACCCAGGCCACCGCGCTCGCCGCCCTGGAGCACACCGACACCCTCCTCGGGTACGTCGAGCAGCTCAAGGCCGAGCGCGACCGGCTCGTCGCCGAACTGCGGGCGATCGGCTACGAGGTCACCGAGTCCGACGCCAACTTCGTGCAGTTCGGGAAGTTCCCCGACACCCACGCCGCCTGGCGGGCGATCCTCGACCGGGGCGTCCTGGTCCGGGACAACGGCGTACCGGGATGGCTGCGCGTCACCGCCGGCACCCCCGAAGAGAACGACGCGTTCCTCGACGCGGTCCGTGAATTGATGAAGGAGCAGGAACGATGAGCCGCGTAGGCCGCGTTGAGCGCACCACCAAGGAGACCTCCGTCGTCGTCGAGATCGACCTCGACGGCACCGGGAAGGTCGACGTGTCGACCGGGGTCGGCTTCTACGACCACATGCTCGACCAGCTCGGCCGCCACGGGCTCTTCGACCTCACGGTCAAGACCGAGGGCGACCTGCACATCGACTCGCACCACACCATCGAGGACAGCGCCCTCGCGCTCGGCGCCGCCTTCAAGCAGGCCCTCGGCGACAAGGTCGGCATCTACCGCTTCGGCAACTGCACCGTCCCGCTGGACGAGTCGCTCGCCCAGGTCACCGTCGACCTCTCCGGCCGCCCGTACCTCGTGCACACCGAGCCCGAGAACATGGCGCCGATGATCGGCTCGTACGACACGACGATGACCCGGCACATCTTCGAGTCCTTCGTCGCCCAGGCCCAGATCGCGCTGCACATCCACGTCCCGTACGGGCGCAATGCCCACCACATCGTGGAGTGCCAGTTCAAGGCCCTCGCCCGCGCCCTGCGCTACGCCTCCGAGCGCGACCCCCGCGCCGCCGGCATCCTCCCCTCCACGAAGGGCGCGCTCTAGTCGTGAACGGCCTCTCCACCATCCTGATCGTCGTCGGGCTGTTCCTGCTCGGCGGCATCTACTCCTTCGCCAGACAGCAGATGCCCAAGGGCGTCATCGTGCTGCTCTCCCTCGGCGCCGCGATGTGCCTCGCCGCCGGCGTGCTCCGTCTGGACGTGTGGTCATGAGCGCGTCCGCGGGCCCCGCGAAGGGGAGTCCCAAGAAGGTCGTCGTCTTCGACTACGGCTTCGGCAACGTGCGCTCCGCCGAGCGCGCGCTCGCCCGGGTCGGCGCCGACGTCGAGATCACCCGCGACTACGAGCGCGCCATGAACGCCGACGGACTCCTCGTCCCCGGCGTCGGCGCCTTCTCCGCCTGCATGCGGGGGCTCAAGGAGGCCCGCGGCGACTGGATCGTCGGCCGCCGCCTCTCCGGCGGCCGGCCCGTCATGGGCATCTGCGTCGGCATGCAGATCCTCTTCGCCCAGGGCATCGAGCACGGCGTGGAGACCGAGGGCCTCGACGAGTGGCCCGGCACGGTCGAGCCGCTCGACGCCCCCGTCGTCCCCCACATGGGCTGGAACACCGTCGACGCGCCCGCCGACAGCGAGCTGTTCGCCGGGCTCGACGCCGACGCGCGGTACTACTTCGTGCACTCCTACGGGGTGCGCGAGTGGACCCTGGAGATCGGCAACCCCCACATCCGCGCTCCCAAGGTCAGCTGGGCCACCCACGGCGAGCCCTTCGTCGCGGCCGTCGAGAACGGCGCCCTGTGGGCGACCCAGTTCCACCCCGAGAAGTCCGGCGACGCCGGAGCCCAGCTCCTCACCAACTGGATCGGAACCCTGTGACCGTGTCGTCCACGAACGTGCTCGAACTCCTCCCCGCCGTCGACGTCCGCGACGGCCAGGCCGTCCGCCTCGTGCACGGCGAGTCCGGCACCGAGACCTCCTACGGCTCCCCGCTCGAAGCGGCCCTGGCCTGGCAGCGCTCCGGCGCCGAGTGGCTGCACCTGGTCGACCTCGACGCGGCCTTCGGCACCGGCGACAACCGCGAGCTGATCGCCGAGGTCGCGCGGGCGATGGACATCAAGGTCGAGCTCTCCGGCGGCATCCGCGACGACGCCTCGCTCGCCGCCGCCCTCGCCACCGGCTGCACCCGCGTCAACCTCGGCACCGCCGCCCTGGAGACCCCCGAGTGGGTCGCCAAGGTCATCGCCGAGTACGGCGACAGGATCGCCGTCGGCCTGGACGTGCGCGGCACCACCCTGCGCGGCCGCGGCTGGACCCGCGACGGCGGCGACCTGTACGAGACGCTGGCCCGCCTCGACTCCGAGGGCTGCGCCCGCTACGTCGTCACCGACATCGCCAAGGACGGCACCCTCCAGGGCCCCAACCTGGAGCTCCTGAAGAACGTCTGCGCGGCCACCGACAAGCCCGTCGTCGCCTCCGGCGGCGTCTCCTCCCTGGACGACCTGCGGGCCCTGTCCGGCCTGGTCCCGCTGGGCGTCGAGGGCGCGATCGTCGGCAAGGCGCTCTACGCCGAGGCGTTCACCCTGGAAGAGGCGCTCGCGGCGGTGGCTTCCGCATGACCGACGGCGTGAAGAAGGTCGTCACCGGCGCCCCCTGGGAGGAGCAGTTCGGCTACTCCCGCGCGGTCGAGCTGCCGAACGGCACGGTCCTGGTCTCCGGCTGCACGTCGGTGGTCGGCGGCCAGATCGCCGGCGGCGGCCCCCACGAGCAGGCGGTCAACTCCTTCAACGTCGCCTTCGAGGCGCTGAAGCAGCTGGGCCTGGGCCCGGAGCACGTCGTCCGCACCCGGATGTACCTCACGCACGCCCGGGACGTGGAGGAGGTCGGCCGCGCCCACAAGGAGCTGTTCGACGGCATCCGCCCCGCCGCCTCGATGATCATCGTCTCCGGCTTCGTCGACCCCAGCCTGGTCGTCGAGGTCGAGGTCGAGGCCTACCGGGGGAGTGCGGAATGACCCTCGCGGTACGCGTGATCCCCTGCCTGGACGTGGACAACGGCCGGGTCGTCAAGGGCGTCAACTTCCAGAACCTGCGGGACGCGGGCGACCCCGTCGAGATGGCGAAGCTGTACGACGCCGAGGGCGCCGACGAGCTGACCTTCCTCGACATCACCGCCTCCTCCGGCAACCGGGAGACCACCTACGACGTGGTGCGCCGCACCGCCGAGCAGGTCTTCATCCCGCTCACGGTCGGCGGCGGCGTCCGGTCGGCGGAGGACGTCGACAGGCTGCTGCGGGCCGGCGCCGACAAGGTCGGCGTGAACACCGCCGCCATCGCCCGCCCCGAGCTGATCCGGGAGATCGCGGAGCGCTTCGGCCGCCAGGTGCTCGTCCTGTCCGTGGACGCGCGCCGTACGGAGACGGGCTCCTTCGAGGTCACCACGCACGGCGGCCGCAAGGGCACCGGCATCGACGCCGTCGAGTGGGCGCACCGCGCCGCCGAGCTGGGCGCGGGCGAGATCCTGCTCAACTCGATGGACGCGGACGGCACGAAGGACGGCTACGACACCGAGATGATCGCGGCCGTGCGCAAGCACGTGACCGTGCCGGTGATCGCCTCCGGCGGCGCGGGGAAGCTCTCCGACTTCCCGCCGGCCGTCGCGGCGGGCGCGGACGCGGTGCTCGCGGCCTCCGTCTTCCACTTCGGCGACCTGCGGATCGGCCAGGTCAAGGAGACGCTGCGGGAAGCGGGCCACCAGGTCCGCTGAGACCCGGTTCCGCTTTCCGGAAGGGCCCCTTCGGGGGCCCTTCTTCACGCCCAGACGTGCAACATTTATTTCGCAATTTTAGTTGCGCAACTTTTCTTTCGTATCTAGGGTCGTGGACATGACCTCGCCCGAGAACCGCCGGATCACCGACCTCGGCACCCTCAAGGCCATCTCGCACCCGCTGCGGATGCGCCTCTACCGCGCCCTCTTCACGGCCCGCACCGCCACCGCCTCCCAGCTCGCCGATCAGGTCGACGAGGCCGTCTCCCTCGTCAGCTACCACCTGCGCAAGCTCGCCGACCACGGCCTCGTCGAGGAGGCCGAGGCCCGGTCCACGGACGGCCGCGAGCGCTGGTGGCAGCCCAGCTCGTACGGCTTCAGCATCCACGACGAGGACATGCGCGACGCCCCCGAACTCGTCGCCGCCAACACCGCCTTCAGCCGTGCGGTCGAGGAACAGCGCAACGGGATGCACGCCCGCTTCCTCGACGAGCGGCCCACCTGGTCCGCCGAGTGGCGCGCCGCCTCCACCGCCTCCGAGTGGCTGCCCCGCCTCACCGCCCCCGAACTCGCCGCGCTCACCGCCGAACTGGACGCCGTCGTCCAGAAGTACGACCAGCGGGCCCGCGCCGCCGAAGAGGCCGGCGACACCGAGGGACGCGAGAACACCGCCGTCCACATCCACGCCTTCCCCTACCGCGCATGAGCGCCGCCGTCCTCGCCGCCGCCCCGTCGCGGCCCGCCCACCGCGACCCCCGGGTCCTGCGCTGGCTCGGCGCCTACACCGCCTCCACCCTCGGTGACGGCGTCTACCACCTCGCCCTCTCCTGGGCCGCCGTCAGCGGCGGCACCCCGGCGCAGGCCGGACTCGTCCTGGCCGTCTCCGCCGTGCCCCGGGCCCTCCTCATGCTCGGCGGAGGAGTGATCGCCGACCGCTTCGGCCCCCGCCGGGTCGTCATCGCCTCCGACGCCGTCCGCTGCCTCGTCGTCCTCGCCCTGGCCGCGCTCGTCCTCGCCACCGCGCCCACCCTCTGGGCGCTCGCCGCCGTCGCCCTCGTCTTCGGCGTCCTCGACGCCCTCTTCCTGCCCGCCGTCGGCGCCCTGCCGCCCCGGATCGCCCCGCGCGACCAGCTCGCCCGCGTCCAGGGCATGCGCGGCCTCGGCCAGCGCGCCGGAGCCGTCCTCGGCGCCCCGCTCGGCGGCCTCGCGGTCGCCCTCGGCGGACCGGGCGCCGCGTTCGCCGCCGCCGGACTGCTCTTCGCGCTCTCCCTGCCCCTGTTGCTCGGCCTCCGCCTGAACCCGCTGCCCGCCGCCACCGGCACGCGGGCCCGGAAGGGCACCGCCCGCGGCGACCTCGCCGACGGACTGCGCTACCTGCGCGGCCACCGGGTCCTCGGACCCCTCATGATCGTCATCGCCCTCAGCGACCTCGGCTTCGTCGGCCCCCTCAACGTCGGCCTCGCGCTCCTCTCCGACCAGCGCGGCTGGGGCGCCTCCGGCATCGGCTGGATCCTCGCCGGCTTCGGCACGGGCGCGGCGGCCTCCTCGCTGCTGCTCGGCGTCAGGGGCCGCGTCCCGCGCGCCGGAGCCGTCCTCGGCTGGACCATGGCCCTCGGCGCCGTCTCGGTCGGCGCGCTCGCCCACGTCCCGACGCTGCCCGCCGCCGTGCTCCTCGCGCTCTCCGTCGGCCTGCTCGCCGGGCTCTCCGGAGCGCTGGCCGGCGCCCTCCTCCAGACCGAGTGCGACCCCGCGTACCTCGGCCGCGTCTCCGCCGTCGCGGGCCTGTGCAGCCTGGGCCTCGCCCCGCTGAGCTTCCCGCTCACGGGCGCCGCGATCGGCCTGTGGGGCACCGGCCCGGTCTTCGTCGCCAGCGCCGCCGTCTGCGCCCTGGCGGGCGTCTACGGCCTCCTGGTCCCGGCCCTGCGCCGCGCCGAGCTTCCCGGGGTCTAGAACCCCAGCTGCTTCGTCTCCCGCAGCCGCTCGATCGCCTGCGGCTCCCCGTCCAGGGCCACCTTCGCCGCGTCCTGCCGCCCGTACAGGTACATCGTCAGCTCGCCCGGCTCCCCGGAGGCCGTCACCACCGGGGTGCCCTTGTGGGCGACCACCGTCTGCCCGTCCGGACGGCGCAGCACCAGGCCCACCGGGGCCTTGCGGCCGAGCAGCCGGGCCGAGCGCTCCAGACGGGACCAGAGGGCGTCCGCGAAGACCGGGTCCAGCTCACGGGCCGACCAGTGGGGCTGGGCCCGGCGCACGTCCTCCGCGTGCACGTAGAACTCGACGACGTTCGCCCCCTCGTCCACCTGCTTGATCGTGAACGGCGAGAACCGCGGCGGGCCCGTGCGGATGAGCCGGATCAGCTCGTCGTACGGCTTGTCGGCGAACTCCGCCTGCACCCGGTCCTGCCGGTCCTTGAGCACCGGCAGGAGCGAACCGGCCGCCGCGTCCGGGCGCCGCTCCCGCACCACCACATGGGCCGCGAGGTCCCGGGTCCGCCAGCCCTCGCAGAGCGTCGGCGCGTCGGGGCCGGCCGCTTCCAACAGATCGGCCAGCAGGAGACGTTCACGTTTGGCATGGGTCGACATGTCCGCCAGCGTACGGCGGTCGCCGACGGTCCGCCCAGTGGACGCCCGCCGGACACCGCCCCCGGGCACGGCACAATGGCGCCATGAGCAGCAATCTCGACCCGGCGATCGCCGCCCGCCTCAAGCGCAGCCCGGACGGACTCGTCCCCGCCATCGCCCAGCAGTACGACACCGGCGAGGTGCTGATGCTCGGCTGGATGGACGACGAGGCCCTGCACCGCACCCTCACCACCGGCCGCTGCACCTACTGGTCCCGCAGCCGGAACGAGTACTGGGTCAAGGGCGACACCTCCGGGCACGTCCAGCACGTCAGATCCGTCGCCCTCGACTGCGACGCCGACACCCTCCTCGTCAAGGTCGACCAGGTCGGGGCCGCCTGCCACACCGGCGCCCGCACCTGCTTCGACGCCGACGTGCTCCCCGTATCCCAGTAAGGTCCGGTGCCATGGATCTCGACACCTTCCGCAAGCTGGCGGCCGACCGCCGCGTCATCCCCGTCAGCCGCAGGCTGCTCGCGGACGGCGACACCCCGGTCGGGCTCTACCGCAAGCTCGCCGCCGAACGCCCCGGCACCTTCCTCCTCGAATCCGCGGAGAACGGCCGCAGCTGGTCCCGCTACTCCTTCATCGGGGTCCGCAGCGACGCCACCCTGACGGTGCGGGACGGCGAGGCCCACTGGCTCGGCACCCCGCCCGTCGGCGTCCCCGCCGACGGCGACCCCCTCCGGGCCCTGCGCGCCACCGTCGAGACCCTCCACACCCCCCGTGACCTGGCTGCCCTGCTCGACGGGGGACTGCCGCCCTTCACCGGCGGTATGGTCGGCTACCTCGGCTACGACATCGTCCGCCGCCTGGAGAAGATCGGCGAGCACGGCCGCGACGACCTGGAGCTCCCCGAGCTCACCATGCTCCTCACCAGCGACCTCGCGGTCCTCGACCACTGGGACGGCTCGGTCCTCCTGATCGCCAACGCGATCAACCACAACGACCTGGAGACCGGCGTCGACGAGGCGTACGCGCACGCCGTCGCCCGCCTCGACGCGATGGAGGCCGACCTGGCCCGCCCGGTCGCCACCGCCCCCACCGCCCTGCCCGCCTCCGAGCTGCCGGAGTACTCGGCCCTCTGGGGCGGCCCGGCCTACCAGGACGCCGTCGAGGACGTGAAGGAGCGCATCCGGGCCGGCGAGGCCTTCCAGGTCGTGCCCTCGCAGCGGTTCGAGACCCCCTGCACCGCCTCCGCGCTCGACGTCTACCGGGTCCTGCGGGCCACCAACCCCTCCCCGTACATGTACCTCTTCCGCTTCGAGAACGGCTTCGACGTCGTCGGATCCAGCCCCGAGGCCCTCGTCAAGGTCGAGGACGGGCAGGCGCTCCTGCACCCCATCGCCGGCACCCGGCACCGCGGCGCCACCCCGCAGGAGGACCACGACCTCGCCGAGGAGCTGCTCGCCGACCCCAAGGAACGCGCCGAGCACCTCATGCTCGTCGACCTCGGCCGCAACGACCTCGGCCGGGTCTGCGCGCCCGGCTCCGTGGAGGTCGTCGACTTCATGTCGATCGAGCGCTACTCCCACGTCATGCACATCGTCTCCACCGTGACCGGCCGGGTCGCCGAGGGCCGCACCGCCTTCGACGTCCTCACCGCCTGCTTCCCCGCCGGAACGCTCTCCGGCGCCCCCAAGCCGCGCGCCATGCAGATCATCGAGGAGCTCGAACCCTCCCGGCGCGGCCTGTACGGCGGATGTGTCGGTTATCTCGATTTCGCCGGCGACGCGGACACCGCCATCGCCATCCGCACCGCCCTGCTCCGCGACGGCACCGCGTACGTGCAGGCCGGAGCGGGTGTCGTCGCCGACTCCGACCCGGTCGCCGAGGACGACGAGTGCCGCAACAAGGCCGCCGCCGTGCTCCGCGCCGTCCACACCGCCAACCGGATGAACGCCTCCTGAGCCCGTAGGGGATAGTGGGGTACGTGAGTGCCGTACCCGTACCCCAGCCCCGGGCCGCCCGAGCGGCCGCCCCCACCGGTGGCCGTCGCAGCCTGGCCGCGGCCCTCCTCCTCGGCGCCCTCGGCGCCACCGTCGTCCTGCTCTCCGCCGGGCAGATCTGGGCGGAGGGCACCGCGGCCGTCGGCGGCGGCAGCGTCCCCGTCGAGGCCGACGGCGGCACCGTCACCGGCGTGCCGACCGCCCTCGCGATCGTCGGCCTGGCCGCGCTCTTCGCCGTCTTCGCCGTCCGCCGCACCGGCCGCACCCTCGTCGCCGCGCTCCTCGCGCTGAGCGGTGCGGGCGCCGCGCTCGCCGCCGTCCTCGGCGCCTCCGACCGGGCCGCCCTGGACGCCGAGGCCGCCCGGATCAGCGGCGACACGGCCGCCGCCGTCGCCGGCCTGACCCACACGGCCTGGCCGTACGTGACCGCCGCCGGAGCCGCCCTCATCCTGCTCGCCGGCCTCTTCGCGCTCCGCTTCGGCAAGAGCTGGCCGGCCATGGGCGGCCGCTACGAGCGCACCGCCGCCCCCCGCGCCGCCCGCAAGGCCCCCACGGCCGATCCGGACCGGCCCGAGGACCTGTGGAAGGCCCTGGACCGCGGCGAGGACCCCACCCGGGGCTGACGGAGCCGGGGCGCCGACCGCGACGCGTGATCGTCCCGGTACCCCCGATTCATCCTCGCGCGCCCGCGTGCGGGACAATGAGCGCCGAGCGTCCGCGCACGCGTGACCTCACCATCGAGCAACAGCAACGAGGAGCAACTCATGGCGGGCAGCGCCCACGGACACACCCCGGCCGCCTGGACCGGTGTCATCATCTCCTTCATCGGCTTCTGCGTCGCCGGGGTCTTCATGGTGGCCGCCAACGTGCCCGGTTTCTGGGCGGGCATGGCCGTCGTCGTCCTCGGCGGCATCGTCGGCGGAGGGATGAAGGTCGCGGGCCTCGGCATGCCGAAGCAGTCGGCCGACGTCGTCGCCGCGCGCGAGGCCGCGACCACCACCGCGCGGGCCCGCTCCTGACGCGACCCCACGCCTCCGAGGGCGCGGTCCGGCGACGCCGGGCTGCGCCCTCGCGCGTGAGGGGCGAGAATCGCCGCGTGGACCCACACCCGACGCCCGAACCCACGGCCGACACCGCCCCCCGCACCCGGTCGGCGGAACCCGCGGGCACGAATGTCCAGGCCCCGCCGTGGGGGGCTCCGGCCCCGTCGCCGGGAGCCGCGGGCCCCCGTCCGGAGGCCGTGCCCCCACCGCCCGGCGCCGCCCGGCACGGGCTCCCCGCGCCCGCCCTCCCGCCCCCCTCCCCGCCCCGGTCGCGCGCGCGGCGCCTGCTCGCGCCCGTGGGGACGCTCGCCGGGGTCGTCGCGGCCTTCGCGTACGTCAGGGCCGTCGACCCCAACGAACCGGGGCACTACCCCGTCTGCCCGCTGTTCCGCCTCACCGGTCTGTACTGCCCCGGCTGCGGCGGCCTCCGCAGCGCCCACGCCTTCGCCCACGGCGACCTCCCGACCGCCCTCGGCGCCAACGCCCTCGCCGTCGTCGGCTACGGGGTGTTCGCCGTCGTCGCCGTCCTGTGGCTGGTTCGCGCCTGTCGGGGCGTGCCCGCGCGCCTCGCTGTTCCCCCGGTCTGGTGGTGGGGGATCGGGGCCGTCCTCGCCCTCTTCACCCTGGTCAGGAACCTTCCCCTCGGCTCCGCGCTGGTCCCGTGAGGACCCGCCGGAACCCCGGCCGGACGTCCCAGCAGATGGGACGCGGCTCCGGTCGATGCGAGACCGGGGCCGTCCTGCGGATAGGATCGATGTGGCTGAACCTGGTTCATCAACACCGTCCCGGAAGGGGGCCCCTCGCGTGAGTGTGCTCGACGAGATCATCGAAGGCGTACGCGCCGACCTCGCAGAGCGGCAGGCGCGGGTCACCCTCGACGAGCTCAAGGAGCGCGCCGCCAAGGCGCCGCAGGCCAAGGACGGCGTCGCCGCACTGCGCGGCGACGGCGTCAAGGTGATCTGCGAGGTCAAGCGCTCCAGCCCGTCCAAGGGCGCGCTCGCCGCGATCGCCGACCCGGCCGGACTCGCCGCCGACTACGAGGCGGGCGGCGCGGCCGTCATCTCCGTCCTCACCGAGGAGCGCCGCTTCGGCGGCTCCCTCGCGGACCTGGAGGCCGTCCGCGCCAAGGTCGACATCCCGGTCCTGCGCAAGGACTTCATCGTCACCGCCTACCAGCTCTGGGAGGCACGGGCGTACGGAGCGGACCTCGCGCTCCTCATCGTCGCCGCCCTGGAGCAGGAGGCCCTCGTCTCCCTCATCGAGCGGGCCGAGTCCATCGGGCTCACCCCGCTGGTCGAGGTGCACGACGAGGAGGAGGTCGAGCGCGCCGTCGACGCCGGCGCCCGGATCATCGGCGTCAACGCCCGCAACCTCAAGACCCTCAAGGTCGACCGCTCCACCTTCGAGCGCGTCGCCCCCGAGATCCCGGCGCACGTCGTCAAGGTCGCCGAGTCCGGCGTCCGCGGCCCGCACGACCTCATCGCGTACGCCAACGCGGGCGCCGACGCGGTCCTCGTGGGCGAGTCCCTGGTGACCGGCCGCGACCCGAAGGCCGCCGTCGCCGACCTGGTCGCCGCCGGCGCCCACCCGGCCCTCCGCCACGGCCGGAGCTGACCGGACCATGACCCCCCGCCACGACGCGCCGACCCCTCCGGGCACCGCCCGGGGGAGCGTCGCCGTGCCGTCGGCACCCGGGCGCCGCGGCCGGCTCCGCACCGCCGCGGCCCCCGTCCCCGCGCACGCCCCCCTGGCCCGGGGCTGCCGCCCGCGCGGCTGCCGCGCACCCGCCCGCCGGGTCCTCGGCCGCCGGGTGCGGTACGTGATCGGCGACGAGCCCGGCCAGGTCAACGGCATGCGATGGCACCCGCGCCTCGCGCGCGACGTCAACGCCTAGCGCTTCCGGCCCTCCGGCACCCCGCCGCTACGGACCGGCTCCGCGCCGCATGGCTCCTGCCTCGCCCGTGTGCCCACCCTCCCCCAGAGGGGGCACCCCCACGCCCGGCGGAACGACTGCCCACGACGGAGGGGCGGCGGGCCCGCAACAGGCGGGGCGAGGACCGCGGCCGAGCCGCGGGTACCGCCGGGGCGGACACCCGGGCGCCGTCCTCATGGGCGGGGCGGCGGCCCGTGACCGGTGCCCGGCAACCGCGACCGCACCGGCGGCGGCAACGGCGTACGCGAGTGCCGCGCGCATACCGTGACCATCACCCACACGTAACCCCGGGGCACCCGCCCCGCGAGGAGCAACCGCATGTCGAGCGAGTTCTTCATTCCGGACCCGGAGGGTCAGGTCCCCACCGCCGAGGGCTACTTCGGCGCCTACGGCGGCAAGTTCATCCCGGAGGCCCTCGTCGCCGCCGTGGACGAGGTCGCCGTCGAGTACGACAAGGCGAAGGCCGACCCCGAGTTCGCCCGCGAGCTCAACGACCTGATGGTCAACTACACGGGCCGCCCGAGCGCCCTCACCGAGGTCCCCCGGTTCGCCGGGCACGCCGGCGGCGCCCGGATCCTCCTCAAGCGCGAGGACCTCAACCACACCGGCTCGCACAAGATCAACAACGTGCTCGGCCAGGCCCTCCTGACCAAGCGCATGGGCAAGACCCGGGTCATCGCGGAGACCGGCGCCGGACAGCACGGCGTCGCCACCGCCACCGCCTGCGCCCTCTTCGGCCTCGACTGCACCGTCTACATGGGCGAGATCGACACCCAGCGCCAGGCGCTGAACGTCGCCCGGATGCGGATGCTCGGCGCCGAGGTCGTCGCCGTGAAGTCCGGCAGCCGCACCCTCAAGGACGCCATCAACGAGGCCTTCCGCGACTGGGTCGCCAACGTCGACCGCACGCACTACCTCTTCGGCACGGTCGCTGGCCCGCACCCCTTCCCCGCCATGGTCCGCGACTTCCACCGCGTCATCGGCGTCGAGGCCCGCCGCCAGATCCTGGAGCGCGCCGGACGCCTCCCCGACGCGGCGATCGCCTGCGTCGGCGGCGGCTCCAACGCCATCGGCCTCTTCCACGCCTTCGTCCCCGACGCCGGCGTCCGCCTGATCGGCTGCGAGCCGGCCGGCCACGGCGTCGAGACCGGCGAACACGCGGCCACCCTCACCGCGGGCGAGCCCGGCATCCTGCACGGCTCGCGGTCGTACGTCCTCCAGGACGACGAGGGCCAGATCACCGAGCCGTACTCGATCTCGGCCGGCCTCGACTACCCCGGCATCGGCCCCGAGCACGCCTACCTCAAGGACAGCGGCCGGGGCGAGTACCGGGCCGTCACCGACGACGCCGCCATGCGGGCGCTCCGCCTGCTCTCCCGCACCGAGGGCATCATCCCGGCCATCGAGTCGGCGCACGCCCTCGCCGGGGCCATCGAGGTCGGCAGGGAGCTGGGCCCCGACGGCCTGATCGTCGTCAACCTCTCCGGGCGCGGCGACAAGGACATGGACACCGCCGCCCGCTACTTCGGCCTGTACGACACCGACGCCGAGGTCGCCGCCGACGCCGGCGCCGACGACACCGCCGAGATCGAGGGGGACGCCAAGTGAGCGGCAAAATCCAGCTGTTGAGCGACACCCTCGCCGCGGCGAAGGCCGAGGACCGGGCCGCGCTCATCGCCTACCTGCCCGCCGGGTTCCCGACCGTCGACGGCGGCATCGCGGCGATCAGGGCCGTCTTCGACGGCGGCGCCGACGTCGTCGAGGTCGGCCTCCCGCACAGCGACCCCGTCCTCGACGGCCCGGTCATCCAGACCGCCGACGACATCGCCCTGCGCGGCGGCGTCCGGATCGCCGACGTCATGCGCACGGTCCGCGAGGCCCACGAGGCCACCGGCAAGCCGGTCCTCGTCATGACGTACTGGAACCCGATCGACCGCTACGGCGTCGAGCGCTTCACCGAGGAGCTCGCCGCGGCCGGCGGCGCGGGCTGCATCCTGCCCGACCTGCCGGTCCAGGAGTCCGCTCTCTGGCGCGAGCACGCCGACAAGCACGGTCTCGCGACCGTCTTCGTCGTCGCGCCCAGCAGCAGGGACGCGCGCCTCGCCACCATCACGGCCGCCGGGTCCGGCTTCGTCTACGCCGCCTCCCTCATGGGCGTCACCGGCACCCGCGCGTCGGTCGGCGAGCAGGCGGCCGACCTGGTCCGCCGCACCCGCGCCGCCGTCGAGCCCGGCCGGGACCTGCCCGTCTGCGTCGGCCTCGGCGTCTCCGACGCCGCCCAGGCCAAGGAGGTCGCGGCCTTCTCCGACGGCGTCATCGTCGGCTCCGCCTTCGTGAAGCGGATCCTCGACGCCGACGGCGACGAGGCCGCCGGACTCGCCGCCGTAAGGGAACTGGCGGCCGAACTCGCCGAGGGCGTCCGCCGGGATCCGTAACCCGTCCGGGTGGATCTGGGACCGGGGAGGCGCGTACGTGCCTCCCCGGTTCGTTGACCGGGGCGTGAGCCAGAACAGCCGTGGTGACGGCAACCGGAACGCGCGGGAGCGCCTTCAGCAGCAGCGCGAGCGCGACAAGGCCCGCGACAGGCAGCGACGCGTCCTGATCGTGTCGTCGGCGGTGGTCGGCGTCCTCGCCCTGGCCGCCGTCGTCGGCGTGATCGCCGCGAACGCCGACAAGGGCGGCGGATCCGACAAGGCGGGTCCCGTGGTCGCGCCGTCGACCTCGGTCGAGGGCGACAAGCCCGCCATCCCCACGGGCCGGCCGGACGCCCCCGCCACCCTCCAGATCTGGGAGGACTTCCGCTGCCCGGCGTGCGCCCAGTTCGAGAACGTGATGCGGAACTCCATCCACGAGCTGGAGGCCTCCGGGCAGCTCAGGACCGAGTACCACCTCGCCACCCTCATCGACGGGAACATGGGCGGCAGCGGCTCGCTCCGCGCGGCGAACGCCGCCGCGTGCGCCCAGGACGCGGGGAAGTTCACCGCGTACCACGACACGCTCTACGTCAACCAGCCGCAGGAGACGGACGACGCCTTCGGCGACAACAAGAAGCTGATCGAGCTGGCGGCGAAGGTGCCCGGTCTCGACACGCCGGAGTTCCGGAGCTGCGTGGAGGACGGCACGCACGACAGCTGGGTCGTGAAGTCCAACGAGGCCTTCCAGAAGGGCGGCTTCCGCGGCACCCCGACCGTCCTGCTCAACGGAGAATCGATCTTCCCGACCAAGGGGAACGAGCAGCTCTCCCCGGAGAACCTGAAGAAGTGGGTCGCCGAGGCCAACAAGGGCAAGAAGCCCGGCACGGCCTCCCCGTCCGCCGGCTGAACCGCCCCCGGCGGGCCCGCTCCGCCGGGGTTAGTTACCCAGACGTTGCCGGGCCGGGCTGCCGCCGCGCCCGCCCGGCAGGGTAGCGTCGGACCTGCCATGGACCTTGCCTACATTCCCAGCCCGTCGACCGGCGTGATCCACCTCGGACCGATCCCGCTGCGCGGCTATGCCTTCTGCATCATCATCGGTGTCTTCGTCGCCGTCTGGTACGGCAACAAGCGCTGGATCGCCCGGGGCGGCACCGCCGGCACCGTGGCCGACATCGCCGTCTGGGCGGTGCCCTTCGGCCTCGTCGGCGGACGCCTGTACCACGTGATCACCGACTACCAGCTGTACTTCAGCGAGGGTGAGAACTGGGTCGACGCCTTCAAGATCTGGGAGGGCGGCCTCGGCATCTGGGGCGCCATCGCGCTCGGCGCGGTGGGCGCCTGGATCGGCTGCCGCCGCCGGGGCATCCCGCTCCCCGCGTACGCCGACGCCATCGCGCCCGGCATCGCCCTCGCCCAGGCCATCGGCCGCTGGGGCAACTGGTTCAACCAGGAGCTGTACGGCCGGCCGACCGACCTGCCCTGGGCCCTGAAGATCACCGAGGGCGTGAACCGCGAGGCCGGGACCTACCACCCGACCTTCCTGTACGAGTCGCTCTGGTGCGTCGGCGTCGCCCTCCTCGTCGTCTGGGCCGACCGCCGCTTCAGGCTCGGCCACGGGCGCGCCTTCGCGCTCTACGTCGCCGCGTACTGCGCGGGCCGCGGCTGGATCGAGTACATGCGCGTCGACGAGGCGCACCACGTGCTCGGCCTGCGGCTGAACGTGTGGACGGCGATCGTCGTCTTCGTGCTCGCGGTGGTCTACATCGTCGTCTCGTCGCGGCTCCGCCCGGGACGCGAGGAGATCGTGGAGCCGAAGGCGGAGCAGAAGCCCGAGGGCGCCGTGGCCTCCGGCGAGGACACCGACGCCGACGCGGACGCCGACGGCGGCGCGAAGGGCGAGGACGGGGAGCCGGACGCCTCCGCCGACGCCGTCGACCTCGGCAAGGACGGCACGAACGGCAAGGAGGCGGGGCACGGCGCCGGCAAGGGCTGACCGCCCGCCCCGCCCCGCTGCGGACGAGAAGGGCCGCCGGAACCGAAGGGTTCCGGCGGCCCTTCCGCGTGCGGGGGTACGGATCACCCGGCCCGCGCGGCGAGGGCGAGGACCCGGTGGGCGCCCTCCACCACCGCCGCGTCCACGAACCGGCCGTCCGGGAGGGCCAGCGCGCCCTGCCCGGTCGCGGCGACGATCTCCCGGGCCGCGTCGACCTCCTCCGGGGTGGGGAGGTAGGCGCGCTCGATGACCGGGAGCTGGCGGGGGTGGATGGCCGCCCGCCCCAGGAACCCCATCGCCCGGCCCCGGGCGCAGTCGGCGGCCAGCCCGTCCAGGTCGCGGACGTGGGGGTGGACCGACTGGGTCGGCGGCGGGAGGGCGGCCGCCCGGGCCGCGACCACCAGCCGCCCGCGCGACCAGTCGAGCCCGGCGTCCTCCCGTACCCCCAGGTCGGAGCGGAGGTCGGCCTCGCCGAGCGCGATGCCGCGCACGGCGGGGTGGGCGGAGGCGACGGCGTAGGCGTTCTCCACGGCGAGGGCGCTCTCCAGGAGTGGATAGAGGGGCAGGCCCGGGGCGAGGCCGGCGATCCGGTGGATGTCGGTGGCGTGTGTCACCTTGGGCACACGGAGACCGCAGAGGCCGGGGAGGGGGGTCAGGACGGGGATGTCGAGCGGGGTGTGGACCCGGACGTGGACCGGGACGGGGTGGACGTCCGCGAGGAGGTCGGCGGTGGCGTCCAGGGCGTACGCCTTGCGGTGCGGGGCGACCGCGTCCTCCAGGTCGACGATCACGACGTCGGCGCCGGAGGCCAGCGCCTTGCGGACGACCTCGGGCCGGTCGCCGGGCGCGTACAGCCAGGTGAGGGGGGTGTGCGGCCCGGCGGTGCCGCTCGCGACGGGCGCGCCGGTCCGCTCGCGGGGACCGCTGACCCGTCCGATGTTCCGGACGCCGTGCGGGCCGCTCATACCGCCCCCTGCTCGCGGAGGGCGCCGATCTCGGCGGGGGTGAGGCCGAGCTCGGCGAGGACGGCGGCGGTGTCGGCGCCGTGCGGGCGGCCGGGCCAGCGGATGCCGCCGGGGGTCTCGGAGAGGCGGAAGAGGACGTTCTGCATCCTGATCGGGCCCAGCTCGGGGTCCTCCACCTCGGTGACGGTGCCGAGCGCCTGGTACTGCGGGTCGTCGAGGACGTCCCGCACGTCGTAGACGGGGGCGATGGCCGCCTCCGCCTTCTCGAAGGCCGCCAGGGCCTCGTCGCGGGTGTGCCGGGCGATCCAGGAGCCGACCGCCTCGTCCAGGACGTCCGCGTGCGCGGCCCGGCCCGTGCCGTCGGCGAACCACGGCTCGTCGATCAGCTCCGGGCGCCCGACGAGGCCCAGCACCCGCTCCGCGATCGACTGCGCGGAGGTGGAGACGGCGACCCAGGAGCCGTCGGCGGTCCGGTAGGTGTTGCGCGGGGCGTTGTTGCGGGAGCGGTTGCCGGTGCGGGGCTGGACGTATCCGAGCTGGTCGTACCAGAGGGGGTGGGGTCCGATGACGGAGAGCATCGGCTCGATGATCGCCATGTCGACGACCTGGCCGCGGCCGGTCGTCGCCCTGGCGGTGAGCGCGGTCATCACGGCGTACGCGGTGGCCAGGGCGGCGATCGAGTCGGCCAGGCCGAAGGGGGGCAGGGTCGGCGGGCCGCCGGGCTCGCCGGTGATGGCGGCGAAGCCGCTCATCGCCTCGGCGAGGGTCCCGAAGCCGGGACGGTGGGAGTACGGGCCGAACTGGCCGAAGCCGGTGACGCGGGCCAGGACCAGACGCGGGTTGGCGGCGGAGAGCTCCTCCCAGCCCAGGCCCCAGCGCTCCAGGGTGCCGGGGCGGAAGTTCTCCACGATCACGTCGGCGTCGGCCGCGAGCGCGAGGAGGGTGTCGCGGCCGCCCGGCGTGGACAGGTCGAGGGTGATCGTCCGCTTGTTGCGGCCGAGGACCTTCCACCACAGGCCGACGCCGTCCTTGGCGGGGCCGTGGCCCCGGGACGGGTCGGGCTTGCGGGGGTGCTCGACCTTGACGACGTCGGCGCCGAAGTCGCCCAGCATCATGGCGGCGAGCGGCCCGGCGAAGAGGGTCGCGAGGTCCAGGACGCGCAGCCCCTGGAGGGGAGGGACGGGCGCGGTGTCCGGCGTGCCGTCGGCCGCGGCGTCCGGAGCGGGGAGAGTCGTCATGCGGGATCGGCCTCCAGGGTGTCGGGGGAGCGGAAGGCCCCTTCGATGTCGACGCGGTACGGCATCGAGGTCGACGCGCCCTCGCGCAGGACGGAGAGCGCGGCGGCCGTCTGCGCCCAGACGAGCGCCTCGGGGGCGGGGCGGCCCTCGCCGAGGGCGACCGCGAGGGCGCCGA
This sequence comes from Streptomyces sp. NRRL F-6492, assembly GCF_001280125.1. Lineage (GTDB taxonomy): Bacteria > Actinomycetota > Actinomycetes > Streptomycetales > Streptomycetaceae > Streptomyces. The sequence goes on from NZ_LGEG01000235.1 coordinate 25,997, forward strand.
CGAAGGTGTCGCCGGCGCCGGTGGTGTCCACGGCCCGGACCCGGCGGGCGGGCACGGCGACCGGTTCGGCGCCGCGCGCCGCGTACAGGCTGCCGGCCGCGCCCAGGGTGACGACCACCTCGGGGACGTCCCGCAGCAGGGCCTCGGCCGCGGCGCGCGGATCGGCGAGACCGGTGAGCGCGGCGGCCTCGTGCTCGTTCGGCACCAGCAGGTCGGTGACGGCGAGGAGTTCGGGAGGGAGCGGCCGCGCGGGGGAGGGGGTGAGGACGGTGCGGACGCCGAGCCGGCGGGCGGCCGTGGCGCCCTCGACGACGACGGGGAGGGGGAGTTCGAGCTGGAGGAGCAGGGAGTCGGCGGTGCCGATGAGGGCCTCGTCGCCGTGGGTGAGGGAGGTGACGGTGCCGTTGGCGCCGGGGACGACGACGATCGCGTTGCCCCCCTCGTCGTCCACCACGACGTGGGCGGTGCCCGAGGGGCCCTCGACGGTGCGCAGCAGGTCGGTGTCCACCGCGCAGTGCTCCAGGGCCGCCCGGAGCCGCGCGCCGTAGCCGTCCGTGCCGACCGCCCCGATCATCGCCACCTCGGCACCGGCGCGGGCGGCGGCGACGGCCTGGTTGGCGCCCTTGCCGCCGGGGATCGTGCGGAAGGAGCGGCCGGTGACGGTCTCGCCGAGGGCCGGGGCCTGCGGCACGTAGACGACGAGGTCCATGTTCGTGCTGCCGAGCACGACGATGCTGGTCATGGGCGTACTGCCTCCAGGTGTGTCAGTTCGGCCAGGGTGTCGAAACCGATGCCGTCGAAGGACGGGACGGAGGTCGCGAGGCGGTTCTTGAGGGGGGAGGTCCAGCGCTCGGGCAACCGGTCGGGGTGGCCGGCGAGCAGACCGGCGACCGAGCCGGCGGTGGCGCCGTTGGAGTCGGTGTCCCAGCCGCCCGACACCGCCGCGCAGACGGAGCGGGAGAAGTCGCCGTCGGCGTGGGTGAGGGCGGCGGCGAGCAGGGCGGCGTTGGGGACGGCATGCACCCAGTGGTACCCGCCGAGTTCGGCGTGCAGCCGGTCCACGACGGCGTCGAAGTCGGCGTGGGCGCGGGCGTGCGCGATGCCCCGGCGGACCGCCCGCGCCAGGCGGGAGCGGGGCGGGACCACGGAGAGTCCGGCGGCGAGCGCCCGGTGGACGTCGGCGGTGCCGGACGCGGCGGCGGCGACGGTGGCGGCGACGAACATGGCGCCGTACACGCCGTTGGCGGTGTGGGTGAGCACCGCGTCCCGGTACGCCTGCGCGGCGGCGGCGACCGGGTCGCCCGGACGGGTCCAGCCGTGCACGTCGGCCCGGATCTGGGCGCCGATCCACTCGCGGAAGGGGTTGCGGCGGGCGGCGGTCAGCGGGGGTTCGATCCCGTCGAGGAGGTTGCGGTAGGCGACGCGCTCGGCCGTGAAGGTCCGGCCGGCGGGAAGCTCGTCGAGCCAGAGGCGGGCGACGTCGGCGGTGGTGAAGCCGCGGCCGTGCCGCTGGAGCAGGAGGAGGCCCAGGAGGGGGTAGTTGAGGTCGTCGTCCTCGGGCATCCCGTCGATGTTCTCGGCGAGGGAGGTGCCGGCGGAGCGCCGGTTCCAGGGGTGGGCGGCGAGCAGTTCGGGGGGCACGCCCCGGGCGGTGAACCAGCTGGTGAGGGGCCAGTTGCCGGCGGCGCGGGCGAGGGCGCGGATCGCGGGCAGGGGGAGTTTCTCGACGGGCTTGCCGAGCAGGCACCCGACGGCACGGCCGAGCCAGGCGGCGTGCAGGCGGGGGAGGAGGGCGGGGTCGGTGGCCGTGCTCGTTCCCGTGCCCGTGCTCGTTCCCGTGCCCGTGCTCGTTCCCGTGCGCGTGCTCGTTCCCGTATCCGTGCCCGTGCCCGTGCCCGTATCCGTGCCCGTGCCCGTACCCGTTTCCGTGTCGGGGGAGAGGTCCGGCGCCGGGGCTTCGCGTTCGTACGGGGAGGCCGGAGCGCGGCCGTTCCCGGTCTCGCCGCGGGGTCCTGCGGCGGGCGCGGTCGTCAGGGCCCGGATCCCGGGGAGGGCGGTCGGCTCGTGTTCCGCGAGGGGGGAGGGCAGCGCGGCCAGGGCGTCCAGGAGCTCCTCCGCCAGGGGACGCAGGTCCGGGCGGGGGGTCCCGGAGGCGCCCGCCGTCTCCGGGGCGGGCGGGCCGCCCGCCGCCGCCCAGCGGGCCGCCGGGGCGCGGGCGTCGCGGCCGTCCTCCGCCGCCTGCCGGAGCTCGTGGCCCACCAGGTCCTCCGGCTGCACCCAGGTCACCCGGAGGTTCACCGGTCCGCGCCCGTCAGCGCCGTGAACGCCGACTCGTGGGCCCGGCGCGCCTCCGCGTCCCGCGCGAAGACCTCCCGGGCGACCCCGGCCAGGGCCCGCGCCGGGGCGTGCAGGTCGAGCCGGCTCGCCTCCGCCACCCGCTTCGCCCAGTCGGCCGGCACGGCCGCCTCGCCGTGCAGCGCGCCCACGATCGCACCCGCCATCGTGGCGATCGAGTCGCAGTCCCGGCCGTAGTTGACCGCGCCCAGGACCGTGCGCCGGAAGTCGCCCGCGCCGACGAGCAGCATCCCCAGGGCGATCGGCAGCTCCTCGATCGCGTGGAGCCGGGAGGGGCGCCGGGCGCCGAGGGACGGCGCCCGGTAGTCGGGGCCGACCGTGTCGAAGGGGGCCACCGCCCTGCGCAGCGGGGTGAGGGCGGTCTCGAAGTCCGTGTGGCCACAGGCCGCTTCGGCCACCGCCTCGATCGCCGCCTCCGTGCCGTCCTTCGCCAGCGACAGGGCCGCGTCCACGACCGAGGCCGGTGTCGCGCCCGGCACGCAGGCCGCCGCCACCGCCGCCGCGAACACGCCCGCCGCCTCCCGGCCGTACGAGGACTGGTGCGCGCCCGCCAGGTCGAGGGCCTCGGCGTAGGCGGCCTGCGGGTTGGCGGCGTTGACGAGCCCGACCGGCGCCATGTACATCGCGGCGCCGCAGTTGACGATGTTGCCGCTGCCGGCCTCGCGCGGGTCCACGTGTCCGTAGTGGAGCCGGGTCACGATCCACTTCTCGGCGAGGAAGATCCGCTGGAGCGGCAGCGCCTCCGCCTCCAGCTCCGGGATCCAGACGGGGGAGCTCATGAGCTCGGGGACGAGGTGGTCCGCGACCGCGTACGCGTCGAGGTGGCCGCGGACCTTCTCGTACACCCTGATCAGGGTGTGGGTCATCAGGGTGTCGTCGGTGACGTGCCCGTCGCCCTTGTGGTACGGGGCGATGGGGCGGGCGGTGCGCCAGGCGTCGCCGTTCCAGGGGCCGACGATCCCGGTGACGCGGCCGCCGTGGCGCTCCAGGATCTGTTCGGGGGTGTAGCCCTCGACGGGGCCGCCGAGCGCGTCGCCGACGGCGGCCCCGAGGAGGCTGCCGGTGATCCGGTCATCCAGGGTGGGAACGCCCGGTGTGTTCGGCGCGGTCGGCGCGTTCGGTGTGCGTACAGCCGGGGTGGGCACGTCCAGTGTGGGTTCCATGTCGGAATTGTCCACCTGGGGCGGCCGGTTCCGTGGCTCCGAGCAGCCCGGCGAGTTCCACCAGGTCCGTCCCCGCGAGCCGGGGCAGCGCGCAGCCCGCGAGCGTCCGGCAGGCCTCGCGCCAGCTCGCCGGGACCGAACGGCCGCCGCCGAGCGCCCCGGTGAGCGCGCCCGCGAGCGCCGGCGCCGAGTCCGCGACCCGGGAGAGGCAGGCGGCGGCCGGTACCGCGGCCGTCATCTCGCCCCGGGCGGCGAGGGCGAGGGCCAGGGCGACCGGGACGGTCTCGGCGGCGGCGACGCCGTAGCTGTAGACGTGGTCCACGATCTGGTGCTCCAGGAGCGGGACCAGCTCGAAGGCCGAGCCGGCGGCCCGGGCGAGCTCCACGGCGTGCCGGGCGTTGCGGCCGATCTCGGTGGCGGGCGGGAGTTCGGCGAGCGCCGCCCCGACGGACTCGTCGACCGTCGCCCCGCCGAGGGCCGCGGCGACCGCCGCCGCCGTCGCCCGGGCGCCGTGGACGCCGTCGCCGTCCTGGGTGTACCGGGCGTCGAACTCGGCGAGTTCGGCGGCGGCGCGCGGGTCGCCCGGGTGGACGGCGGCCAGGACGGCGGCCCGTACGCAGGCGGCGTCGTCGAAGTAGTGCGGGTTGTCGTGCCCGGTCGCGGGCGGGCGCAGACCGGTGGCGAGGTTGCCGAGCCCGGCGCGGACGGAGATCCGGGCGCGCAGGGGGAGGACGGCGGACTCGACCTCGGGGGCGCGGTCGGCGGCGGCCGCGACCTGGCCGGCGAGGGCGTTCCAGGCGAGGTCGACGGCGGCGCGGAGCCGGCGCTCCGGGGGCAGCCCGGCGAGGGCGGGGGAGGAGGAGGCGAGGATCGCCTCGGCGGTGAAGGCCGCCCACTCGGCGTCGTCGGAGGGGCCGAGCAGCAGGGGCTCGGGGGGCTGGTTGAGGGCGATGGGGACGGGGAGGGTGGTCGTCGCGTTCTGCTCCGCGAAGGTGTCGAGCTCCCGGGTGAGGCGGCGGGTCCACTCGGGCATGCGGGCGGCGCGGTGCCGGGCGGCGGGCCACCCGGCGGCGTCGCCCGCGGCGAGCCCGAGGAGGAGGCCCTCGATCGCGTCGCGGCGCGCGGGGACCTGGGCGGTCGGCGTCGTGACGTGGGCGGTCGGCGTCTGGACCGGGGTGGTCGGCATCGTGACGTGGGCGGTCGGCGTCTGGACCGGGGCGGTCGGCGTCGTGACCTGGGCGGTCGGCGTCGAGGTCCGGTCGTGCGCGTCGCGTACCGGGGGTGCTGCCGGGCCCTCGTGGGCCCCGTCCAGCAGATCGGTGCCCCGCACCGGGGCCTGTGCCCACCCTCCCTCGGAGGGGGGACCCCCACGCCCGGCGGGACGACTGCCCACAGGGGTGGTGACGGTGGCGGTGCCGGCCCCCGGCGCGGTGCCGCTCGCGGGGGCGGCGGCGATGCCCGCGCCCGGAGCCGTCCCGCCCCCGAGGGCCCCGGCGGTGCCGACCCCCGGCGCGGTGTCCGGACCCGGGGCGGTGCTCGCGGTGGGGGTCGGTGCGAGCGGGCCCGCCCCCGTGGTCGTAGCGGTGGTCGTCCCCATGGCCGTACCGCTGTCCGCGAGCGTCCCCGGCCCCGGCCGATCCGTCCTGCTGTCCGGGTTCACGCCGCCTCCTCCGGGGTCAGGAGGTCCGCGACGTCCAGGACGTGGTAGCCGCGCATGGAGGGGAGGCAGCTGCCGGTGACCGGCGCGATGGCCGTGGCCCACTCCGCCGGAATCGCCCGGACGCCCGACATCGCGCCCGCCAGGGCGCCCGCGACCGCCGCCGTGGTGTCGGCGTCGCGCCCCATGTTGACCGCGGTCAGGACGGCCGTACGGAAGTCCCCGCGGGCCGCCGCGAAGGCGCCGAACGCCAGGCCCACCGCCTCCGGGGCCAGGTCCGTCCAGGGGTAGCCGCCGATGACGACCGCCGAGCGGACCTGGCGCTCGCGGGCGAGCGGGTCCGGCTGGACCCGCCGGGCCGCCACGACCGCGCGGCGCAGCGAGCGGGCCGTCCACGAGTCCATCGGGACGGCGGAGAGGGCCGCCGCGACCACCGAGGTCACGCTCGCCCCCGCCATCGCCGCCGCGACCCCCGCCGCGACCGCCTGGCCGCCGTAGATGCCCTCCCCCTCGTGGCTGACGCTGCCGTCGATCGCGACGAGCCGCGCCGCCTCCGCCGGGCGCCCGGCGGCGAACACCCCGAACGGTGCCGCGCGCATCGCGAGGCCGTCGCTCCAGGCGTGCCGGTGCTGTGCGGAGATGGGCGCCGCGAGCCCCCGCCGGAGGTTCTCCAGGGTGCCCCGCTCCGAGAAGCCCGCGCCCCGGAAGGGCCCTTCGTCGAGGTCGGCGATCCAGCGGTGCCAGGCCCGTTCGACGTGGCGGACGGTGAGGGCCGAGCCGTGCCGGGCGAGCAGCAGCCCCGAGAAGACGGCGTACTCGGTGTCGTCCGTGCCCGCCGGGCTCTCCGTCACGAAGCCCTCGATCCGGCCCCAGCGGCGGCGGATCTCGGAGGGCCGCATGTTCTCGGCGGGCGCGCCGAGCGCGTCGCCGACGGCGAGGCCGAGGAGCGCCCCCCTCGCCCGTTCCCGCGTGTCGCGTGCCGTGGTGGTGACCATGTGCGGCGGCTCCTTCCTCGGCGAGGCGCACCGGCGGCGCCCCGCTGCCTGGATCTGTGCCACCGCCGCCCGCGAACTCGCCGCGGAAACGTCTCTGTCACCCGCCTGACACCCCGCCAGGATCCGGCCCGCCGGTGAGGCGAGCCTCAGTAAGTACGGCCTGCCTTCCTGGCGCGCCCCTTACATCGAGCGTATTTTCGAGGGTAGTCGAGGGGGAGGCGGGCCCGTTCCGGTCCGCCCCGAAGAGGGGAGCACCATGTCCGTCATCGAGGCCCGGGCGCCACTGCACGAAGCCCACCGCGACAACCACACGCACCGCGACGTGAACGGCGGTTGGCTGCGGCCTGCGGTCTTCGGCGCGATGGACGGACTCGTGTCCAACCTCGCCCTGATGACCGGCGTCGCCGGCGGCGCGGTCTCCTCCGGCACCGTCGCCGTCACCGGCCTCGCGGGCCTCGCCGCCGGAGCCTTCTCCATGGCCGCCGGCGAGTACACCTCCGTCGCCTCGCAGCGCGAGCTCGTGCAGGCCGAACTGGACGTCGAGCGGAGCCAGTTGCGCAAGCACCCCGTCGACGAGATGGAGGAGCTCGCCGCGCTCTACGCCTCCCGGGGCGTCGAGCCCGCCCTCGCCCGCGAGGTCGCGATGCAGCTGTCGAAGGACCCCGACCGGGCGCTGGAGATCCACGCCCGCGAGGAGCTCGGCATCGACCCCGACGACCTGCCGTCGCCCGCGGTCGCCGCGGTCTCGTCGTTCGGCTCGTTCGCGCTCGGCGCGCTGCTGCCGGTCCTGCCGTACCTGCTCGGGGCGAGCGCCCTCTGGCCGGCCGTGCTGCTCGCCCTCCTCGGGCTCTTCGCCTGCGGCGCCCTGGTGGCCCGGGTGACCGCGCGCGGCTGGTTCTTCAGCGGGGCCCGCCAGCTCGTCCTGGGCGGCGCCGCCGCGGCCGTCACATACGGACTGGGCATGCTCTTCGGCGCCGCGCTGTAGCCCCCGGGCGCTCGGAGCGCCCCCCTTTTCCCGACCCGACCCGACCCGAGCCGCATGTCGCCTGTGACGTATCTCCCTGGCCCGATCCGCCGCGGCGATGAGACACTATGCGGAGCGCCACATACATAGCCGGTTACCCGGCGGTTTCGGACCCGTGACCAACGGGAAAGAGGCATGAGCGCCACTGGGCAACGAAGCCCACCCAGCGACGGCTCGCCGGAGACCCGGAGATCCCCCGGACCCCCTCGATCCGTCCCCGCGGGGCAGTCCCTGCCGCCGCACCCCACAGGTGAACCAGTACCAGCGCTGCGTGTCCGCGGCGTCCGCATGTTGGAACGCGCTATCCGCTTCGCGAGAAGCCAGCCATCATGTAACCTGCACGAAATTTCGCGGAGGGCCAGCGTCGTCCCTCGGCAGTCGCTCCCCCAGACGTTGTCTGGGAGGTGCCCCCAGCCACGACGACGACGGGAGAGCCGATGCGTTCCGACGCCTGGTCGCCCATGGACGGTCGCCCTGCCCCGCAGGGAATGTACGACCCCCGCAACGAACACGACGCCTGCGGTGTCGGGTTCGTGGCCACCCTCACCGGTGTAGCCAGCCACGCGCTGGTGGAGCAGGCGCTGACCGTACTGCGCAACCTCGAACACCGCGGCGCCACCGGCGCGGAGGCCGACTCCGGTGACGGCGCCGGCATCCTGCTCCAGGTCCCGGACGCCTTCCTCCGCGAGGTCGCCGGATTCGAGCTCCCCGAGGCCGGCGCGTACGCCGTCGGCATCGCCTTCCTCCCCGAGGACGGCATCGACGCCACCGTCGCGAAGATTGAGGCGATCGCCGCCGAGGAGGACCTGGACGTCCTCGGCTGGCGCGAGGTCCCCGTCGCCCCCGAGCTGCTCGGCGCCTCCGCCCGGTCCACCATGCCGGTCTTCCGCCAGCTCTTCGTCGCCGACGGGCAGAACGCGGGCATCGCGCTCGACCGCAAGGCCTTCGTCCTGCGCAAGCGCGCCGAGCGCGAGGCCGCGACCTACTTCCCGTCGCTCTCCGCCCGCACCCTCGTCTACAAGGGCATGCTGACCACCGGCCAGCTGGAGCCCTTCTTCCCGGACCTGTCGGACCGCCGCTGCGCCACCGCCGTGGCCCTGGTCCACTCCCGGTTCTCCACCAACACCTTCCCGAGCTGGCCGCTGGCCCACCCGTACCGCTTCGTCGCCCACAACGGTGAGATCAACACCGTCAAGGGCAACCGGAACTGGATGACCGCCCGCGAGGCCCAGCTCGACTCCCGGGTCTTCGGCGAGGGCCCGCTGGACCGGATCTTCCCGATCTGCACCCCGGACGCCTCCGACTCGGCCTCCTTCGACGAGGTCCTGGAGCTGCTCCACCTCGGCGGCCGCTCCCTGCCCCACGCGGTCCTCATGATGGTCCCGGAGGCGTGGGAGAACCACGAGACCATGGAGCCGGCCCGCCGCGCCTTCTACCAGTACCACTCCACGATGATGGAGCCCTGGGACGGCCCGGCCTGCGTCACCTTCACCGACGGCGTCCAGGTCGGCGCGGTCCTCGACCGCAACGGTCTGCGCCCCGGCCGCTACTGGGTCACCGACGAGGGCCTCGTCGTCCTCTCCTCCGAGGTCGGCGTCCTCGACATCGACCCCGCCAGGGTCGTCCGCAAGGGCCGCCTCCAGCCCGGCAGGATGTTCCTCGTCGACACCGCCGAGCACCGCATCGTCGAGGACGACGAGATCAAGGCCGGCCTCGCCGCCGAGAACCCCTACGAGGAGTGGCTGGAGACCGGCGAGATCGAGCTCTCCGACCTCCCCGAGCGCGAGCACGTCGTGCACACCCACGCCTCGGTCACCCGCCGCCAGCAGACCTTCGGCTACACCGAGGAAGAGCTCCGCGTCATCCTCGCCCCGATGGCCCGCACCGCCGGCGAGCCCCTCGGCTCCATGGGCACGGACTCCCCGATCGCGGCCCTGTCCGCCCGCCCGCGGCTGCTCTTCGACTACTTCACCCAGCTCTTCGCCCAGGTCACCAACCCGCCGCTGGACGCCATCCGCGAGGAGCTCGTCACCTCGCTGCGCTCCTCGCTCGGCCCCCAGGGCAACCTGCTCGACCCGACCTCCGTGTCGTGTCGCAGCGTCACCCTGCCCTTCCCGGTGATCGACAACGACGAGCTGGCCAAGCTCGTCCACATCAACGCCGACGGCGACATGCCCGGCATGAAGGCCGCGACCCTCTCCGGCCTCTACCGGGTCTCCGGCGGCGGCGACGCCCTCGCCGCCCGCATCGAGGAGATCTGCGCCGAGGCCGACACCGCCATCGAGGGCGGCGCCCGCCTCGTCGTGCTCTCCGACCGGCACTCCGACGCCGAGCACGCCCCGATCCCCTCGCTGCTGCTCACCGCGGCCGTCCACCACCACCTCATCCGCACCAAGCAGCGCACCAAGGTGGGCCTGCTCATCGAGGCCGGCGACGTCCGCGAGGTCCACCACGTCGCCCTGCTCATCGGCTACGGCGCCGCCGCGGTCAACCCCTACCTCGCCATGGAGTCCGTCGAGGACCTGGTCCGCGCCGGCACCTTCATCGAGGGCCTGGAGCCCGAGCAGGCCATCCGGAACCTGATCTACGCCCTCGGCAAGGGCGTCCTCAAGGTCATGTCCAAGATGGGCATCTCCACCGTCGCCTCCTACCGCGGCGCCCAGGTCTTCGAGGCCGTCGGCCTCGACGAGACCTTCGTCGCCACCTACTTCAACGGCACGGCCACCAAGATCGGCGGCGCCGGCCTCGACGTCGTCGCCAAGGAGGTCGCCGCCCGCCACGCCAAGGCGTACCCCGCCTCCGGCGTCCCCTCGGCGCACCGCGCCCTGGACATCGGCGGCGAGTACCAGTGGCGCCGCGAGGGCGAGCCGCACCTGTTCGACCCGGAGACCGTCTTCCGCCTCCAGCACGCCACGCGCAACAAGCGGTACGACATCTTCAAGCAGTACACCGACCGGGTGAACGAGCAGTCCGAGCGGCTGATGACGCTCCGCGGCCTCTTCGGCTTCGCCTCCGAGGGCCGCACCCCGATCTCCCTCGACGAGGTCGAGCCGGTCTCCGAGATCGTCAAGCGCTTCTCCACCGGCGCCATGTCGTACGGCTCCATCTCCAAGGAGGCGCACGAGACCCTCGCCATCGCCATGAACCGGATCGGCGGCAAGTCGAACACCGGCGAGGGCGGCGAGGACCCGGACCGCCTGTACGACCCGGCGCGCCGCTCCTCCATCAAGCAGGTCGCCTCCGGCCGCTTCGGCGTCACCAGCGAGTACCTGGTCAACGCCGACGACATCCAGATCAAGATGGCCCAGGGCGCCAAGCCCGGCGAGGGCGGCCAGCTGCCCGGCCACAAGGTCTACCCGTGGGTCGCCAAGACGCGTCACTCGACGCCCGGCGTCGGCCTGATCTCCCCGCCGCCGCACCACGACATCTACTCCATCGAAGACCTCGCCCAGCTGATCCACGACCTCAAGAACGCCAACCCGGTCGCCCGCATCCACGTGAAGCTGGTCTCCGAGGTCGGCGTCGGCACGGTCGCCGCCGGCGTCTCCAAGGCCCACGCGGACGTCGTCCTCATCTCCGGCCACGACGGCGGCACGGGCGCGTCTCCTTTGACGAGCCTCAAGCACGCGGGCGGCCCCTGGGAGCTCGGCCTCGCCGAGACCCAGCAGACCCTGCTGCTCAACGGCCTGCGCGACCGGATCGTCGTCCAGACCGACGGCCAGCTCAAGACCGGCCGCGACGTCGTCATCGCCGCGCTGCTCGGCGCCGAGGAGTTCGGCTTCGCCACCGCGCCGCTCGTCGTCTCCGGCTGCGTCATGATGCGCGTCTGCCACCTCGACACCTGCCCGGTCGGCATCGCCACCCAGAACCCGGTCCTGCGCGACCGCTTCTCCGGCAAGGCCGAGTACGTCGTCAACTTCTTCGAGTTCATCGCCGAGGAGGTCCGCGAACTCCTCGCCGAGCTGGGCTTCCGCACCCTCGAAGAGGCCGTCGGCCACGCCGAGCTGCTCGACACCAGCCGCGCCGTCACGCACTGGAAGGCCCAGGGCCTCGACCTGGAGCCCCTCTTCTACGTGCCCGAGCTCCCCGAGGGCGCGGTCCGCCACGCCCTGGTCGAGCAGGACCACGGCCTGGAGAAGGCCCTCGACAACCAGCTGGTCCAGCTCGCCGCCGAGGCACTGAACGCCGCCTCCGCCGAGGAGGCCCAGCCGGTCCGCGCCCAGGTCGCCATCCGCAACATCAACCGCACGGTCGGCACCATGCTCGGCCACCAGGTCACGAAGAAGTTCGGCGGCGCCGGCCTCCCGGCCGACACCATCGACATCACCTTCACCGGCTCCGCCGGCCAGTCCTTCGGCGCCTTCCTGCCGAGCGGCGTGACCCTCCGCCTGGAGGGCGACGCCAACGACTACGTCGGCAAGGGCCTCTCCGGCGGCCGCGTGATCGTCCGCCCCGACCGGGGCGCCGACCACCTGGCCGAGTACTCCACCATCGCGGGCAACACCATCGCGTACGGCGCGACCGGCGGCGAGCTGTTCCTCCGCGGCCGCACCGGCGAGCGCTTCTGCGTCCGCAACTCCGGCGCCCTCGTCGTCTCCGAGGGCGTGGGCGACCACGGCTGCGAGTACATGACCGGCGGTACGGCCGTCGTCCTCGGCGAGACCGGACGCAACTTCGCGGCCGGCATGTCGGGCGGCGTCGCCTACGTGATCGACCTCGACCGGGACAACGTCAACTCCGGGAACCTGGGAGCGGTCGAGACCCTGTCGGACACCGACGCGGCCCTGCTGCACGACGTCGTGCGCCGCCACCACGAGGAGACCGGCTCCACCGTCGCCGAGAAGCTCCTCGCCGACTGGGACGCCGCCGCGGCCCGGTTCAGCAAGATCATCCCCACCACGTACAAGGCAGTGCTCGCCGCCAAGGACGCCGCTGAGCTCGCCGGTCTCTCCGAGGCCGAGACCACCGAGAAGATGATGGAGGCGGCGACCCATGGCTGATCCGAAGGGCTTTCTCACCACCGGCCGCGAGGTCGCCCGGACCCGTCCCGCGACCGAGCGCGTCCGCGACTGGAACGAGGTCTACGTCCCCGGCTCCCTGCTGCCGATCATCAGCAAGCAGGCCGGCCGCTGCATGGACTGCGGCATCCCGTTCTGTCACAACGGCTGCCCCCTCGGGAACCTGATCCCCGAGTGGAACGACTACGCCTACCGCGAGGACTGGTCGGCGGCGCAGGAGCGCCTGCACGCCACCAACAACTTCCCGGAGTTCACCGGCCGCCTCTGCCCCGCCCCGTGCGAGTCCGCGTGCGTGCTCGGCATCAACCAGCCGGCCGTCACCATCAAGAACGTCGAAGTCTCCATCATCGACAAGGCCTGGGACGGGGGCGACGTCAAGCCGCAGGTGCCCGAGCGCCTCTCCGGCAAGACCGCCGCCGTCATCGGCTCGGGCCCGGCGGGCCTCGCCGCTGCCCAGCAGCTGACCCGGGCCGGCCACACCGTGGTCGTGTACGAGCGCGCCGACCGCATCGGCGGCCTGCTGCGCTACGGCATCCCCGAGTTCAAGATGGAGAAGCGGCACATCAACCGCCGCATCGAGCAGATGCGCGCGGAGGGTACCAAGTTCCGCACCGGCGTCGAGGTCGGCCGCGACATCACCGCCACCGACCTGCGCAAGCGGTTCGACGCGGTCGTCATCGCCGCCGGCGCCACCACCGCCCGCGACCTGCCCGTCCCCGGCCGCGAGCTGAACGGCATCCACCAGGCGATGGAGTACCTGCCGCTCGCCAACAAGGTCGTCGAGGGCGACTTCGTGGCCCCGCCGATCACCGCCGAGGGCAAGCACGTCGTCGTCATCGGCGGCGGCGACACCGGCGCCGACTGCGTCGGCACCGCCCACCGCCAGGGCGCGGCCTCGGTCACGCAGCTGGAGATCATGCCCCGGCCCGGCGAGGAGCGGAACCCGGGCCAGCCCTGGCCGACCTTCCCCATGCTGTACAAGGTCACCTCGGCGCACGAGGAGGGTGGCGAGCGGGTCTACTCCGTCTCCACCACCCACTTCGAGGGCGACGAGGACGGCAACGTCCAGTCCCTCCACCTCGTCGAGGTCGAGTTCGTCGAGGGCAGGCTGACGCAGAAGCCGGGCACGGAGCGGAAGATCCCCGCCCAGCTGGTCACCCTCGCCATGGGCTTCACCGGCACGGACGTGGCGAACGGACTGGTCGCCCAGTTCGGCCTGGAGCTCGACGCGCGGGGCAACATCGCCCGTGACGCGGACTTCGCCACCAACGTCGACGGCGTCTTCGTCGCCGGTGACGCCGGCCGCGGCCAGTCGCTCATCGTCTGGGCCATCGCCGAGGGCCGCTCCGCCGCCCGCGGCGTGGACCGCCACCTGACCGGCGCCAGCTCCCTGCCGGCCCCGATCCGCCCGACGGACCGTTCGCTGACGGTCTGATCCCGCCGGATCACCCCCGAACGTCCCGTACAACGACGTGCGGAACTGAGCGCGGCGCCCCCCGACCTGTCCCCGACCGGACGAACCGGGTGGGCGCCGCGGCGCGTCCGGACGCTGCCGTACGCTCGGCAGGACGCCGGAAACGGCCGCGCACGAGGGGGGACGTCCATGGCACTGAGCCTGCGGAAGGTCGAGGAGACCGCGCCCGCGCTCGTGAACCTCTACAAGTCGGCGGGGGAGTCGCTGCGGCGGCACGGGATCGACGGGCAGCCGGTCGCCGTCTACCTGGTCGTCGACCACTCCGGCTCGATGAAGCCGTACTACCGGAGCGGTGCCGTGCAGGCGCTCGCCGACCGGGTCCTCGGGCTCTCCGCGCACCTCGACGACGACGGGCGGGTGCCGGTGGTGTTCTTCTCCACCGACGTCGACGCGGAGACCGAGATCCGGCTCGACGACCACGAGGGGCGGATCGACCGGATCGTCGCCGGGCTCGGGCACATGGGGAAGACGAGCTACCACCTGGCCATGGACGCCGTCATCGACCACTACCTGGACAGCGGCTCGACCGCGCCCGCGCTCGTCGTCTTCCAGACCGACGGCGGACCGATCAACAAGCTCGCCGCCGAACGGTACGTGTGCAAGGCGGCCCGGCTGCCGCTCTTCTGGCAGTTCATCGGCTTCGGCGACCCCGACAGCCGGCAGTTCGACTTCCTGCGCGGGCTGGACGAGCTGGACGTCCCGGCGAAGCGGCCCGTCGACAACGCCGGGTTCTTCCACGCGGGACAGGACCCCGGCCGGGTCCCGGACGCCGAGCTGTACGACCGGCTCGTCTCCGAGTTCCCGGCGTGGCTCGCCGCCGCCCGGGCCCGGGGCATCGTCCGGACGTGAGGACCGGCGGCCGGACCCGCGCCCCGCGACGCGCCCGCCCGAAAACCGGTGCCGTCCGGAACCGGCACCCGCCCGAAAACCGGTGCCGTCCGGAACCGGCACCCGCCCGAAAGAGGCCCCCGCCCGAAAACCGGTGGCCGTCGCCCGGCCCCGGCGAGGACCATGACGCCATGAGCTCTCTCGTACGCCACGTGACCATCGACTGCGCCGACGCCTACTCCCTCGCCTCCTTCTGGGCCCAGGCCCTCGACACCAAGCTCTCCGACGACGACCGGCCGGGGGACGAGGAGGCGCTCGTCGAGTCGCCCGGGATCGCGCTCCTCTTCGTCCAGGTGCCCGAGCCGAAGGCGGTGAAGAACCGGGTCCACCTCGACCTCCAGCCGCAGGACCGCACCCGCGACGAGGAGGTCGAGCGCCTCGTCGGCCTCGGCGCGACCCTCCTCGACGACCGCCGGAACCCGGACGGCACCGGCTGGGCGACCCTGGCGGACCCCGAGGGGAACGAGTTCTGCGTCGAGCGCAGCCGCGCGGAGCGCGAGGCCACCGCCTCCTGACCCGGCGCGCGACCGGCCGGCCGCTGTGAGGTGGGCCACGTCGGAGGCTGCTGGGCTGGGCCGATCCGTCCGGGCATCGGCCGGGCGGGGCGGGAAGGTCCCGGGGCGCACTATTGTTCCGGTAGAGACGACCGGAGCCGCAGTGCGCGCTCCGGTCGCGGAAGCACGAGACGGCCGGGACCCGAACGGGGTGTCCTGGCGACAGTAGACAGCCCGGAGCCCGTACCACGTGTTCCGGACAGAGCAGCCGGGGCCCGTACCGCGCAGGTACGGGCCCCCGCTGCGCCGCGCACCCGGCCAGAAGGGCTCGGCGGCGCACCGGCCAGAAAGGCACGAATGACCCGCTCCGAGCGCCCCCACAAGCGCGGTTCCCGCACCGCGCAGGCGAAGTCCACGTCCCAGCCGAAGGCCTCCCGCGGCGGCCGCCGTCCCGCCGCGCCCCCGCCGCCGAGCGAGTTCACGCCGCCGGTGTCGGTGACGCCCGCGCTGCCCGCGGTGGCCTCCTTCGCCGACCTCGACATGCCCGAGGGCCTGCTGCGGACCCTCGGTGAGCAGGGCGTCACGGAGCCGTTCCCGATCCAGGCCGCGACCCTGCCGAACTCGCTCGCCGGCCGTGACGTGCTCGGCCGCGGGCGCACCGGCTCCGGCAAGACCCTCGCCTTCGGCCTCGCCCTGCTCGCCCGCACCGCGGGCCGCCGCGCCGAGCCGGGCGCGCCGCTCGCGCTCGTCCTGGTGCCCACGCGCGAGCTCGCCCAGCAGGTGACCGACGCCCTCACCCCGTACGCGGGCGCCCTGCGGCTGCGGATCACCACCGTCGTCGGCGGCATGTCGATCAGCCGGCAGTCCTCCGCGCTGCGGCGCGGCGCCGAGGTGCTCATCGCCACGCCCGGCCGCCTCCACGACCTCATCGACCGGGGCGACTGCCGCCTCGACCAGGTCGCCGTCACCGTCCTCGACGAGGCCGACCAGATGGCCGACATGGGCTTCCTGCCGCAGGTCACCAAGCTCCTGAAGCAGGTCGAGCCGGGCGGCCAGCGCCTGCTGTTCTCGGCCACCCTCGACCGGAACATCGACCGCCTGGTCAAGATGTTCCTCGACGACCCGGTCGTCCACTCCGTCGACCCGTCGGCCGGCGCGGTCACCACCATGGAGCACCACGTCCTGTACGTGGCCGACGAGACCGACAAGAAGGCCGTCACGCTGCGGATCGCGGCCCGCGACGGCCGCACGATCCTCTTCCTCGACACCAAGCGGTCCGTGGACCGGCTGGTCAAGCGGCTCCTCGCCAACGGCGTACGGGCCTCCGGCCTGCACGGCGGGCGCTCGCAGCCGCAGCGCAACCGGACCCTGGACCAGTTCAAGAACGGCCAGGTCACCGCGCTCGTCGCGACGAACGTGGCGGCCCGCGGCATCCACGTCGACGACCTCGACATGGTCGTGAACGTCGACCCGCCGATGGACCACAAGGACTACCTCCACCGCGGCGGCCGCACCGCCCGCGCCGGCGAGTCCGGCAGCGTCTTCACCCTGGTCCTGCCCGAGCAGAAGCGCGACATGGGCCGTCTGATGTCGAACGCGGGCATCAGCCCCCGCACGGCCCAGATCAAGTCCAGCGACGAGGAGCTCGCCGAGCTCACCGGCGCCCGGGAGCCCTCCGGCGTCCCGATCGTCATCGAGACCCCCCAGCCGACCCCGCCCCGCAAGCCGGCCGGATCCGGCGGCACCGGCACCGGCGGCGGTCGCCGCCGTCGCCGTCCGGCCGCCTCCGGGAGCGCCGGCACCGGCGCCACCACCGGCTCGGCGCGCACCGCCGGCACGGGCACGGCCGGCGGCCGGGGCTCCGGTACGGGCCGGGGCGCGGGCACCGGCCGCGCCGCCGCCTCCACCGCCGGGACCGCCCGCGGCGGGCGCCGCACGGCGGGCACGGGCCGCCCCCGCGGTCCCCGGCAGCGGCCGGCGTCCGACAACACGTAACCCCTCGCGGGCGTACGGATCCGGGCGCGGGCGGTGTCGTGACGACGACGCCGCCCGCGCCCGTTCGTCCCCGTCGTCCCCGTCGTCCCCGTCGGTCCCGTCTTCACAGGTCCCGTACGTACGCGAACGAGCGGTCAACATCCGGGGAATTGAGGCCCGCCGGGGTTCCCGGGCGGTGTCTACGCGCATCATCATCCCCAGCATGCGCATCCCCCCTCGATTCACCCTCGCCGGCGGTGTCGCCACCGCCCTCCTCTCCTCCCTCCTCCTCGGCGCCCCGGCCACCGCCGCGCCGGCCCCCGCGCCCACTGCCCTCTCCGCCCGCGCCGTCGTCGCGGCCGTCGGGGAGATCTGCTCCTCCGCCCTGCCCTCCCAGGCCCGCACCACCCTGGGCCTGATCGACGCGGGCGGCCCCTTCCCGTACAGCCAGGACGGGTCCGTCTTCCAGAACAGGGAGGGGATCCTGCCCTCCCGCGCGTCCGGGTACTACCACGAGTACACGGTGAAGACCCCGGGCTCCCCGAACCGCGGGGCCCGCCGGATCGTCACCGGGAACGCGGCCCAGGAGGACTACTACACCGCCGACCACTACGCCTCGTTCGACCTGATCGACCACGGCTGCTGAGCGTCCGGCGGCCCTCAGGACCGGCGCGGGGTCGTCCACTCCAGGCGGGTCCTGACCCGGGGGTCCCGGACGTGTTCGAGGGCGGCGAGCGCCGTCTCGCGCGCCGCGCCGTCCGCCTCGCCGTCCGCGAGGACCGCCGCGAGCGCGTCGACGGCGCGCGGGTCCTGGCGGATCGCGAGCCCGCGCGCCGCCTCCGCCGCCGTCTCCGGGTCCGGGTCGCCGAGCCGCTCGGCGAGACCCTCCCGTACGAGCGGGGTGTCGTCGGGCAGTTCGGCGAGCGCGAGCGTGGCCCAGTCCCGCACCCGGGCGTCGCCGTCCCGGCTCAGCGCGAGCAGCACCCCGAGGGCCTCGACGTGCCCGGCCGGCACGATCCCGGCCAGGGCCCCGGCGACGGCCCGCCGCACCACCGCGTCGGGATGCCCGGCGGCCGCGAGCAGTTCGGGCACGGCCGCCGGGTCCGCGCACTCCCCGAGCGCCGTCACCACCGACAGGGCGGGCTCGCGCGCCGGGCCCGCGGGGCCCGCCGGTTCCGCCGCGAGCCGCCTCAGGACCGGCAGGGCGCTCTGGGCGAAGCCCGGCAGGGCGCCCAGGACACGCGCGCCGAGCGCCCGCCGCAGCGGATCCCGGTAGGCGCACCAGCCGGCCGCCGCCACGAAGGTCTCCTCGTCGGCCCGGCCCGCGAGCTCGGCCACCGCCGTCGTCCAGTCGTCGAGCCCGGGGTCGCCGCAGCGCAGCGCCCGCGCCGCCAGCTCCTCGGCGGAGGTGCGCAGGCCCAGCGAGGCCTCCAGGAGGGTGGCGATCGCCGCGTGCCCGGTCTGGCGGTCGTCGCCCCGCCCGGGAGCGCCGTTCTCCCGCAGCAGCTCCACGACCACCGTGATCCCGCCGTCCTCCCGGACCCGGCGGACCACCGCCTCGTACGTCTGCCCGCCCTCGTTCCCGGCGACGAGCCCGCGCCGCAGCTCGGCCGCGATGTCGGCGCCGATCCACCGCCGGGCCTCCCGCAGCGCCGCCTCCCTGCCCCCCGCCCCGTGGTCGAGGAGCGCCCGCACGCAGCCGGTGGAGCCGCGCCGGGCGGCGGCGAGGAGCGGGCCGAGTCCGTCGGGGCCGGGCCGGTCGGGGTCGGCGCCGTGCTCCAGGAGGAGCCGCGCGATGTCGGCGTACCCGAGCCGCAGGGCCCAGGCCAGGGCCGTGAAGCCGTACCCCTCCTCCTGGTCCGCCGCCGCGCCCGCCGCGAGCAGCGCCCGCACCGTCCCGGTGTGCCCGCAGCAGGCCGCCCCGCACAGCGGCAGGTCGCCGTCCTCCTCGCCGCTGCCCCGGCCGGGGTCCGCCCCGGCGGCGAGCAGCACCCGTACGATTCCGTCCTCGCCGCCGACGGACGCCAGGTACAGGGCGGTCTCCCCGTCCTCCCGCTCCCCGGGGTCGGCCCCGTCCCTCAGGGCCCGTACGGCCCCGTCCTCGTCCCCGGCCCGGATCGCGTCGAACAGCGTGCTCATGCACCGACCCTGACCCGCCGTCGGCACATGGCGCAAATCGATTGCCGCAGGGCGTGCGGGACGGGGACCGGAGCCCCGCGGCGCGGGGCGCGGTTTCAGGCCGCGCACTCCAGGACCGTGGCGCACACCCCGCACCGGACCCGCAGCGTCCGCCCGGCCGGGATCCGCAGGCGCTGGCGGCAGACCGGGCAGGCGAAGGAGACGCGGGTGGCGGGCGCCCCGCCGTCGAAGGCGTACGGGGCGCCCTCGCCGGCCCGGCCCCGGCGCCGCTCCCAGGCGTACCGGCCGCGCTCGACCCGGCCCGCCCCGGCGAGCGGCGGCGCCGTCCGCTCCCGGGCGGCCTCCGCCCGGCCCCGCACCCACGCGTCGTACGCCACCTGGCTGGTGAACCACGGCGACGGGTCCTCGCCGAACGCCTCGGCCCGCTTGGCGAGGACGTAGCCGAACTCCTCCGGGGTCAGGTAGCCGAGCTTCTGGTGCTCGACGCCGTCCTCGCGGTACGCGTCGAGCAGCAGCCAGCCGGCGCCCAGGTAGGAGGTGACCACGTCGGTGAGGATCTCGTTCTCGGCGGTGCGCGGGAAGCGCAGGTCGAGGCGGTGCAGCAGCACGTGGGCGATCTCGTGGGCGAGGACCGCGCCGATGTCCCTGCGGCGGGTCCGGAAGCGCTCGTGCACCTCCACGAAGTACTCGGGTCCGGGCGCCAGTTCGACGGTGCCGGCGTGTTCCATCCGCCGGAAGGTCACCACCATCCGGGCCTCGGGAAGGCCCAGGTGCCGGACGAGGGCGCGGGCCACCCGCTGGGTGCCCAGGTGCAGGTCCTCGTCGTCGTCGAGGGCCACGTCGGCGGCGGTGACGCTCGTCGGCCAGCGGCGCACGCCGTCGGCGGAGAGGCGGCGGTGGAGCGCGGTGAGCGAGGCCCCGACCGCGGCCCGGTGCGGAAAGCCGTGGACGACACGATCGGCCTCTGGACGGTGCGGCATGCCGGATCACCCCTTCCGTCCACTGTACGGTCCCTCACATCGCAGCTGGCCGAAAAGGCTTCCTTGTGACGGCGGTTGAGCGCTGTTCATAATGCGGACCACACCTTGACGGGCGCATGTCATGAACCGTCTGGGTCGACCCCCCACGAGAGAAGGCAGATACGTGAAGAAGAACAGAACGGTCCGCGCGCTCCAGAAGCTGGCCGCCGCCGGCGCCGTCGTCCTCGCGGCCGTCAGCCTCCAGCCCACCACCACCGCCTCCGCCGCCCCGGCCCCCGTCGTCGGCGGCACCCGCGCCGCCCAGGGCGAGTTCCCCTGGATGGTCAGGCTCTCCATGGGCTGTGGCGGCTCGCTGATCAGCCCGCAGGTCGTCCTCACCGCCGCCCACTGTGTGAGCGGCTCCGGCAACAACACCAGCATCACCGCCACCGCCGGAGTCGTGGACCTCCAGAGCGGCAGCGCCATCAAGGTCAAGTCGACCAAGGTCCTCCAGGCCCCCGGCTACAACGGCACGGGCAAGGACTGGGCCCTCATCAAGCTCGCCAGCCCCATCACCTCCCTGCCCAACCTCAAGCTCGCCGAGACCACCGCCTACAACACCGGCACCTTCACGGTCGCCGGCTGGGGCGCCGCCCGCGAGGGCGGCGGCCAGCAGCGCTACCTGCTCAAGGCGAACGTCCCGTTCGTCTCCGACGCCTCCTGCAAGGCCTCCTACGGCAACGACCTCGTCCCCGCCGAGGAGATCTGCGCCGGTTACGCCCAGGGCGGCACCGACACCTGCCAGGGCGACTCCGGCGGCCCGATGTTCCGCAAGGACAACGCCGGCGCCTGGGTCCAGGTCGGCATCGTGAGCTGGGGCCAGGGCTGCGCCCGGCCCAACTACCCCGGCGTCTACACGGAGGTCTCGACCTTCGCCGCCGCCATCAAGTCCGCCGCCGCCACGCTGTAGCGGCACCCCGTGAACGGGCGCTCCGGGGCGGCCTCGGCCCCGGAGCACCCCTCCGCACACCGGGCCGGTGTGGGCCGGCCCGGTGTGCACGGCCCGTCCGGCCCCACTCGTTCGGGGCCGCTTCACAGGACGTCGAGCTCGACCCCCGCCCCCGCGTCCCCCTCCAGCTCCAGGACCCACACCTCGTTCGCCCCCTCCCGCAGCACCGGACCCGGCACGAACAGCGCCTCCTGCGGACCCGCCGACCAGTAGCGGCCCAGGCAGAAGCCGTTCACCCACACGAAGCCCCGGGTCGCCCCCGGCAGCCGCAGCACCGCGTCCCCCGCGCCCGCCACGTCGAGCGTCCCCCGCAGGAGCCCCGGCCCGGAGCGGACCCGCTCGGAGCGGACCTCCCCGGAGCGGACCTCCCCGGGACCGGCCTCCCCGGAGCCGAACTCCTCGAACGGGACCTTGTCGACCGCCGCCGCCTCGAACGCGTCCAGCCGCAGCCCCCGCGCCCGTACCCCGTGCAGGTACTGCCGCTCGTGCCGCACGCCCCCGGTGATCCCCTTCGGCTCCGCGAGCCGCGGCCCGTAGTTGACCCGGCCCAGGGACTCCACCCACAGGTCCACCACCGCCGGACCCGCCACCGGCTCCGCCAGCGCCACGTCCTCCCCGTCGCCCGTGTCCAGGACCCCCGCGAGGACCCCGTCCACGTACACCACCGCCCGGTCCCGCAGCCCCGTCACCCCCAGCGGGTACGGCTGCCGGGGACCCGGCACCGCCACCCGGTAGCGGACCAGGCCCCGGTCCACCCCCAGCTCCTCGAAGACCGGCGGCACCGCCGCCACCACCTCCTCGCCGCCGAGGACCTCCAGGACCGCGTCCAGCGGCGCCCACCCCCCGAAGCCGGCCCGCACCGGCGCCGCCAGCCGGGCCGGCGGCTCCGGCACCTCCGGCAGCGGCCCCTCCGCGTACTCCGCGAGCACCTCCCGGAAGCGCCGGAACTTCTCCGTCGGCCGCCCCGCCTCGTCCACCGGCGCGTCGTAGTCGTACGAGGTCACCGTCGGCCGCAGCGGCCCGTCGTGCAGCTCCCCGGCCCGGTTCGCCCCCGCCCAGCCCCCGAAGTTCGTCCCGCCGTGCGCCATGTACACGTTGACCGACGCCCCGCACTCCAGGATCTCCCGCAGCGCCGCCGCCGCGTCCGCCGCGTCCCGCACCGCGTGCTCCGTGCCCCAGTGGTCGAACCAGCCGCACCAGAACTCCATGCACATCAGCGGACCCGACGGCCGGTGCCGCCGCAGCGCCGCGAAACCCTCCCGCGCCCCCGAGCCGAAGTTCGCCGTCGCCAGCACCCCCGGCACCGACCCGCCCGTCAGCATGTGGTCCTCCGGGCCGTCCGAGGTGAACAGCGGCACGACCACCCCGCACTCCCGCAGCAGCCCCGCCAGCCACTCCAGATACACCGGATCGCTGCCGTAGCTCCCGTACTCGTTCTCCACCTGCACCAGGACCACCGGACCGCCCCGGTCGACCTGCCGCTCCACCACCTGCGGCAGCAGCCGCCGGAACCAGGCCCCCACCGGCGCCAGGAACTCCGGGTCCCGGGTCCGCACCCGCCGCCCGAGCGGCCCGGTCAGCCAGTGCGGCAGCCCGCCGTTCTCCCACTCGGCGCAGACGTACGGCCCCGGCCGCACGATCGCCCGCATCCCCGCCCGCCCCACCGCGTCCAGGAACCGGCCGAGCGCCGCCACGTCCCCGTACCGGCCGGGCTCCGGCTCGTACAGGTTCCACGGGACGTACGTCTCGACGCAGTCGAGGCCCATCGCCCGCAGCATCCCGAGCCGGTGCTCCCAGTGACCCTCGTGCACCCGGAAGTAGTGCAGCGCCCCCGACAGCAGCCGCACCGGCCGCCCGTCGAGCAGAAAGTCCTCGTCACCCACAGCGAACGTGCTCATGGGCACCACCTCACCCCCTGGCGGCGGACCCGTCCATGGACAAAGATCGTCGCAGTTTGGACGTTAGGGCCCACCCGACCGGGGGCCCCGGGGAAGGGGCACCACCGCATGTACCACACCTGGATGCGCTACTTCACGCCCGGCCCCGTCCACCACCGCCTCGGCCTCGTCTGCCTCGGCGTCGGACTCCAGCACGGCACCCTGCCCACCGTCGGACCCCGCACCCTCGACCACCACGTGGCCGTCGTCGTCTCCGCCGGCGCCGGCTGGTACCGGGGCACCGACGGACGGCGCACCGCCGTCACCGCCCCCTCCCTGATCTGGCTCACCCCCGGCACCCCCCACCACTACGGCGCCGACCCCGGCACCGGCTGGGACGAGGCCTTCGTCGACTTCTCCGGCCCCGCCGCCGCCACCTACACCGAACTCGGCTACATCGAGCCCGACCGGCCCGTCGTCCCCCTCGCCGACGCCGCCCCCGCCCGCGACGCCATCGCCCGGATCGCCCGCGCCGCCCGCCCCGGCAACCCCCTCCTGGAGGTCGAGACCGGCGCCGCCGTCCACGAACTGCTCGTCGCCCTGCGCCGCGCCCGCGCCGACACCAACGCCGACGGCGACCCCGTCCTCGCCGCCCTCGCCCGCGACGCCTTCACCCCCCTCTCCGTCGCCGAACACGCCGCCCGCCACGGCATGACCCCCGCCGAACTGCGCACCGCCGTCCGCCGCGCCGCCGGCTGCAGCCCCAAGGACTACCTGCTCACCGTCCGCCTCGGCCGCGCCAAGGAACTCCTCGCCGCCACCGAACTGCCCGTCTCCGCCGTCGCCCGCCGCGTCGGCTACGACGACCCCGCCTACTTCTCCCGGCTCTTCACCCGCCGCGTCGGCACCGCCCCGATCCGCTTCCGCGAACAGCAGGGGCGCTCCGTGCCCGGCGGCTGGAGCGACCGCGTCCCGGATCCCGAACACCCGCCGACGATCCCCCCGCGCTCCGTCTAAGCTCGCAGGTCATGAGCGATTCCACCCCGACCCCCGCCCCGGCTCCCCCCACGGCCGCCGACGAGGCCGTACGCGCCGAACTGACCCGGCTGCGCGACAGCATCGACAACATCGACGCGGCGGTCGTCCACATGCTCGCCGAACGCTTCAAGTGCACCCAGCAGGTCGGCGTCCTCAAGGCCGAGCACCAGCTGCCGCCCGCCGACCCCGCCCGCGAGGCCCGCCAGATCACCCGCCTGCGGGAACTCGCCGAGAACGCGAAACTGGACCCGGCCTTCGCGGAGAAGCTCCTGAACTTCATCATCGCCGAGGTCATCCGCCACCACGAGACGATCGCGGACGGCACGCGTTGACGGCGCACACCACGGCTCCTGCGTACGAGGCGATCGCGGACGGAACACGGTGACGGCGCACACCACGGCCCCCGCGCCCGCCTCCGCCTCCGCCTCCGCGCGCGAGGCGATCACGGACGGAGCACGGTGACAGCGCACACCACGGCCCTCGCCCCCGCGCCCGCCTCCGCCTCCGCCTCCGCCTCCGCGCGCGAGGCGATCACGGACGGAGCACGGTGACAGCGCACACCACGGCCCTCGCCCCCGCGCCCGCCTCCGCCTCCGCGCGCGAGGCGATCGCGGACGGGGCACGCTGATGGCCCGCGTCACCGTCTTCACCCTCGGCGGCACCATCTCCGCGCGCGGCGGTGACGCGGCCCGCATGTCCGGCCCGGAGGTGCTCGCCGCGCTCGGCGCGCCCGAGGACGTCGTCCTCCGCGACTTCCGCCGCGTCCCCAGCTCCTCCCTCACCCACGCCGACCTCGCGGACCTGGCCGCCGAGGTCCGCGCCACCGTCGCCGCCGGCTCCGGCGCGGTCGTCGTGCAGGGCACCGACACCCTGGAGGAGACCGCCTTCCTCCTCGACCTGCTCTGCACCACCGAGCGGCCGATCGCCGTCACCGGCGCCATGCGCCGCCCCGACCTGCCCGGCGCCGACGGCCCCGCCAACCTCGCCGCCGCGCTCGCCGTCGCCGCCGACCCCGCCTGCCGGGACCTCGGCGTCCTCGTCGTCCTCGCCGACGAGATCCACGCCGCCCGCCACGCCCGCAAGACCCACACCACCTCGGTCGCCACCTTCGCCTCGCCCGGCGCCGGGCCCCTCGGCACCGTCGTCGAGGGCGAACCCAGGATCCTGTTCCGCCCCGCCGCGCCCGCCACCCCCCGCCCGCTGACGCTCGACCCCGAGATCCGGGTGGCCCTGGTGACCCTCTCCCTCGGCGACCGCGGCGAACTCCTCGAAGCCGTCGACCACCGCTTCCAGGGCCTCGTCGTCGCCGCCCTCGGCGCCGGACACGTCCCCGCCCCGCTCGTCGAACCCCTCGCCGCGATCGCCCGGCGCGTCCCGGTCGTCCTCGCCTCCCGCACGGGCGGCGGAGCGACCCTCTCGCACACCTACCGGGGCCCCGGCTCCGAACACGACCTGCTGCGCCGCGGACTGGTCCCGGCCGGCCCGCTCGACCCCGCCAAGGCCCGGATCCTCCTCCACGCCCTGCTCTCCAGCGGCGCCGCCGGCCCGGCCGGCTACGACCGCCCCCGCATCACCGCGGCCTTCACCCACCTGAACGGCTCCGGAACCGCCTGAGCCCCCCCGCAAGGTTCTCCCCCTCGCCCCTGCCGACGGCCCCGGGCATCGGGCAGCATAGGGCCCATGTCCGTACTGACGCGCGACGAAGCGCAGACCCGTGCCCAGCTCCTCGACGTCCACCGCTACCTGGTGGACCTCGACCTCACCACCGGCGCCGAGACCTTCGAGTCCACCAGCACCGTCCGATTCACCGCCCGCGCCGCCGGGGACACCTTCGTCGAGCTCAAGCCCGTCACCCTGCACTCCGCCACCCTCGACGGAGAGCCCCTCGACCCCGCCGCCCTCGACGGCAACCGGCTCCCGCTGAGCCTCACCGAGGGCGACCACGAGCTGCGCGTCACCACCACCATGCGCTACTCCCGCACCGGCGAGGGCATGCACCGCTTCACGGACCCCACCGACGGCGAGTCCTACGTCTACACCCAGCTCTTCATGGAGGACGTCCAGCGCGTCTTCGCCGCCTTCGACCAGCCCGACCTCAAGGCCGTCTTCGAGGTCGCCGTCACCGCCCCCGACGACTGGACCGTCCTCGCCAACGGCATCACCGAACGGCAGCCCGACGGCACCTGGAAGGCCGCCCCCACCCCCCTCCTCTCCACCTACTTCGTCTGCGTCGCCGCCGGACCCTGGCACTCGGTCCGCACCGAACACGCCGGCCTCCCCTTCGGCATCCACTGCCGCCGCTCCCTCGCCCCCCACCTCGACGCCGACGCCGACGAGATCCTCGCCGTCACCAAGGCCTGCTACGACCGCTACCACGAGAAGTTCGACGAGCCGTACCCCTTCGACTCCTACGACCAGGCCTTCGTCCCCGAGTTCAACGCCGGCGCCATGGAGAACCCCGGCCTCGTCACCTTCCGCGACGAGTTCGTCTTCCGCTCCGCCGTCACCGTCACCGAACGCCAGACCCGCGCCATGGTCATCGCCCACGAGATGGCCCACATGTGGTTCGGCGACCTCGTCACCCTGCGCTGGTGGGACGACATCTGGCTGAACGAGTCCTTCGCCGAGTACATGGGCTACCAGACCGTCAACGAAGCCTGCTCCGACCTCTTCCCCGACACCTGGGTCGACTTCGGCGTCACCCGCAAGGCCTGGGGCTACGAGGCCGACCAGCGGCCCTCCACCCACCCCGTCGCCCCCGACCCCGAGGCCGTCCCCGACACCGCCTCCGCCCTCCTCAACTTCGACGGCATCTCCTACGCCAAGGGCGCCTCCGCCCTCCGCCAGCTCGTCGCCTGGCTCGGCGAGGAGGACTTCCTCGCCGGCATCAACATCCACTTCAAGCGGCACCGGTTCGGCAACGCCACCCTCGCCGACTTCATCGACAACCTCGCCGCCGCCACCGACCGCGACGTCCACGGCTGGGCCGAGCAGTGGCTCCGCACCCCCGGCGTCGACCCCCCCCCCCCCCGCCTCGACGGCGAGGGCCTCCACTGGAAGCTCACCGTCGACCGCGACGGCGCCCGCCCGCACCGGATCTCCGCCGGCCTCTACGACCGCGACCCCTCCGGCGACCTCGTCCTGCGCGAACACCGCGCACTCGACGTCCCCCAGGACGCCCCCGCCGAACTCACCGGCCCCCGCCCCGCCCTCGTCGTCCTCAACGACGGCGACCTCACCTACACCAAGCTCCGCTTCGACGAGGTCTCCGAGGAGTCCGCCCTGCGCGGCCTCTCCCGCATCCCCGACCCGCTCACCCGCGCCGTTGTCTGGAACGCGCTGCGCGACCAGGTCCGCGACGGCGACCTCGCCCCCGCCGACTACCTCGTGGTCGCCGGCGTGCACCTCGCCGAGGAGCCCGAACTCGCCGTCGTCCAGGGCGTCCTGGCCTTCGCCCGCCACCAGATCGCCGACCGGTACGTCCCCGCCGACGAACGCCCCGCCGCCCTCGCCGTCGTCTGCGAGATCGCCCGCGCCCTGCTGCGCCGCACCGAGGACGGCGAAGCACCCGGACTGCGCCTCACCGCCGTCCGCGCCTTCGTCGACAGCGCCACCACCCCCGACAAGATCGCCTCCTGGCTCGACGAGGGCACCGTCCACGGCGGCCCCGAACTCGACCCCGAGCTGCGCTGGCGCATCCTCGCCCGGCTCGCCGTCCTCGGCGCCACCGACGAGGCCGCCATCGCCGCCGAACTGGAACGCGACCCCAGCGCCACCGGCCAGGAGGGCGCCGCCCGCTGCCGCGCCGCCCTGCCGACCCCCGAGGCCAAGGCGGCCGCCTGGTCCGCCCTCTTCGACTCCGACGACCTCTCCAACTACCTCTTCACCGCCACCGCACAAGGCTTCTGGCAGCCCGAACAGGCCGACCTCGTAAGGGAGTACGTGCCCCGCTTCTACGAGGCCGCCGCCGCCCTCGGCGACCGGCGCGGCCCCGCCATGGCCGAAGCCGCCGGCCGCCACGCCTTCCCCGCCCACGCGGTCGACGCCGACTCCCTCGCCCTCGGCGAGCGCCACCTGGCCGACACCCCCATGATCCCCGCCCTCCACCGCAAGCTCGTCGACCAACTCGACGACCTGCGCCGGGCCCTGCGCGCCAGAGAGGCCTGAGCCGGACGGTGCGGGGACCCCGGTCCCCGCACCACCCGCCACCGAAACACCACCCCATGTCCCCCGTTCGGGTCACACCCCCGCACTCGCCGGACAAAACCCCGCACCCCCCGGCACCCTGTCGTCCATGCGTGCCGCACCCCCACCCCTCGCCGGAGGCGCCCCCGGCGCCGACGCCCTGCGGCCCCTCCTGGGCGCCGTCCTCGACGC
>NZ_LGEG01000236.1 GCF_001280125.1 Streptomyces sp. NRRL F-6492
GCCTACTCCCGCCCCCTCACCCCCGCCAACCCGAACGCCGACCTCGTCAAGCGGCGGCGGGCGGCCGGGACCGGCACCCGGATCGGGGCGACCGGCTGCTCGGGGGCGCCCACCTGGGGCACCAGGGACGGCGTCGCCGAGGCGGTGCCGGCCAGGACGGCCGCGGGGGCGCCGCCGCGGCGGCGGATCGAGCCGGGGACCAGGGGACGGCCGGAGACGTGGCGGGCCACGGCCGTCACGGGGGCGGCGACCAGGAGGAGCAGGGCGCAGAGGACCGCGCCCATGCCCGGGTAGCCCGCGCTCTCCGAGAGGAGGCTGCCGGTCACCGGGCCGCAGGCCACGCCGAGGGAGGACGCCGAGCCGACCAGGACGGCCCAGCGGCCGCGCGGGTCGAGGGAGGCGGCCAGGCCCAGGAGGTACGACAGGACGACCGGGTAGACGGCGTTCCACAGGATCTCGCCGGTCGCGAAGGACAGCAGGTCCCGGGCGGCCGAGCTGAGCAGCACGCAGCCCGCGATGAGGACCGTGCCGACCCCGATCGGCACCGCCCGGCCCAGGCGCGGGCCGAGCGCCCCCGCCGCCGTGACCCCGGCGAGCCCCGCGCCGAGCGCCACCGCGAAGACCGCGCCGACGGTGACCTCGGAGAGCCCGGCCTGGGTGAGCCCGATGCGCCCGCTCACGCCCCACAGCGCGTTCTGCGCGAGGGACCAGCACAGGATGCCGCCCGCGAGGACGGCCCCCGCCCGGCGGTACGGCAGCGGGCCCGTCGCGGACGCGGCGGACTCCCGGCCCGTCACCGCGTCCGTACGCGCACGCGCCCGCGTACCTCCCGGCAGACGGCTCGTCACCGGCCACACCAGGGCCGCCGCGCAGGCGATCGCGAGCAGCGGGGGCGCGTGGCCGGAGCCCAGGTGGGGGAGCGTCAGGTAGAGGGCGCCGGCCGTGGCCGAGACGGAGAGCAGGCCCAGGGCCGAGCCCCGGTGCGGGTCCGGCCGCCCGGCGATCCCGGCGGCGGCCACCGCCGTCGCCGTGCCCGAGCCGAGGCCGCCGAGGACGGCGCCCGCGACCACCAGCGGCACGGTGCCGGTCGCGGCGGCGGAGCCGTATCCGACCACCATGGCGAGCAGGCCCGCGCGGGCCGCCCGGCGCGGTCCGATCCGCTCCCCGCGCGCGGCGAGCGCGAACCCGGCGGACGAGGAGCCGAGCAGCAGCACCGAGCCGACCAGGCCCGCCTGCGCGGGGGTGAGGCCGAGCCCGGCGGAGAGCCTGCCGACGACGGTCGGCAGGAGGTACGGGGCCAGGTAACCGGCCGTGAAGAGCGCGACGAGGGCGACGAGGGCCCCCGCGCCGCGAGACCGCGACGACATGGGCGTTCCCGGGAACAAGAAGGGGAGGGGGTGGAGCGCCCGGTGGTGCGCGAGGAGCACGGGGTCGCGGGACCATGTGTATCAAGCGAGGAGAGGGCGGGAGAAGACGGTATCCGCCGGTACGTCATGTGATCCGGGTCACCATGGGTTTGCCGGGGCGGTTCTCGGGTACTGAGGGCCTCCTTCGTGCGTCCCACCCGTCTCCCGCCCCCCATCGGGCACACTGGGCGGATCCGCACCGCGACCGGGGAGCCCGCCGTGACCACACCCAGGAGAGAGCAGCCGCAACACGACGCCGAGATCGACCCGTTGGAGCGGCTGCGCGAGCCCACCGACCCCGCCTGCGACGTCTTCCTGACCGGCACGGTCTTCCTCGACATCATCTTCACCGGCCTCGACAGCGCCCCCGTCCGCGGCACCGAGTCCTGGGCCCGCGGCATGGGGTCCAGCCCCGGCGGCGTCGCCAACATGGCCACCGCCCTCGCCCGCCTCGGCCTGCGCACCTCCCTGGCCGCCGCCTTCGGCGACGACCACTACGGCGAGTACTGCTGGGACGCCCTGGAGCAGGGCGAGGGCATCGACCTCTCCTTCTCCCGCACCGTCCCCGGCTGGCACTCCCCGGTCACCGTCTCCATGGCCTACGAGGGCGAGCGCACGATGGTCTCCCACGGCCACGCGGCCCCGCCGTCCGAGGGCGCCCCGCCCGCCTACCCGCCGCACGCGCGCGCGGCCGTCGCCTCCCTCGCCCCGGGCCGCCCCGAGGAGTGGGTCGCCCAGGCCGCCCGCTCCGGCGCCAAGGTCTTCGCCGACGTCGGCTGGGACGACACCGGCCGCTGGGACCTGGCGGCCCTGCCCGACCTGGAGCACTGCGAGGCGTTCCTGCCCAACGCGGCCGAGGCGATGCGCTACACCCGCGCCGACTGCCCCCGGACCGCCGCCCGCGTCCTCGCCGACAAGGTCCGCTACGCCGTGGTCACCCTCGGCGCCGAGGGCGCCTACGCGGTCGACGGCGCCACCGGCGAGACCGCCGAGGTCCCCGCCATCCAGGTCTCCGCCCTCGACCCGACCGGCGCCGGGGACGTCTTCGTCGCCGGCTTCGTCACCGGGACCCTCGCCGACTGGCCCCTCGCCGACCGGCTCGCCTTCGCCGGCCTCACCGCCGCCCTCTCCGTCCAGGAGTTCGGCGGCTCCCTCTCCGCCCCCACCTGGGACGAGATCGCCGCCTGGTGGCAGCGGGCCCAGGGCGACGCCCGGCAGGACCCCGCGGCCCTGCGGGACCGCTACGCCTTCCTGGAGCGCCTCCTGCCCGCCCCCGCCCGGCCCTGGCCGCTGCGCCGGGCGGTCCCGACGATCGGCTTCCGCGCGGCCGCCTCGTAGGACGGCCCGCCCGAAAGGGGGCGCCCCACTCGAACGGCCCTCCGGAAACCCCTTAGGCCTTGTCGGTACCAGGTCGTAGGCTTGGTGATCGAGAGGTTGTCGAGCCGCGAGAACCCCGCGTACGGGAGGTATGCGCAGGCCACAGTGCCGGCCCATGACTCACACACCCACAGCCCACGACGGAGCGCCCCGCGACGAGGCGCACGGACAGGCCCGCGCCCACTTCACGGTCCCCGCCAAGCACCCCATGGTGACCCTGCTGGGCTCCGGCGACTCCCTGCTCCGCGTCATCGAGCGCTCGTTCCCCGGGACCGACATCCACGTCCGGGGCAACCAGGTCAGCGCGGTCGGCGACGCGGCGGAAGTCGCTCTGATCCAGCGCCTGTTCGACGAGATGATGCTGGTGCTCCGCACCGGTCAGCCGATGACGGAGGACGCAGTGGAACGCTCGATCGCCATGCTCAGGGCGAGCGGAGACGGATCGGCGGAGGGCGGCGAGGAGACCCCCGCCGAGGTGCTCACGCAGAACATCCTCTCCAGCCGGGGCCGCACGATCCGCCCCAAGACGCTCAACCAGAAGCGGTACGTCGACGCCATCGACAAGCACACGATCGTCTTCGGCATCGGCCCCGCGGGCACCGGCAAGACCTATCTCGCCATGGCCAAGGCGGTCCAGGCCCTGCAGTCCAAGCAGGTCAACCGGATCATCCTGACCAGACCCGCCGTCGAGGCGGGCGAGCGGCTCGGCTTCCTGCCGGGCACGCTCTACGAGAAGATCGACCCGTACCTGCGCCCGCTCTACGACGCCCTGCACGACATGCTCGACCCGGACTCGATCCCCAAGCTCATGGCGAGCGGCACGATCGAGGTCGCGCCCCTGGCGTACATGCGCGGCCGCACGCTCAACGACGCGTTCATCATCCTGGACGAGGCGCAGAACACGAACCCCGAGCAGATGAAGATGTTCCTCACCCGCCTCGGCTTCGACTCGAAGATCGTCATCACCGGTGACGTCACCCAGGTCGACCTGCCGAACGGGACGAAGAGCGGTCTGCGGCAGGTCCGCGACATCCTCGACGGGGTCCAGGACGTCCACTTCTCCACGCTCACGTCGCAGGATGTCGTCCGGCACAAGCTCGTCGGCCGTATCGTCGACGCGTACGAGCAGTACGACAGCCGCAACGGCCGCAACGGGAAGTAGTCACAGAACCACCATGTCGATCGACGTCAACAACGAGTCCGGCACCGAGGTCGACGAGCAGTCGATCCTCGACATCGCCCGCTACGCGCTCGCGCGCATGCGCATCCACCCCCTCTCCGAGCTCTCGGTGATCGTCGTGGACGCGGAGGCGATGGAGCAGCTGCACATCCAGTGGATGGACCTGCCCGGCCCCACGGACGTCATGTCCTTCCCGATGGACGAGCTGCGTCCGCCGGCGAAGGACGACGCGGAGCCCCCGCAGGGGCTCCTCGGCGACATCGTGCTCTGCCCCGAGGTCGCCACCCAGCAGGGCAAGGACGCGCCGACGCAGCACTCCATGGACGAGGAGCTCCAGCTCCTCACCGTCCACGGAGTGCTGCACCTCCTCGGGTACGACCACGAGGAGCCCGACGAGAAGGCCGAGATGTTCGGCCTCCAGGCGGCGATCGTCGACGGCTGGCGCGCGGAGAAGGGCCTGACCGGCCCCTCCCCGGCGCCGACCGTCTCCTGACCCCGATGGACGTCTCGCTGGTCCTCGGGGCGGTCGCGCTCGTCGTCGTGGCCTGGCTCGCCGCCTGCGCCGAGGCGGGCCTCGCCCGGATCTCCGGCTTCCGCGCCGCCGAGGCCGTACGGTCCGGGCGGCGCGGGGCCGAGAAGCTCGCCCAGGTCACCTCCGACCCGACCCGCTACCTCAACGTGGCGCTGCTCGTCCGCGTCGCCTGCGAGATGGCGGCCGGCGTCCTCGTCACGTACGCCTGCCTGGAGGCCTTCCCGGAGACCTGGGAGGCGCTGCTCATCGCGATCGCCGTCATGGTCCTCGTCTCGTACGTGGCCGTCGGCGTCTCGCCGCGCACCATCGGCCGCCAGCACCCGCTGAACACGGCGACGGCCGCCGCGTACGTCCTGGTGCCGCTGGCCCGGATCATGGGCCCGATCCCGCAGCTCCTGATCCTCATCGGCAACGCGCTCACCCCCGGCAAGGGCTTCCGCAAGGGCCCCTTCGCCTCCGAGGCCGAGCTGCGCGCCCTGGTCGACCTCGCCGAGCAGGAGTCGCTGATCGAGGACGACGAGCGCCGCATGGTGCACTCCGTCTTCGAACTGGGCGACACCCTCGTGCGCGAGGTGATGGTGCCCCGCACCGACCTGATCTGCATCGAGCGGTACAAGACCGTCCGCCAGGCCCTCACCCTCGCGCTGCGCTCCGGCTTCTCCCGGATCCCGGTCACCGGCGAGAACGAGGACGACATCGTCGGCATCGTGTACCTGAAGGACCTGGCCCGCCGGACCCACGTCAACCGGGAGTCGGAGTCCGACCTGGTGTCGACCGCGATGCGGCCCGCCGCCTTCGTGCCGGACACCAAGAACGCCGGTGACCTGCTGCGCGAGATGCAGCAGGAGCGCAACCACGTCGCCGTCGTCGTCGACGAGTACGGCGGCACGGCCGGGATCGTCACCATCGAGGACATCCTGGAGGAGATCGTCGGCGAGATCACCGACGAGTACGACCGGGAGCTGCCGCCCGTCCAGGAGCTCGGCGAGGACCGCTACCGGGTCACCGCCCGCCTCGACATCGGGGACCTCGGCGAGCTCTACGGCCTGGGCCCCGACGAGTACGACGACGAGGACGTGGAGACCGTCGGCGGCCTGCTCGCCAAGGCCCTCGGCCGCGTCCCGATCTCGGGCGCGAAGTCCGTGGTGGAGCTGCCCGACGGGCGCTCGCTCCGGCTGACCGCCGAGTCCCCGGCCGGCCGCCGGAACAAGATCGTCACGGTGCTCGTGGAGCCGGTGGAGCCGGTCGGAGCGGAGAAGGAGCCCGAGTGACCCCCGAGGAGCCCGAGTGACCCCCGACGCGCTGCGCGCCCTCTGCCTGGAGTTCGACGACGCGACGGAGGAGTTCCCCTTCGGCCCGGAGACCTCCGTCTTCAAGGTCGCCGGGAAGCTCTTCGCCCTGTCGGCGCTCGACTCCGAGCCGCTGCGGGTCAACCTCAAGTGCGACCCGGACGAGGCCGTACGGCTCCGCGAGGAGCACCCGGCGATCGCCCCCGGCTACCACATGAACAAGCGGCACTGGAACACCGTGACCGTCGGAGAGCTCCCGGACCGGATGGTCCGGGAGCTGGTCGAGGACTCGTACGACCTCGTCGTCGCGGGCCTGCCGAAGGCGGTACGGCTCCGCCTCGACCGCCCCTGACCCGGGGCCGCCGCCACGGTCCTCAGGACCGGCGCCGCAGGCCCAGGCCGACGACCAGCGCCGTGCCGAGGACGATCGCCGCGTCCAGGGCGAGGACCGTGCGGACGCCCCCGTACAGGTCCCCGCCCGTCGTGGCGAGCACCCCGAGCAGCGGGATCCCGATCGTGATGCCGACCTGCTGGGTCGTGGTCACGAGCCCCGTCGCCAGGCCCTGCTCCCCGTCGGGGACGCCGGAGGTGACGGTCAGGCCGTACGAGATGATCGCGCCCAGGTGGCACATGGAGGCCAGCGACACCGCGACCGTCGCCAGGACCGCGCCCGAGCCCTCGGTCACGCCGAGCAGCGCGGCCGTCAGCAGGCCCTGGCCGGCGAGCGAGGCCGCCAGGGTGCGGCGGGCGCCGATCCGGCCGATCACCCTCGGCGCGAACGTCCCGGCGACGACCGAGAGCACGCCCTGCACCCCGAAGACCAGGCCGGTGGCGAAGGCCGAGAGGCCCAGGGTCTCCTGGAGGTACAGGGTCAGCACGAAGACGACGGTCGACATCATCGAGAAGGTGACGAGCCCGCCCAGGTTGCCGAAGGCGATCGTGCCCCGCCGCAGCATCGGCAGCGAGACCAGCGGGGCCGGGTGCCGGGACTCGACCCGTACGAAGACCGCGAGCAGCAGCACGCCCGCCACCAGGGTGATCCGCACGTCCGCGCCGCCGAAGCCGCGCTCGGCCGCCGTCGACAGGGCGTGGATCAGGGCGAGCAGACCGCCGGTGACGGTGATCGCGCCGGGCACGTCGAGCCGGGGCCGGTCCGGGGTGCGGGACTCGGGCAGCAGCCGGGGCGCCAGCGGCAGCACGACCAGGGTGAAGAGGGCCAGCAGGCCCATCGTGGAGCGCCAGCCGAGGGTGTCGGTCATGACCCCGCCGAGCACCATGCCGACGGTGAAGCCCAGCGAGAGCAGGGTGCCGGAGATGCCGAGCGCCCGGTCCCGCAGCGGCCCCTCGGGGAAGGTGGTCGTCAGGAGGGACATGCCGGTGGGCACGATCGCGGCGGCGCCGAGGCCCTGGAGGGCGCGCCCGGTGAGGAAGGCGGCCGGGTTCCAGGCGAGGGCGGCGAGCAGCGAGGCGGCGCCGAAGACGGCGAGCCCGGCGAGGAAGAGCCGCTTGCGCCCGTAGAGGTCGCCGATCCGCCCGAAGAGCAGCAGGAAGCCGCCGGAGGGCAGGGCGAAGGCGGTGACGGCCCACTGGAGGGCCGACCGGTCGAGACCGAGGTCGGCGCCGAGGACGGGCAGCGCCACGTTCAGCACGGAGAAGTCGAGCGCCACCATGAACTGGGCGGCGCACAGCACGAAGAGGACGAGCCGGTCGCGACGGCCGAGGACCGGGGGAGCGGGGGGCGCGGTCCCGCCGGGGGAGGGGGAGGACGGGGAAGGGGTCAGGGTTGCCATGGCCCCACCCTCGGCGCGCGGGAACAAGCCTGGGGAGCGGGAACTTATCCTGTTGGTCGCACCACCAGGCGTCCAGGGGGAGGAAGCACACGTGGCCACCGCTGCCGAGAGCACCGACGCGAAGCGGCACCGCCTCGGTGAACTGCGCGAGTTCCTGATGAGCCGCCGGGCCCGGGTCGGCCCGGCCGAGGCGGGCCTCCCGGACGGCGGCCGCCGCCGCACCCCGGGCCTGCGCCGCGAGGAGGTCGCCGTCCTCGCGGGCGTCGGGGTCTCCTGGTACCAGTGGCTGGAGCAGGGCAGGGACATCACGGTCTCGCCCCAGGTCCTGGACTCGGTGGCGCGGGTGCTGCGCCTGAGCCCGGCCGAGCGGCGCCACCTGTACGTCCTGGCGGCCCTGAACCCGCCGGCCCTGGAGGCGGCCCCGGAGGACCGGGACATGTGCCACGGACTGCGGCGGCTGATCGACGCGTGGATGCCGTTCCCGGCGCACATCATGGACGCGTACTGGAACACGGTCCTGTACAACGAGGCGGCGTCGGTCGTGCTCGGGATGCGGCCGGACACCTCCCAGAACTGCCTGGTCGCCTTCTTCACCGATCCGCTGTACCGCGCCCGGGTGAGCCACTGGGAGGAGCTGGCGCCCCGGGTGGTCGCGCAGTTCCGGTCGGCCTGCTCGGAGTGCCCCGACGACGAGGGCTTCCGGGCGGTGGTCGAGGAGGCCAGGGCGCTGAGCGGGGAGTTCGCGGAGCTGTGGGACCGGCGGGACGTCCTGCCGGGCGGCCAGCACCGCAAGGAGCTGGAGCACCCGCTGGCCGGCACGCTGGTCGTCGAGGCGACCCAGCTCCGGATCCCGGCCCGTCCCGACCTGGTCATCGTGATGCACACCCCGCTCCCGGAGGCCGACACGGCCGCGAAGCTGGAGTGGCTGGTCGCCCCGGAGGGCCGGCGCGGGGCGATGTACCCGGTGGCGGGCTGAGGTCCCGTCCGGGCCGTCACGGGGCCCCGCCTATGCTCGCTCCATGACACTCAGCAGCGAGCACGGCGACCTCGGCGCCGAGGA
This sequence comes from Streptomyces sp. NRRL F-6492, assembly GCF_001280125.1. Classification (GTDB taxonomy): domain Bacteria; phylum Actinomycetota; class Actinomycetes; order Streptomycetales; family Streptomycetaceae; genus Streptomyces. Next base: position 8,635 of record NZ_LGEG01000236.1, read on the forward strand.
CCTCAAGATCATCACCCTCGCGCGGAGCGCGCGGGCCCGCAACGGCGTGGCCGAGGGCGCGGCCGTCCGCGACGAGACCGGCCGGACGTACGTGGCCGGGACCGTGGCCCTCGACTCGCTCAGGCTGAGCGCCCTGCAGACCGCCGTCGCGATGGCGGTGGCCAGCGGCGCCGAGTCCCTGGAGGCGGCGGCCGTCGTGTCGACCGCCGAGGCGGCCTCGGACGCGGACCGCGCGGCCGTGCGGGACCTCGGCGGCCCGGAGACCCCGGTCCTGCTCGCGGGCCCGGACGGACGGCTGCGGCAGGCCGTCACGGCGGGCTGAGACGCGCCGCCGGCCCCTCCGCACCCACTGAGTGCGTGACGCGGGCGCTCATCGGGGACAATGGCCCCCATGAGCGCTCGCAACCAAGAAACCGAAGCCGTCCACCGGGCCGGCTTCGCCTGCTTCGTCGGCCGCCCCAACGCGGGCAAGTCCACCCTCACGAACGCTCTGGTCGGCCAGAAGGTGGCCATCACCTCGAACCGGCCGCAGACCACCCGGCACACCGTCCGGGGCATCGTGCACCGCCCGGACGCGCAGCTGATCCTGGTCGACACCCCCGGCCTCCACAAGCCGCGCACCCTCCTGGGCGAGCGGCTCAACGACGTCGTGCGCACCACCTGGGCCGAGGTCGACGTGATCGGCTTCTGTCTGCCCGCCGACCAGAAGCTCGGCCCCGGCGACCGCTTCATCGCCAAGGAACTGGCGGAGATCAGGAAGACCCCCAAGGTCGCGATCATCACCAAGACCGACCTGGTCGACTCCAAGACCCTGGCCGAACAGCTCATCGCCGTCGACCAGCTCGGCAAGGAGCTGGGCTTCGAGTGGCAGCAGATCGTCCCGGTCTCGGCCGTCGGCGACAAGCAGGTCCAGCTCGTCGCCGACCTGCTCGTCCCGCTGCTCCCCGAGTCCCCGCCGCTCTACCCGGAGGGCGACCTCACGGACGAGCCCGAGCAGGTCATGGTCGCGGAGCTGATCCGCGAGGCCGCGCTCGAAGGCGTGCGGGACGAGCTGCCGCACTCCATCGCGGTGGTCGTGGAGGAGATGATCCCCCGCGAGAACCGCCCGGCGGACCGGCCGCTGCTCGACATCCACGCCAACGTGTACATCGAGCGCCCCAGCCAGAAGGGCATCATCATCGGCCCCAAGGGCAGCCGCCTGAAGGAGGTCGGCATGAAGTCCCGCAAGCACATCGAGGCCCTCCTCGGCACCCCGGTCTTCCTCGACCTCCACGTGAAGGTCGCGAAGGACTGGCAGCGGGACCCGAAGCAGCTGCGGAAGCTGGGCTTCTAGGAGCCGCGGAGAGCTACGCGCCTTCCTTGAGGACCCTCGACACGAGGGTCCTCTGCGCGTCCGTCAGGTCGGGGTCGCCGCACCGGACCGTGCGGCCGTCGATCGTGATCTCGTACGAGAAGCCGTCCGGGACCCCGCCCCGGCCGCCGTCCCGGTCGTCGCCGGCCGCGAGGACCGCCCCCGCCAGGGCGGTCCACTCCCCGGCGTCGGGACGGCCCGAGGTGTCCACCTCCGCCGACCGCTCGATGCCCGCGAAACCGCCCGTGCGCCGTACTCGAATCCGCATGGGCCCTTGTCTACCCCGGCTCAGTCCGTCGGCACGCCCACCGCCGCCCAGGACTTCAGCACGGCCTGGATCTCGGCCCCGTCGCCGTACCGGTCCTTCGCCGCCTTCACCGTCGCCGCCGCGAACTCGGCGAACCGGGTCTCCGGGGTGAGGGCGCCGCCGGTCATCACGTCGTACCAGATCTGCCCGGCGCGCTCCCAGGCGTTGCCGCCCAGTTCGGTCGCCGCCAGGTAGAAGGCGTGGTTGGGGATGCCGGAGTTGATGTGCACCCCGCCGTTGTCGCGGCCCGTGCGGACGTAGTCGTCCATGTGGGCGGGCTGCGGGTCCTTGCCGAGGACGTCGTCGTCGTACGCGGTGCCGGGGGCCTTCATGGAGCGCAGGGCCCTGCCCTCCACGTCCGGGTGGAAGAGGCCCTCGCCGATGAGCCAGTCCGCCGCCTCGGCGCTCTGCCCGAGGGCGTACTGCTTCACGAGGGAGCCGAAGACGTCCGAGACGGACTCGTTGAGGGCGCCGGACTGGCTGAAGTACTCCAGGTTCGCCGTGTACTGGGTGAAGCCGTGGGCCAGTTCGTGGCCGATGACGTCCACGGGCAGGGTGAAGTCGAGGAAGATCTCGTCGTCGCCGTCCCCGAACACCATCTGCTCGCCGTTCCAGAAGGCGTTGCCGTAGTTCCGGTCGTAGTGGACGGAGGCGGTCAGCGGCAGCCCGGAGCCGTCGATCGAGTCGCGGCCGAAGGCGTTCAGGAAGAGGTCGAAGGTGGCGCCGAGGCCCGCGTACGCGCGGTTGACGGAGGCGTCGCCGGTCGCCTCCGCGCCCTCGGCGCGGACCTTCTCGCCCGGCAGGTCGGTGCCGTGCCGGCAGTCGTGGACGGTCCGGTGGGGCGTGGCGGCGTCGCGGGCGGCGGCCGTCGGGGCGGAGCCGGGCAGCGGCAGCACCCGGAACGCGCGGGCCGAGGCGTCCGCGGCCAGGGTGCGGCGGGCGGCGGCGGCGACGGCCGGATTCGAGGAGTGCGCCAGGTGCTCCAGGAGGTGCGGCGGCACGATCGAACAGAAGACGGGCGTGTGAGCGGTCATTCCAGCAATGTGGCAGTGCGTGACGGCGCTGTCACGAGGAGAGACGAGGATTGGCGAAATGGAGTGATCCGTCACTGTTCGAGTTTGATTCCGGAGGCGTCCCGCATACTGGAACGGGACGTCCGCTTCCGCGTCCCTGGGCTAAGCTGCGGCACATCATGCGTTTCAGGCTGCTTCTCCTTAGCTGCCGCGGCGAGGGCCTGTAGTCGTAGGCCGACCCCCTCCCCGCGGGATCTGGTGTTGCGTTCGACAGTCGGCCGTCCACTCCGTAGGACCACCGAGGAGCCCACGCAATGTCGCAGTCCCCGTTCATCGGCCGCCCCACGCCCGTCACCAACGAGACGCCGCTGCAGAAGCCGTCCGGGATGCCGATCCACAAGTACGGCCGGTACGAGGCCGTCGAGATCCCCGACCGGACCTGGCCCGACCGGCGCATCACCAAGGCCCCCCGGTGGCTGTCCACCGACCTGCGCGACGGCAACCAGGCCCTGATCGACCCGATGTCCCCGGCCCGCAAGCGCGAGATGTTCGACCTGCTCGTACGCATGGGCTACAAGGAGATCGAGGTCGGCTTCCCGTCCTCCGGCGAGACCGACTTCGCGTTCGTGCGCTCCATCATCGAAGAGGGCGCGATCCCGGACGACGTCACCATCTCCGTCCTGACCCAGGCCCGCGAGGACCTGATCGAGCGGACCGTCGAGTCCCTGGTCGGCGCGAAGCGGGCCACCGTCCACCTGTACAACGCCACCGCGCCCACCTTCCGCCGGGTCGTCTTCCGCGGCTCGAAGGAGCAGATCAAGCAGATCGCCGTGGACGGCACGCGCCTGGTCATGGAGTACGCGGAGAAGCTGCTGGGCCCGGAGACGGTCTTCGGCTACCAGTACAGCCCCGAGATCTTCACCGACACCGAGCTGGACTTCGCCCTGGAGGTCTGCGAGGCCGTCTGCGACGTCTGGCAGCCGGGCCCGGGCCGCGAGATCATCCTCAACCTGCCCGCCACCGTGGAGCGTTCGACGCCGTCCACGCACGCGGACCGGTTCGAGTGGATGTCCCGGAACCTGACCCGCCGTGAGTACGTCTGCATCTCCGCCCACCCGCACAACGACCGCGGCACGGCCGTGGCGGCGGCCGAGCTGGCCGTCATGGCCGGCGCCGACCGCGTCGAGGGCTGCCTGTTCGGCCAGGGCGAGCGCACCGGCAACGTCGACCTGGTGACCCTGGGCATGAACCTGTTCAGCCAGGGCGTCGACCCGCAGATCGACTTCTCGCAGATCGACGAGATCCGCCGCACCAGCGAGTACTGCAACCAGATGGAGGTCCACCCGCGCCACCCCTACGCGGGCGACCTGGTCTACACCGCCTTCTCCGGCTCCCACCAGGACGCCATCAAGAAGGGCTTCGACGCCATGGAGGCCGACGCGGCCGCCCGGGGCAAGACCGTGGACGACATCGAGTGGGCGGTCCCGTACCTGCCGATCGACCCGAAGGACGTCGGCCGCTCCTACGAGGCCGTCATCCGGGTCAACTCGCAGTCCGGCAAGGGCGGCATCGCGTACGTCCTGAAGAACGACCACAAGCTGGACCTGCCCCGCCGGATGCAGATCGAGTTCTCCAGGATCATCCAGCAGAAGACCGACTCCGAGGGCGGCGAGGTCACGCCGGCCGCGATCTGGTCCGTCTTCCAGGACGAGTACCTGCCCAACCCCGACGACACCGCGGCTCGTTGGGGCCGCATCCAGCTGCGCTCCGGCCAGACCACCTCCGACACGGACGGCACGGACACGCTGACCGTCGAGGCGGTCGTGGACGGCGTCGACACCGTCCTGACCGGCTCCGGCAACGGCCCGATCTCGGCCTTCTTCGCCGCCCTGCAGGCCGTCGGCGTGGACGCCCGCCTGCTGGACTACCAGGAGCACACGATGAGCGAGGGCGCCTCCGCGCAGGCCGCCTCGTACATCGAGTGCGCCATCGACGGCAAGGTCCTGTGGGGCATCGGCATCGACGCCAACACCACCCGCGCCTCCCTGAAGGCGGTCATCTCGGCGGTCAACCGCTCCGCCCGCTGACCTGTCCCGGAACCACTGCCCCGCATCCTCCCGGAGGGTGCGGGGCAGCGCCGTTCCCCCGGCGGGGGAGGCGGAGGAGGGCTCGCGGAACCACTCCGGAGGGTGATTTCCCGGCATGCGAACGGTGACGTGTCTCGGCCATCTCCCCAGTGAAGTGACGTAGGGGTGCTGACGCCGCATCAAGGATGTGGCTAACATCACGCCCACGCCGGCAGTGCAGCCGGGGCGTCGAGGAGGTGCGTATGCGGTCTGCCCGGAATTCACGTGGTGGGAAAGTGGGCATCTGCGGGGTTCGCACCTCCTGGAACACCGTCGGGGACGGGGAGTTCTTCTGCGAGGAGTGCGGGGGCGACCGCAACTACCGGCGGCGCACCGGCCGCCGCAGGTTCGCCGTCCTGGGCGTCCCCGTCCTGCCCCGGGGCTGTACGGGCCCCGTCGTCGAGTGCGCGGCCTGTCACACGCACTTCGGCACGGAGGTGCTCGACCGCCCGACCACCAGCCGTTTCTCCGCGATGTTGCGGGACGGCGTGCACACCGTCGCCCTGGCCGTCCTCGCGGCCGGCGGCACCGGCTCCCGGGCCGTCCTGGACCGGGCCGTCAGCGCGGTCCGCTCCGCCGGCTTCGCGGAGTGCACGGCCGTCCAGCTCGTGGACCTGGTGGAGGCCCTGGAGGCCGACACGGGGCGCTTCATGCCCGAGGTGAACCCCGAGGGCACGCTCCTCGCGATCGAGCTCCACGAGGCCCTGGAGCCGCTCGCCCCGCACCTGGCCCCCTCCGGGCGGGAGTCGATCCTCGTCCAGGCCGCCCGGATCGCCCTGGCCGACGGCGCCTACAGCCCGGCCGAGATGGAGGTCCTCGGCACCGTCGGCAACGCGCTCTCGCTGCCCCCGGACGACACCGTCCGGCTGCTCACCTCCGCGCGGACCGTTTCCTGAGGCGTGGGAAGGGTCCCACCGGGAGGAACGACTCCGCGGGGACCCGGAGATCCCCTCCGAGCCCCCGCGGTCGCCGTACCGGTGCGACGGTTACTGAATCGCGCCGCTCGCGCGCAGCATGTCCTCGCGCTCCACGATCTTCACGCGCTCGCGGCCCTGCGGCTCGCCGAGCGCCTTCTCGGCGGCGTCCAGGGCGTACCAGCCCTCCCACGTCGTGTACGTGATGCCCTTGCCCTCGAGGAAGGCCACGACCGCGTCCGTCTCCGGGGTGGCCGGGTCGAGCAGGCGCCCGTTCGCGAAGTCGTCCAGGAGGTTCGCCACGGTCTCGTTGGCGTCGCCCTTGGTGTGGCCGATGAGGCCGACCGGGCCGCGCCGGATCCAGCCGGTGACGTAGGTCGACGCCAGGTGCTCGCCGTTCTCCTGGATCACCCGGCCGCCCTCGTCCGGGACGGTGCCGCTGACGGCGTCCCACGGGAGCTTCGACAGCTCGTCCGAGAGGTAGCCGACCGCGCGGTAGACGGCCTGGACGTCCCAGTCGGTGGTCCGACCGGTGCCCTTGACGTTGCCGGTGCCGTCCAGCTCGGTGCGCTCGGTGCGCAGGCCGACGACCTTGCCGTCCTCGCCGAGGACCTCGACCGGGGACTCGAAGAAGTGCAGGAAGAGCTTGTGCGGGCGGTCGCCGGTGTCGCGGATCGCCCAGTTCTCCAGGGTCTTCGCGACCATGTCGGTCTGCTTGTTCTTGCGGCGGTCCGCGATCGAGCCGTCGTCGTAGTCGATGTCCTCGGGGTTGACGATGACCTCGATGGTGGGGGAGTGGTCCAGCTCGCGCAGCTCCATGGGGCTGAACTTCGCCTGCGCCGGGCCGCGGCGGCCGAAGACGTGCACTTCCAGCGCCTTGTTGGCCTTCAGGCCCTCGTAGACGTTGGCCGGGATCTCGGTCGGCAGCAGCTCGTCCGCCGTCTTCGCCAGGATGCGGGCGATGTCGAGGGCCACGTTGCCGACGCCGAGGACGGCGACCTTCTCGGCGGACAGGTCCCAGGTGCGCGGGACGTCCGGGTGGCCGTCGTACCAGGAGGCGAAGTCGGCGGCGCCGAGGCAGCCGTCCAGCTCCACGCCGGGGATCTTCAGCTCGCGGTCGGCCATGGCGCCGGTCGAGAAGACCACGGCGTCGTAGAAGGAGCGCAGGTCGTCCAGGTGCACGTCGGTGCCGTAGTCGACGTTGCCGAACAGGCGGACCTGCGGCTTGTCGAGGACCTGGTGGAGCGCGTTGACGATGCCCTTGATGCGCGGGTGGTCGGGGGCGACGCCGTAGCGGATGAGGCCGAAGGGCGCCGGCATCCGCTCGAAGATGTCGATCGACACGCCCGGTTCGGCGGCGGCCTCGGACTTCAGCAGCGCATCGGCGGCGTAGATTCCGGCGGGGCCGGCGCCGACGATCGCGACCCGGAGGGGGCGGGGCATGACTGGGTTCCCTTCGCAGCGACATGGCGGCGAAGCCGCCGACACTTAGGTCACCCTAAATAATGCACGACCCGGAGCGGTACCCGGCCCCGGCCTATGAGCACATAAGTTTGACTTATGACTTCCATAAGAAGGGCTAGGCGGGGCCGTCGAGCGCCGTGGGATCGAGGATCGTCAGGACGACCATGGTGATCGCGCAGGCGTACGCGCCCAGTCCCAGGACCACGAAGAACAGTCCGGCGCAGAGCTCCACGCGCCGCATCAGGGCCACCCTCGGCAGGACGACGTTCCCCGGGTCCCGGGGGTCGTAGCTGACCTTGACGGCCGTGCCGCCCGCCCAGGTGAACACGTGGCGGACCAGGCCCGCCGGGTCCACGTAGAGGTATGTCCCCGGCTCCCGCGGGTCCTCCGCCGCGAAGGTCGTGACGCCGTGCCGGACCAGACGCCACTCGCGGTACCAGTTGGCCAGCGCGTTCGCCCCGGCGGCGAGGCCCACCGTCCCCACGACGCCCCCGATGACGAGCACGATCAGGACGAACGGGTCTCCGAGCACGCAGACGAGCACGCCCGCGATGACGAGCGCGCCGAGCAGGCCGTACGACCCCCGCTTGATGGCCCGCAGCTTCCGCGCCCGCCAGTTCGGCGAGAGGGTGCGGGCCTCGACCAGACCGGCCCCGTCGGCCGTCGCGTCCCGCCCGGCCACCCCCGGCAGGACGGCGTTGACGGCCGCCGCGAACATCGTGGCCGCCGCCTCGCTCGTCCCGTCGATCCGGTGTACGGACGGTACGGCGCCCTCGGGGGCCGTCAGCTCGACCGCGACCGACCGGCCCTCGGCCAGGACCCGTCCCACCGCCGCCAGGGGGATGCGTGCCTCCTCGCGCGGCCGGCTCAGGAGCAGCGCGTCGCCGTCGAGGCGGAGCGAGGTCTTCCCGGAGCCCTGGACGACGGGTATGGACGGGGTCGTCGTCATCTCCGCACGCCCGCGACGAAGGCGGCCCAGGCGGCGGCGGGGACGACGAGGACGGGGCCGGGGTTCTTGCTGTCCCGGACCGGGACGACGCCGGGGACGTCGTCCAGGACCTCGACGCAGTTGCCGCCGTCGCCGTTGCTGTGGCTGCTCTTGCGCCAGGCGGCGTCCGTGAAGTCGTAGGAGACTTCGACGCAGTCGCCGCCCGACGCGTTGCTGTAGCTGCTCTTGAACCAGTGGGCGTGGGTCAGGTCGTACTCGCGCATCGTCTGAAGTCCTCCGCCGCCGACTCGATCAGCTTGAGGGACGCCTCCGGCGACAGTGTGGCGACCCTGAGTAGATCGTAGGCGCGCTGTGCCTGCTTCACCATCGCCGGATCGTCGAGCAACGTTCCCGAAAAAGCGGTCTCTGTATAGGCCGTTGGAGGCTGGTCCTTGAACTCCATCAGTCGCAGGGAGCCCTCCATGACCGAGTGCGCTCCGACTGAGCGGGGGAGCACGGTCACCAGGACCTGCCGCTCCCGGATCAGCTCCACGATGTGCTCCAGTGCCGCCGCCATCACTGCTGCACCTCCCACGGGGGTGAGGACGGCGTTCTCGTGGAGGATGACCCAATACTCGGGCCTTGTAGTGTCCGCGAGGATCTTCGCCCGCTCGATCCGAGAGGTGACCTTCTCGTCGACGAACTCCTCCGCGGCGAAGGGGTGCATCGCCAGCGTCACCGCCCGCGCGTACGCCCCCGTCTGCATCAGACCCGGGACGACCGTCGGCGCGAACTCGCAGATCTTCGTCGCCACGGCCTCCAGCTCCGCGACCGCGTGGAAATAGGACGCGTACGGCGACTTGTCGATGAGCTTGCGCCAGGTGCGTTCGAAAATACCGCCGGTTTGTAGGACCTCGTCGATTCTTTTCGCGACGTCCAGTTGGGGTTTTCGAATTCCCTGCTCGAACAGTCCGATGTAGCCGCCCGAGACGAACACCCGTCCGCCCAGTTCGCTCTGCGAGATCCCCGCCGCCTCCCTGCGTTCCTTCAGGAGGTCCCCGAAGAACTCCCACACGTCCTGCCGCTTGCCTCTGGCCATGACTTAACTCCCCTGCCCTACCCCGCAGTTGTACGGCGTGCGCAGCTGCCGATTCTACGGATCAGGGGTCACCCTGGAGAGGCGAAGCGGGAAATGGATTCAGAAAGGCATACGTTGGTGAAGGAAGACATCACGAAGGCGTCCACGGGGACGGTCGGAGCCGCGCAAGAGGCGGTGGCGGAATTGCGCGAGGCACTCGCGAGTGCGGGAATCACCCTTCCCTCGCTCGGCCTCGACGTCGTCACCCTCGCCGCCGATCCCCCGAGGCCGCTCGTGGAATTGGGATGCTGCACGGTGGAAACGGCCCGGCTCCTCGCCGCCGCCGTACTGCCGAGGGAGGAGAGTCGATCGTGACGCTGCCCATCGGGTCGTACGTCGTCGAGATCCGCACCGGACGCGTCGGGAGGGTCATGGGGCACGAGGGCCCCTACGTCCAGATCCGCGCGCTGGGCGGCGGGCGCGAGTGGGACGTGGACCCCGAGGGGGTGCGGGAGGCGACCTCGGCCGAGCGGCTGAGCGCGTCCACGGCGCACGTCAACGCCCGCAGCCGGGGCGAGGTGCCTTGAGCGGCGGCGGGGCCCCGTAGGGCTCCCGTACGGCACCGGCACCCGGCCCCGGACCCGGGTGTCGGTGCCGTACGGGAGAATGGGCCGCATGAGTCTGTTCCGTGACGACGGCGTCGTGCTGCGCACCCAGAAGCTGGGTGAGGCGGACCGCATCATCACGATCCTCACGCGCGGTCACGGGCGCGTACGCGCCGTGGCGCGGGGCGTGCGGCGCACGAAGTCGAAGTTCGGGGCCCGGCTCGAACCCTTCTCCCACGTGGACGTGCAGTTCTTCGCCCGGGGGAGCGAGCTGATCGGGCGCGGCCTGCCGCTCTGCACGCAGAGCGAGACCATCGCCGCGTACGGCGGCGGGATCGTCACCGACTACGCCCGCTACACCGCCGGCACGGCCATGCTGGAGACGGCCGAGCGGTTCACCGACCACGAGGGCGAGCCGGCCGTCCAGCAGTACCTGCTGCTCGTCGGGGGCCTGCGGACCCTCGCCCGGGGCGAGCACGCCCCCCATCTGATCCTGGACGCCTTCCTGCTGCGCTCCCTCGCCGTGAACGGCTACGCGCCCAGCTTCGGGGACTGTGCCAAATGCGGACTCCCGGGGCCGAACCGGTTCTTCTCGGTCGCGGCGGGCGGAGTCATATGCGGCGACTGCCGGGTGCCCGGAAGCGTCGTACCCTCTGCGGAGGCCATCGGCCTGCTCAGCGCGCTCCTCACCGGCGACTGGGCGACGGCGGACGCGTGCGAGCCGCGTCACGTCAGGGAGGGCGGCGGACTCGTCTCCGCCTACCTGCACTGGCACCTGGAGCGTGGCCTGCGCTCCCTGCGATACGTAGAGAAGACCTAGGTAGGAGACCCATCGCCATGGCCATCGCACGACGCGGAATCCTCGGGCGGCAGCGCCGGGAGTACAAGCTTCCCGAGCCGCACCCGTCCGGTGCCCGTCCGCCGAAGCTGCCGCCCGAGCTGGTGCCGAACCACGTGGCCTGCGTGATGGACGGGAACGGCCGCTGGGCCAAGGAGCGCGGCCTGCCGCGCACCGAGGGGCACAAGGTCGGCGAGGGCGTCGTCCTCGACGTGCTCAAGGGCTGCCTGGAGATGGGCGTCAAGAACCTCTCGCTCTACGCCTTCTCCACCGAGAACTGGAAGCGCTCGCCCGACGAGGTCCGCTTCCTCATGAACTTCAACCGGGACGTCATCCGCCGCCGCCGCGACGAGATGGACGAGCTGGGCATCCGCATCCGCTGGGTCGGCCGCATGCCCAAGATGTGGAAGTCGGTCGTCCAGGAGCTCCAGGTCGCCCAGGAGCAGACCGTCGGCAACGACGCCATGACCCTGTACTTCTGCGTCAACTACGGCGGCCGCGCCGAGATCGCGGACGCGGCGCAGGCCATCGCCCGGGACGTGGCGGCCGGGAAGCTGGACCCGTCGAAGGTCAACGAGAAGACCTTCCAGAAGTACCTGTACTACCCGGACATGCCGGACGTCGACCTCTTCCTGCGCCCGAGCGGCGAGCAGCGCACCTCGAACTACCTCATCTGGCAGAGCAGCTACGCCGAGATGATCTTCCAGGACGTGCTGTGGCCGGACTTCGACCGCCGCGACCTGTGGCGCGCCTGCGTCGAGTACGCCTCCCGCGACCGCCGCTTCGGCGGCGTCGACCCGGCCGACCTCGCCACCCTCGACAAGGGCTGAGACGCGGCGACGGGGGCTGCGGGCCCGCCGTCCTCGTCGCCGCCCTGTCCTTGCTGCCGCCCGCCCCGGAGCCCGGCGCCGCGGTCCCGCCGGTCGCCCTCGGGGCGGTCGCCGTCACGTGCGCCGAGCCGGTCCCGCGGGCGCTCCTGGACCGCCACGCCGCACGGGCGTGACGCGGAGGAGGGCCCGCACCGGAACCGTCCGGTGCGGGCCCTCCCGCGTGCCATCTGTGTCAGGTCACTTCCCGGCGCACTCCGCGCACGTGCCGAAGATCTCCACCGTGTGCGCCACGTTCACGAAGCCGTGCTCCGCGGCGACCGCCTCGGCCCACTGCTCCACCATCGGGCCCTCCACCTCCACGGCCTTGCCGCAGACGCGGCACACCAGGTGGTGGTGGTGGTCGCCGGTCGAGCAGCGGCGGTAGACCGTCTCGCCCTCGCTGGTGCGCAGCGCGTCGACCTCGCCCGCGTCCGCGAGGGACTGGAGCGTGCGGTAGACGGTGGTGAGGCCGACCGAGTCGCCGCGGTGCTTGAGCATGTCGTGCAGCTCCTGGGCGCTGCGGAACTCGTCCACCTCGTTCAGTGCCGCCGACACGGCGGCCCGCTGCTTGGTCGAGCGGCCGCGTACGGGGGGTCCTGCCGTCACCACGGGGGCCTCCTTGGATGCTTGTCTGCCCCCGCCATTCTGCCAGCCCCCCGCGCCCCCGGGTCCTGCCGCGGCTCAGACCTTCGCGTCGTCGCCCGGCCGCCTCCCGGCCGGGACCCTCACGTCACAGGCCGCCGGGTCCGTCGCGTCCGCCTCGGCCGCCCGGGCCCGCCGCCTCGCGAGCGGCGTGGCGAGCACCGTGAGCAGGACGAAGACCCCGATCGCGTACAGCACGATCGTCGCGCCGGGCGGGGCCTCCACGTAGTACGTGGTGATCGTGCCCGACAGGGACACGACGACCCCGATGAGGACCGCGCCCGCGAACGTGGCGCGGAAGGAGCGGGACAGCTGCTGGGCCGCCGCGACCGGGACCACCATGAGCGCGCTGACCAGGAGCAGGCCCACCACCCGCATGGCGACGGTGACGGTCACCGCGGCCGTGACGGCGATCAGCAGGTTCAGGGCGCGCACCGGCAGGCCGGTGACCCGGGCGAACTCCTCGTCCTGGCTGACGGCGAAGAGCCGGCGGCGCAGCCCGACCGTGACCAGGACCACGAAGGCGGCCAGGACCGAGATCGCGGTGATGTCCTCGGGCGAGACCGTGGTCAGCGAGCCGAAGAGGTACGAGGTGAGGTTGGCGTTGGAGCCGGTCGGCGAGAGGTTGATCAGCAGGACGCCGCCCGCCATGCCGCCGTAGAAGAGCAGCGCGAGCGCCAGGTCGCCGCGGGTCTTGCCGTACGCCCGGATCAGCTCCATCGCGACCGAGCCGGCGACGGCGACGAGGGTCGCCATCCAGACCGGGCTGGAGTTCAGCAGGAAGCCCAGGCCGACACCGGTCATGGCGACGTGGCCGATGCCGTCGCCCATCAGCGCCTGGCGGCGCTGGACGAGGTAGACACCGACGGCGGGGGCGGTGATCCCGACCAGGAGGGCGGCGATCAGCGCCCGCTGCATGAAGGCGGGTTCGAGGAATTCCATGTCAGGTCAGCAGTCCCGTGCGGAGCGGCTCACCGGCCGCGTGCGGATGTACGTGGTCGTGGCCGGGCAGGGCGTGCTGTCCGACGGCCTCCGGCGGCGGGCCGTCGTGGACGACGCAGCCGTCGCGCAGGACCACGGCCCGGTCGATCAGCGGCTCCAGGGGGCCCAGCTCGTGCAGGACGAGGAGGACGGTGGCGCCGCCCGCGACCTGCTCGCGCAGGGTCGCGGCCAGGATCTCCTGGCTGGCCAGGTCCACGCCCGCCATCGGCTCGTCCATGATCAGCAGCTCGGGCTCGGAGGCGAGCGCGCGGGCGATCAGGACCCGCTGGTGCTGGCCGCCGGAGAGGGCGTCCACGGAGTCCCCGGCGCGGCCGGCGAGGCCGACGAGGCCGATGGCCCGCTCGACGGCGGCCCGGTCGTCCTTGGAGAGCCGGCCGAACCTGCGGCGGGAGAGGCGGCCCGAGGTGACGACCTCGCGGATGGTGGCGGGGACGCCGCTCGCGGCGGTGGTGCGCTGCGGCACGTAGCCGACGCGGGCCCAGTCGCGGAACCGCTTCCGCTCGGTGCCGAACAGCTCGATCGTGCCGCCGGTCAGCGGCACCTGGCCGATGACGGAGCGGACGGCGGTGGACTTGCCGGAGCCGTTGGCGCCGAGCAGCGCGACGACCTCACCGCGGTGGACGGTGAGGTCGACGCCCCGGAGGACGGGCCGGGAGCCGAGGGCCGCCGTGGCCCCGCGGACGGAGACGACGGCTTCGAGGGATCCGGTGGCTTCGGCGGCGTGTTCCTGTGCCATGGGCCGTACCTCCTGCTGTGCTGTGGTCACTTGGCGCCGAGGGCCTTCTTCAGCGCGGTGAGGTTGGAACGCATGACCTCGATGTAGTCGCTGCCCCGGGACTTGTCCGTGATGCCCTCCAGCGGGTCGAGCACGTCGGTCCTCAGACCCGTGTCGCCCGCGAGGGTCTTCGCGGTCCTGTCGCTCGCCAGGGTCTCGAAGAAGACCGTGGAGACCTTGTCCTTGGCCGCGATCTCCTGGAGCTCCTTGACGCGGGCGGGGCTCGGCTCGGACTCGGGGTCGACGCCGGCGATGCCCTCCTGCTCCAGGTGGTAGCGCTCGGCGAGGTAGCCGAAGGCGGAGTGGGTGGTGATGAAGGTGCGGGTCGCGGTGTTCTTCAGGCCCGTCTCGAACGCGGTGTCCAGGTCGCCGAGCTTCTTCACCAGGGCGTCGGTGTTCTTCTCGTAGTCGGCCGCGTGGTCCGGGTCGGCCTTCCGGAAGGCGCTGCCGACGCCCTTGGCGACCTCGGCGTACTTCACGGGGTCGAGCCAGACGTGGGGGTCGGTGCCGGCCTCGGAGCCGTGGTCGTGGCCCTCTTCCGCGGCGTGCTCGTCGGCGTGGCCCTCTTCGGCGTGGTCGTGGCCGTGGTCGTGACCGGCCCCGGTGCCGTGCGCCTCCAGCTTCGTGAGCGTGGCGGCGTCGACCGTGTTCTTCACACCGGCCTGGGCGATGGCCTCGTCGACGGCGGGCTGGATGCCCTTGAGGTAGAGGATGACGTCGGCCTCGCCGAGCGCGCCGATCTGCTTCGGCTTGAGCTCCAGGTCGTGGGGCTCGACGCCGGGCCCGGTGAGCGTCTCGACGGCGACGTGGCCGCCGCCTATCTGCTCGGCCAGGTACTGCATCGGATAGAACGACGCCACCACGTCCAGCTTGCCGCTCGTCCCCCCATTGGCGGCGTCGGAGGTCCCGGCGCAGGCGGAGAGGGAGACGAGGCCGAGCGCGACGGCTCCGGCGAGGGCGGTGGTGGGTATGAGGCGACGTACGTTCATGACACTCATTTTCAACAAAATTGGAAACGGTTGTCAATTGCCTTCCGTGTGGTCCGACCCACGCGACCTCCCGGCGCCCCGCGTCCCCTCCGTATCCGGAACCGATTTGATGCGGGGGGTACGGGCGCCGGTAACCTGTGGCATTCGCCCACCCGTCTCCCGACCACCACCCCCCCACCGAGGCGCTCCGCGCCGCAGTTCACATCCTTCCCGTCTCCCGACCACCACCCCCCACCGAGGCGCTCCGCGCCGCAGTTCACATCCTTTCCGCCGTCGTAATGAAGAGAGCACCGTGGCCGCCGACAAGATCGACACCATCGTCAGCCTGAGCAAGCGCCGTGGCTTCGTCTACCCCTGCAGCGAGATCTACGGCGGCCAGAAGGCCGCCTGGGACTACGGGCCGCTGGGTGTCGAGCTGAAGGAGAACATCAAGCGCCAGTGGTGGCGTTACATGGTCACCGCGCGCGAGGACGTCGTCGGCATCGACTCGTCGGTCATCCTGGCCACCGAGGTCTGGGAGGCCTCCGGTCACGTCGCCACCTTCACCGACCCGCTGACCGAGTGCACCTCCTGCCACAAGCGCTACCGCGCCGACCACCTGGAGGAGGCGTACGAGGAGAAGCACGGCCGCCTCCCCGAGAACGGCCTCGCCGACCTCAACTGCCCCAACTGCGGCAACAAGGGCACCTTCACCGAGCCCAAGAACTTCTCCGGCCTGCTCTCCACCCACCTCGGCCCGACCCAGGACTCCGGCTCCGTCGCCTACCTGCGCCCCGAGACCGCGCAGGGCATCTTCACCAACTTCGCCCAGGTGAAGACCACCGCGCGCAAGAAGCCCCCGTTCGGCATCGCGCAGATGGGCAAGTCCTTCCGGAACGAGATCACTCCGGGCAACTTCATCTTCCGCACCCGCGAGTTCGAGCAGATGGAGATGGAGTTCTTCGTCAAGCCGGGCGAGGACGAGGAGTGGCAGGAGTACTGGATGCAGCAGCGCTGGAACTGGTACACCGGCCTCGGCCTGCGCGAGGAGAACATGCGCTGGTTCGAGCACCCGCAGGAGAAGCTCTCCCACTACTCCAAGCGCACCGCCGACATCGAGTACCGCTTCTCCTTCGGCGGCAGCGAGTGGGGCGAGCTGGAGGGCGTCGCCAACCGCACGGACTACGACCTGAGCGCCCACTCCAAGGCCTCCGGCGCCAACCTGACCCACCTGGACCAGGAGACCAACGAGACGTACACGCCGTACGTCATCGAGCCCGCCGCCGGTGTCGGCCGCGCCATGCTCGCCTTCCTCCTCGACGCGTACAACGAGGACGAGGCCCCCAACGCCAAGGGCGTCATGGAGAAGCGCGTCGTGCTGCGCCTCGACCACCGCCTGGCCCCGGTCAAGGTCGCGGTCCTGCCGCTCTCCCGCAACGCGCAGCTCTCCCCGAAGGCCAAGGGCCTCGCGGCCGACCTGCGGCAGAACTGGAACATCGAGTTCGACGACGCCGGCGCCATCGGCCGCCGCTACCGCCGCCAGGACGAGATCGGCACCCCGTTCTGCGTGACCGTCGACTTCGACACCCTCGAGGACAACGCGGTGACCGTGCGCGAGCGCGACACCATGAAGCAGGAGCGCGTCTCCCTCGACCAGATCCAGGGCTACCTGGGCAGCCGCCTCCTCGGCTGCTGAGCCCCGGCACCCCCTGTAGTACGGCAGTACGGCGGTACGGCGAAGCCCCCGGTTCCGGACGACGGAACCGGGGGCTTTCCCGTGGTCCGGAGTCCCGTCAGGCGCGCAGACCGCGCAGCAGCAGCTCCACCACGGCCTCGAACTCGGTCTCGATCGTGGGGCGCCGCCACTCCGGCGCGTAGGCCGGGTCGTGGAAGCGGGAGGTCGCGTCGAAGAGGGCGCGGGCCGTCGCGTCCGGGTCGGGGGCGGTGAACTCCGCCTCCCTGGCCCCCTCCGCCACGATCGACCGCACCTGGTCGATCAGGACGCCGATGTGCTGCTCGACCACCCCGCTGCTCTCGTCGATCAGCACGTTGTACGTGGCGAACAGCTCGGGGTCGTCGCCCGCCTTGTGCCGCTTGGCCTCGAAGAGGTGGGAGAACCAGGCGTGGAGCTTCTCCGGCGCCGGGCGGTCCGGGGCCGCGGTCAGCTCGGCGAGGGCGGTCTCGGTGCGCGAGAGCCACCGCTCGGTCACCGCCTCGCGCAGCGCCGCCTTGGTGCGGAAGTGGCGGTAGACGCTGCCGTGGCTGACGCCGAGGACCCGGGCCACGTCCACGACGGTCGCCTTCGCCGGGCCGTAGCGCCGCAGCACCTCCTCGGTGGCTTCGAGGATGCGCTCTGCGGTCAGGGTCTCGGTGGCGGCCATGGAAGGACAGTACCTTTCGGCCGGAACCCGCCGGCGCTCACGACCGCTCGCTGTCCAGGTGCGCCATCTGCGCCGCCGGATACCGCTCACCGGCCGCCGCGCCCGCCGGGACGGCCTCCTCGATCGCGGCCAGGTCGGCGGCGTCGAGCGTCACGTCCAGGGCGCCGAGCGCCTCCGCGAGCCGGTCCCGGCGCCGGGCGCCGACCAGCGGCACGATGTCCGCGCCCCGCCGCTCGGCCTGGGCCAGGACCCAGGCGACGGCGGTCTGCGCGACCGTCACGCCCTTCGCCTCCGCGAGCGTCCGCAGCCGGTCCACCAGGTCCAGGTTCCGCCGGAGGTTCTCGCCCTGGAAGCGCGGGCTCATGCCCCGGAAGTCGCCCGGCGCCAGCTCCCGGTCCCGGGTGAAATGGCCGCTGATCAGACCGCGCGACAGGACTCCGTAGGCCGTGATGCCCACGCCCAGCTCGCGGGCGGTGGGCAGGATCTTCTCCTCGATGGACCGGGAGATCAGCGAGTACTCGATCTGGAGGTCCGAGATCGGGGTCACGGCCGCCGCCCGGCGCAGGGTGTCCGCGCCGACCTCGGAGAGCCCGACGTGCCGCACGTGTCCCGCCTCGACCAGTTCGGCGATGGCGCCGACGGTCTCCTCGATCGGCACGTCCGGGTCGACGCGGGCGATCCGGTAGATGTCGATGTGGTCGGCGCCCAGGCGCTGGAGCGAGTACGCCGCGAAGTTCCTCACGGCGGCCGGCCGGCCGTCGTATCCGGTGAAGCCGCCCTCGACCGTGCGGAGCGCGCCGAACTTCACGCTGGTGAGGGCCTGCTCGCGGGCGGCGGCGGGCGCGGTCCGCAGCGCCTCGGCGATCAGCAGTTCGTTGTGCCCCATCCCGTAGAAGTCGCCGGTGTCGAGGAGGGTCACCCCGGCGTCCAGGGCGGCGTGGATCGTCGCGATCGACTCGGCGCGGTCGCTCTCGCCGTACAGCGCGGACATGCCCATGCAGCCGAGGCCCAGGGCGGAGACCCGGGGGCCGGTGGCGCCGAGCGGGCGGGTGGGGACGGGGCCGGGGGTGGCGGGGGTGCTCTGTGTCGTGGTCATGGTTCAACCATGGCATGGGCGATGACAGATTTCAATATCTGTCATTCATTCGGGTGGTGCGGGGAAAACCGAGTGCCGCCGGGGGGCGGCCGGGGTAGCGTCCCCGGCATGTCCTCCTTCTTCCAGATCTACGAGTGAGCGCTCAGCGCCGGGGCCGACCGGGCCCGACCACCGACCACCTCACCTCTGACGGGAGAACACCATGGCGAGGAGCCGCAACAACCTTCTCGGCGTCGGCGGGCAGCGCAAGAAGCTGTCCCGCGCCGACCGGAACGGCGCCGGTCAGGGCCGTGCCGCCGACCGGCGCACGGCCGACGACCAGAAGCAGGAACTGCTGAGGAAGATGCGCGAACGCGCCCTGGGGGCCGAAGGCGCCGAGGGCGCCGAGAGCGCCGGGACCCCGGACGCCGCCCCCGAGGGCACCGGCCGGGAGTAGGCGCCGCACGGCGGAGGGGTCGGGGCACACGAGCGCCCCGACCCCTCCGCCGCACCTCCCCGCCCCTCCCGGCCCCTCCGCCGTACCCCCGCGTCCGGGCCGTCGGGGCCGCCCGGATGTGACCTCGGGCATGTTCGGATAGTGCGGCTAACTAACGACCCCCGCCGTGCGCGACAATGGGCGAATGACCGCGTTCACCCCCCTCGCCATCGGGCCGCACATCGTGCAGCCCCCGGTGGTGCTCGCCCCGATGGCCGGCATCACCAACGCTCCCTTCCGCACCCTCTGCCGCGAGTACTCCGGCGGCAAGGGGCTGTTCGTGAGCGAGATGATCACGACGCGCGCCCTGGTCGAGCGCAATGACAAGACGATGCAGCTCATCCGGTTCGACGAGACGGAGAAGCCGCGCTCGATCCAGCTGTACGGGGTGGACCCGGTGACGGTCGGCAAGGCCGTGCGGATGATCGTCGACGAGGACCTGGCCGACCACATCGACCTGAACTTCGGCTGCCCGGTCCCCAAGGTGACCCGGAAGGGCGGCGGCTCGGCCCTGCCCTACAAGCGGCCGCTGCTGCGGGCGATCCTGCACGAGGCCGTGACCAACGCGGGCGACCTGCCGGTCACGATGAAGATGCGCAAGGGCATCGACGACGACCACATCACCTTCCTGGACGCGGGCCGCATCGCGGTCGAGGAGGGCGTCACGGCGATCGCCCTGCACGGGCGGACGGCGGCCCAGCACTACGGCGGCACGGCCGACTGGGACGCCATCGCGCGCCTCAAGGAGCACGTGCCGGAGATCCCGGTCCTCGGCAACGGCGACATCTGGTCGGCCGACGACGCGCTGCGGATGATGCGCGAGACCGGCTGCGACGGCGTGGTCGTCGGACGCGGCTGCCTGGGCCGTCCGTGGCTCTTCGGGGACCTCGTGGCGGGCTTCGAGGGCACCGGCGCGTACGCGCGGCCTCCCCTGCGGGAGGTCGCGGACGCGATGGTCCGCCACGCCCGGCTGCTCGGCGAGTGGCTCGGCGACGAGGCACGCGGTGTCATCGACTTCCGCAAGCATGTGGCCTGGTACCTGAAGGGCTTCGCGGTCGGTTCGGAGATGCGCAAGAAGCTGGCGATCACCTCCTCCCTGGACGAGCTGAGCGCTCAGTTGAGCGAGCTCGACCTGGACCAGCCGTGGCCCGTCGGCGCGGACGGCCCCCGGGGCCGTACGTCCGGAAACAACCGAGTCGTCCTGCCGGACGGCTGGTTGAAGGACCCCTACGACTGCTCCGGCGTGAGCGAGGACGCGGAGCTGGACACGTCCGGCGGCTGAGATCCGGCCTTTCCCGGGGAGTGATCCTCGCCACCCTTGAGGGGGTAGGTGCTCACATGAGCAGGTTACGGACGGCTGCACCGCCTGAAGGGTGGCACCCGGTGCCACCCTTTTTGTGTTCAGAAGTTGAACGCAAGTGCCGAGATGCGTGCTCACATGAGCGGACTGACTCCGTTTTGGGTCATGGAAACTTCGGAACCTGAAAACGGCGGCAACCTCTTGGTTACTTTCGAAGCGCTGGCGGACGGGTGGTTAAGACCAGCTGACCGCTAGGCGTACCTCCCTAGAAGCCTTCGATCTGGGTATGTTCCTCGCCGTCAGGGCAGCCAACCGAGTCGTCGAGGAGTCGTGGCCCGTGTCGGAAAACAATGATCAGAAGTTCGTCTACGACTTCACCGAGGGCAACAGGGACCTGAAGGACCTGCTCGGTGGCAAGGGCGCGAACCTGGCCGAGATGACCAACCTCGGTCTGCCGGTCCCGCCCGGCTTCACGATCACCACCGAGGCGTGCAAGGTCTACCTCGAGAGCGGCTCCGAGCCGGCCGCGCTCCGCGACGAGGTCAGCGCGCACCTCGACGCCCTGGAGCGGAAGATGGGCAAGGAGCTCGGCCAGGCCGACGACCCGCTGCTCGTCTCCGTCCGCTCCGGCGCGAAGTTCTCCATGCCGGGCATGATGGACACCGTGCTGAACATCGGCCTCTCCGACGAGTCCGTCGTGGGCCTCGCGCGCCAGGCCGACAACGAGCGCTTCGCGTGGGACTCGTACCGCCGGCTCATCCAGATGTTCGGCAAGACCGTCCTGGACGTCGACGGCGAGCTCTTCGAGGACGCGCTCGACGAGGTCAAGGCCGCCAAGAAGGTCGCCAGCGACACCGACCTCGACGCCGCCGACCTCAAGAAGGTCGTCGAGCGGTTCAAGGAGATCGTGAAGACCGCGACCGGCCGCGACTTCCCGCAGGACCCGCGCGAGCAGATGGACCTCGCCATCGAGGCCGTCTTCAACTCCTGGAACACGGACCGCGCCAAGCTCTACCGCCGCCAGGAGCGCATCCCGGGCGACCTCGGCACCGCCGTCAACGTCTGTTCGATGGTCTTCGGCAACCTCGGCCCGGACTCCGGCACCGGCGTCGCCTTCACCCGCGACCCCGCCTCCGGCCACCAGGGCGTCTACGGCGACTACCTCCAGAACGCGCAGGGCGAGGACGTCGTCGCCGGCATCCGCAACACGGTGCCGCTGGCCGACCTGGAGTCGATCGACAAGACGTCGTACGACCGGCTCATGCACATCATGGAGACCCTGGAGACCCACTACAAGGATCTCTGCGACATCGAGTTCACCATCGAGCGCGGCCAGCTCTGGATGCTCCAGACCCGCGTCGGCAAGCGCACCGCCGGTGCCGCCTTCCGCATCGCCACCCAGCTCGTGGACCAGGGCCTGATCGACGAGGCCGAGGCGCTCCAGCGCGTCAACGGCGCCCAGCTCGCCCAGCTGATGTTCCCCAAGTTCGACGACGACGCCAAGGTCGAGCAGATCGGGCGCGGCATCGCCGCCTCCCCGGGCGCCGCCGTCGGCAAGGCCGTCTTCGACTCGTACACGGCCGTCAAGTGGTCCCGCTCCGGCGAGAAGGTCATCCTGATCCGCCGCGAGACCAACCCCGACGACCTGGACGGCATGATCGCCGCCGAGGGCATCCTCACCTCCCGCGGCGGCAAGACCTCGCACGCCGCCGTCGTCGCCCGCGGCATGGGCAAGACCTGTGTCTGCGGCGCCGAGGAGCTGGAGGTCGACACCAAGCGCCGCCGGATGACCACCTCCGCCGGCCAGGTGGTCGAGGAGGGCGACGTCGTCTCCATCGACGGCTCCACCGGCAAGGTCTACCTCGGCGAGGTGCCCGTCGTACCGTCCCCGGTCGTCGAGTACTTCGAGGGCCGGATGCACGCGGGCGCCGACGACGCCGACGAGCTGGTCCAGGCCGTCCACCGGATCATGGCCTACGCCGACCGCGTCCGCCGCCTGCGGGTCCGCGCCAACGCCGACAACGCCGAGGACGCCTCGCGCGCCCGCCGCTTCGGCGCCCAGGGCATCGGCCTGTGCCGCACCGAGCACATGTTCCTCGGCGAGCGCCGCCAGTACGTCGAGCGCCTGATCCTCGCGGACACCGACGCCGAGCGCGAGGACGCCCTCAAGGCCCTCCTGCCGCTCCAGAAGCAGGACTTCGTGGAGCTCTTCGAGGCCATGGACGGGCTGCCCGTCACGGTCCGGCTGCTCGACCCGCCGCTGCACGAGTTCCTGCCCGACATCACCGAGCTGTCGGTCCGCGTCGCCCTCGCCGAGTCCCGCAAGGAGCCGCACGAGAACGACCTGCGCCTGCTCCAGGCCGTGCACCGGCTGCACGAGCAGAACCCGATGCTGGGCCTGCGCGGCGTCCGCCTCGGCCTGGTCATCCCCGGCCTGTTCACCATGCAGGTCCGGGCCATCGCGGAGGCCGCCGCCCAGCGGATCGACGCCAAGGGCGACCCGCGCGCCGAGATCATGATCCCGCTCGTCGGCACCGTCCAGGAGCTGGAGATCGTCCGCGAGGAGGCCGAGCAGGTCATCGAGGAGGTCCGGGCGCAGACCGGCGTCGACCTGAGGCTCGCGCTCGGCACCATGATCGAGCTGCCGCGCGCCGCCGTGACCGCCGGTCAGATCGCCGAGGCCGCCGAGTTCTTCTCCTTCGGCACCAACGACCTGACGCAGACGGTGTGGGGCTTCTCCCGCGACGACGTGGAGGCCAGCTTCTTCACGGCGTACCTGGAGAAGGGCATCTTCGGCGTCAGCCCCTTCGAGACCATCGACAAGGACGGCGTGGGCGCCCTGGTCCGCAGCGCCGTCGAGGCCGGCCGCGCCACCCGCCCCGACATCAAGCTCGGCGTCTGCGGCGAGCACGGCGGCGACCCGGAGTCGGTGCACTTCTTCCACGAGGTGGGCCTCGACTACGTCTCCTGCTCGCCCTTCCGGATCCCGGTGGCGCGTCTGGAGGCGGGCCGCGCGGCGGCCGAGTCGAAGGGCAGCGACAGCCGCTGAGGCGGTACGGCCCGCTCCTGAACCCCGGTTCAGGAGCCGGCCCGGATCCCTGTTGAACCCCCGTTCAGCAGCGGATCCACCGAACCACCGGGGCCGCCGCCGGTCCTCTTCTCCACCCTCACCGGCGGGCGGCGGCTCCGGATTCACAAGGACGGGACGGACACCTTTGTGCGGAGGTGTCCGTCCCGTCGTGTTTCTCCCCGGGGTGCGGCCGCTCATTTCGCCGGGCCGTCGATCAGATGTGGATTCGTGTTCAATTACGGCCGACTGAATTATTGGCCATTGAACTTTTCTGTTTCCGTGCCGCAAAGAGCGGGGCGGGCGCGGCCCCCGGATCCCCACCCGGAGGCCACGCCCTTTACCGATGCCGGGCAGGTGAGCCGCAACCCTCGCCGACCGCCGCCGGACGGGCAAAGCCCCCCACGGTCTTCACCACGTCACCTCGGTCCAGAAGGTTTCCTGCCCGACCCGTACAGCTTTTCGGTTCCGCCCCGTTCGCCGCGATGCTTTTCAACTGTGGCTGAAACACCCTGGTAACGTGCAGTGATGCTGTGCATACTCGACGTCGGGGGTGGTTGCGAGTGCACAGGTGGGGACCTCATGCTGCGGATTCATTTCACCGGAAACGACTTGGCGGGGGTGCGGACGGCGGCCCGGCCGGATGTTCTGTGGGAAACGATTCTGAGCTTTCACCGGTTAAGGGACCGACGCGGCCCGGTCGTCTACGGAGAATGGCGCGCGGAGGCGCGGGTGCGACTCGGCGGTGAGACCCGCCTCCTCGCCGCCCTCGTCCCCAGCAGGGGCTATTTCCCCGACTTCCTGACGCCCGCCGAGGGGGTCAACGGCCTCGACGAGGGCCTCCAGGCGATCCGCGCGACCGACCCCGGCCGACTGCGCGGAGAGCTCTCGCTGCTCGCCGCCGACCGCTCCGGCGGACGGACCGTGCCCCACTCGCTGCGCGCCCTCGCCGACGGCGGAGCGGAGCCCTTCGACCGGCTCGTGGGGGCGCTGCGCGGCTACCACCGGGCCGTCGTCGAGCCGTACTGGCCGCACATCCGGGCCCGCGTCGAGGCCGACCGGGCCCGCCGCGGCCGGGCCCTCCTGGACGGCGGCGCCGAGGAACTCCTCGCCTCGCTGCCGCCGATGCTGCGCTGGCGCGCGCCCGTCCTGGAGGCGGACTACCCGGTGGACCGGGACGTCCACCTCGACGGGCGCGGGCTGCTGCTCCAGCCCTCGTACTTCTGCCGGGGGACCCCCGTCGTGCTGCGCGACCCCGCGCTGCCGCCGGTCCTCGTCTACCCCGTCACCCACGGCGAGGCGCCGACCGTCCGCGCGCCGGGCGGCTCCTCGCTCGCCAAGCTCGTCGGCCAGACCCGCTCCACGGTGCTGCACGCCATCGGGGACGGCGGCACGACCAGCGAGCTCGCGCGCCGCGCCGGGGTGTCGCTCGCCTCGGCCAGCCAGCACGCGGGCGTCCTGCGCGAGGCCGGGCTCATCGCGACCCTGCGCCACGGCAACGCGGTCCTGCACACCCTGACGCCGCTGGGCGCCGCCCTCCTCGGCGGCGCCCAGCAGAAGAAGGTGGACCTGCGCTGCTACGCGCGGAACGGGCCGGTCACCTCGTAGGTGATGCCGCCCGAGGAGCTGCCGCTGGTGCCCCGCTGGCTGGAGAAGTACAGCCGCCTGCCGTCGGGGGAGAAGGCCGGTCCGGTGATCTCCGAGCCGGACTGGCCGTTGATCCGCAGGAAGGGGGCGACGACGTCGTCCGGGGTGATGACGCAGATCTCCATGTTGCCGCCGTCCTCGGCGACGTACAGGTCCCCGGAGGAGGTGCCGGTGACGTTGTCGACGCCGGTGAGCGGGGCGCCGCCGGAGACCAGCGAGTCGTCGTAGGCCAGCTCGTACGTGCCGGCGGCGAGGTTCACCTGCCAGACCCGGTTGTCGCCCTTGGTGGTGAACCAGACGGTGTCGTTCGCGTAGTAGCAGCCCTCGCCGCCGTTGAAGCGCTTGGCGCCGGAGACCTGGTTGCGCGTGACGGTCGGGGAGCCGTCCGGGTCCGGCACGTTCTGCCAGGTGAAGGTGCCGGAGGCGGCCGTGGACGCCTTGAAGACCTGGAGGGTGCCGGAGGAGAGGTTGCCCCAGGTGGTGGGCAGGAAGCGGTAGAAGCAGCCGTCCGTCTCGTCCTCGGTCAGGTAGATCGCCCTGCGGACCGGGTCGGCCGCGGCCGCCTCGTGCTTGAACCGGCCCATCGCGTCCCGGCGGTAGGCCGTGCCGCCCCACGGGTTCGACTCGTAGACGTAGCCCAGGGACACCTCCTCGCAGGACAGCCAGGTGTTCCACGGGGTGGCGCCGCCCGCGCAGTTCTGCCGGGTGCCGGAGAGGATGCGGTACGCGCCGGTGATCGTGCCCGCCGCGTTGAACCTCACCGCGCTCGCGCCGCCGCTCGGATTGACCTCCGAGTTCGAGACGTAGATCCAGCCGGTGCCGTCGACGAAGCAGGCCCCGCCGTCGGGGGCGCTGTGCCAGGTGTACGAGGTGCCGGTGACCGTCTGGCCGGACCGGGCGATCACCCGGCTGGTGAACCCGGCCGGCAGCTGGATGCCGTTCGCGTCGGCCGTGCCGAGCGCCCCGTAGGGGCCGGCGCCGGGCTGGGCCGGGGCGGCGAAGGCCGCACCGTGCCACAGGCTGCCGCCGAAGGCGGCGGCCGAGGTGCCGATGACCGCTCCGCGCAGGAAACCGCGTCGCTCCACGTCTTACTCCCGAGAAGGATGGTGAACCGCCCCGTCGCACCGGTCGGCGACGGGGTCGCGCGTCTCCGGAACCTAGAAGCGGGGAGTTGACGGGGCGTCAACGAGCGGTGACCGGGAGGCGACGGGCGGGCGGGGGTATGGGGGTGGGAGCGGGGGGCCGGTGCCTTCCGGGTCGGGCCCCTGGGCCGTGGTCCCGTGCGGGTTCGGTGCCTCCTGGGCCGGGCCTCTGGGCCGTGGACCCGCGCGAGTCCGACGCCTCCCGGGTCGGGCCCCCGGGCCGTGGTCCCGTGCCTCCCGCGCCTCCCCGGGACCTTCGGCACTGGGGGAGCCGCCCGGACGGGAGGAGACTGGGCGCATGCGTGCCACCCGGGACCTCAGTGACCGCGCCGACCTCGACGCGCTGCTGCGCCGCTTCTACGGCGGGGCCTTCGCCGACCCGCTCGTCGGGCCCTTCTTCACCGAGGTCGCCGGCACCGACCTGGAGGCCCACCTGCCGGGGATCACCGACTTCTGGGAGCGGGCCCTGTTCCGTACCGCCTCCTACGGGCGGGACGCCTTCGCCCCGCACGCCGCCCTCCACTCCGCCCGGCCGCTCACCGCCGCCCACTTCGGGCGCTGGGTCCAGCTCTGGCGCGCCTCCGTCGACGGCCTCCACCGGGGGCCGCGGGCCGAGCGGGCCAAGGCGCAGGGCGAGCGGATCGCCCTGGCCATGCTGCGGCGGCTCGCGGGGCCCGAGGCGTCCACCGGGGGAGGGAG
The DNA here is from genome assembly GCF_001280125.1 of Streptomyces sp. NRRL F-6492. Taxonomy (GTDB): domain Bacteria; phylum Actinomycetota; class Actinomycetes; order Streptomycetales; family Streptomycetaceae; genus Streptomyces. Next base: position 35,322 of record NZ_LGEG01000236.1, read on the forward strand.
CGGCGGGTTCGTCCCCCTCGCCGCCCTCCGGCTGCGCACCGCGGCCTGACCCCGGCGGACAGGCCGGACCCGGCGGACCGGGTGGGCCCGGCGGAAGAATTCTCTCCCGGGAGCGATGAGTTCCGGGCGGCGCCCCCGTCCTACCTCTCGAAAGCGCCGGAACGCACCGAGCGGGCCGGCCGACGGAGGAAGAGAGAACGCCATGGCCCCGCAGATGATCTTCGTGAACCTGCCCGTGAAGGACCTCGACGCCAGCAAGGCCTTCTTCGAGAAGCTCGGCTACTCCTTCAACCCGCAGTTCAGCGACGACACCGCCGCCTGTCTCGTCATCAGCGACACGATCTTCGCGATGCTGCTCACCGAGAAGAAGTTCGGGGAGTTCACCGCCCCGGGCAAGGAGATCTCCGACGCCACGAAGGCCACCGAGGTCCTGATCACGCTGAGCGCCGAGAGCCGCGAGAAGGCGGACGCGCTGGCAGACGCGGCCCTCGCCGCCGGCGGGACGCCGGCGAAGGAGCCGATGGACATGGGCTTCATGTACGGGCGCTCCTTCACCGACCTGGACGGCCACCACTGGGAGGTCTTCTGGATGGACCCGGCCGCCGCCCAGGGCTGATCCGGCGGACGCGGGCCCGGGCGGAGGGCTCAGGCGGCCACCCCGCCGTCGATCACCAGGTCGGTGCCGACGGCGGAGCCGGCCGCGTCCGAGGCGAGGTAGAGGACCGCCGCCGCGACCTCCGCGGCGGACGAGATCCGGCCGAGCGGCGACTCGCCCTTCATCCGGACCTCCCGCTCGGCCTCGGTCTCGCCGGGCCGCAGCGACATCGTGGACTCCGAGGCCCCCGGGCTGACCGCGTTGATCCGGATCCCGTCGCCGACGTGGTCCAGAGCCGCGGCCCGGGTGAGCGCCGACACCGCCGCCTTGGAGACCTGGTAGCCGAAGAGGCCGGGGAACCGGACGTGCGCGCCCAGGTTGGACGAGACGTTCACGATCGCCCCGCCGCCGTGCGCCCGCATGTGCGCCACTTCGGCCTGGAGGGCGTGCAGGACCCCCGTGACGTTGACGTCCAGGAGGGTCTGCCAGTCCTCCAGGGGGAGGTCGGCGGCGCTGTGGCCGCCGCCCCGGAACACCCCCGCGTTGTTCACGGCGACGTCCAGGCCGCCGAAGCGTTCGACCGTGCGCCGGACCAGCTCCCGGGTGGAGGCGGCGTCGGTCACGTCGGCGGTGACCGCCTCGGCCGTGCCCCCGGCGGCCCCGATCAGGGCCACCGTCTCCTCCAGGGTCTCCGCCGTGCGTCCGGCGGCGACGACCTTCGCGCCCTCGGCGGCGAAGGCGAGCGCGACGGCCCGGCCGAGACCGGAACCGGCCCCGGTGACGAGGACGACGCGGTCGGTGAAGCGTGCGGCGGTCATGGAGTGTCTCCCTTTATTTTTGACCGTACGTTCCAATATGAGGGCCGAGGAAAGGGCACCCGCGAGGGTGCCCGTCCCGGATCGTTCAGTCCAGCAGGGTCAGCGCCTGTTCCGCCGCGTCCCGCACCCTGGCCGGGTCGCTCGACGCCTTGCCGACCACCCGGAGGCCCTGGAGCAGGACCAGGAGCATCCGGGCCAGCGCCCGCGGATCGCGGCCGGCCGGGAGCTCGCCCCCGGCGCGGGCCCGGACGAGCGCCGCGTGCAGCAGCGTCTCCAGCTGCTCCCAGTTCAGCTCGACCCGGCGGGCCACCGCCGGGTCGTGCGGCCCCAGCTCCGCCGCCGAGTTGGTGACGAAACAGCCGTTCAGGCGCTCCCCTTCGGTCGCCGCCTCGGCGGCGAAGCGGCGGACGAGCGCCCGGACGGCCGGCAGGGCGGGGCCCGGCGCGGACAGCTCCTCGACGAGCCGGGGGTCCTGGGTCTCGGCGTACCGGTCCAGCGCCTTCAGGTACAGCTCGTGCTTGTTCCCGAAGGTCGCGTAGATGCTGGCGCGGCCCACCCCGAGGCGCTCCACGAGGTCCGCCATCGTCGTCGCCTCGTAGCCGCGCGCCCAGAACAGTTCGAGGGCTGCCCGGAGCGCGGCGTCCGGATCGAATTCCTTGGTCCTGGCCACGACAGGACCCTAGATTCACCTGGAACGATCAGTCAAGTAACTCAGGAGAGCGCCGGATCCAGCTGGACCGCCCGCACCGGATACACCGCCACCGCGACCTCCTCGTCGTCCAGGCAGCGGCCCGTCTCCAGGTCGAACCGCTGCTTCAGGAGCGGCGAGGCCACGAACGGACGCCCGTCCGCCGAGCCGACCAGCCCCCGGGAGAGCACCTGCGCCCCCGTGAACGGGTCGCGGTTGTCGATCGCGTACGTCCGGCCCGACCGGTCCCGGAAGACCGCCGCCTGCCGGCCGTCCGGCAGCAGCGCCGCCACACCGCGCCCGGGGGTCAGCCGGGACTCCTCGCAGACGGCCATCCAGGAACCGGGGGAGAGGGACAGTTCGAGCGTCGTCATCGCGAGGCAACCCCTTCCAGGGTGAGGAACGTGAGGTCCGGCTTGATCTGGTCGCGCTCCGGCACGAACCGGACCGAGGGGTCCGGCGCGTCCGGGGCGTTCACGAAGGAGACGAAGCGCCGCAGCCGCTCCGGGTCGTCGAGGGTCTGCGCCCACTCGTCCCGGTAGGCGTCGACGTGCGCCGCCATCAGCGCCTCCAGCTCGTCGCAGAGCCCCAGCGAGTCGTGCACCACCACGTCCTTGAGGTGCTCCAGCCCGCCCTCCAGGCGCTCCAGCCAGGTCGACGTCCGCTCCAGGCGGTCCGCCGTCCGGATGTAGAACATCAGGAACCGGTCGATCAGCCGGATCAGTTCGGCGTCCGACAGGTCCTGGGCGAGCAGGTCCGCGTGGCGCGGGGTCGCGCCGCCGTTCCCGCCGACGTACAGGTTCCAGCCGTTCGCCGTCGCGATGATCCCGAAGTCCTTCGACTGCGCCTCGGCGCACTCGCGGGCGCAGCCCGAGACCGCCGACTTCAGCTTGTGCGGGGCGCGCAGGCCCCGGTAGCGGAGTTCGAGGTGGATCGCCATCTTCACCGAGTCCTGCACGCCGTACCGGCACCAGGTCTGCCCGACGCAGGACTTCACCGTGCGCAGCGACTTGCCGTACGCGTGCCCCGACTCGAAGCCCGCGTCGACCAGCCGGGTCCAGATCGCGGGGAGCTGGTCCACCCGCGCGCCGAAGAGGTCGATCCGCTGGCCGCCCGTGATCTTCGTGTAGAGGCCGTAGTCGCGGGCCACCTCGCCGATCACGATCAGCTTGTCCGGGGTGATCTCGCCGCCGGGGATGCGCGGCACCACCGAATAGGAGCCGTTGCGCTGCATGTTGGCGAGGAAGTGGTCGTTGGTGTCCTGGAGGGAGGCCTGCTCGCCGTCCAGGATGTAGCCGTTGTTGAGGGACGCCAGGATCGAGCCCACGGTCGGCTTGCAGACCTCGCAGCCCTCGCCGCCCCGCGCCTCCGGCCGCCCGTGCGAGTCGAGCAGCGCGGCGAACGAGGTCACGCGCAGGGTGCGGGCGATCTCGTACAGCTCGCTCCGGCCGTACGAGAAGCAGCGGCACAGGCCCCTGTCGGTGGGGGCCGGCAGCAGCTTCTCGATCACCTTCACGCAACTGCCGCAACCCGTGCCGGCCTTGGTGCACTTCTTCACCTCGGCGAGCGAGGAGCACTGGCCGATCGCGTGCTTCGTGACGTTGTGGCAGGAGCAGATCACCGCGTCGTCCGGCAGCGACGAGGGACCGAGCGCGACCGGCGCGCCCGCGCCCGCCGGGAGGACCAGCTGCTCGGGGGAGACGGGCGGCACCGTGCCGGTCAGCGGCCGCAGCAACCCGTACGAGTCGGCGTCGCCGACCAGGACGCCGCCGAGCAGCACGCCCTCGCGGTCCACCACCAGCTTCTTGTAGACGCCCGAGCGGGAGTCCGCGTACACCACGTCGAGGCAGCCCTCGGCCGTGCCGTGCGCGTCGCCGAAGGAGGCCACGTCCACGCCGAGCAGCTTCAGCTTGGTCGACATGTCGGCGCCCGTGAAGCCGTCGCCGGCCTCCTCCGCTCCTTCCGAGAGGACCGCCGCCACCGTCTGCGCCATCTCGTAGCCCGGCGCGACCAGGCCGTAGACCCGCCCGTCGACCGCGAGCGCGCACTCGCCGATCGCGAAGACCGCCGGGTCCGAGGTCCGGCACAGCTCGTCGACGGCGATGCCGCCGCGCTCGCCCACGGCCAGGCCGCAGTCCCGGGCCAGCTGGTCCCGGGGCCGCACGCCCGCCGAGAACACGACCATGTCCACGGCCAGTTCGGAGCCGTCCGACAGCCTCATGCCCGTCACGGCGCCGTCCGCCGTCACGACCTCCTGCGTGCCCGTCCCCGTGTGGACGCCCAGGCCCATCCGCTCGATCGTGCGCAGCAGGGCCGCGCCGCCGCCCTCGTCCACCTGCACCGGCATCAGGCGCGGCGCGAACTCCACCACGTGCGTCTCCAGGCCGAGGCCCTTGAGCGCGCCCGCCGCCTCCAGGCCGAGCAGCCCGCCGCCGACCACCGCACCGGTCGTCGCCGTCTTCGCGTACTCCTCGATCGCGAGCAGGTCCTCGATCGTGCGGTAGACGAAACAGCCCCGGGCGTCCTTGCCGGGCACCGGCGGGACGAAGGGGTAGGAGCCGGTGGCCAGGACGAGGGTGTCGTACGCGAAGACCCGCCCCGAGCGGGCGGTGACCGTCCGGGCCTCCCGGTCCACCGACGCGGCCGCGTCGCCCACGTACAGCTCGATGCCGTGCTCCGCCATGAAGCCCGCCCCGACCACCGACAGGTCGTCGGGGGTCTTCCCCGAGAAGTACGAGGTGAGCTGGACGCGGTCGTAGGCCGGGCGCGGCTCCTCGCAGAGGACCACGATCCGGGCCCGCCCGGTGACGCCACGGTCGGCGAGCGCCTCCAGGAACCGCTGGCCGACCATTCCGTGGCCGACCAGGACGATCGTCGGGGTGTGCGCGGCGGTATCAGCGTCAGCGCTCATGTCAGGAGCCTCCGTCGTGGGTGAGCAGGTGGAGCAGGGGGGCCTCCGGGAGGGCTTCGTCGCCCTCCCAGGCCCGGGCGAGCGTGCCGACCGCGGCCAGGTCGCCGAGGAGGACGCCCCCGACGAGCCGGTCGCCCCGGACGACGACCTTGCGGTACGCGCCCCGGGTGGGGTCGGTGAGCTGGACGGTGTCGTCCCCCGGCCGCGCGGTGACCTCGCCGAAGGCGGCCAGGTCGAGCGGGCGCGGGCCGGTGAGGGTGAGCCGGGTGAGGGCGCGGGTGCCGGTGTAGGCGGCCGGGGCCGTGGGCGTGGACGCGTCGGAGGCCTCGGTCCCGGTCTCCCCCGCCAGCACCTCCGCCAGCGCGTCCGCCTGTTCGAGCGCCGGGCCCGCGAGGCCGTACACCCGGCCCGCGTGCTCGGCGCAGTCGCCCACCGCGTGGACGGCCGGGTCGGAGGTCCGCAGCGCGTCGTCGACCACGATCCCGGTGGCGACGTCGAGCCCCGCCTCCCGGGCCAGGGCCACCCGGGGCCGGACCCCGCAGGCCAGGACCACGACCCCCGCGTCGAGCACGAAGCCGTCGGCGAGTTCGACCGCCGTGACCGCCCCGTCCCGCTGCCGCAGACCGCTCACCCGGCACTCGGTGTGCACCTCGACCCCGAGGGACTCGACGTGCTCCCGGAGCAGCGCCGACGCGTGGGCGTCGAGCTGGCGCTCCATCAGGCGCTCGCCCTGCTGGGTGAGGACCACGTCCGCGCCGAGCGCCGCGAGCGCCCGCGCCGCCGACACCCCGAGGAGCCCGCCGCCGACGACCACGGCCCGCACCCCCGGCCGTACCGCCGCGCGCAGCGCCAGGCAGTCGTCGAGCGTGCGGAAGGGGTGGACGCCCTCCGGCAGCGCCGCCCCGCGCAGTCCGCGCAGCGGCGGCAGCACCGGGTTGGAGCCGGTCGCCAGGACCAGGCGGTCGTAGCCGACGAGCGAGCCGTCCGCGCACTCCACCGTCCGCGCCGCCCGGTCGATCCGCACCGCCCGCGTCCCGAGCCGGGCCGGCTCGCGGGTCCCGGGCAGCGCGATCACCTCGGGGGCGTACCGTCCGGCGAGGACGTCGGCGAGCAGCACCCTGTTGTACGGTGCGTGCGGCTCCTCGCCGAGGAGGGTGACGGGCAGGCGCTGGGCGAGCCGGGCGCCCGCCGTCCCGCCCCCGACCACCACGATCCGTGTACTCATGACCGGAAGCGTGCGCGGCCGGTGTTACCCGGCGGCATCCCGTCTGTTTCCCGTACGGAACGCTGATCTCCGCCCCCGGCCCCGTCCGCTGTGAGGGGCCGCGGGACCGGCCCCGGGGTTAACCCGTGGTCAGCCTCGGCTCAAGCCCGCCTTAAGGATCGGACGGACGCGGCTGAGCTGGGGATTCCCGTATACGGGCGGACCTAGGGTGCCGCATGTGACCACCGAGGCCAGCCACCCTCTCTGCGTACCCCTCACCGTGCCGCGGGCCGCCGGGCCCCGCCGCCGGCGTCCTCCGTCCCCGCCCGTCCCCGCCCTCCGGCTCGCCCCCGACCGGCTGCGGACCGGAATCGTCGCCGGGGCCGGGGCCGTCGGCCTGCTCTGGGGCCTCCAGGCCCGGCCCTCCGCCCGGCTCGACGTCCTCTTCGCCTCCGGCGCCCACCTCACCGGACTCCTCGGCGGGTACGGCGTCCTCGTCCTGCTGCTGCTCATGGCCCGGGTCCCGGCCGTCGAGCACGGCGTCGGCGCCGACCGGCTCGCCCGCTGGCACGCCCTCGGCGGCCGGTACGTCCTCGGCCTGATCGCCGCCCACGCCGTCCTCGCCCTCTGCGGCCACGCCGTCCACACCCGCGCCGACCTGGTCACCGCCACCGGCGACCTCCTCTCGTACGGGGCGATCGCCGCCGCCACCGCCGGCACCGCCCTGTTCGCCGCCGTCGGGATCACCTCCGCCCGCTCCGCACGGCGCAGGCTCCGGCACGAGACCTGGCGGGCCGTCCACCTCGGCGCCCTGCTCGCCGCCGCGCTCGGCTTCGTCCACCAGCTCGCGGGCCCCGACATCGCCGGCGGCCTCCTCACCCGCTGGCTCTGGTCCATGGCGCACGCCACCGTCGCCGTCCTCCTCCTCTGGTACCGGATCGTCGTCCCCGCCCGCGCCGCGCTCCGCCACGACCTGCGGGTCGCCGAGGTCCGCGACGAGGGCCCCGGAGTCGTCTCGGTCCTCATCAGGGGCCGGGGAGTGGACCAACTGCGCGCCGAGCCGGGCCAGTTCTTCCGCTGGCGCTTCCTGCGGCGCGGCCTGTGGGCCACCGCCCTGCCCTTCTCGCTCTCCGCGCCCGTCCGCGACGACACCCTGCGCATCACCGTCAAGGCGCTCGGCGACCACACCCGCCGCGTCCGGCGGCTCCGCCCCGGCACCCGCGTCCTCGCCTCCGGGCCCTTCGGGACGCTCACCGCCCACCGCCGCACCCGCCGCAAGGTCCTGCTGCTCGCGGGCGGGGTCGGCATCACCCCGCTGCGGGCCCTCTTCGAGACCCTGCCCGGCGGGCCCGGCGACGTCACCCTCCTCTACCGCGCGTCGGACGCCTCCGCCGTCGTCCTGCGCGAGGAGCTGGAGGCCATCGCCCGCGAACGGCGGGCCGCCCTGCACTTCCTCCTCGGCCCCTCCGACGGCTCCTTCGATCCTCCCCCGGCCTGCGGCGGGGGGTGCCCCCCGCTCGCTCCGCTCGCCCCGCGCGCCCTGCGCGACCTCGTGCCCGACCTCGCCGCCCACGACGTGTACCTGTGCGGCCCGCCCGCGATGGCCCGGGCCGCGACCGCCTCCCTGCGCCGGGCAGGGGTGCCGGCCTCCCGCATCCACCGCGAGGACTTCGGCCATGCGTAGACCTGCGAACGCGACCAGGACCCCCGTCAGAACTCCGGCGACGCCCGGGACCTCGGCCGGGCACGGGGCCCCGGCCTCCCCGGTGGAGCGGGCCCGGCGGCGCCTCGCCGCCGCGCTCCTCGGCGCCGGGGCGCTCGCCGCGACCCTGCTCACCGCCGCCGTCACCCCCGCCGCCCCGCCCGCGCCCGACCGCCCGCCGGGCACGGCAAGCTCTGACGTAGCTCAACTCTCCCGGGATTGATGGACGGGCCAACGATCACGTCCCTAGGCTCGCGGTCATGCCCGAGATATCGCTGACCACGCTCGTCCTGCTCTGCCTCGCCGCGCTCGTCGCGGGCTGGATCGACGCCGTGGTGGGCGGCGGCGGGCTGCTCCTGCTGCCCGCCCTGCTGCTCGGCCTCCCGCACGCCCCGGCCGCGCAGATCCTCGGCACGAACAAGGCCGTCGCCATCGTCGGCACCACCGGGGCCGCCGTCACCTACGTCCGCAAGGCGCCCGTCCAGGTGCGGACGGCGGTGCGGATCGGGCTCGCGGCCCTCGCCGGCTCCATGACCGGCGCCTTCTTCGCCGCCGGGATCAGCAGCGACGTGCTGCGCCCGGTGATCATGGTGGTGCTGCTCGGGGTGGCGGCCTTCGTGATGCTCCGGCCCTCCTTCGGCGCGCGGGCCGAGGGGGAGGAGCGGGCGCCGCTGACCCGGGCCCGGATCGTCACCGCGATCGTGGTCGTCGGCGGCGGGATCGGCTTCTACGACGGCCTGTTCGGGCCGGGCACCGGCACCTTCCTGGTCCTCGCCCTGACCGCCGTCCTCCACCTCGACCTGGTGACCGCCTCCGCCACCGCCAAGATCGTCAACGTCTGCACCAACGCGGGCGCCCTCGCGATGTTCGCCCACCAGGGCACCGTCCACTGGCAGCTCGCCGCCGTCATGGCGGTCTTCAACCTGGTCGGCGGGACGGTCGGCGCCCGGATGGCGCTGAGCAAGGGCGCCGGGTTCGTCCGGGGCGTGCTGCTCGTGGTCGTGTTCTCCCTGGTCGCCAAGCTCGCCTTCGACCAGTGGGGGTGAACCGCCGGGGCCGGGCTACTTCACCCCGATGAGGTGCCCGAAGGCGACCACGTTCCCCTGGTAGCCCTTCTTCTCCGAGAAGCCGCCGCCGCAGGTGATGACCCGGATCTCGGCCCGGTCCGCCTCGTCGTACACCTTGCCGTTCGGGAAGGCGTCGTTCTCGTACACCTCGACCGCGTCGACCGTGAACACGGCGGTGCGCCCGTCCTCCCGGTCCACCTCGATCCGGTGGCCCTTCCTCAGCGCCCCGAGGGTGTAGAAGACGGCGGGCCCGTCCGCGTTGTCGACGTGGCCCGCGACGACCGCGGTGCCCTTCGCGCCGGGCGTGGTGCCGCCCCCGTACCAGCCGGCCAGGTTCCGGTCCCCGGCCGGCGGCACTTCGAGCGAGCCGTCCGCCGCCAGGCCGAGCCGCGTCATCGGGGTGTCCACGTCGGTCTCGGGGATGCGCAGCCGTACGGGGGCCGAGGGCGGCAGCGGGTCGGCGGCGGCGTCGGTGTGGACGCTCGGCCCGGCGGCGAAGGCCTGGGCGGCGGACGGCACGGGCGGGGTGACGCTCTCCGAGCCGTTCTGGACGAGCCAGAGACCCACGCAGGCGGCCACCGCGATGGCCCAGCCCTTGCTCCTGTCGCTCACCTGGATCCCTTCCGTCTCTTCGATGCGCCGCTTCCCGACGCGCTGCCGGAACGTGCCGGGATGTGGTCCTGCCCCCGCCGGGCCCGTACGGGCGTGCGGCGGGGGCAGGACGGGGCGGTCGCCTCAGTGCCCCCGCGCGCCGCTCGCCCGGCGACGCAGGAACAGGGCACCGCCGACGGCGGTCGCGGCCAGCACCGCCGCGCCCGCCGCGACCTGGGTGGTGTCGGGGCCGACGCTGCCCCCGACACCCGTCTGGACGTGGCCGCTGGGACGCCGGTGCGTGACGGTCAGGTCGCCCCGGGCCGTCTTGCCGTTGTCGCAGGCCACGCTGATGCCGTACGTGCCGGCCCTGGCGTGCTGGGGCACGGTGAACTGGCCGACCACGACCTCCTTGTGCGTGCTCGGCCGCAGGTGGAAGTCGCCCGCGCCGAGCGAGTTCGCGTCGCCGACGCCGCGCCCGTTCTTGCCGCAGGCGAGGGTGTTGACGGTGACCGTGGTCCCGGGGGACGCGGACGACGGGTAGATTTCGAGGGATCCGTTCCACTCTTCGCCGGCGTGCGCCGCCGGGACGGCGAACGCCCCGATCGCGGCGACCGTCAGCGCGGTACCGGTGAACAGACGGGCAGTGGTGCGCATGGGGGTCCTCCGGAGCGCGCGAACGGTCATGCCGGGGCGGTCCTCCCGGGAGGGACTTCCCGGAACCGGACCTTCTATGACCGAGATAAGGACGGCCGCGCGCTCCTCGCCTGCTGAGGGGTCATCAGGATGGGGCCGTTCGATACGGCGCGTCGACTGGATTCCGGTCGTTTCCGCAGGTGGGAGCCGGTTTCTCGACGCCGCCGGGCGGGTCGTGCCGAACGGGTGACCCCGAGGGGCCGGGGCGCCCCGGCCCCCCGCCCGCACGTCAGCGGCGCCGCACCGCCCGCCCGGAGCCCCGCGGCGGAGCGGGTCCGGCGCGCCCGCTCGGAGATCCGGGTCACCTGCATCCGCCGCTACCCGCCCGACCGGACCCGTACGCTCGACACGGCCCTGATCGACGACAGCGTGGCCTTCCTGGCCTTCTTGGCCTTCTTGGCCTTCTCGGGCGGCCCCCGGCAGCGGCTCGACGGCTTCAGCGTCGAACACCCCCGTTTCATGGGCTGCTTCGCCGCCCACTTCGACCAGCTCCGGGTCGCGCTCCCCTCGCTCGCCCACTCCCCGGACGGCCTGCCGCAGGGCCGGGACCGAGCCCGCGCCGCCGGGGCTACCGGGGCCGCAGGGCCTCCGGCGGCACGCTCCCGTACGCCGCGCGCACCCGCCCCATCAGCTCCTCGTCCACCGCGAACGCCACCCCGTCGACCGCCGTCACGGGCGCGATCGTCCGCGAGTTGGTCGTGAACGCGGCCCGGTAGCGGGGCAGGTCGGCCAGGAAGACCGCCCGCCGGACCGACCCCAGGCGCGGCTCCAGGAGGGCCATGGTGATGCCGTGGAGGCAGGGCGCCGCCGGCCAGACCACCGAAGTCCCGTCCCAGAAGGCGATGTTGGTGACCGCGCCCTCGGCGATCTCGCCGGCCGGGGAGGTCAGCAGGGCGTCGTCGTAGCCCGCGCGCCGGGCCGCCTCGCCGTGGTGGCGCTGCCCGAAGCCGCCCAGGTGCTTGAGGTGCGCGGCCGGACGTTCGTACGCCACGCTCGCCAGGCGCTGCGGGGCGCCGGGGCCGTCCGGGGCCGGGGCGCGGACGGCCACGACCGTGCGGGCCCCCTCGTACACGTACACCCTGACCGAGGCGTCCCGCCGCCCGGCGGCCTCCAGGGCCCCGGCCACCAGCTCCCGGACCCGTCCGCCGCCGAGTCCCCGGCCGAAGAGCTCGCGGGTCGAGCGGTCGAGCCGTTCGAGGTGGAGCCCGAGCCCCTTCACGCGTCCGTCGCGCACCTGCATCGCCGTGAAGTGGCCGTAGCCGCTCATGAGCGCGCCGAGGAGCCCCGGATCGGCCACCGGGACGCCGTCGGCCTCGATGTGGGCGCGGTCGTCGGCGGGGGAGACGGGCGAGGCGGGAGGGGTCGTCATGCCCTCACCGTAGGGGGCCGTCACGGCTTCGCCGCGGGGAGCCCGCCGTGCCCTCGCCGTGGGGACCCCGTCACGGCTTCGCCGCAGTGGCCCTGTCGCAGGGGCCCCGCCACGCCCTTGCCGCAGGGGCCCCGCCTCGCCCTCGCCACAGGACCCCGCCCCGCCCTCGCCGTACGGCCCGGGAAGCCGCTCGGACCCGCGCCCCGGGCGCCCCCTTGACCTCAACCAAACTTGAGGTACCACGATCATCCGCATGGACCTCACGAACTCCACGCAGCCCGTCGTTCCCTCCGCCCCGCTCTCCCTCGCCCTCGTCGTCGCCAGCGACCGCGAAGGCCGGTTCGCCCCCGTCCTCGCCGACTGGTTCCTCTCCCGCCTCGCCGGACGCGAGGACTTCGCCGTCACGGTCGTCGACCTCGCCGCGGTCGACCTCCCCACCTCCCTCTCGTACGACCCCTCCCCGGCCGTCCGCGCCGAACTCGCCAAGGTCACCCCGGTCCTCGAAGCCGCCGACGCCTTCGTCGTCCTCACCCCCGAGTACAACCACTCCTTCCCCGCCTCCCTCAAGAACCTGATCGACCGCCACTACACCGAATGGCAGGCCAAGCCCGTCGGCTTCGTCTCCTACGGCGGGCTCTCCGGCGGCCTGCGGGCCGTCGAGCAGCTCCGCCAGGTCTTCGCCGAGATGCACGCCGTCACCCTCCGCGACACCGTCTCCTTCCACCACCCCCACGGCCAGTTCGACGAGGACGGGCGGCACCGGGACCCGGCCGCCGCCGAAGGGGCGGCCAAGACCCTCCTCGACCAGCTCGCCTGGTGGGGTCACGCCCTCAGGGACGCCAAGTCCGTCCGCCCGTACGGCGCGTGAGGAGGGGGACACCGTGCTGTTCCGGCTCCTCGTCCCCCGCCTCCGGCCGTACCGGGCCCCGCTCGTCCTCCTCGTCGCCCTCCAGCTCGTCCAGACCCTGGCCTCCCTCGCCCTGCCCGCCCTCAACGCCGGCGTCATCGACCACGGCGTCCTGCGCGGGGACACCGGCCGGGTCCTCTCCGGCGGCGCCGGGATGGCCGCCGTCACCCTCCTCCAGGTCGCGGCGGCCGCCGCCGCCACCTGGACCGGCGCCCGCATCGCCATGGGCGTCTCCCGCGACCTGCGCTCCGAGGTCTTCCGCCGCGTCCAGGAGTTCTCCGCCCGGGAGCGGGGCCGCTTCGGCGCCGCCTCCCTCATCACCCGCACCACCAACGACGTCCAGCAGATCCAGACGTTCGCCGTCCTCGTCCTGACGATGCTGGTCGCCGCCCCGCTCCTGTGCGTCGGCGGCATCGCCATGGCCCTGCGCCAGGACGTGCCGCTCGCCCTCGTCCTGGTCCTCTTCGTGCCCGTGATGACCGGGGCCGTCGGCAGCGTCGTCCTGCGCATGCGGCCCCTCTTCCGGGGCATGCAGCTCCGCGTCGACCTGACCAACCGGATCCTGCGCGAACAGATCACCGGCGTCCGGGTCGTCCGCGCCTTCGTCCGCGACCGGCACGAGCGGGAACGGTTCGCCGCCGCCAACGACGAGCTGTTCTCCGTCGGCCTGCGGGCCGGCCGGTTACAGGCCCTCATGTTCCCCGTCGTCCTGGTGATCTGGGAGCTGACCACGGTCGCCCTGGTGTACGTCGGCGCCCACCGCATCGACTCCGGCGCCCTCCAGCCGGGCGGGCTCGTCGCCTTCCTCGGCTATCTGCTCCAGACCGCCATGTCCGTGATGATGGCCCTCTTCCTGCTGATGCACATGCCGCGCGCCGAGGCCGGCGCCGAACGCGTCCGCGAGGTCCTCGACACCCGCTCCTCCGTCGTCCCGCCCGCGCACCCGGTCCGCGAACTCCACGGCCCCGGCCTGCTCGAACTCGACGGCGTCGGCTTCCGCTACCCCGGCGCGGAGGAACCCGTCCTGCACGGCGTCGGGCTCGTCGCCCGGCCCGGCGAGACCACCGCGATCGTCGGCTCCACCGGCAGCGGCAAGTCGACCCTCCTCGGTCTGGTGCCCCGCCTCTTCGACGCCACCGAGGGCCGGGTCCTCGTCGACGGCGCCGACGTCCGCACCCTCGACCCCGCCCTCATGGCCAGGACCGTCGGACTCGTCCCCCAGAAGCCCTACCTCTTCTCGGGCACGATCGCCTCCAACCTCCGCTACGGAAAGCCCGACGCCACCGACGAGGAGCTGTGGCACGCCCTGGAGACCGCCCAGGCCGCCGACTTCGTCCGGGAGCTCGACGAGGGGCTCGACGCGCCCGTCTCCCAGGGCGGCGCCAACTTCTCCGGCGGCCAGCGCCAGCGGCTCGCCATCGCCCGCGTCCTCGTCGCCCGCCCCCGCCTCTACCTCTTCGACGACTCCTTCTCCGCCCTCGACGCCCGCACCGACGCCCTGCTGCGGGCCGCGCTCGCCGAGGAGACGGCCGGCTCGACCGTGGTGGTCGTCGCCCAGCGCGTCTCCACCGTCCGCCACGCCGACCGGATCGTCGTCCTCGACCGGGGCCGGGTCGTCGGCACCGGCACCCACGCGTCCCTCCTGCGGGACGACCCCACCTACCGGGAGATCGTCCTCTCCCAGCTCACCGAGGAGGAGGCCGCGTGACCACGACCACGAAGCCCCGCGACCCGGCCCCCGACCACGGCGGGGCCCGGGACCGGACCCCCGCCCCCCCCGCCCGCACCGGCCCCCCGCCCCAGCGCGGTCCCGGCCCCGCCGCCCCCTCCCTCGAACGCTCCCTCTCC
>NZ_LGEG01000237.1 GCF_001280125.1 Streptomyces sp. NRRL F-6492
AGGGCCCCGTCCGCCCCGGCACCCGCCGGGTCAGCCAGAGGAAGTCGCCGAGGCCGCCCCGGGCGGTCAGTTCGGCGGCCTCGCCGGCCGAGGACAGGGCCCGGACGTACCCGGCGGGGTCGGTCGAGGCGAGCGCGAGCGGCGGCCGGCCCCCGGCCACCCCGAGCCGCCCCAGCGCCTCCCGCTGCGTGACCAGCTCCGTGTCCCCCGCTCCACCGGCCGCCGCGCACGCGTCGAGCGCCACGTGGGACGTCAGGTCGCGGGAGCCGTCCGGGACCGGCGGGACCTCGCGGCCCGCGCGGAAGCCGGTCAGGGAGCCGAAGGGCGGCCGGGACCCCCGTACGTGCGCGTAGTCCACGGCCACCGCGCGGCCCGCCGCCAGACAGGCCACCGCCGCCGCCCAGGCCTCGTCGCGGGGCCGCCCGATCTCGGCCCGCGCCCCGGGCTCCCGCAGCGGCCACCAGCGCTCCAGCCACGCTGCGTCCGCGCCGGAGACGGGCGCGCCGAGCCGCTCCACGCCGTCCGGGCGCACCTCCACGTACCGGGCCGTGCCCGCCGCGTCCGCCTCGGCCACGTCCACCGGCACGTTGTCGAGCCACTCGTTGGCGAAGAGCAGCCCCCGCGCCCCGCGCGGCGGCCGGTCCGTCCACTCCACCCGGGGGTCGAGCCCGTCCGGGCGGCCGGCGCGCTCGACCGCGTACGCCCGTACCGAAAGCCCGCTCCCGGCGGTCGCCGCGAGCACCCCCGCGAGCAGCTCCCCGCGCCCCGCGCCCACGTCCACGAGGTCGACCCCGTCCGTCCCCAGCTCCTCCGCGACCTCGCCGAGGAGCCGGGCCACGGCCCCCGCGAAGAGCGGAGAGGCGTGCACCGAGGTGCGGAAGTGCCCCGCCGGCCCCTCGGGGCGCAGATAGAAGCCCCCCGGGCCGTACAGCGCCCGCTCCGTGGCCTCCCGCCACCCCTGCCACCGCCGCGTCTCGTCCGTCACGGGCCCCAGTCTCCACCTCGGGGAGTACGGTCTCCGAGGCAAGGATCGCCCCCACGGTTGATCCCTGAACCTTTCCCCTTCCCTACGCTGGGTGACGTGCAGCGCCTCTACGACTTCCTCCGCAGACACCCGACGGGCGTCGACACCTTCTGGGCCGTCGTCCTCTTCGGGTTCTCCCTGCTGTGGGTGGCGAGTTCCGTGACGACGTTCGGCCATCCCGTCGCGTACGGGATCGTCGCCGCGCTCTTCTCCCTGGTCGTGGCCCTGCGCCGGCGGGCCCCCGAGAAGATGCTGCTGCTCTCGGTCGCCCTCGGGGTCGCCCAGCTGGCGCTCGACCTGTCGCCGTTCCTGGCCGACTTCGCCATGTTCGTGATCGTCTACACGGTCGCGGTGCACGACGGACCGCGCTGGGCGTCCCGGCTCGCCCTCGCCGGCGGACTGAGCGCCGCCACGCTCTCCCAGCTCAGATGGCCGGTGGAGGAGCCCTCCTCCGGCGCGGCCCGGGTCTTCTTCACGATCATCATGACCGTGCCGTTCGCCCTCGCCTGGGTCCTCGGCGACTCCCTGCGCACCCGCCGCGCCTACTTCGCGCAGCTGGAGGAGCGGGCCTCCCGCCTGGAGCGGGAACGCGAGGCCCAGGCCAAGGTCGCGGTCGCCGCCGAGCGGGCCAGGATCGCCCGCGAGCTGCACGACGTCGTCGCGCACAACGTGTCGGTGATGGTGGTCCAGGCCGACGGCGCCGCCTACGTCATGGACTCCTCCCCGGAGACCGCGAAGCAGGCCCTGGAGACCATCTCCACCACCGGCCGGCAGGCGCTCGCCGAGATGCGCAGGCTGCTCGGCATCCTGCGCACCGGGGAGCACCAGGAGGCCGGGGAGTACGTGCCGCAGCCCGACGTGGGCCAGATCGAGGACCTCGTCGAGCAGGTCAGGGGCGCCGGCCTCACCGTCGACTTCGCGATCGAGGGGAGCCCCCGCCCGCTGCCCAGCGGCGTCGAGCTCACCGCGTACCGGATCGTGCAGGAGGCCCTCACCAACACCCGCAAGCACGGCGGGCCGGACGTGGGCGCCAGCGTCCGCCTGGTCTACTTCGACGACGGCCTCGGGCTGCTCGTCGAGGACGACGGCCGGGGAGCGCCGCAGGAGATGTACGAGGACGGGGGCGCCGACGGGCGGGGCCACGGCCTGATCGGCATGCGCGAGCGGGTCGGCATGGTCGGCGGCACCCTGGACGCGGGCCCGCGTCCCGGCGGAGGCTTCCGGATCAGTGCCCTGCTCCCCCTCAAGCCCGCCCACTGACGAACCGTAAGGAATCCCTCTCATGTCCATCCGCGTGATGCTCGTCGACGACCAGGTGCTGCTGCGCACCGGTTTCCGCATGGTGCTGGCCGCCCAGCCGGACATGGAGGTCGTGGCGGAGGCGGGCGACGGCGCCGAGGCCCTCGACGTGCTGCGGTCCACGGCGGTCGACGTCGTCCTGATGGACGTGCGCATGCCGCGACTGGACGGGGTGGAGGCGACCCGGCGGATCTGCGCGCAGCAGGACCCGCCGAAGGTGCTGATCCTGACCACCTTCGACCTCGACGAGTACGCGTTCTCCGGCCTGAAGGCGGGGGCGAGCGGCTTCATGCTGAAGGACGTGCCGCCGGCGGAGCTGCTCGGCGCGATCCGCTCGGTGCACAGCGGGGACGCCGTGGTGGCGCCCTCCACCACCCGCCGCCTCCTCGACCGCTTCTCGCCGCTGCTGCCGTCCACGGGCAAGGAGCCCGAGCGCAAGGAGCTGGGGCGCCTGACGGACCGGGAGCGGGAGGTGATGATGCTGGTCGCGCAGGGCCTGTCGAACGGCGAGATCGCCGCCCGGCTCGTCCTCTCCGAGGCGACGGTGAAGACGCACGTGGGCCGCATCCTGACCAAGCTGGGGCTGCGCGACCGGGTCCAGGTCGTGGTGCTGGCGTACGAGTCGGGGCTCGTCAGGGCCGGGGGCGGCGGAGCGGCGTAGTACGGCTTCCCTTCCGGGGGCGGGGCTTTTCCGGGGAGTGCCGCTCGCTGTTTTTTGGGGAGTGCCGCTCGCTTCGGGGAGTGCCGCTCGCTGTTTTTGGGGAGTGCCGCTCGCTATCGCAGCACCGACTCCAGGAAGTCGCTGCCGAGGCGGGCGGTGACGGCCACGTCGAGCTGGTGCAGGACGTAGCGGCCGCGCCGCTGGGTGGTGACCAGGCCGGCCTTCTTCATGACCGCGAGGTGGCGGGAGACCTCGGGCGGGGTGATGCCGTACGCGTCGGCCAGCTCGCTCGTCGTGTACGCGCCCCGGGCGAGGCTGCGGCAGAGCCGCATCCGCATCGGGTGGGCGACCGCCTCCAGGCGCAGCTTGACCGCCTCCACGGGGGCGCCGCCGCCGAGGTCGCGGGTGGGCACGGGGTACTGGACCACCGGCTGCCAGCCCGGCGCGTGCAGCGCGAAGAGGTGCGGCCAGCCGAAGGCGGTCGGCAGGAACGTCACGCCGGTGTCCCCGGCGTCGGTGCGGCCCTGGACCAGCTTGTCGACGACGATCCGGGAGCCGTGTCCGTCCTCCTCCAGGGACATCGCGGAGGAGGCGTCGGCGACGGCCTCGGCCAGGCCCCTGCGGCGCATCAGCTCCGTCTTGTGACGGGCGTCGGCGGCGAGCTGGACCCGGACGCGGCGCCAGGTGTCGGCGAAGAAGGCCTCGTCGCAGTCCTCCAGGAGCCGCCGGACCCACGCGCGCGTGCCGGTCGGGTCCGCGAGCATCCGCTCCACGAAGGCGGCCTGGCGCGGGCCGCGCGCGGCGGCCAGGTCGAGGGCGCGGCGGCGCATCCGCCCGTCGACGAGCGGCGAGGGGGCGCCGTGCGTGTAGTGGCCGGCGCAGGAGATCTCCAGGGCCGCGCCCACGTACTTCTCGTCGTCCATCCGGTCGAGGTCGTCCAGCTCCTCGGCGAGGGTCTCGCGGGGGCGGGCGGGCAGCAGGACGTCGGAGCGGGTGGAGCGCCACATGAAGTCCGCCTCGTGGAGCCGGTCCGCGAGCTCCGGTTCGAGCGCGGCGGCCGTGGTGGTGGTCCAGGAGTGCAGCCGGGCGTGGTGCGCGGGCTCGGCCAGGGCGTGCAGGGCGGCGCCCAGCTCGGCCAGGGGCGAGGGGCAGAAGGAGATCCGCTCGTGCGGCAGTCCGGTGATGTCGATGGTCACGCTCACCCCACCATGGTGGGGGGCGGGGCGGGGGCGGTGTCGCGTCGTTTGACGGGGCCCGTCAAACGACGGGCCGGGGCGCCGGGGAGCGGCGCACGGTGGGGGCATGAACGCGATGCACCAGTACCTCTTCGACGCCTGCCGCGCCGCCCGGATCGGCGAGCCGCCGCCCCCGGCGCCCGGCACCCACGACGTCGCCGTCCTGCGGGCGCTCCGCGACCGGCGCCGCTTCGAACGGGTCCTCGCGGGCCGCCCGGCCCGGGGCGCCCTCCGCACGGCCCTGCGCCGCCTGCCGCACCCCGGGACCCGCCGCCCGGCCCGCTGAGGGCTCCGGGGGCGGCCCGTCAGCCCCCGGCCCCGGGCAGCCGCGACAGGAAGTCCCGCACCGCCTCCCGCACGTCCTCCGCCGTCCACTCCAGGCCCGGCCCCGCCACCGTCAGCTCGGTCAGGGCGACGCCCGGCGGGCCGCCCGCGCCGGGGGCGGACCAGCGCCGGAAGAGGACGGTGCCGGTGGCCTCGGTCTGGGCGAGGGCCGCGGCCGTCAGGACCTCGGGCGCGTACGGCAGCCAGACCTGGAACTGGTGGGTGTGCGGGACCTCGGGGTGGACCCGGAACCAGCCCGTGCCCGCCTCCGCGAGCGCCTCCCGGACCGCGCCGGCCACCACGCGCGCGTGGGCCGTGTACGAGGGCAGCCGGGGCAGCTCGACGTCCAGGCCCCGGAGCGCGGAGAGCGCCGCCGGGTACTGCTGGAAGACCTGGCCCCCGTACCGGTGCCGCCAGGTCCTGGCCTCCTCCACGACGTCCTCGGGCCCGGCGAGCGCGGCCCCCGACTGGCCGCCGAGGGACTTGTAGAACGACACGTACACGCTGTCCGCGAGCCCGGCGATCTCCGCGAGCCCCCGGCCGAAACGCGTCGGGCACTCCCACAGGCGCGCCCCGTCGAAGTGGACGACCGCGTCCCGTTCCCGGGCCGCCTCCACCACCCCGGTCAGCTCCTCCCAGGTGGGCAGCACGAAGCCGGCGTCCCGCAGCGGCAGCTCCAGCATCAGCGTCCCGAACGGCTCCGGGTGGTCCCGCACCTCCTCGGCCGTCGGCAGCCGGGGCGCGTCGGTGGGGTGCGTGGTGCGGAGCCCGGAGACGGCCCCGAGCGCCCCGGCCTCGTGGACCTCCGGGTGGGCGAGCGGGTGGAGGGCGACGACGGGGCTGCCGGTGCGCCCGGCCCAGCAGCGCAGCGCCACCTGCTGGGCCATGGTGCCGGTCGGGAAGAAGACGGCGGCGGGCAGGCCCAGCTCCTCGGCGACCCGCCGCTCCAGGACCTCCACCGGGCCGTCGCCGTACGCGTCGGGCACCGCCCCGCCGTGTCCGGCCCCCTCCGCCCACGCGGCCAGCTCGCGCAGCCGCTCCCCGACCGTGCCGTCCACGGGCGCGTGCCACAGCTTCCGCACGGCACCGCCCCAGACCTTCGCCCGGTACAGCCGGGCCGCCTCCTCGTCGGCAGGGTCGACGGGGGCGCCGGGGTCGCCGGGGTCGCCGGGGGCGACGGAGGCGACGGAGGCGACGGAGGCGGAAGCGTCGGTGGGGTCGGAAGGGGCGGCGGGAAGCGTCGCGTCACCGGTTTCCACAGGTTCCATGGGTCGATCATCACACCGTCGCCCCCACCCTGTGGACAGCCGGAGACGGCCCCCTTCCCTGGCGTAGCATGACCAGAAATCGTCCGGTACCCGCCGAGGACTGGAACGGAAGGCCGTCCCCACCGTGAACGCACCAGCAGCGCCAGAGCCCCGCGCCGAGGACCGACCCGCCCGGCTCACCGTCGGAGTCGTCGGCGCCGGCCGGGTGGGCCCCGCCCTCGCCGCCTCCCTCCGGCTCGCGGGACACCGTCCCGTCGCCGTCTCGGCGGTCTCCGACGCCTCGCGCCGCCGCGCCGCCGCGCTCCTGCCGGACGTGCCGGTCGTGGAGCCCGCGCGCGTCCTCGCCCTCGCCGACCTGGTCCTGCTCACCGTCCCGGACGACGCCCTGCCCGGCCTGGTCGAGGGCCTCGCGGACACCGGGGCCGTCCGGCCGGGGCAGCTGATCGCGCACACCTCCGGGCGGTACGGGGCGCGGGTCCTCGACCCCGCCCGCCGGGCCGGCGCCCTGCCGCTCGCCCTGCACCCCGCCATGACCTTCACCGGCACCGCCGTGGACGTGCAGCGGCTCGCCGGGTGCTCGTTCGGGGTGACCGCGCCCGAGGAGCTGCGGCTCGCCGCCGAGGCGCTGGTGATCGAGATGGGCGGCGAGCCCGAGTGGATCGCCGAGGAGGCCCGCCCGCTCTACCACGCGGCCCTCGCCCTCGGCGCGAACCACCTGGTCACCCTGGTGGCCCAGTCGATGGAGCTGCTCCACAAGGCCGGGGTCGCCGCCCCCGACCGGATGCTCGGCCCCCTCCTGGGCGCCGCCCTCGACAACGCCCTGCGGTCCGGCGACGCGGCCCTGACCGGCCCCGTCGCGCGCGGGGACGCCGGCACGGTCGCCGCCCACGTGGCCGAGTTGCGCAAGCACGCGCCCGGTACCGTCACCGGCTACCTGGCGATGGCCCGTACGACCGCCGACCGGGCGCTCGCGCACGGCCTGCTCAAGCCCGAGCTGGCCGAGGACCTGCTGGGGGTGCTCGCCGAGACCCCGTCGGGCGCGACGGGTACGAACGGCACCACCGGTACGAACGGCACCACCGGGTCCGCCGACGGGCCGCAAGGAGACGACCGATGAGCCCGTCAGCCCGCGAACACGACCCGACCCGGAAGCACGACCCGGCCCGCGAACACGACCCGACCCGGGAACACGACCCGGCCCGCGAACACGACCCGGCCCGGGAACACGACCCGGCCCGGAAGCACGACTCGGCCCGGGAGCAGGCCCCCGCCTCCGACCAGGCATCCGCTTTCGGCCAGGCCCCCGCTCCCGATCGTGCCCCCGACCCCGCCGGCGCGCGGCGGCCCGTCCGGTACCGGCCGGCCGGGCTGGCCCCCACGGCCGGGGACCTCCGCGCCGCCGCCGCGCGCCACGGCGCCCCCGGCCGCAACGCCGTGGTCATGACCATGGGCGCGCTCCACGAGGGCCACGCCACCCTGATCCGCACCGCACGCGCGCGCGTGGGGGAGGACGGCTTCGTCGTCGTCACCGTCTTCGTCAACCCGCTCCAGTTCGGCGCGGGCGAGGACCTCGACCGCTATCCGCGCACCCTGGACGCCGACCTGGAGCTGGCCTTCGACGCGGGCGCGAGCGTCGTCTTCGCGCCCTCCGCGGACGAGGTCTACCCGGGCGGCGAGCCGCAGGTCCGGATCACCGCGGGCCCCATGGGGGAGCGGCTCGAAGGCGCCTCCCGGCCCGGCCACTTCGACGGCATGCTGACCGTCGTCGCCAAGCTGCTCCACCTCACCGCCCCGGACCTGGCCCTCTTCGGCCAGAAGGACGCCCAGCAGCTGGCCCTGATCCGGCGCATGGTCCGCGACCTGAACTTCCCGGTCGAGGTCGTCGGCGTGGAGACCGTCCGCGAGGACGACGGCCTGGCCCTCTCCAGCCGCAACCGCTACCTGTCGGCCGGGGAGCGCCGCACCGCCCTCGCGCTGTCCCGCGCGCTGTTCGCCGGCCGGGAGCGGCTCGCCGCCCAGGAGGCGCTGCGCGCGCGTGCCGACGCCCTGCCGAACGGGCGGGACCGGGCCGAGAACCGGGCCGAGGCGCTCTCCCGGCTCGGCGAGGCCCGGGCCGCCGCCGACGCCCACGCGGTCGCGCAGGCCGCCGAGTGCGGCGGCCCCGGAGCCGTGCGCGCCGCCGCCCGCGCGGTCCTGGCCGACGCGGCCGGGGCGGAGCCGCCGCTCACCCTGGACTACCTGGCCCTCGTGGACCCGGCGGACTTCACCGAGGTCGCCGACGACCACGACGGCGACGCGGTCCTCACCGTCGCCGCGCGCGTGGGCACCACGCGCCTCATCGACAACGTCCCCCTGAGCTTCGGACCCCTGGGCTTCGGACCCCCGAACCCCGGATCCCCGAATCCCGAACCCCCGACCCTCGGAGCCACCAAGTGACCGGAATACGGCTGCACGCCCCCGAGCCGGGCTGGGCCATCGACGCCGACGTCGTGGTGGTCGGCTCCGGTGTCGCCGGCCTCACCGCCGCCCTGCGCTGCACCGCCGCCGGGCTCCGTACGGTCGTGGTCACCAAGGCCCGGCTCGACGACGGCTCCACCCGCTGGGCGCAGGGCGGCATCGCCGCCGCGCTCGGCGAGGGCGACACCCCCGAGCAGCACCTCGACGACACCCTCGTCGCGGGCGCCGGGCTCTGCGACGAGCGGGCCGTGCGGACCCTCGTCACCGAGGGCCCCGACGCCGTCCGCCGGCTCATCGAGACCGGCGCCGACTTCGACAAGACCTCCGAGGGCGAGATCGCGCTGACCCGCGAGGGCGGCCACCACCGGCGCCGGATCGCCCACGCGGGCGGGGACGCGACCGGCGCCGAGATCTCCCGCGCCCTGGTCGAGGCGATACGGGACCGGGGCGTGCGGACCGTCGAGCACGCCCTCGTCCTGGACCTCCTCACGGACGCCGAGGGGCGTACGGCGGGCGTGACCCTGCACGTCATGGGCGAGGGCCGGCACGACGGCGTCGGCGCGGTCCACGCGCCCGCGGTGGTCCTCGCCACCGGCGGCATGGGCCAGGTCTTCTCGGCCACCACCAACCCGGCGGTCTCGACCGGTGACGGCGTGGCGCTGGCGCTGCGCGCCGGGGCCGAGGTCTCCGACCTGGAGTTCGTCCAGTTCCACCCGACCGTGCTCTTCCTGGGCGCGGGCGCCGAGGGCCAGCAGCCGCTGGTCTCCGAGGCGGTACGGGGCGAGGGCGCGCACCTGGTCGACGCGGACGGGGTCCGCTTCATGCTCGGGCAGCACGAGCTGGCCGAGCTGGCGCCCCGGGACGTCGTCGCCAAGGCGATCACGCGCCGGATGCAGGAGCACGGCACCGAGCACATGTACCTCGACGCCCGGCACTTCGGGGCGCGGATGTGGGAGCGGCGCTTCCCGACGATCCTGGCCGCCTGCCGCGCCCACGGCATCGACCCGGTGACGGAGCCGATCCCGGTGGCCCCGGCCGCCCACTACGCCTCCGGCGGCGTCCGCACGGACCTGCGGGGCCGGACCACCGTTCCCGGCCTGTACGCGTGCGGGGAGGTCGCCTGCACGGGCGTCCACGGCGCCAACCGGCTCGCCTCGAACTCGCTCCTGGAGGGCCTGGTCTTCGCCGAGCGGATCGTGGAGGACATCGTGGCGGCGGCCCCGCGCGCGGTGGGCGCCCCGGTGCCGCACCCGGTCCCGGTGGTCCTGCCGCTGCCCGCGACGGACGCCCGGACCCGCATCCAGCGGATCATGACGAACGGCGCCGGGGTGCTGCGCTCCGAGGCCAGCCTGCGGGGGGCGGCCGACGCCCTCGACGCGCTGCACGAGGAGGCCGTGGCGGGCGGCACCGACGACAGCAAGGCCGCCGAGCCCGGTGTGGACTCCTGGGAGACCACCAACCTGCTGTGCGTCGCCCGGGTCCTGGTCGCCGCCGCCCGCCGCCGCGAGGAGACCCGCGGCTGCCACTGGCGCGAGGACCGCCCGGACCGCGACGACGCGCACTGGCGCCGGCACCTCGTCGTACGCCTGACGCCGGAGCGGACGCCGGACATCCGGACGACCGCCGCGCACGACCTGCCCCCCACCGTCTGACCCGCCCTCCGACCTGCCCCCACCGCCGGACCCGACGGTCCGACGTCCCCCACCGCCGATGCCCCCAGGGAGCCACAAGTGAGCACGCCCGAGGAATCCCGTCCCGAGCCCGTGGACGTCCCCCTCATCCAGATCAGCGCCCCCGGGGCGGTCGCCGAGGAGTCCGGCGGCTGCGGCGACGGCTGCGGCTGCGGCGGTGGCGAGGAGTTCGAGTGCGGGCTCGACCCGGCGCTCGCCGGGCTGCTCGCCGACGCCGGCCTCGACCCGGTCCAGGTGGAGGACATCGCCCACCTGGCGATCGCGGAGGACCTCGACGGCGGGGTCGACGTGACGACCGTGGCGACCGTCCCCGAGGACGCCGTCGCCACCGCCGACTTCACCGCCCGCGAGGCCGGCGTGGTGGCCGGCCTGCGGGTCGCGGAGGCGGTCCTGTCGATCGTGTGCACTGACGAGTTCGAGGTCGAGCGGCACGTCGAGGACGGCGAGCGCGTCGAGGCCGGGCAGAAGCTCCTGAGCGTCACCGCCCGCACCCGCGACCTGCTCACCGGCGAGCGCGGCGCGCTCAACCTCCTGTGCCGCCTCTCCGGCATCGCCACCGCCACGCGCGCGTGGGCGGACGCCCTGGAGGGCACGGGGGCGAAGGTCCGCGACACCCGCAAGACGACGCCGGGGCTGCGCGCCCTGGAGAAGTACGCGGTCCGCTGCGGCGGCGGCGTCAACCACCGCATGTCGCTGTCCGACGCGGCCCTGGTGAAGGACAACCACGTGGTGGCGGCCGGCGGCGTGGCCGAGGCCTTCAAGGCCGTGCGCGAGCTGTTCCCGGAGGTGCCGATCGAGGTCGAGGTCGACACGATGCACCAGGTCCGCGAGGTCCTGGCGGCGGGCGCCGACCTGATCCTGCTCGACAACTTCACCCCGGGCGAGACCGAGGAGGCCGTGGCGCTCGTCGCGGGCCGCGCCGCCCTGGAGTCCTCGGGCCGCCTCACCCTGGAGAACGCGGCGGCGTACGCGGCGACCGGCGTCGACTACCTGGCGGTCGGCGGCCTCACCCACTCCTCCCCGATCCTCGACATCGGCCTCGACCTGCGCGAGGTGCGGGCCTGATGCTGCTCACCATCGACGTCGGCAACACGCACACGGTCCTCGGCCTCTTCGACGGGGACGAGATCGTCGAGCACTGGCGGATCTCCACGGATCCGCGCCGGACCGCCGACGAGATGGCGGTCCTGCTCCAGGGCCTCATGGGCATGCACCCGCTGCTCGGCGTCGAGCTGAGCGACGGCATCGAGGGGATCGCGATCTGCGCGACGGTCCCCTCGGTCCTGCACGAGCTGCGCGAGGTCACCCGCCGGTACTACGGGGACGTGCCGGCGGTCCTGGTGGAGCCGGGCGTCAAGACGGGCGTCCCGGTCATCACCGACAACCCGAAGGAGGTCGGCGCGGACCGCGTGATCAACGCGGCCGCGGCGGTCGAGCTGTACGGCGGCCCGGCGATCGTCGTCGACTTCGGCACGGCGACGACGTACGACGCGGTCACCGCGCGCGGGGAGTACGCGGGCGGGGCGATCGCGCCGGGCATCGAGATCTCGGTGGAGGCGCTGGGCGTGCGCGGGGCGATGCTCCGCAAGATCGAGCTGGCCCGCCCGCGGAACGTGATCGGCAAGAACACGGTCGAGGCGATGCAGTCGGGCATCATCTACGGCTACGCGGGCCAGGTCGACGGCGTGGTGGCCCGGATGAAGCGCGAGCTCGTCGGCCCGAAGGGCGACCCCTCCGACGTGACGGTGATCGCGACGGGCGGCCTGGCCCCGATGGTCCTCGGCGAGTCGGCGGAGATCGACGAGCACGAGCCCTGGCTGACCCTGATCGGCCTGCGCCTGGTGTACGAGCGGAACGTCTCGCGCATGTAGCCCGTCCGGCCGCCCCCGGGGGCGGCCGGACGGCTGCCGCCCGGCGCGCCGTAATGATCCCTAAGCGAAAATTGTCCGATTAGCGCGTACCGTCGGCCCATGCCCACGCCATACGGATCCCGCGGCGGCATGGCGTTCAGCGCGGACGAACTGCGTGTGCTCCGCCGCGCCCTTGCCATCGCCCTTCACCCCGCCCCCCTCCAGGACGAGGACGTCCAGGACTGCCTGCGCCTGGCCGAATCCGTGGACGAGGCGGTACGCGAGGCCGGTCGGCTGCGCGCCTTCCTCCTCGCGGACCTGGCCCGCTACCGCGAGGCCCTGCCGGGCTCCCTCGGCGGCTACCTGGAGCTCCTCCGGGACGCGCTGGCCGCCGGGTACGACCCCGGGGCCGACGACCTCGCCGCCCTGCGGGCCCTGCGCCGCAACCCCGCGGCCGCCGGGCTGCTCGCCCGCTGCCAGGACCTCGCCGAACGCTCCGTACGCGCGCGCCTGGCCCGGGTCGTCCAGGCCACCGCCCCCGCGGCGGACCGCGCCCGCGCCCCCCGTGCCCGGCTGCTCGCCCTGCCCGGCGGGCGCGCGGCGGCCGACGAGCCCAAGCCGAACCCGCCCGTCCCGGTGGAGCGCCCGGTGCCCAAGCCCTCCGAGGTGTTCCCGCCGCGCCGGAGGCCCGTTCCGCCGCCCCCGCCCGAGGAGCGGGCCGCCGGATAGCTACCCTGTTCGTCATGGACTACGTATCCGCGCTCCTGCCCCCCGTCGTGATGGCCGCGTTCTTCATCGGCCTCGTCGTCACGATCGTCAAGAGCCAGGGCGGCCCGAACAAGGCCAAGGAGGACGCGGCCGTCGACGCCGCCCTCGCCCGCGCCGAGGCCGCCCGCCAGCCGGGCGGTTCCACCGCCTCCTGACCCCACCGGGGTCCGCGCCACCGGGGACGTACGGCCTTCCGGGGCCGTGCGTCCTTTCTGCTTGCTCCTTCGCCCGCGCCCTGCCGGCTCCTTTGCCCGTCCCTGCGCGGTTCCGCCCGGTTCTCCGCCGTCAATCGGCGCTTATCGGCGTTTTGCGCACTATGGTGGCGCTGTGCCCCGTCCTTTGGGAGAGCTCGAAGACGCCGTCATGACGCGCGTATGGCAATGGAACCGTCCGGTGACCGTCCGGGAAGTCCTGGAGGATCTCCAGCAGGAACGGTCCATCGCCTACACCACCGTCATGACCGTCATGGACAATCTCCACCAGAAGGGCTGGGTCCGCAGGGAGGTCGAAGGCCGCGCCTACCGGTACACGGCGGTATCCACCCGCGCCGCCTACGCGGCCGCGCTGATGAACGAGGCGTGGAGCCGGAGCGACAATCCCGCCGCCGCCCTCGTCGCCTTCTTCGGCATGATGTCGCCGGACCAGCGCGAAGCCCTCGACGACGCCGTCCGGATCGTCCAGCGGAACACCCCGCTCCCGGCCCCCGCCCCGCCCGCCCCGCGCGAGGAGGGCGGAGGGGAAACCGGGCCCGGGGAGCGATAACGTCCCCCCATGTCGCCGTCTGACTCCCCGGCCGTTTCCCCGGCCCCCGCCAAAGCCGTCACCGTACGCAGGGCCCGCACCGGCGATGTCGCCGCGGTCCGCCGACTCGTCGATCCTTTCGTCCGGCGCGGCATCCTGCTCGACAAGGCGACCGTGACGCTTTACGAGTCCATCCAGGAGTTCTGGGTGGCGGAACGCGATGAGGACGCCGCCGTCGTCGGCTGCGGCGCACTCCACGTGATGTGGGAAGACCTCGCCGAAGTGCGCACTCTCGCCGTCGATCCCGAGTTCAGGGGAGCCGGCGTCGGACATCAGGTGCTCGACAAGTTGTTGCACACCGCCCGATGGCTCGGGGTGCGGCGGGTATTCTGCCTGACCTTCGAAGTCGACTTCTTCACGAAGCACGGCTTCGTCGAGATCGGTGAGACCCCGGTCGACGGAGATGTCTACAGCGAGCTCCTGCGTTCCTATGACGAGGGAGTCGCGGAGTTCCTCGGTCTCGAACGAGTGAAGCCGAACACCTTGGGCAACAGTCGGATGCTTCTGCACCTCTGACCCGGAACCGGACCGAACCGATCCCGAACCGGACCCGGAACGGGCCCGGAACGACGCACCGAACCCGCGCGGAACCCCCAAGGGAACCCCGCGCGGAACCCTATGTCCGAATCGCGCACGTTTCCCGCGCTGCCGGGGTTCTGAACCTCTCCCGAGGGTTTGTGTTTTTCCGGGAAAAGCGGTTTCCTTTCCGCGTACTGCATTTTCGATGAAAGGAAATCCGGTGGCACAGAAGGTTCAGGTCCTTCTTGTCGACGACCTCGACGGTGTCGAGGCGGACGAGACCGTGACGTTCGCGCTGGACGGCAAGACCTACGAGATCGACCTCACCACCGCCAACGCGGAAAAGCTCCGCGGTCTGCTGGAGCCCTACACCAAGAGCGGCCGGCGCACCGGGGGCCGCACCACCGGTGGCCGCGGCAAGGGCCGCGCCGTGGCGGCGGGCAGCCCCGACACCGCGAAGATCCGCGCGTGGGCCAAGGAGAACGGCTACGACGTCAACGACCGCGGTCGCGTGCCCGCCACCGTCAAGGCGGCCTACGAGGACGCGAACCGCTGAGGCGGCAGCTGCTGAGCCGCCGGCCCGCGGGCCCGGGCACTCAGCAGCCGCACCCGATGGCACTCGGCGGCGGCGGCGGCCACGAGCCGCACCAGGCAGGGGGGTCCGCCCCCCGCGCCCCACGGCGCGGCCCGCAGGACCGGGAGCGAGGACTCGACCTCGCGGCCCGGCACGGGGGCCCGCAGCCACACCGCCGCGTCCGGGGCTCCGGAGCCGCCCCGCCCCGGGGGAAGGGGCGCGGTCATCCGGCCGTCGGGGCCGAGCACCGCGAGGTCCAGGGCGATCCCGCCCCACTCCAGCCAGTCGAGCAGTCCCGGCAGCTCCTCCGCGCTCCCCGCGGCCACGAGCAGCCGCATCCGGTGCCCCGCCAGGGCCGCCGGCCCGGTCGCCGCACCGACCCGGCGCAGGACACCGCGACCGGCCGCGGCGGGCAGCTCCAGGACGTCGAAGCGCAGCCCCGTGGCCAGCGCCACCGGCGGGCCCGCCAGCGTCGCCCAGCCGAGCTCGTCCTCGTACCACCGCGCCGGATCGTCGTCGATCGGCGCGCGGGGGGACGGAACGGTGGGGGCCATGCCCGGGGAACTCCCGCGAGGGCGTCTTGGTTACGCCCCCGGAGCCGTTCCGGAGGGGCTTCGCCGTGACGCACCGTTCCCCTCCGTACGCGCGTGGTGTCCGGGATGGGGCGTACGAGTGCATTCGAGCGCGCAAGGGTGTTCGCTGGTAGCGGAGGGAACCGGGGTGCTCGGCATGGAGTGTCGGTGCTTACGGGTAAGACATTCCTAGTGGAGAGGGGTGCCTCGCGGGCTTCGGCGTCTCACGTTCGCCATCGGCGTACTGAAGGCGCGGCTAACTACTTGGCCTGCGGGAACATCGTCTCGCACCATCGGGTTGGAGCATTTGTCGGTTGTTCGGCAGCAGGTCTCCCCACGGACAAGGGGGTGATCCGGACGGATGTCGGCAGTTGGAATGAGCGGTCCCCGCTTGCGGGACTAAGCTGCGGAAGGACAGGGAGGGGATCGACCCCTAACTGACTGACCGCTCTGAGGAGCGATTAACGATGTTCGAGAGGTTCACCGACCGCGCGCGGCGGGTTGTCGTCCTGGCTCAGGAAGAAGCCCGGATGCTCAACCACAACTACATCGGCACCGAGCACATCCTTCTGGGCCTTATCCACGAGGGTGAGGGTGTCGCCGCTAAGGCCCTGGAGAGCCTCGGGATTTCGCTCGAGGCGGTCCGCCAGCAGGTGGAGGAGATCATCGGCCAGGGCCAGCAGGCCCCGTCCGGGCACATCCCCTTCACCCCTCGTGCCAAGAAGGTCCTGGAGCTGTCGCTCCGGGAGGCCCTCCAGCTCGGCCACAACTACATCGGCACCGAGCACATCCTGCTCGGCCTGATCCGCGAGGGCGAGGGCGTCGCCGCCCAGGTCCTCGTGAAGCTGGGCGCCGATCTCAACCGGGTCCGGCAGCAGGTGATCCAGCTGCTCTCCGGCTACCAGGGCAAGGAAGCCGCCACGGCCGGCGGTCCTGCCGAGGGCACCCCCTCGACGTCCCTGGTCCTCGACCAGTTCGGCCGGAACCTCACCCAGGCGGCCCGCGAATCCAAGCTCGACCCGGTCATCGGGCGCGAGAAGGAGATCGAGCGGGTCATGCAGGTGCTGTCCCGCCGCACCAAGAACAACCCGGTCCTCATCGGCGAGCCCGGCGTCGGCAAGACCGCCGTCGTCGAGGGCCTGGCCCAGGCCATCGTCAAGGGCGAGGTGCCCGAG
Organism: Streptomyces sp. NRRL F-6492; assembly: GCF_001280125.1. GTDB lineage: Bacteria > Actinomycetota > Actinomycetes > Streptomycetales > Streptomycetaceae > Streptomyces. The sequence continues at coordinate 16,219 of NZ_LGEG01000237.1, forward strand.
ACCCTCAAGGACAAGCATCTCTACACCCTGGACCTCGGCGCGCTGGTCGCCGGCTCCCGCTACCGCGGTGACTTCGAGGAGCGCCTGAAGAAGGTCCTCAAGGAGATCCGCACCCGCGGCGACATCATCCTGTTCATCGACGAGCTCCACACCCTCGTGGGTGCGGGCGCCGCCGAGGGCGCGATCGACGCCGCCAGCATCCTCAAGCCGATGCTGGCCCGCGGTGAGCTCCAGACCATCGGCGCCACCACGCTCGACGAGTACCGGAAGTACCTGGAGAAGGACGCGGCCCTGGAGCGCCGCTTCCAGCCCATCCAGGTCGCCGAGCCGTCGCTGCCGCACACCATCGAGATCCTCAAGGGTCTGCGCGACCGGTACGAGGCCCACCACCGGGTCTCCATCACCGACGAGGCCCTCGTCCAGGCCGCGACCCTGGCCGACCGGTACATCTCGGACCGCTTCCTGCCGGACAAGGCGATCGACCTGATCGACGAGGCCGGTTCCCGGATGCGCATCCGCCGGATGACCGCGCCGCCGGACCTCCGCGAGTTCGACGAGAAGATCGCCGGCGTCCGCCGCGACAAGGAGTCCGCGATCGACTCGCAGGACTTCGAGAAGGCCGCGTCCCTGCGCGACAAGGAGAAGCAGCTCCTCGCCGCGAAGGCCAAGCGCGAGAAGGAGTGGAAGGCCGGCGACATGGACGTCGTCGCCGAGGTCGACGGCGAGCTGATCGCCGAGGTCCTCGCGACCGCCACCGGCATTCCGGTCTTCAAGCTGACCGAGGAGGAGTCCTCGCGTCTGCTGCGCATGGAGGACGAGCTCCACAAGCGCGTCATCGGCCAGAAGGACGCCGTCATCGGTCTTTCCCGGGCGATCCGCCGTACGCGGGCCGGTCTGAAGGACCCGAAGCGCCCCGGTGGCTCGTTCATCTTCGCCGGTCCGTCCGGTGTCGGTAAGACCGAGCTGTCGAAGGCCCTCGCCGAATTCCTCTTCGGCGACGAGGACGCGATGATCTCCCTCGACATGTCGGAGTTCAGCGAGAAGCACACGGTTTCCCGTCTCTTCGGTTCGCCGCCCGGATACGTCGGCTACGAAGAGGGCGGCCAGCTCACCGAGAAGGTGCGCCGCAAGCCGTTCTCCGTCGTCCTCTTCGACGAGGTCGAGAAGGCCCACCCCGATATCTTCAATTCCCTTCTCCAGATCCTGGAGGACGGTCGCCTGACCGACTCCCAGGGCCGGGTCGTGGACTTCAAGAACACGGTCATCATCATGACGACCAACCTCGGGACCAGGGACATCTCGAAGGGCTTCAACCTGGGCTTCGCGGCCCAGGGCGACACGAAGTCCAACTACGAGCGGATGAAGGCGAAGGTCAGCGACGAGCTGAAGCAGCACTTCCGCCCGGAGTTCCTCAACCGTGTGGACGACATCATCGTCTTCCCGCAGCTCACCCAGGACGACATCCTCCAGATCGTCGACCTGATGGTCGGCCGCGTGGACGAGCGCCTGAAGGACCGGGACATGGGCATCGAGCTCTCCCAGTCCGCGAAGGAGCTGCTCGCCAAGAAGGGTTACGACCCGGTGATGGGCGCCCGGCCGCTGCGCCGGACGATCCAGCGCGAGATCGAGGACACGCTCTCGGAGAAGATCCTCTTCGGCGAGCTGCGCCCCGGTCACATCGTGGTCGTGGACACCGAGGGCGAGGGCGAGGAGCGCAAGTTCACCTTCCGCGGCGAGGAGAAGTCGGCCCTGCCGGACGCCCCGCCGGTCGAGGCGGCGGGCGGACCTGGTCCGAACCTCTCGAAGGACGCGTAAGGCATAACGCCTGAGCACGAAGGGGCGGCCCCGGAACCCGATGGTTCCGGGGCCGCCCCTTCGTCGTTCAGAAGGATGTGAACCGGACGCGAGGCGGGAAGTGCTCGGTGCCGGTCACGGGCCCGTAGACCTCCACCGTTTCCAGGTGGGGCAGGGAGGCGAGCGGCGCCAGGTCCAACGCAGCTCTGGAGTCACGCCAACGCAGTTCGAAATGCCTCAGCCGGGCGGACGGCGACATGGGCGGCATGCCGCCCCGCTCCCCGCCGAAGCGCTCCAGGCGGAGGTAGGTCGGATCGCACAGGGACAGAAGCGCGGCCACACGATCGGTGGAGACCATGCCGTTGATGTCCAGCCACGGGGCGGTCAGGCCGAGCCGAATCAGTTCGTCTGCTTCGGCGTCCCGGTGGACCGTGAAGATGAGACCCCCCGGATCGAGGTGCGTCACGATCTCATCGGCGTAGGAGCGCGGGTCGAAGCGAAACCACGACCAGATGAGCTGTGAACGTACCTCCAGAGAGGGATGCCGTACGAAGCGGGCCAGGTAGAGGAGGGCCGCGTCGGTCGTGACGTGAGACGCGGTGGTCACCGAATAAATCGCTTCCTCAAGGGTCAGTTCCTCCGGTGCGCCCAGCAGTCCGAGGACCAGCGGTCCCACCTCCGCCAGCTGCCGGGCCTCCTCGGGCGACCGCGGCGGAACCACCTCCCCCGTCCTCCGCAGCACCTCCGCCCGGATCTCCGGGGACAGCTCCGTCGCGTGGTCCAGGGCCGTCGCCGCCAGCAGGGTGAGCCTCATGCGTACGCGGTGGTCCTCCGTCGAGTCCGCAGCCGACAGCAGCTCCCGCAGGATCTCCGCGCACTCGCGCGGCCGAGCATGCCCCACCGCCATGCGGATCACGTCCTCCCACTGGTCGTCGGCCGCGTGGCGGACGAGGACGCCGATGTCCCAGTGGTCCACGAGGGCCTTCGCGGCCAGGTGGTCCTGGAAGGTGCGGTGGACGAACTCGACCGTGTCGGCCGTGGGCTCGCGCAGGAGACCGCTGCGGTGGAGGAGGTGGGTGAAGACCCGGTCCGGGGGGTACGCCGAGGCGTCCGGGACCGCCGGGACGGCCTCGGCGACGATCGACGCGGCGTGCGCGCGGTCCAGCTGCGTGCGCCCGTTCAGCGTCAGCCAGTACGCCAGGCGCTGGATCAGCTGGATCTGCGGGGCCTCGTCGAGGACGATCCCGGTCGGGGCGCCCATGTCCCGCTCCCGGTCCCGCCGGGACAGGAGCATGGACAGGGCCGCCTCGTAGAGCGCCTTGCGGCCCCGGGGCAGGAAGCCGCGCCGGTCGCGGTGGAGGGCGCAGATCAGACCGCACATCAGGGGGTTGGTGGCGAGCTGGGCCACGTGCTCGGCGGTGCGCAGCGCGTCCAGGAGCGGCTGCTCGTGGACCGCCGCGTCCGGTCCTGCGGCCTCGTGCCAGCGGCGTACGAAGGCGGTGACCTCCGCGCGGGCCATGGGCGCGAGGGTCAGCTCGGTGAAACCGTCCGGGGCCAGCCAGTCGTCCCGTACGGCGGTGGGGCGCGAGGTGACGAGCCAGCGGTTGCCCCCGTACGCGCCGAGGAGGTCGCGCAGCCAGTCCCGGGCCCGGCCGCGCTCGGCCTCGGGGATCTCGTCGATGCCGTCGACCAGGACCAGCCCCCGCCCGGCCGCGAGGACCCGGTCGGTCCAGCCGTCGGGCGGGGTGAGCGGGCAGCCGGCGGCGGACAGGAAGCGGTCGGGGGAGGGGAGCCGCTCGCCGTGGCGGGTGAGGGCGCGCAGGGGCAGGACGAAGGGGACGCGGCCCCGGAGGTAGGCCATGCCCTCCGGCCGGTCCTCGGTCGCCGCCGCCGAGACCGTCAGCCACTGGACGAGCGTGGTCTTGCCGGAGCCCGCGAGGCCGCGAAGGAGGACCTTGTCGTGGCGGGCGAGGGCGAGGTCGGCGCGGACGGAGGCCTGTTCCCGCTGCGGGAGACGGGGGCGCTCCTCCCGTCCGGACGCCTCGCGCGCGCCCTCCCGTCCGGACGCCTCGCGCGCGCCCTCCCGTCCGGAGGTCTCGTGCGCGCCCTCCCCGCCCGTCGCCTCCAGGGACAGGTACGCCGTGTCCAGGGGCCACTCGTCCGGCGAGTGGTGCAGGTCGACGCCGTAGATCGTCAGGCGGCCGTGCTTCTTCGCGAGGTGCGCCAGGTAGCGGCGTTCGAAGGCCGCGTCCTCGCCCTCGGGCGCCGGGACGCGGGTCAGGACGGCGTCGACCCGGGCGAGGAGCTCGGCCTGGGCGCGGGTCTGCTCGACCAGGCCGCGGGCGATGAAGGTGGAGCGCCGGGTGAAGAACTCCAGGATGTGGAGGCAGGCCCACTCGGTCATGGTCTCCAGGTAGAGGGCCGAGTCGGTGGAGAGGCCGTCGGGGGCCGGGGCGGCGGCCCGCAGCCGGCGGGCGAGGTCGCGGTGGCCGAGGCGGACGGCCTGGACGTCGTCCATGTCGAGGTCGCCGAGGGCCAGCAGGTTCGCGGCGAGGGCGTCGGTGACGGCCTCGGTCTCGTCGGCGGGGAACGGCGGCTCCCCGGCCCCCTGCCGGGAGCGTTCGACCAGGGTGGCCGCGAGCTTGCGGACGTCCTTCTCGGTGAGGGTGCGCTTCTCGCCCCGGAAGGAGACGAGGCCGGAGAGCCGGACCTCGGCGTCCTTGCGGACCAGGCCCGCCCCGGGGCCCTCGCTCGCGAGGAGCTTCTTCAGGAGCGGGCCGATCGCGGCCGAGGCGAGGCGCGTGCCGATGAGTGCCGGTTCCATTGGTGACCCCCTGTGTCTCCCCGAAGCGGTCAGCGTAGTGGGGGAGGCGTCCGGCGGCGGCCCGAGGTGTGACCCGGGCCCCTTCCGGACCCCTTTTCCGGCTTTCCGAATCCCCCGAAGTGGCCCCGGTCACGTGACCCAGGTCCCATCCGGAATGCCTTTTCGCGTGACCCAGGTCCCATCCGGAACGCCCCCCTGGTGACAAGGCGCACAGGGGTTTCGAGGGGTACTAACCGGAATAGTGGTGAACATTGGTGTTTATTTCGGACATGTGGGCATGAAGCGGCGGGTCGAAGGTCCCGATGGGTCCCGGTCCGGGCCCGGAGCGGCCTCCTGGGCGGTCCGAGCCGCCGAGACGTGCGGTTAAACCGGTTTTCTTGGGTGGTTATGTCCGATTTCGCAGCCCCGGCTCCGGGTGGTCAAGACCTGAACTTCTCTGGTGATCGCTACGACGCTATGTCGTAGATGGGGTGTTTTGGCCTGGATGGGGGTCCGGGTTACCAAGGATGAGCAAGCCCGACGCCGCACCGAAAGCGCGTCGGGTCCCGTACTCCCCGGAGGTTTTCCCCCGTATGTCGAAGCGCGTTATGAACCCCGCCACCCGTGCCGCCGCCGTCGCTCTCGCCACTGCCGGCCTGGGGGCGTCGCTGGTGGCCGGAGCAGGGTCCGCCTTCGCCGCCGAGGGCAAGGCCGTCGTCCCGACCGCCGCGACCGCGTCCGCCGCCGTCGCCGCCCAGGCCGAGACCCAGGCGCACCTCGCCGCCCAGGTGAAGGCCGCCGCCGCGAAGACCGTCACCGTCAAGGCGACCGCCGTGAAGGCGACCGCCACCAAGAAGGCCGCCGCCGCCAAGAAGGCTCCGGCCTGGGTGAAGCCGGTCAGCTCCTACAGCCTCAGCGCCAGCTTCAACCAGGGCGGCGCCATGTGGGCCCACAAGCACTCCGGCCAGGACTTCGCCGTCCCGGTCGGCACCCCGGTCAAGGCCGCCGGCGCCGGCACCGTCGTGAAGGCCGGCCCGTACGGCGGCGGCGACGGCCCCGCGTACGGCAACGCCATCGTGGTCAAGCACGCCAACGGCACGTACTCGCAGTACGCCCACCTGTCGAAGATCCAGGTCAAGATCGGCCAGAAGGTCGGCGCCGGTCAGCGCATCGCCCTCTCGGGCAACACCGGCAACTCCTCCGGCCCCCACCTGCACTTCGAGATCCGCACCACCCCGAACTACGGCTCCGCCGTCAACCCGGCCGCCTTCCTGCGCGCCCACGGCGTCGGCATCTGATCGCCGGACCCGCTGTGAACCTATGAGGCCCGGTGGGCCTCGTCGATGAGATCGAGGGCGACCTCGAGGACCGCTTCGTGCTTGTCCTCGGGGTCGCCCTCGACGTTCTGCATGAAGAACGTGCCCGCGTGGAGGGTGAAGACCGCGCTGATGCAGCGGACCTTCTCCTTGACGGGGAAGTCGTCGTCGTACAGCAGGCCGGTCAGCGTGACCATGCGCTCCTTGAAGGTGAGCCCGACGCTCAGCTCGCGCACGGTGGCCTGGTTCTCCTGCATGAAGCGGTAGAGCGGCGCCGCCGCGCGCAGCGCCACCTGGTAGCGGCGCACGACCTCCCGCTTGGTCTCGACCGTGCGGGGCTGCTCCCCGGCCCACGCGATCAGCTCGTCCATGGGCCTGGTCAGGTCCTCGAAGATCCCGACCAGGATGTCCTCCTTGGTCTTGAAGTGGTAGTAGAGCGCCGCCTTGGTCACGTCGAGGCGTTCCGCGATCTCGCGCAGGGAGGTCTTCTCGTAGCCCTGCTCCGCGAAGAGTTCGAGGGCCACGTCCTGGATGCGCTGACGGGTGTTGCCTCGGGCCATGGGGTGCCCTCCACTTTCCAAAGAACTTACTTGACGACCGGCTAGTTACAGGTCTACCTTCCCCAGTGTAGTAACTAGCCGGGCGGCAAGTAAGGGAATGGCATGGCGACGCAACAGAACGTTCGAACGGCAGAGGGAGGGGCCCCGCCGGCGCGCAGCGTCCGCGTCGTCCTGCTCGCCCTCATGATCGCGATGCTCCTCGCGATGCTGGACAACATGATCATCGGCACCGCGATGCCGACGATCGTCGGCGAGCTCGGCGGCCTGGAGCACCTCTCCTGGGTCGTCACCGCCTACACCCTGGCCACCGCCGCCTCCACCCCGCTCTGGGGCAAGTTCGGCGACATGTTCGGCCGCAAGGGCGTCTTCCTCACCTCGATCGTGATCTTCCTGATCGGCTCGGCGCTCAGCGGCATGGCCCAGGACATGGGCCAGCTCATCGGCTTCCGCGCGGTCCAGGGCCTCGGCGCCGGCGGCCTCATGGTCGGCGTGATGGCGATCATCGGCGACCTCGTCCCGCCCCGCGAGCGCGGCAGGTACCAGGGCATGATGGCCGGCGTGATGGCCCTCGCCATGATCGGCGGCCCCCTCGTCGGCGGCACCATCACCGACCACTGGGGCTGGCGCTGGTCCTTCTACATCAACCTGCCGCTCGGCGCCGTCGCCCTCGCCATGGTCACCACCGTCCTGCACCTGCCGAAGAAGCCGCGGAACACGGACACCCGGATCGACTTCCCCGGCGCCGCGCTGCTGACCGCCGGCATCACCGCCATCGTCCTGGTCACCACCTGGGGCGGCACGGAGTACGCCTGGGGCTCGGCCACCATCGTCGGCCTCGCGGTCGGCGGCGTCGCCGCGCTCCTCGCCTTCCTGTGGGTGGAGACCCGGGCGAGCGACCCGATCGTGCCGCTGCACATCTTCCGCAGCCGCAACTTCACCCTGATGTCCCTGATCGGCTTCATCGCCGGCTTCGTGATGTTCGGCGCGGTCCTCTACCTGCCGCTCTTCCAGCAGTCCGTCCAGGGCGCCTCCGCGACCAACTCCGGACTGCTGCTCCTGCCGATGCTGCTCTCGATGATGGTCGTCTCGCTGGTCGCGGGCCGGGTCACCACCAGCACCGGCAGGTACAAGGTGTTCCCCATCGCGGGCGGCGCCCTGATGACGGCCGGCCTCTTCCTGCTCTCCACCATGGACACCGGCACCTCGCGCCTGGTCTCCGGGGTCTGGATGGCCGTCCTCGGCGCCGGCATGGGCTTCCTCATGCAGATCACCATGCTGGTCGCCCAGAACAGCGTGGAGATGAAGGACATGGGCGTCGCCTCCTCCTCCACCACCCTCTTCCGGACGCTCGGCTCCTCCTTCGGCGTCGCGATCATGGGCGCGCTCTTCACCGCCCGCGTCCAGGACGAGATGACCGCCCGGGGCGGGTCGGACCTGACGGCGCGGACCGCCCAGCTCGACGCGGCGAGCCTCGCCAAGCTGCCGGCGGAGCTCCGCGAGGCCTACCAGCACGCGGTGGCCTCCGGCACCCACGGCGCCTTCCTGCTCGCCGCGGCGGTCGCCGTCCTCGCCTTCGTCCTCGCCTTCTTCGTCAAGGAGGTGGCGCTCCGGGGCGCCGGCCCGGCCGCCGACCCCGGGCAGAACGCGGGGGACGGCCCGGCGAAGGTCGCCGAGAAGGTCTGAGACCCGCGGGCACGACGACGGGGCCGGCCCCCCTTGGAGGGGGGTGCGGCCCCGTCGCCGTACCCGGTGTCCCTACTGTTTCGGCAGCCGCAGGACCGGGAAGCTGCCCGTGTTCGTCGGCGCGTGGTCCGGGAGCCACAGGACCGCGATGGCCCCGCCCACCCCGTTCGGCGCCCCCTCCGACGCCACGTTCCGGAAGGTCAGCCGGGCGCCCAGGACCCGGGCCTGGCCCGACGCGATCGTCAGGCCCAGGCCGTGGCCCTGGCCCGCGCGGTCGCTCGACCCCGTACGGAACCGGCTCGGCCCCTCCCTGAGGAGGGCCTCGGGGAAGCCGGGACCGTGGTCGCGGACGCGCACCACCCGGCCCTCGACCGTCACCTCCACCGGCGGCTTCCCGTGCTTGGCCGCGTTGGCGAGGAGATTGCCCAGGACCCGTTCGAGCCGGCGCGGGTCGGTGTTCACCCAGGAGTCGTGCACGACCCGGACGACGACCTCCGGGTCCAGGGCCCGCACCCGCCGCTCCACGAACTCCCCGAGCGCGATCTCCTGGAGCTCGGCCCGCTCCGACGCGCTGTCCAGCCGGGCCACCTCAAGGACGTCCTCGACCAGCGTCCGCATCGCCTGCGCCCGGTCCCGCACCAGCTCCGTCGGACGCCCCGGCGGCAGCAGCTCGGCCGCCGTGAGCAGCCCCGTGACGGGGGTCCGCAGCTCGTGCGCGATGTCCGCGGTGACCCGCCGCTCGGCCTCGATCCGCTCGTTCAGGGCGTCGGTCAGGGCGTCGACCGCCCGCGCCAGGTCGTCGGTCTCGTCCCGTACGACCCCGCCGACGGCCTCCCGCACCCGTACGTCCGTGTTGCCCTGGGCGACCCGGCCGGCCGCGACGGCCGCCTTCCGCAGCCGCCGCGAGAGCCGGCCGCCGATGAGCACACCGAGCGCGCACCCGCCGAAGACCACCGAGACCGAGCCGATGACGAGCGCCCGGTCCAGATCGCCCATGAGCTTCGCGCTGCGGTCGGCGAAGGGGATGTGCAGCGAGAGCACGTCGCCGTTGGCGAGCGGCACGGCCGCCCACACGTCGGGCGGGCCGCCGTGCCGGTGCTCCTGCACGTAGGTGCCGCGCCGGTTGTCCCGCATCAGCCGGTCGAGCTGGTGCGGCAGCGCCGGATCGTTGATCTTGGTGCCGAAGCGGGGCTCCTTCGGCTTCGACGTCTCGTACAGCCGCTGGGCGAAGAGCAGCCGCTCCATCTGCACGTCGCGCGCGTTGTCGAGCATCGAGATGCGGGCGGCGTTGTGCACGACCACGCTCAGGGTGACCGCGATGAGGGCGCCGACCGCCGCGATGGCGACGGCGATCTTCCAGCGGACCCCGGTGCGCAGGGGAAACGGTCTCACCCGCCCTGGCCCCTGAGCTTGTAGCCGAAGCCGCGGACGGTCTCGATCCTGTCCTGGCCGATCTTGGCCCGCAGTCGCTGCACGTGCACGTCCACGACCCGGGTGTCGCCGCCCCAGCCGTAGTCCCAGACCCGCTCCAGGAGCTTGTCCCGGGACAGCACGGTGCCCGGCGCGGACGAGAACTCCAGGAGCAGCCGCATCTCGGTCGGGGTCAGCGCCACCGGCGCCCCGCCCCTCCTGACCTCCATGCCCTCGGTGTCGATCTCCAGGTCCCCGAAGGCCAGCAGCCCGCCGTCCCCCCGCTCGTCCCCGCCCTCGCCGCCGCCGGCGTGCCCGAAGCGGCGCAGCACGGCCCGGATGCGGGCCATCAGCACCGAGCCGTCGAAGGGCTTGGTGACGTAGTCGTCCGCCCCGGCCTCCAGGCCGAGGACGACGTCGATGGAGTCGGCGCGCGCCGACAGCATGATCACCGGGACCGTCGACTCGTCGCGGATGCGGCGGCAGAGGCTGACGCCGTCCATGCCCGGCAGCATCACGTCGAGCAGGGCGATGTCCGGCCGCCGCGCCCGGAAGGAGTCCAGGCCGGAGAGGCCGTCGGGCATGGCCGTGACCCGGAAGCCGTCCCGCTCCAGGGCGAGCTGGGTGGCCTCACGGATGACGTCGTCGTCCTCGACGAACAGGACGTGGGTTTCGGCCATCGTGGGTCTTCCTCCGGGGTCGGTGCGTCTTTCCGTGTCTCTTCGCGCGTCCTCGGGCGCGGCTCAGCCCGCGGGGGACGCGCTCGGCGCGGGCTCCAGGCCCTCGCCCTCGCCGACCGACCGGCTGTAGTCGTTGTGGACCCAGTCGTGCTGGACGAACCGGCTGCCCGTCCAGCGGTAGGTGATCACGTCCTCGCCCGAGGGGTACGCGACCGGGTCGCCCTTCGCGTACACCTGCTTGGTGACGATCAGGTCGCCCCGGTCGATCGTGGCGTACACCGCCGCGTCCTCGGCCTTGAAGACGTTCTCGTAGCCGCCGTTCCGGTCGCGGTAGACGTACGTGCCGATGCCGATGCCGTCACCGCAGGTCATCACGTTGACGACGACGTCGGGGGCGGAGGCGTCGGTGAGGTTGCCGTAGGAGGCGTCCACCGGGTACGAGTCCGCGGCGCACGGCTTCAGGTCGGCCTTGAACCGCTCGCCGATCCTCGGATCGCCCTTGAGCAGCTCGACCGGGTCCACCCGCTCCGCCGACTGGGGGCCCGCGGTGGCCGAGGGCGAGGGGGTGGGGGCGGCCGAGGCGATCCCGTCGGTGCGGGCCGCGCCCTCGTCGCGGGAGCCCGTGCCGCCGGTGGAGCAGGCGGCCAGGGAGAGGCCGACGGCGACGAGCCCGGCCGTCGCCGTGGCGCCCGCCGCCCGGACGGTACGCCGAGGGCGGCGGCGCCCGGCCGGAAGCCGGTCGCCGCCGCCGGGGCCGCTGCCGAAGGGGTCGCCGAAGGGGCCGTCGTGTCTTCCGCCGTCGGGCCCGTCGTCTATGCCGCGCACCGCTCCCGACCCCCTTGGTCGCCTCGTACGGTCGTCCGCTCCCCGGTCCGCCCCAGGGCGCGGGCGTCGAGGTCGCGGCTCTCCAGCTCCTGCCGGAGCCGGGCGAGCGCGCGGTGGAGCGTGGACTTCACCGTACCGGTCGACATGCCGAGCGCCGCCGCCGTCTCCTCCGTGCTCATCTGTTCCCAGTGCCGCAGGACGACGACGCTGCGCTGCTTCGGCGCGAGCACCTTCAGGACGTCCATCAGGAGGGCCCGGTCGGCGTGCTGCTCGGTCGCGTCGGCCACGCTCGCGTCGGGCAGCTGCTCGGTCGGCACCTCTTCGAGCTTGCGGGAGCGCCACCACTCGGTCCGGGTGTTGATCATGACCCGGCGCAGATAGGCGTCGGCGAGGGACTTGTCGGCGATGCCGTCCCAGCGCCCGTACGTACGGGCCAGGGCCGTCTGGAGGAGGTCCTGGGCGTCGACGGGGTCGGCCACGAGACGGCGCGCGCTGCGCAGCAGGGCGTCCTGCCGCGTGCGTACGTACTCCTCGAAGTCGAGCACCTCACCGTGCCTCATCCGAACCGCCTCCATCCCCGTGACCTGCTTGTTCCCTCGTGTCGCGGACGACGCTACGGAGCGGTTGTCACGGGGCTGTGCGGGGCAGCCGTCGGTGGACGCACGGCTACCCATCGGTTGTGTAACAGCGGGGGCGGAGGAGGTTTCGGGAGGAGCCTCAGGAGAGCGGCAGGCGGTAGAGGCCGCCGTCCAGCGGTTCGACGAGGCCGTCGGCGACCAGGCCGTCGAGGGCCCTGGCCCGCTGCACCGGCTCGTCCCAGACCGCGTCCAGGGCCTCGCGCGCCACCGGGTCCGGCGAGTCCCGCAGGACGGCGAGGAGCCGCCCCCGGACCTGCCGGTCGGTCCCGGCGTACGTCTGGCCGCGCCGCGGCGGGCCGTCGTGCGCCGGCTTCCCCGCGAGCCGCCAGGCGCACTGCCCGGAGATCGGGCAGCGCCCGCAGTCCTCGTTCTTCGCCGTGCACACGAGCGCGCCCAGCTCCATGGAGGCGGCGGCCCAGCGGGAGGCCGTCTCCTCGTCCTCCGGCAGCAGGGCGCGGGCGAGCCGCCGCTCGGCGGCCGTGGTCGCGTTCGGCGGGTACTGGACGCCGGTCGCCGCCCGCGCGAAGACCCGGCGCACGTTGGTGTCGAGGACGGCGTGCCGCTGCCCGTAGGCGAAGGAGGCCACCGCGGCGGCCGTGTACTCCCCGATGCCGGGCAGGGCGAGGAGCTGCCCGTGGTCGCCGGGCACCTCCCCGCCGTGCCGCTCCGTTATGGCCGCGGCCGCCGCGTGCAGCCGCAGCGCCCGGCGCGGATAGCCCAGCCGGCCCCAGGCGCGGACCGCCTCGCCGGGGGCCTCGGCGGCCAGGTCGGCCGGGCGGGGCCAGCGCGCGAGCCACTGCTCGTACACCGGCAGGACCCGGACGACCGGGGTCTGCTGGAGCATGAACTCGCTCACCATGACCCCCCAGGCACCGGCTTCGGGGCGGCGCCAGGGCAGGTCGCGGGCGTGCTGGTCGAACCAGGCGAGGACGGGCCGGTGCAGCTCGGCGGGGACGGCGGGGACCCCGGGGATCTCGGCGGCGGAGGGCGTGTCGATGGAAGTCATGGCACCTCCGATCCTGACACGACTCCGGGGTGTTTCAGTGCGCGTCGTACGGCGAGCTCCGCCGCGGCCCGGAGGGCGGGGAGGCGGGGTCCTCGTACGCGGGGACGGGGTTCCCGTACGAGGGATCCGGGTTTCCGTACACGGGGTCGGGGTTCCCGTACGCGGGATCCGGGGTCCCGTACGCGGGGGCCGACCCGTACGGGGAGGCGGAGCCGTACGGGGCGGAGGGGTCGTGCGCGGGGGCGGCCCCGTACGGGCCGGAGGCGTCGTACGGAGGCGTGGACCCGTACGGGGCGGCGGGGTCGTACGAAGGGGACGACCCGTACGCGGGGGCGGCGGCCCCGTACGAGGGCCCGGGGTTCCCGTACGTGGGATCGGGGCTGCCGTACGCGGGATCCGGGTTCCCGTACGCGGGATCGGGGTTCCCGTACGCGGGAGCGGGCATCTGGGGGCCCCGGCCCGCGCACCACACCACCACCGTGTTCCGGCTCGACCGGGCCGTCTCCACCAGGGACCGCACCGGCGGCTCCGCGAACCGCATCACCAGGAAGGCGACCAGACCGCCGAGGAGCAGGCCGGCGGTCACGTCGTGCGGGTAGTGCACGCCGACGAAGACCCGGGAGGCGGCCATGAGCATCGCCATCGGCACCGTGAACCGGCCCATCCCGCGCCAGGACAGGGCGAGGGCGATCGCGGCGGCTCCCGCGATGGCCGAGTGGTTGCTGGGGAAGGACCAGTCGCCGTACGGCGGGCAGGTGACGAGCGAGGCGGGCGCTCCGGCGACCGCGCGGCACGGACGTTCCTCGTCGATCAGCGACTTCAGCGACTCGCTCACCACGTAGCCGAAGGCGGTGGCGAGCGGGGCGAGCAGCGCGAGCGCCATCGCCCGGCTCGAACCGTCGCGGGTGCGCCACCAGCCGGCCAGGAAGAGCACGCCGAAGAGCAGCAGTCCGGCCTCGGTCCAGACCTCGGCGAGCAGCTGGAACCAGTGCGGCGTGGTGTGGGCGAGGTCGGCGACGTCGAGATACAGACGATCGGAGAGGTCGAGGAGGGTGTCCATGGGGAACGACGCTAACCGGAATCCGGAGCGCCTCGTCCCGGGCCGCCGGCCGGAACGGACCCCGCCGAAAGCGGGGTGAGCCGATTCGCTCCGGTTGGACCCGTTTTCACTCGCGGGCCCGGAAAAAGTTCCCGGAAAGAGGGGTGTGATCATCGGCAAAACTTGGGGTCTCGGGCGGCGGGTGGGGCGGGAGTTGGGCCCGATCTCTCGTAAGGTTCGGCTCGTGGGATCTTTGCGCAATCCGGTCGGGCCGCTTCCCTCCACCATCTACTGGCGACGGAGGGCGGTCGCGCTGTGCCTGGTGGCACTCCTCGCCCTGCTCACCGTGTGGGCCGTGACGTCCGGCGGCGGGGGCGGGAAGAAGCCGAACGACTCCGCCAACGGCTCGTCGCCCACCCCGCCCTCGATCACGCCCGGACCCTCCGGATCGGGGCCGGCGATCAGCCAACAGCCCGGCGGGCGCGACGAGTCGGGCGACGAGGACGAGACCTCCGGCGGCAACGGCGGTACGGGATCCGGTGGTGCGGGATCGGGCGGCACGGACGCGGGCGCGGATGCCGGTACGGGCTCCGGGGGCGCGGACTCCGCCGGTTCGACCGGCTCCGGGGACCCCGCCAAGAACGGTGACGGCGACGGCGCCGGGGGCGACGGCGGCGCGGGCACCGGCGCGGGGCAGCAGCTCCCGGCCGACTCGCCGCTCCCCAACTGCCCCGCCGGATCCATCCAGTTGACGCTCAAGTCCGTCAAGGTCACCTACGAGGCGGGGGAGAAGCCCCGCTTCCAGCTCATCGCGAGGAACACCTCGGCCGCCGCCTGCAAGGCCGACTTCGGCCCCCGCAACGCGGTCCTGACGATCAGCGACGCCAAGGACGACGAGATCTGGTCCTCCGCCCACTGCCCGCGCCCCGGCACCCCGCTCCTGCTGCGCCTCCCCGCGGGGGCGACGGTCACCCACGCCGTGGAGTGGGACCGCGGACGCAGCGCCCCGCAGTGCGCCACGGCCCCGGCGGGCAAGGCCGGTCCCGGCACCTACCTGGTGGAGGCCGCGATGCCGGGCGTGAAGATCCTCCCGGCCTCGTTCACGCTCGCCAAGGACTGAGAGCCCGGCGGCCCCGACCCCGACCCGCCGGACGGGCGCTGGGACCTCCCCGACCCCGACCCGCCGGACGGGCGCTGGGGCCCACCCGGCCACGACCTGCCGAACGGGCCCTAGACGTACCGCTCCAGGATCGAGGACTCCGCGAGCCGGGACAGGCCCTCGCGGACGCTGCGGGCGCGGGCCTCGCCGACGCCGTCGACGGCCTGGAGGTCGTCGACGCTGGCCGCGAGGAGCTTCTGCAGCCCGCCGAAGTGCTCCACGAGCCGCTCGATGATCGCGCCGGGCAGCCGCGGCACCTTCGCGAGGAGCCGGTAGCCGCGCGGCGAGACGGCCGAGTCGAGGGTCTCGGGCGAGCCGCTGTAGCCGAGGGCCCGGGCCACGACCGGGAGTTCGAGCAGCTCGGTGTGGGAGAGCGCGTCCAGCTCGGTGAGCGCCTCCGGGACCGTCCGCGAGCGCTTCGCCGTCGGCTCCGGCACGTAGTCCCGGATGACCAGCTCGCGCTCCGGCTCCACGCCCGCGATCAACTCGTCCAGCTGGAGCGAGAGCAGCCGCCCGTCGGTGCCGAGCTCGACCACGTACTCGGCGATCTCGGTGGCGATCCGGCGGACCATCTCCAGGCGCTGCGCGACGGCGGTGACGTCCCGGACCGTGACCAGGTCCTCGATCTCCAGGGCGGAGAGCGTGCCCGCCACCTCGTCGAGCCGGAGCTTGTACCGCTCCAGGGTCGCGAGCGCCTGGTTGGCGCGGGACAGGATCGCGGCCGACTCCTCCAGGACCCGGCGCTCGCCGTGCACGTACAGCGCGATCAGACGCATCGACTGGGAGACGGAGACGACCGGGAAGTTGCACTGCTTGGAGACCCGGTCCGCGGTGCGGTGGCGGGTGCCGGTCTCCTCGGTGGGGATGGAGGCGTCCGGGACCAGCTGCACGCCCGCCCGGTGGATCTTGGTGATGTCCTTGTCGAGGACGAGCGCGCCGTCGAGCTTGCACAGCTCGCGCAGGCGGGTGGCGGTGAACTCGACGTCCAGCACGAAGCCGCCGGTGCACATCGAATCGACCGCTTTGTCCAGGCCGAGCACGATGAGACCGCCCGTGTTTCCCCGGAGGATCCGCTCCAGGCCGTCGCGCAGGGCGGTGCCCGGCGCGACCGCGCTCAGGGCGGCGCGCATCAGCGCTTCACTGCCGGAGCCCGCGCCGGATTTCCCAGGAGCTGCTGCCCCGTCCTTGGCTGCCACTGCACTCCTCCGGCTCGTACGGATGGGCGAGACCAGGGCAAAGTCTAGCGACACCGCCCCGCCGCCCTCCGCCCCCGACCGCACGCGGGTGGTTCGGAAGGGGTCCCCACCTCGGACCGGACCCGCCCTCCCGCCCGTCGAAAGGCCCCTCACCAGGGCCTCCGGCGGGCGTCCCCACACCCACCGGAAGGCCCTCGTCCGCCTCCCGGAAGGTCCCCGTCCCCTACCCCTCCGAGCCCTCCGGCGCCTTCGCGCGCCGGCTGCGGGGCAGGACCCGCAGCGCGTCGCCCATGTCCGCGACCTCCGTCACCTTCATGCCCGGCGGCACCTTCCCCGGGTCCGTCGGGACCAGCGCGTGGGTGAAGCCGAGCCGGTGCGCCTCCGCGAGGCGGCGCTGCACGCCCGTCACCCGCCGCACCTCGCCCGCGAGCCCGACCTCCCCGATCGCCACCAGGTTCTTCGGCAGCGGGGTGTCGCTCGCGGCGGAGGCCAGCGCGAGCGCGATCGCCAGGTCGGCGGCCGGCTCGGAGAGCTTCACGCCGCCCACGGTCGCGCTGTAGATGTCCCGCTTCCCGAGCGCGCTGATCCGTCCGCGCTGCTCCAGGACCGCCAGCATCATCGAGACCCGGGAGGTCTCCAGACCGGAGACGGTCCGGCGCGGAGAGGGGATCTGGGAGTCCACCGTCAGCGACTGGACCTCGGCGACGAGCGGCCGGCGGCCCTCCAGGGTGACCGTCAGACACGTGCCCGGCACGGCCACGTCGCGCCGGGTCAGGAAGAGGCCGGACGGGTCGGCGAGCCCCGTGATCCCCTCGTCGTGCAGCTCGAAGCAGCCGACCTCGTCGGTCGCCCCGTACCGGTTCTTCACGCCCCGCACGAGCCGCAGGCGCGCGTGCCGGTCGCCCTCGAAGCTCAGGACGACGTCGACCAGGTGCTCCAGGAGCCGGGGGCCCGCGATGGCCCCGTCCTTGGTGACGTGGCCGACCAGGAGCGTGGACATCCCGCGCTCCTTGGAGGCCCGGATCAGCGCGCCCGCGACCTCGCGGACCTGCGCCATGCCGCCGGGCGCGCCGTCGATCTCGGGCGAGGCGATCGTCTGCACCGAGTCCAGGATCAGCAGCGACGGCTTCACCGCGTCGAGGTGCCCGAGGACCGCCGACAGGTCGGTCTCGGCCGCCAGGTACAGGTGGTCGCTGAGCGCGTGGATCCGGTCGGCGCGCAGCCGGACCTGGCTCGCGGACTCCTCGCCCGTGACGTACAGCGTGCGGTGCTCGTCGCTCGCCGCCTTCGCCGCCACGTCGAGCAGCAGCGTCGACTTGCCGACGCCCGGCTCGCCCGCGAGCAGCACCACGGCGCCCGGCACGAGCCCCCCGCCGAGGACCCGGTCCAGCTCGTCGACGCCGGTCGAGCGGGCGGTCGCCTGCCGGCCGTCGACCTGGCCGATGGGGAGGGCGGCGGTGGAGACCCGGCCCGCGGCGGTCGTCCGGACGGCGGGCGCGCCGTACTCCTCCACCGTCCCCCAGGCCTGGCACTCGGGACAGCGGCCGAGCCACTTGGCCGTCTGCCAGCCGCACTCGGTGCAGCGGTAGGACGGTCGCTCCTTGGCGGATTTCGTACGGGCAGCCATGCGCCCCACCGTAGCCGCCGCCACCGACAACGGGCCCCGGCCCGGCCCCCGGCGGCCCCGGACCCCGCACGGACCGTCCACACGACGCCGTGTTCCCGTCCTCTTTCGAGCGATACCTTCACCCGTAGGGATGAGAACTGGGCGACCGGTACGAAGAATGCCCCCGCTCTTGCCTACGGTCGCCCAGTGACGAGCAGCAGGCTGGAAACCCCCGCACGCACCACCGGCGCACACCGGGCGCACCGCACCACGGACCAGGGACCGCGCACGCTCGGCCGCCGGCCCCCCGCCCGCTACGAGGCCGCCCTCGACGGCCTCTTCACGTACTGCCTCTCCGTGCTCTGCGACCACGACACGGCCACCGCCGTCCTCGGCGACGTCCTCGCCGTGGCCGAGCGCCACCAGGGACGCTGCCCCTCCGACGAGGACGGCCGCACGGCCTGGCTGTACGCCCTCGCCCGCTGGGCCTGTCTGCGCAGCCTCGGCGAGCAGCGCCGCAAGCGCCAGGGCGCCCACACCGGCCGCCCCGCCGTCACCCCGCCCGAGCCGCCCCGGGTCTCCGCCGGGACCGCCGAGCGGCACCGCGCCGAACTCGCCCTCCTCGCCTGGCCCGAGGCGGCCGGCACCACGCCCGAGCAGCGCGAGGCCCTGGAGCTCGCCGTCCGGCACGGCCTCCACCACCGCCAGGTCGCCGCCGTCCTCTCCCTCGACCCGCTCGCCGCCCGCGAGCTCCTGGCCACCGCCGGCTGCGAGGTCGAGCGCACCCGCGCCGCCCTCGCCGTCGTCGAGACCGGCAGCTGCCCCACCGTCGCCCGGCTCACCGGCGACCACCAGGTGCTCCTCTCGGCGACCCTGCGCGCCGAACTCGTCCGGCACGTGGACGACTGCCCCCGCTGCCGCCGCGCCGCCGAGCGCGTGGGCGCCGGCGGCCCCTGGCCCGGCGCCGGGTCCCTCCCCCCGGACCGGCTGCCGCTCGTCGAGGCGCCCCGGGCCGCCGCGTACATGGCCATGCTGCACGTGCCCCGCGCGCGTGCCGGCGCCCCGCGCTTCGCGCCCACCGGCTTCCCCATGGACCCGAAGGACCACACGGCCCGCCGCGACCGGATGCGGGCCCGCGCGGTGACCACCACCGTCGTCGCCGCCGTGGTCGCCGCCCCCGTCCTCGCCCTGTGGACCTCCTACCGGGGCACCACCGAGACCACCGCCCACGACGGGGGGCGGGTCAGCGCGCGCGAGACGGACGACGGGGCCGGCCCGGACGGGCGCCCCTACGACCGGTACGAGAACGCGGGCAACGCCCGCGCCACCCCCGAGCCCCGCTTCACCCGGGGCAGCCGCTCCCCGGACGTCTCCGTCGAGGTGGTCAGCCCCGGCGGCCCCACCGGCTCCGGGACGCCGTCCAGGCCCGGCGAGCCCGCCCCCGGCTGGGTCACGGTCACCGCGCGCGGCCACGGCGACCTGACCCTCCTGACGCTCACCGCCGCCGGCGACTCGCCCGTCGCCTGGGAGCTGTGGACGGACGCGCCCTGGCTGTACGTGAGCCGCGCCTCCGGCACGCTCCGCCCCGGCGAGCAGGTCACGATCGCGGTCCGCGTCGACCACGCGCGCGAACCCGCGGGCGCGTGGAGCGCCCGGATCGGGGTGAACCCCTCGGGCGCGGTGGTGCGCATCGCCGGGGCCGGCCGGGCCGGGCCGGGGGAGGTCTTCCACCCGGCCCCGAACATCCCGGGGGAGCCGAAGCCGACGCCGCCCCCGCCCCCGCCGGTCACGACGGACCCGACCACCCCGCCCACGACCCCGCCGCCGACGACGGAACCGCCGACCACGCCCCCGCCGACCACGGAGGAACCGCCCACGACCCCGCCGCCGACGACCGAGCCGCCGACCACCCCGCCGCCGACCACGGAGGAACCCCCGCCGACCACGGACCCGGGCACGACCCCGCCGCCGGCGACGGAGGAACCGCCCCCGTCCTCCTGAGCTACCGGACCGGCGGGTCCGCCGGGTGGGGGGCCACCAGCGGCAGCTGCGAGGCGAGCCGGGCCTCGCACAGGCCGGCCAGCACCCCGTACGCCTCCTCGCCCATCATCTCCGTGAGCTCGGGCCGGTACGTGACGTAGACCGGCTCGCCCGCGCCGTGCGCCGAGGTGGCCGAGGTGCACCACCAGTGCAGGTCGTGCCCGCCCGGGCCCCAGCCCCTGCGGTCGTACTCCCCGATCGACACCTGGAGCACCCGGGTGTCGTCGGGCCGGTCGATCCAGTCGTACGTCCGGCGCACCGGCAGCTGCCAGCACACGTCCGGCTTGGTCTCCAGCGGCTCCCGGCCCTCCTTCAGGGCCAGGATGTGCAGCGAGCAGCCCATGCCGCCCGCGAACCCGGGACGGTTCTGGAAGATGCAGGAGCCCTCCCAGCGGCGGGTCTGCCGGTCGCCGTCCTCGTCCAGCTGCGTCCAGCCCGTCTCCGTACCGACGTCGTGGAACTGCCACAGCTCCGGCGTGAGCCGGGCCACGTGCTCCGCGACCCGCTTCTCGTCGTCCTCGTCGGAGAAGTGCGCGCCCAGCGTGCAGCAGCCGTCGTCGGCCCGGCCCGCCTGGATGCCCTGGCAGCCGCTGCCGAAGACACACGTCCAGCGCGAGGTCAGCCAGGTCAGGTCGCAGCGGAAGACCTGCTCCTCGTCGGCCGGATCGGGAAACTCGACCCACGCGCGCGCGAAGTCCAGGCCCTTCTCGTCCGGCACCACGTCCCTGCCCCGCTTCCCGGCGCCCCTGGCCGCCCCGGCGGCGCTCACGTCCGCGGTACGGGCACTGTCTTTGTCCTGCTTCGCCTTTTTCGTCTTTGGCACGCTGTCAAGCGTATGCGGCGCGCGCAGTAGCGTTCCGCCCATGAGACTCGGAGTCCTCGACGTCGGTTCGAACACGGTGCACCTCCTGGTGGTCGACGCACACCCCGGCGCCCGCCCGCTGCCCGCCCACTCCCACAAGGCGGAGCTGCGCCTCGCCGAACTCCTCGACGCGCGGGGCGCGATCGCACCCGACGGCGTCGAGCGGCTCGTCGCGACCGTCCGGGACGCGCTCCACGCCGCCGAGGACAAGGGCTGCGAGGAGGTGCTGCCGTTCGCGACCTCCGCCGTGCGCGAGGCCGTCAACGCCGACGCCGTCCTGGCCCGGGTCAAGGACGAGACCGGCGTCGACCTCCAGGTCCTCACCGGCGAGGAGGAGGCCCGCCTCACCTTCCTCGCCGCCCGCCGCTGGTTCGGCTGGTCCGCCGGCAAGCTGCTCCTCCTGGACATCGGCGGCGGTTCCCTCGAAGTGGCGTACGGCATCGACGAGGACCCCGACACGGCCGTCTCCCTGCCGCTCGGCGCGGGCCGGCTGACCGCCGGCTGGCTGCCGGGCGACCCGGCCGACAGCGCCGACGTGAAGGCGCTGCGCCGCCACGTGCGCGCGCAGATCGCCCGTACGGTCGGCGAGTTCAGCCGCTTCGGCCGCCCCGACCACGTCGTCGCCACCTCCAAGACCTTCAAGCAGCTGGCCAGGATCGCCGGGGCGCCCGGTTCGAGCGAGGGCCTGCACGTCCAGCGGAACCTGACCCGCAGGTCCCTGGAGGAGTGGGTCCCGCGCCTCGCCGGGATGACCGTCGTCGAGCGCGCGGCCCTGCCGGGCGTCTCCGAGGGCCGCGCCGCCCAGCTCCTCGCGGGCGCCCTCGTCGCGGAGGGCGCGATGGACCTCCTCGGCGTGGAGGAGCTGGAGATCTGCCCCTGGGCCCTGCGCGAGGGCGTCATCCTGCGCCGCCTGGACCACCTGCCGGAGGAGTGAGACCGCAGGAGTGGGACCGGGGGAGTGCGGCCGGGGGCGGGGGCGCCCCCGCCCCCGGGGCGGAACCGGCGCGACCGGAACGGGCGTGACCCGAACCACCCTCCGGCCCCCCGGCCCGCCCCGTACCCTGTCTGCGTGGCAGAACCAGTGGTGCGCGTCCCGGATGCGAAGGTCGCCCTGTCGACGGCCTCGGTCTATCCGGAGTCGACGGCGACGGCCTTCGAGATCGCCGCGCGCCTCGGCTACGACGGCGTCGAGGTCATGGTGTGGACCGACCCCGTCAGCCAGGACGTCGAGGCCCTGCGCCGGCTCTCCGACTACCACCGGGTGCCGATCCTGGCCGTCCACGCCCCCTGCCTGCTCATCACCCAGCGCGTCTGGTCCACCGACCCGTGGGTCAAGCTCCGGCGGGCCCGGGCGGCGGCCGAGAAGCTCGGCGCGTCCACGGTCGTCGTGCACCCGCCGTTCCGCTGGCAGCGCCAGTACGCCCGGGACTTCGTGAGCGGCATCTGGCGGATGGCGGACGAGACCGACGTCCGGTTCGCCGTCGAGAACATGTACCCGTGGCGGTACAAGGACCGCGAGATGCTCGCGTACGCCCCCGAGTGGGACGTCACCAAGGACGACTACCGGCACTTCACCGTCGACCTCTCGCACACCGCGACCGCCCGCACCGACGCCCTCGCCATGATCGACCGCATGGGCGACCGGCTCGGCCACGTGCACCTCGCCGACGGCCGGGGGTCGGCCAAGGACGAGCACCTGGTCCCGGGGCGCGGCACCCAGCCCTGCGCCGAGCTCCTGGAGCGGCTCGCGGTCACCGGCTTCGACGGGCACGTCGTCATCGAGGTCAACACCCGCCGCGCGATGTCGGCCGCCGAGCGCGAGGCCGACCTCGCGGAGGCCCTCGCCTTCACCCGGCTCCACCTCGCCTCCGCCGCCGGCCGCCCCTCCCGGACCCCGCGCCCGTGACGCCCCCGGAACTCCCGTGACCGAACCGGACCCCGCGACCGTGACCGAACCGGGCCCCGCAGCCGAACCGGACCCCGCGCCCGCGGCCGGATCCGAACCGGCCCCCGCCCCCCGCCGCCGCGGCCGCCCCTCCCGTACCGCCGAGGAGAGCGGGCCGGGGGCGCGCGCACGCATCCTGGAGGCGGCCCGCGACCAGTTCGCCGAGCGCGGCTACGACAAGGCCTCGGTGCGCGGCATCGCCCGCGCGGCCGGGGTGGACCCGGCGCTCGTGCACCACTACTTCGGGTCGAAGGACGAGGTCTTCGCCGCCGCCGTCGAGGTCTCCTTCGAGCCCGCGACCGTCGTCCCGGCGATCGTCTCCGGCCCCCGCGACGCCATCGGCGAGCGCCTCGCCCGCTTCTTCATCGGCGTCTGGGAGAACCCGGCCAGCCGCGCCCCGCTCCTCGCGATCGTGCGCTCCGCGCTGACCCACGAGGCGGCGGCCGCGGTCCTCCGCACCTTCGTGCTGCGGCGGCTCCTGGAGCGGATCGCCGCCGAGCTCGACGTGCCGGACCCGAAGTTCCGCGCGGAGCTGGCCGCCTCCCACATGATCGGGATCGCGATCCTGCGGTACGTGATCCGGGTCGAGCCGCTGGCCTCCGCCGACCCGGAGGAGATCGTCGCCCGGGTGGCCCCGGCCCTCCAGCGCTATCTGACCGAGAGCTGACCGCGAGCCCCGAGGGGCACCTGACCGAAAGCTGAACAGCCTGTCCGACATGCGGACACACTGTCCAGATCTTGGTCCGGCGGCGTACGCTCGAAGGCAAGCACACCCGTCACGAGGAGCGAGCGACGATGCCCGAGCTGAGGTCCCGCACTGTCACCCACGGCCGCAACATGGCGGGCGCACGCGCCCTTATGCGCGCCTCCGGTGTACCCGGCGCGGACATCGGCCGGAAGCCGATCATCGCGGTTGCCAACTCCTTCACGGAGTTCGTCCCCGGCCACACCCACCTCCAGCCGGTCGGCCGGATCGTCTCCGAGGCCATCACGGCCGCCGGGGCCATCCCCCGCGAGTTCAACACCATCGCCGTCGACGACGGCATCGCGATGGGCCACGGCGGCATGCTCTACAGCCTGCCCTCCCGCGACCTGATCGCGGACAGCGTGGAGTACATGGTCGAGGCGCACTGCGCCGACGCCCTGATCTGCATCTCCAACTGCGACAAGATCACCCCCGGCATGCTGATGGCCGCCCTGCGCCTGAACATCCCGACGGTCTTCGTCTCCGGCGGCCCGATGGAGTCCGGCCGCGCCACCCTCGTCGACGGCACGGTCCGCACGCTCGACCTGGTCGACGCGATCTCCGACGCCGTGAACCCCGACATCTCCGACGAGGACATCCTCCGCATCGAGGAGAACGCCTGCCCGACCTGCGGCTCGTGTTCCGGCATGTTCACCGCCAACTCGATGAACTGCCTGACCGAGGCCATCGGCCTCTCCCTCCCCGGCAACGGCTCGGTGCTCGCCACCCACACCGCCCGGCGCGCCCTCTACGAGAACGCCGCCCGCACGGTCGTGGACATCACCCGCCGGTACTACGACGAGGACGACGACTCCGTCCTGCCGCGCTCGATCGCCACCCGCGCCGCCTTCGAGAACGCCATGGCCCTCGACATCGCCATGGGCGGCTCCACCAACACGATCCTGCACCTGCTCGCCGCCGCCCAGGAGGCCGAGCTCGACTACGGCCTGAGCGACATGAACGAGGTCTCGCGCCGGGTCCCCTGCCTGGCCAAGGTCGCCCCGAACGTCGCCAAGGACCGCACGTACTACATGGAGGACGTGCACCGCGCCGGCGGCATCCCCGCCATCCTCGGCGAGCTCTACCGCGCGGGCCTGCTCAACGAGGACGTCCACTCCGTCCACTCCCGCTCCGTCAAGGAGTGGCTGGACGCCTGGGACGTGCGCGGCGGCTCCCCCTCCGAGGAGGCCGTCGAGCTGTGGCACGCGGCCCCCGGCTGCGTCCGCTCCGCGACCGCCTTCTCCCAGTCCGAGCGCTGGGAGGCCCTCGACACGGACGCGGCGAACGGCTGCATCCGCGACGCGGAGCACGCCTACTCGAAGGACGGCGGCCTCGCGGTCCTGCGCGGCAACCTCGCCGTCGACGGCTGCGTCGTGAAGACGGCCGGCGTGGACGAGTCCATCTGGACCTTCGAGGGCCCGGCGGTCGTCTGCGAGTCGCAGGACGAGGCCGTCGAGAAGATCCTCAACAAGCGGGTCAAGGACGGCGACGTGGTCGTCATCCGCTACGAGGGCCCCAAGGGCGGCCCCGGCATGCAGGAGATGCTCTACCCGACCTCCTTCCTCAAGGGCCGCGGCCTGGGCAAGACCTGCGCCCTGGTCACCGACGGGCGCTTCTCCGGCGGCACCTCGGGCCTCTCCATCGGCCACGCGTCCCCCGAGGCGGCCTCGGGCGGCACGATCGCCCTCGTCGAGGACGGCGACCGCGTCCGCATCGACATCCCGAACCGCTCGATCGACCTCCTCGTCGACGAGGACGTCCTCGCGGCCCGCCGCGAGGCCCTCGGCGGGGTGTACGCGCCGAAGAACCGCGAGCGCAAGGTCTCGGCGGCGCTGCGGGCGTACGCGGCGATGGCGACGAGCGCCGACAAGGGCGCGGTCCGGGACGTGACGAAGCTGGGCTGAGCCCGGAGACGTACGCGAGGGGGCCGGGGCCTTCCGAAGCCCCGGCCCCCTCGTGCGTACGGCTTTCGCGACGGGCTCACCAGGACGCCGGGTCGCGCGCGTCCACCGCGAAGACCGAACCGTCCGGCGCCGTCCCGAACACCCGGTCGCCGGCGACCAGCGGCGCGGGCACCAGGGGCACGTACCCGAGCCGCCCGTTCGCCAGGCGCGGCCGGGTCTGGCCGGCGAGCGCCCCGCGCGCGGTGTCCACGGCGAGCAGCCGCCCGTCCTGGACGGAGAAGTAGAGCCGGTCGCCGGGCCCGGCGACCGGCTCGGAGACGTTGCCCGCGGCCGTCTCCAGGTCCCACAGCACCCGCCCCTTCCCGGCGGCGGTGTCGAAGGCGGTCACGTGCCCGTCCGCGCCGAGCAGGTACACGACGGCGCCGCGCACGACGGCGCCCCGGAGGTCGAACCGCTGCGGCAGGACCAGCCGGCGCACGGGGCCGGCCCCCTCCTCGCCGGGACCGAGCAGGACGAGCGAGTCCGTCAGGGCGCCCTCGTAGCGGGAGGCCAGGACCAGCGAGCCGCCCCCGGTGTACCCGAGCGGTTCGAGATCGCCCTCCAGGTTCCGCCCCCGGACCACCGCGCCGGTCCGGGGCTCGACCACGCCCACGCGCGTGTGCGTCCCGTCGGCCGAGATCTCGGACACCACGAGCAGAC
Source organism: Streptomyces sp. NRRL F-6492 (assembly GCF_001280125.1). Lineage (GTDB taxonomy): Bacteria > Actinomycetota > Actinomycetes > Streptomycetales > Streptomycetaceae > Streptomyces. The sequence goes on from NZ_LGEG01000237.1 coordinate 42,129, forward strand.
CCGAGCGCGCGTCGTACGGTCCGGTGCGCGGCGCCCCGAAGCCGGTCAGGCCGTGCCGCCACAGCTCCTTCCCGCCGCGCGCGTCGACCGCCCGGACCCCGCCGACCCCGTCCGTCAGGACGACGGCGGAACCGGCCGGCCGGTGGACCTCGGGAAGGCCCGAGCGGGCGCTCCAGAGCGGGGAGCCGTCCCCGGTCGCGTACGCCCGCAGCGGGCCCGTCGGCGCGGCGGCACCGACCGGGCCGCCCGCCCCCTTGCCGAGGAGCGCGGGCGCGCGCGGCGCCTCCCCCTCGACGGGCGCGGTCCGCGACCACAGGACCTGCCCCGTCACCGGGTCGAGCCGGGCGACGGCGACGCCCCGGACCGCGCAGTACAGCGCGTCCCCGCCGCCGGCGCAGGCGGGAGCCGCCGGCGGCCCCTGCCTCTGGAGCCCGGTGTGCCAACCCTCGAAGGCGGTGGCCACCTTGTCCGGGCGCGGCGGCGCGGCCGCGGGCCCGCCGTCGCGCGCGGGGCCCAGCGCCGCGTACAGACCGGCCCCGGCGAGCACGAGCGCACCGGCGACGGCGAGCGTCGGGCGCGGCCGGAGCCACCCGCCGAAGCGGCGGCCCCGGCGGGCCGGGACCGGCGCGGGAGCCCGTACCGGCGTGTCCGCGTCCCACGCGGGCGCGTGCCCCGGCTCGTCACCGCCCCCGCCGCCGCCCGGCAGCGCGGGCCGCCGCCGCTGTGCCGGTATGAACGCCTCCGCCGCGTACGAGGGCGGTTGCAGCGCCCGCATGATCTGGGCCGGGGTCGGCCGCTCCGCGGGCTCCTTGGCGAGGCAGCGCGCGACGAGCGGCGCCAGCTCGCCGGGCACGCCCGTCAGGTCGGGCTCGTCGTGGACGACCTGGTACGCCACGACGTACGGGCTGTCGGAGTCGAACGGGCCGTGCCCGGTCGCCGCGTGCACCAGGACCGAGCCGAGCGCGAAGACGTCCGCCGCCGGACCGACCTCGCGCGGCCGCTGGAACTGCTCGGGCGCCATGAATGGCGGCGAGCCGATCAGCTTGCCCGTCTCGGTGCGCAGGTCGCTGTCGACGGGCCGGGAGATGCCGAAGTCGATGACCTTGGGCCCGGTGTCGGTCAGCAGGACGTTGCTGGGCTTGAGGTCCCGGTGCACGACCCCGGCGCGGTGGATGTCGCGCAGCGCCTCCGCGAGCCCGGCGGTGAGCCGGCGCAGCTCGGCCGGGGACAGCGGACCGTTCCGCTTCACCTGGTCGGCGAGGGTGGGGCCGGGGACGTAGAGGGTCGCCATCCAGGGGCGCACGGCGTCGGGGTCGGCGTCGACGACCGGCGCGGTGAAGGCCCCGCTGACCTTGCGGGCGGCCGCGACCTCCTGGCGGAAACGCGCCCTGAACTCGGGGTCCTCCGCGTACCGCGCGTGCACGACCTTGACCGCGAGCCGCAGTCCGGAGGCCGAGGAGGCGAGGTGCACGACGCCCATGCCGCCCGCGCCCAGACATGCCTGGAGGCGGTAGTCGCCCGCGTACTCGGGCCCCTCCGCTTCCCGGTCGGCACCGGTACCGCGCAACGGTGGCATCGCCCACCCCCGTGTGATTCCCCGTCACCTCGCGCCCGCGTGCGCGACGCGACGAGCCTAGTCGATGGCGCCTCCGATGTCGGTGGGGCTTGCTAGCCTGCGCGTCGCGGAGAGTGAAACTCGGCGGAGCGCTTTTGCGCCAAGGGGGAGAACGCGATGGACACCAATGGCATGACGGCGGCGGGACCGGCCGTGGCGACGGCGGTGACGACGGTGACGGCGGCGAGCGGCACCCGCTACCCGGTCGCACCGGGCCACCGCCTCAACGTGCGCTCGGGCCCGGGCACCCAGTACCCGGTCGTCCGCTCGCTGCCCCTGGGCGCCACGGTGGCGATCTCCTGCCAGAAGTACGGCGAGTGGGTCACCGGCCCGTACGGCACCACCCGCGTCTGGGACGCCGTCGCGCCGGGGGAGTACGTCTCCGACTCCTACGTGCGCACGGGCAGCGACGGCTTCGTGGCACCGCGCTGCGCCTGACCCCCTCCACCGCCGCCCGGGGATAATCGACCTCGTGAGCGACGACGAGCAGACCCCCCGCACGGCAGGCGGCACGGAAGAGGGAAAGGCCGCCGGGAGCACCGCCGACACCACCGGTGGCCCCCGGCCCGAGGAGATCCGTTTCTTCGGCACGACCTGGGTCGACCACGGCGGCCACTACGCGCTGCGCCGCGCCGGCCTGGCCGCCGGCGCGCTCGCCGCCGCCGTCGCGGCCTGCCTCGTGCTGCGCTTCGCCTTCCAGGGCCTGCGGATCGCGAACACCGGCGGCCTCGTCAACGGCCTGGTGATCGTCATGTTCGCGGTCTGCAGCGCCATCGCCTGCCGCAAGACCTGGGAGGGCTTCCGGCGCCGCTCGGACGACCCGGCCCGCGAGGAGTCCCTGCGCAGCCTCAAGGCGATCGGCTTCATCGGCTCGCTCCTCGCGTACGGCGCCCGCTGCCTGGTCGAGGCCCCGGGCGAGAAGCTGCGCCGCGCCGAGTACGAGACGGCCCTCGCCCGGTACGAGAAGCGCCGCGGCTCCCGCACGGGCAACCCGGCCGCCCGCAGGAAGCCCAAGCGCGGCAAGTAACCCGACACCTTCCGGAGGCTTGACCGACGGCACCTCCAGGCGCACTATTCATCGCATGATGAATTACTCGGCGGGCGGAAGCGGCGGCCGGGCCGGAACCGCCGACCGGGCGGCGATCACCGCCCGCGCCCTCACCACCGTCCGCGGCGACCGCACCGTCCTGCGCGGCCTCGACCTCACCGTCCCGGCCGGCCGCGTCACCGGCCTCCTCGGCCCCTCCGGCTGTGGCAAGACCACCCTCATGCGCGCGATCACCGGCACCCAGGCCAAGGTCGGCGGCACCCTCACCGTCCTCGGCCGCCCCGCCGGCGACCCGGCCCTCCGCTCCCGCATCGGCTACGTCACCCAGGCCCCCTCCGTCTACGACGACCTCACCGTCCGCCAGAACCTCGACTACTTCGCCGCCGTCCTCCTCCCCGGCCGCGCCCACCGCCACGAGCGCCGCGCCGCCGTCGACCGGGCCGTCGCCGACGTCGACCTCACCTCCCGCGCCGACTCCCTCGCCGGCCGGCTCTCCGGCGGCCAGCGCAGCCGGGTCTCCCTCGCCGTCGCCCTCCTCGGCACCCCCGAACTCCTCGTCCTCGACGAACCCACCGTCGGCCTCGACCCCGTCCTCCGCCGCGACCTGTGGGACCTCTTCCACCGCATCGCCGCCGACCGCGGCACCACGCTCCTCGTCTCCTCCCACGTCATGGACGAGGCCGAGCGCTGCCACCGGCTCCTCCTCATGCGCGAGGGCGAGATCCTCGCCGAGGACACCCCCGAGGCCCTCCGCCGCCGCAACGACACCCCCACCGTCGAAGAGGCCTTCCTCCACCTCGTCGACGCGGCGGCCGCCCGCGAGGAGCGACACCCCCGAGCGGCCCACCAGGAGCAGGACCACCACCAGGACCACCACCAGGACGAGCACCAGGACCAGGAGCCCCGGCCATGAGCAGCGCCCGCACCCTCGCCACCGCCGCCCGCGTCCTGCGCCAGCTGCGCCACGACCCGCGCTCGATCGCCCTCATGCTCCTCGTGCCGTGCGCGATGCTCTTCCTGCTCCGGTACGTCTTCGACAAGAGCCCCGGCACCTTCGACACCATCGGCGCCTCGCTCCTCGGCGTCTTCCCGCTCATCACGATGTTCCTGGTGACCTCCATCGCCACCCTGCGCGAACGCACCTCCGGCACCCTGGAACGCCTGCTCGCCCTGCCCCTCGGCAAGGGCGACCTCATCGCCGGCTACGCCCTCGCCTTCGGACTCCTTGCCGTCGTCCAGTCCGCCCTCGCCACCGGCCTCGCCCTCCGGTTCCTCGGCCTCGACGTCGTCGGCTCCCCCTGGCTCCTGCTCCTGGTGGCCCTCCTCGACGCCCTCCTCGGCACCGCCCTCGGTCTCTTCGTCTCCGCCTTCGCCGCGTCCGAGTTCCAGGCCGTCCAGTTCATGCCGGCCGTGATCTTCCCCCAGCTCCTCCTCTGCGGCCTGTTCACCCCGCGCGACCGCATGGCCCCCGCCCTCGAAGCCGTCTCGAACGTCCTGCCCATGTCGTACGCCGTCGACGGCATGAACCAGGTCCTCCGCCACCCCGACGTCACCGGCGACTTCGTCCGCGACGTCCTCGTCGTCGCCGGCTGCGCCCTCCTCGTCCTCGCCCTCGGCGCCGCCACCCTCCGCCGCCGCACGGCCTGACCGCCCCTCGGACACCCGCCGCACCACCACGACCCCCGGTGCGAGGATGGCGACACGTACCCCCCTCCGGCGAGGTGAACAGAGCCATGACCCAGACCGTCGCAGTCCTCGGCACCGGCAAGATCGGTGAAGCGCTCCTCAGCGGCATGATCCGCGCCGGCTGGCGTCCCGCGAACCTCCTGGTCACCGCCCGCCGCGCCGAACGCGCCGAGGAGCTCCGCACCCGCTACGGCGTCGAGACCGTCACCAACGCCGAGGCCGCCGAGCGCGCCGACACCCTCATCCTGGCCGTCAAGCCCCAGGACATGGGCCGCCTCCTCGACGAGCTCGCCCCGCACGTCACCGCCGACCGCCTCGTCATCAGCGCGGCGGCGGGCATCCCCACCTCCTTCATCGAGGACCGCCTCACCACCGGCACCCCCGTCGTCCGCGTCATGCCGAACACCCCCGTCCTCGTCGACGAGGGCATGTCCGTCATCTCGGCCGGCAGCCACGCCACCCCCGCCCACCTCGCCCACACCGAGGAGATCTTCGGCGGCGTCGGCAAGACCCTCCGCGTCCCCGAGTCCCAGCAGGACGCCGCCACCGCCCTCTCCGGCTCCGGCCCCGCGTACTTCTACTTCCTCGTCGAGGCCATGACCGACGCCGGCATCCTCCTCGGCCTGCCCCGCGCCCAGGCCCACGACCTCATCGTCCAGGCCGCCATCGGCGCCGCAGTGATGCTCCGCGACAGCGGCGAGCACCCGGTCAAGCTCCGCGAGGCCGTCACCTCCCCGGCCGGCACCACCATCAGCGCCATCCGCGAACTGGAGAACCACGGCGTACGGGCCGCCCTCATCGCCGCCCTCGAAGCGGCCCGCGACCGCAGCCGCGAACTGGCCTCCGGCAACGGCTGACGGCCCGCGCCGCCGGGGTCACCGAGCCCCGGCGGCCCCCGCGGCGGCTCCCCGCACCACGTCCTCCGTGGCCACCACCTTCGCGAAGCGCCCCCCGTGCAGGGAGACCGCCGTCGCCCGGGTCAGCTCGTCCGCGCCCGCCGTCCAGCCGTACGGCCCCTCCAGGTCGAAGGTGTGCATCGCGTCCAGCGGGAACACCACGTCGTACCCGAGGTTCCCGCCCATCCGGGCCGTCGTCTCGTTGCACATGTTCGTCTGGATCCCGACGACCACGATCTGCCCGACCTGCCGCCCCCGGAGCCACGCGTCCAGGGACGGCTCCCCGTAGAACGCCGAGTTCACGGACTTCACCACGAGCAGCTCGGGACCGGACCCCTTCCCCCGCCGCTCCTCCACGAAGTCCTTGAAGTCGTTCCCCACGTGCCCCGTCCGCAGCGGCGACCGCGACCCCTCCACCGAGTCGTGCCGCACGAAGACGACCGGCCGCCCGGTCTCCTGCCACAGATCGATCAGCACCGCGATGTTCTCCTCGGCGGCCGGATTGTTCCGCTTCCCCCAGGACTCCTCCTCGAAGCCCTTCTGTACGTCGACGACGACCAGCGCCGCGTTCTCCGTGATCTCCATGCCCACGATCCTTCCGCCACCGGGCCCCGCGTCCCAGAGGGCGCGATGCCACCGACCGATGGTTTACTGCCAGCCATGGCGCCGCCCCCGGAAACCCGCCCCCAGCGCATCGCGCTCCTCGCCTTCCCGGGCATCCGCGCCTTCGACGTCTCCGTCATCACGGAGGTCTGGGACAGCGACCGCACCCTCCGCGGCGTCCCTCCCTTCACCCTCCACCGAGCGGCCGCGGACCCGCACACCCCCGTCCCCCTCAGAGGCGGCCTCACCCTCACCCCCGACCGCCCCCTGACCTGGCTGGACGACCTCACCCCCACGGACCTCGTCATCGTCCCGGGCATCGAGGACCCGGACGCCGACGTCCCGCCCCCGGTCCTCGACGCCCTCCGCCGCGCCCACTCCACCGGCGTCCCGGTCGCCTCCCTCTGCGCGGGCGCCTTCGTCCTGGCCCGCGCCGGACTCCTCGACGGCCGCCGCGCGGTCACCCACTGGCACCTGGCCCGGACCCTCGCCACCCGCCACCCGGCGGTACGGGTCGAACCCGACGCCCTCTTCGTCGAGGACTCCGGCATCTGGACCTCCGCCGGCACCGCGGCCGGCATCGACCTCTGCCTCCACTTGATCCGTACGGCCCACGGAGCCGAAGCCGCGGCGACCGTGGCCCGCTCCATGGTCACGGCCCCCTTCCGCACCGGCACCCAGGCCCAGTTCATCGAGCACCCGACACCCCGCGCCGACCGCGACGCCGACGCCCTCGCCGCCGTACGCGCCCACGCCCTGGCCCACCTCTCCGAACCCCACACGGTCACCAGCCTGGCCGCCGTCGCCGGCATGTCCCCCCGCTCCTTCGCCCGCCACTTCCAGGCCACCACCGGCACCACCCCCCTGCACTGGCTCATCACCCAGCGCGTCGCCGCCGCCCAGAAGCTCCTGGAGCTCACCGACCACCCCCTCCCCGAGGTGGCCCGCCGCGCCGGCTTCGGCAGCGAGGTCACCATGCGCCAGCACTTCGCCTCCCACCTCTCCACCAGCCCCCGCGCCTACCGGAACGCCTTCCGACACCGGGCCCCGGACCGGGGTTGACACGGCATGCCCGGCTCCGTAGTGTTCTCCGAGTTGTCCGACGTGAGCACCGACCCCGGTCGGCCCCGGACAGCCATTCCGCAAGAACCTCAGAAGCCGACAGCGCTTTGCCGTGCCGTCGTGCTTTCCGCGCGTTTTTGCGAAATGAGGAATCCGCGTTCGAAGGTTTGGACGCAAGCCCCCGATTAGCGTCGGAGGCGGGGAATCCGCTAAAGTCTCACTCGTCGGAACGGCCCAACAGCCGGAAAGACAACTCCCGCTGACCGGGAATCAGACGCCGAAAGGATCTGATAGAGTCGGAACCGCCGGAAGGGCCCGGAG
>NZ_LGEG01000238.1 GCF_001280125.1 Streptomyces sp. NRRL F-6492
GGTGCGGGTGCGGGTGCGGGTGCGGGTGGGGGTGGGGGCACGGGCCCGACCCGGCCGACGCCACCGCGACGTGCGAACCGCCGGGACCGGTCACGGCGTGGGCGCAGGCGTCGGCGGAGACGGGCGCGGGGGCGGCGAGGAGCCACACCAGCGTCAGGGCCGCCAGCGGCCGCGCGAGGAGTGATCCGTACTGAGACACGCCGTCGAGCTTGGTCGCGGGCGGCGCGCGCCGGGGCGGAATCCGGGCGGATTCGCCGGATGGAGGGGATCTCCGGATGCGCGGACTTGACGTTCTATCGGACAGTAGGCGGATTCGGCCCCGTGAACCGGTATCGCACGCACCGTGATTCCCGGCGGGAACCGTTCCGGCCGCCGGAAGAGGAAGTGTCCGGTTGTCGCCCTGTCGAACAGCGTGGTCGACGGGGGATCCCGCACCGGCGGCAGAGCCCCGATCGCGGCAACACCCCAGCCAGGAAAGGGTCCGGTGGCCTCTCGCGGGGGCGTCCGGAAGCGGGACGGGAACCGACGCACGATCATATGCACGTGAATGTGCACGGTCCGAAGGCGTGAAGTCGGCGTTCCGGAAGTACGTGCCAATGGCGTGTGACCAAGAACGGACCGCGAATTTCCGTTTCCACTCGCCCTCCCGGCGGGCGATCAGTAGCCTCACCTCGAACACCGGCCGCGAACACATGGCCGTATCCCACGGCGACTTGTTGGAGACAATGATGGAGCGTCCCGCCTGGGCTCCGCCGGGTATCGACATTTCGGTGCCGAGCGTGTCCCGAATGTACGACTTCTACCTGGGCGGCTCGCACAACTTCGAAGTCGACAGGGAAGCGGCCCGCAGGGCCATGGAGTTCATGCCCGGCCTGCCCAAGATCATGCAGGCCAACCGGGCGTTCATGCGGCGCGCCGTCCGCCACGCCGTTGACAACGACGTCACCCAGTTCCTGGACATAGGCTCCGGCATACCCACCTTCGGCAACGTGCACGAGGTCGCCCGCGCCGCCGACCCGGCGGCGCGGGTCGTCTACGTCGACCACGACCCGGTCGCCGTCGCCCACAGCCGCGCCGTCCTGGAGGGCCAGGAGAACGCCGCCGTCGTCTCCGCCGACCTGCGCAAGCCGGCCGACATCCTGCACAGCCCCGAGGTGAACCGACTCCTCGACCTGGAGCGGCCGGTGGCCCTCCTCCTCGTCGCCGTCCTCCACTTCCTGGAGGACCACGACCGCCCGTACGAGGCCGTCGCCGAGCTGGTCGGCGCCCTCGCGCCCGGCAGCCTCGTGATCCTCACCCACGCCTCGTACGAGGGCATCCCGCTCATGGAGGAGCAGGCCGGCGGCACCGTCGGGGTCTACCGGAACATCCGCAACCCCCTGGTGATGCGGTCGAGCGCGGAGATCGCCCGCTTCTTCGAGGGCACGGAGCTGGTCGAGCCCGGTCTCGTCCCGATGCCCGTCTGGCGGCCGGAGAGTCCGGTCGAGGAGGAGGATCCGCACACCTTCTCCGGCATCGCAGGGGTGGGGCGCAAGGCGTGAAGGTCCCGTCCCAGCCGGCCGGTTCCGGCGCCGAGGCCGACGGCCCGGAGGACAGACTCAGGCGGTTCGTCACCATCTGGAGCCGCGCGATCTTCCCGGTGACCGCCACGTCGCTCACCCGGGCCGAGTTCGAGGTGCACCTGCTGCCGCTGGCCCGCATCCTGTGCGACGCCCTGCACGCCCGGCCCTTCGACACGGCCCCGGCCCAGCGCGCCGGCGCGGCCCTGGTCGCCGCCCACTGCACCGATCCGGACGCGCTCGGCCGCAGCCTCGGCGTGGTCGACTCGTACCTGGTGCTCTACTGCGGTACGGAGTCGGACCTGCCGACCGAGGAGCTCCGGGCCCGCTGCGCCCGGCTCCAGCACGCCATGGCCGCCGGCTACGCCCAGGCCCTGCGCGAGCGGACCCTCGCCGAGCAGGAGGCCATCGCCCGCTCCGCGCTCGCCGCCCGCACCGCCGCCGAGATCGCCCTGCACGCCACCGAGAGCCGTTTCCGCGCGGTCTTCGACGGAGCGGCCATCGGCATCGGCATCGCCGACCTCGACGGCAACCTCCTGGAGGTCAACGAGACCCTCACCCGCATGTTCGGCGGGATGGAGGGACGGCTGCGCAGCCGCAAGGTCAGCGAGTGGGTCCACCCGGAGGACGGGCCGCACGTCTGGAAGCTGTACGAGGAGCTGGTCCGCGGCGAGCGGGAGCACTACCGGGTCGAGAAGCCGTACTACCGGGGTGACGGAACGGTTCTGTGGACCAACCTCACCGTCTCGCTGCTCCGGGACGCCGACGGCCGCCCCCAGTACCAGCTGGCCCTCCTGGAGGACACCACCGAACGGCGCCTGCTCCATCTGCGCCTGCGGTACGAGGCCACCCACGACGCCCTCACCGGACTGCCCAACCGGACCCTGTTCTTCGAGCGCCTGGAGAAGGCGCTCGCCCCCGGCGACAACGCCCGCTTCGGCCTCTGCTACCTCGACCTCGACGGCTTCAAGGTCATCAACGACAGCCTCGGCCACTCCACCGGCGACCGGCTCCTCGTCGAGGTCGCCGACCGGCTGCAGAGCTGTGTGACCGGGGCCAACGAGATGGTGGCCCGGCTCGGCGGCGACGAGTTCGTCGCCCTCACCACCGGCTCCGGCGGCGAGCGGGACGTCACCGACCTCGCCGACCGCATCCTCGCCGCCCTCGCCACCCCGCTGCGCATCGACGGCCGCGAGCTGACCGTGCGCGGCAGCCTCGGCGTCGTCGAGGGCCCGGCGGGGGAGCGGACCCCGGCCGAGGTGCTGCGGAGCGCCGACATCACCATGTACCGGGCCAAGTCGGCGGGCGGCAACCGCTTCGAGCTCGCCGACCCCGAGGCCGACGCCCGCGCCATCACCCGGCACGGACTCACCACGGCCCTGCCGGCCGCCCTGGAGCGCGGCGAGTTCTTCATCGAGTACCAGCCGCTCGTCCACCTCGGCGACGGCAGCGTGCACGGCGCGGAGGCGCTCGTCCGCTGGTGCCACCCGCAGCACGGGGTGCTCGGGCCCGACCGGTTCATCCCGCTCGCCGAGGACACCGGCCTGATCGTGCCGCTCGGCCGCTGGGTGCTCCAGGAGGCCGTGCGCCAGGCCCGCTTCTGGCAGACCCGGCACGCCGACGGCGGCCCGCTCCGCATCAACGTCAACCTCTCCCCGACGCAGCTCCACCACCCGCGCCTGGTCGCCGACACCGTCGACGTCCTGGAGCGGTCCGGGCTCGACCCGGGCGCGCTCTGCCTGGAGGTGACCGAGTCGGCCCTGATCGGCGCCGACGAGGGCCTCCTGAAGCCGCTGCGGCAGCTCGCCGAGATGGGCGTCGACATAGCGCTCGACGACTTCGGCACCGGCTACTCGAACCTGGCCAACCTGCGGCGGCTGCCGGTGAGCGTCCTCAAGCTGGACCGCTCCTTCACCCGGGGCATGCAGCAGCACCCGGTGGACCCGGTCGACCTGAAGATCGTCGAGGGGATCGTCTCGCTCGCCCACAGCCTGGAGCTCGCGGTCACCGTCGAGGGCGTGGAGACGGGGGCGCAGGCACGCCAGCTCCGGGAACTCGGCTGCGACACGGCGCAGGGCTGGTACTACGCCCGCCCCGGCGCCCCGGACCGCATCCACTCGCTGCTCCTGGCGGACGCGGTGTGACGGGGGCGGGGGACCGGGGCCGTGCGCTCAGACGGGCGCGCCCGCGGGCCCCGGCCCCTTCGGGCCTCCCGGCCGCACCTTCCGGGAGGCCAGCAGGACCCGCTGGAGCTCCCGCGCGGCCCTCGGCGGCGCCACGTCGCTGCGGTGGGCCAGCGCGATCGTGCGGCGCAGGCCCGGCCGGGCGAGGGCCGTCACCCGCAGGTCGCGGCCGGCCCGCGCGGCGACCATCGCCGGGACCACCGCGAGCCCGAGCCCGGCCCGTACGAAACCGAGCACCGCGTCCAGCTCCCCGCCCTCGACGGTGAACGCGGGCTCGAAGCCCTCCGCCCGGCAGGCCGCCACCGTCAGCTCCCGCAGGTCGTAGCCGTGCCGGAACATCACGAGCGGCTGGTCGCGCAGGTCCGTGATCCGCACCGGGCGCCGGGGCGCCGGCTCCGAGGCGGCGGAGACCACCACCAGGTCCTCCCGCAGCAGCTCGATCGTCGTCAGGGCGGGTGACGGGGTCGGCAGCGGCAGCACCACGAGGGCCAGGTCGAGCGCCCCGCGCGCCAGCTCCCGCACGAGGTCGTGCGAGCCGCTCTCCTCGATCAGGAGCTCGATCCCCGGGTGCAGGTCGTGGAAGGCCCGCAGCACGTCCGGCAGGAGCCCCGTGCACAGGCTCGGGGTCGCGCCGAGTCGCACCCGGCCCCGCTTGAGCTGGGCCAGCTCCTGCACCTCCAGCCGGGCCGTCTCGGTGTCCGCGAGGATCCGGCGGGCCAGCGGCAGCAGGGCCTCCCCGGCGTCGGTGAGCGTGATGTTCCCCCGGGCCCGGCTGAACAGCTCCGCGCCCAGCTCCTGCTCCAGGGCCTTGATCTGCTGGGAGAGCGAGGGCTGCGAGACGTGGACGCGCTCGGCGGCCCGGGTGAAGTGCCGGGTCTCGGCCACGGCGACGAAGTAGAGGAGCTGCTGGAACTGCATGACCCCAGCGTAGGCGATACGAATAGGAAGAGCCTATCGATATCAGCCGGACCATGTCTTGGACCTCTCGGGCCCTCCGGCCCTAGCGTCGTACGCATGGCTCTGGCACCCACGGGGAAGCGCACGACGGACCGCCCACCGTCCCCCGCACCGTCACGCGGATTCCTCTCCTCGACGCTCGGCAAGAAGACGGTCATGGCCGTCAGCGGGCTGATCATGCTCGGCTACCTCGTCGCCCACGTCGCCGGAAACCTCAAGGTCTTCTTCGGCCCCGAGGAGTTCAACGAGTACGCCCACTGGCTGCGCGTCATGGGCGCCCCGCTGCTGCACCACGAGTGGGCCCTCTGGATCGTCCGGATCGTGCTCCTCGCCGCCGTCGGCGCCCACGCCGTCTCCGCGTACCAGCTCAGCCGGCGCGACATCAGGGCGCGCCCCACCGGCTACGTCCACCGCCGCAGGCGGGCCTCGTACGCCACCCGCACCATGCGCTGGGGCGGGATCATCCTGGCCCTGTTCATCGTCTGGCACGTCCTCGACCTGACCACCGGCACCGTCCACACCGGCGGCTTCGAGGAGGGCAGGCCCTACCAGAACGTCGTGGACACCTTCTCCACCTGGTACGGCAACGTCATCTACCTCGTCGCCATGCTCGCCGTCGGCCTCCACGTCCGCCACGGCTTCTGGAGCGCCGCCCAGACCCTGGGCGTCGGCAACGCCCGCCGCGAACGCCTCCTGCGGGGCCTCGCCAACGGCCTCGCGCTCGCCCTGACCGCGGGCTTCGTCTCCGTCCCCGTCGCCGTCATGACCGGAGTGGTGAGCTGACCATGAGTTCCCCGAACACGAGCTTCGCCGACTACGCCCTCGGCGAGCCGATCACCGACACCAAGGCCCCCGCCGGACCCGTCGCCGAACGCTGGGACACCCGCCGCTTCGAGGCGAAGCTGGTCAACCCGGCCAACCGCCGCAAGCACCGGATCATCGTCGTCGGCACCGGCCTGGCCGGCGGCTCGGCGGGCGCCACCCTGGCCGAACAGGGCTACCAGGTCGTCCAGTTCTGCTTCCAGGACTCCCCGCGCCGCGCCCACTCCATCGCCGCCCAGGGCGGCATCAACGCCGCCAAGAACTACCGCAACGACGGCGACTCGGTGCACCGCCTCTTCTACGACACCGTCAAGGGCGGCGACTTCCGGGCCCGCGAGTCCAACGTCCACCGCCTCGCCCAGATCTCCGTCGAGATCATCGACCAGTGCGTCGCCCAGGGCGTCCCCTTCGCCCGCGAGTACGGCGGACTCCTCGACACCCGCTCCTTCGGCGGCGTCCAGGTCTCCCGCACCTTCTACGCCCGCGGCCAGACCGGCCAGCAGCTCCTCCTCGGCGCCTACCAGGCGCTGTCCCGGCAGATCGCCGCCGGACACGTCGAGATGCACGCCCGCACCGAGATGCTCGACCTGATCGTGGTCGACGGACGCGCCCGGGGGATCGTCGCCCGCGACCTGATCACCGGCGAGATCTCCACCCACTACGCCGACGCCGTCGTCCTGGCCTCCGGCGGCTACGGCAACGTCTTCTACCTCTCCACCAACGCGATGAACTCCAACGCCACCGCCGTCTGGCGGGCCCACCGGCGCGGCGCGTACTTCGCCAACCCCTGCTTCACCCAGATCCACCCCACCTGCATCCCGCGCACCGGCGACCACCAGTCGAAGCTGACCCTGATGAGCGAGTCGCTGCGCAACGACGGACGCATCTGGGTCCCGAAGGCCGAGGGCGACACCCGCCCCGCCGCCGAGATCCCCGAGGACGAGCGCGACTACTACCTGGAGCGGATCTACCCCTCCTTCGGCAACCTCGTCCCCCGCGACATCGCCTCCCGCGCCGCCAAGAACGTCTGCGACGAGGGCCGCGGCGTCGGCCCCGGCGGCCAGGGCGTCTACCTGGACTTCGCCGACGCCGTCCGCCGCATGGGCCGCAGGGCCGTCGAGGAGAAGTACGGCAACCTCTTCGACATGTACGAGCGGATCACCGCCGAGAACCCGTACGAGGTCCCCATGCGGATCTACCCCGCCGTGCACTACACGATGGGCGGGCTCTGGGTCGACTACGACCTCCAGACCACCGTCCCCGGCCTCTTCGCGATCGGCGAGGCCAACTTCTCCGACCACGGGGCCAACCGGCTCGGCGCCTCCGCCCTCATGCAGGGCCTGGCCGACGGCTACTTCGTCCTGCCCGCCACCATCAACGACTACCTCGCCCGCCACCCGCACGCCGAACCGGTCACCGACGACCACCCGGCCGTCCGCGAGGTGCTGGCCGAGACCGGGGACCGGCTGAACCTGCTGCTCTCCGTCGACGGCGACCGCACCCCCGACTCCTTCCACCGCGAACTCGGCGAACTCATGTGGGAGCACTGCGGCATGGCCCGCACCGAGGAGGGGCTGCGCGAGGCCCTCGCCCGCATCCCCGAGATCCGCGAGGAGTTCTGGCGCCGGATCAAGGTCCCCGGCACCGGCGAGGAGTTCAACCAGTCCCTGGAGAAGGCCAACCGGATCGTCGACTACCTGGAGCTGGCCGAGCTGATGTGCCTCGACGCGCTCCACCGCGCCGAGTCCTGCGGCGGCCACTTCCGCGAGGAGTCCCAGACCCCCGACGGCGAGGCCGCCCGCCGCGACGAGGAGTTCGCCTACGCGGCGGCCTGGGAGTTCACCGCCCCCGACCGCGCACCCGTCCTCCACAAGGAGGAACTGGCCTTCGAGTACGTCCACCCCACCCAGCGGAGCTACGCATGAAGCTCAACCTGCGCGTCTGGCGCCAGCGGAACGCCGACGCCGACGGCGCCATGGCCACCTACGAGGTGGACGGCATCTCCCCCGACATGTCGTTCCTGGAGATGCTCGACACCCTCAACGAGGAACTCACCCTGCGCGGCGAGGACCCCGTGGCCTTCGACCACGACTGCCGCGAGGGCATCTGCGGCGCGTGCAGCCTCGTCATCAACGGCGACGCCCACGGCCCCGAGCGCACCACGACCTGCCAGCTCCACATGCGCTCCTTCCGCGACGGCGACACGATCGACGTCGAGCCCTGGCGCGCCGCCGCCTTCCCGGTCGTCAAGGACCTGGTGGTCGACCGCTCGGCCTTCGACCGGGTCATCCAGGCCGGCGGCTACGTCACCGCCCCCACGGGCGCGGCCCCCGAGGCCCACGCCACGCCGGTCCCCAAGCCCGACGCGGACTTCGCCTTCGAGCACGCCGAGTGCATCGGCTGCGGCGCGTGCGTGGCCGCCTGCCCCAACGGCTCGGCCATGCTCTTCACCTCGGCCAAGGTCAACCACCTCAACGTCCTGCCGCAGGGCTCCCCGGAGCGCGAGACCCGGGTCCTCGACATGGTCGCCCAGATGGACGCGGAGGGCTTCGGCGGCTGCACCCTGACGGGCGAGTGCGCGACGGCCTGCCCGAAGGGGATCCCGCTGCCGTCGATCTCGGCGATGAACCGGGAGTGGCTGCGGGCGCGGCGCAAGGCGGGCCGCGGCTGAGGCCGGCCGCGCTCGAAGCCGGCCGCGCTCGAAGCCGGTCCCGGCCGAGGCCGGATCCGGACAATCCGAGGACGTGGGCTCCGCCACACACGGCACCCCGGCGCGAAAGATCATTCACAGAATGATCATCTTCTCCGTAAGATTTTCGCTCCGGGGCGCTTTCGTGCGCCGGAACAGCAAGATCAACTCTGTTCAAAACTGCACTTTCCATGGCAAGTTGACCACTTCACGGCCAACCGCCCACCGCCGATTTCCGCCGCGTCCCTCCTCCCGGGTACTGATGACCCCTGCCGGGGGCATATGACCAAACCCCCGGTCGCACAGACCACTTGGGGGTTCCATGTCCAGCATCACCCGCCGCCGGGCTCTCGGCGTCGCGGCAGGCGCCGCGGGCGCCGTGGCGGTCCTCGCCCACGCGGGCCCGGCCGGGGCCGCCGCGCCCCGTGCCGCCGCCGACCCGGCCTCCTTCGACGAGGTCTACCAGGGCCGCCGCATCCGGGGCGGACCCGCGCACGGCGGCGGCCACCACGGGGGGCACCACGGCGGCGGCTACGCCGTCACCGTCGACGGCCGGGAACTGCACGTCATGCGGAACGCCGACGGCACCTGGATCAGCGTGATCCACCACTACGAGCCCGTCGCCACGCCCAGGGAACTGGCCCGCGCGGCCGTCCGTGAACTGCGCGGCGCCCCGCTCGTACCCCTCGCCCTCGGCTGACCGATCCAGGAACGGGCACCACCATGACCGTACGCAAGAACCAGGCCACCCTCACCGCCGACGAGAAGCGGCGCTTCGTCGACGCCCTCCTGGAGCTCAAGCGCTCCGGGCGGTACGACACCTTCGTCACCACGCACAACGCCTTCATCATGGGCGACACCGACGACGGCGACCGGGTCGGGCACCGCTCGCCGTCCTTCCTGCCCTGGCACCGGCGCTTCCTCCTGGAGTTCGAGGCGGCCCTGAAGTCCGTCGACCCGACCGTCACCCTGCCCTACTGGGACTGGACCGCCGACCGGACCTCCCGCTCCTCGCTGTGGGCGCCCGACCTCCTCGGCGGCACCGGACGCGCCCGCGACGGCCAGGTCACCGACGGCCCCTTCGCCCGCGTCGGCAACCGCTGGCCGATCACCGTCCGCGTCGACGGGCGCGACTTCCTCCGGCGCGACCTCGGCGCCGGCGGCCGGCAGCTCCCCACCCGCGCCGAGGTGGACTCCGTCCTCGCCATGGAGACCTACGACACGGCCCCCTGGAACAGCGCCTCCGACGGCTTCCGCAACCACCTGGAGGGCTGGCGCGGGGTGAACCTCCACAACCGCGTCCACGTCTGGGTCGGCGGCCAGATGGCCACCGGGGTCTCTCCCAACGACCCCGTCTTCTGGCTGCACCACGCCTTCGTCGACAAGCTGTGGGCCGACTGGCAGGCCCGCCACCCCGGCTCGGCCTACCTGCCGGCCGCGGGCACCCGGAACGTCGTGGACCTCCACGACACCATGCGCCCGTGGAACGACGTGACCCCGGCGGACATGCTGGACCACACGCCCCACTACACCTTCGACACGGCGGCCTGACGGGCCCCGGAAGGCCTCCCGGCCCGGGTGCCCCGCGCGGGCACCCGGGCATTTGCCCACATCAACGGATGATCCAGGAGGAAAGGAGGAATCGGGGGGCCGTGTGCCGGGTACCCGGGTCTTCGCAGCCCGGGAGGCGCACACGGCCCGTGTCGCGCGCCGTCCACCGGGCCGTACCCGAGGGAACCAGGAGGACACGTGACCCGGCAAGAGTCGGCACAGGCCCCGCAGCGGCGACAGGACGAACCGGACCCGAACCGGTGGAAGGCGCTCGGCGTCTGCCTCGTGGCGGGATTCATGACCCTCCTCGACGTGTCCATCGTGAACGTCGCGCTGCCCTCGATCCGCTCCGGCCTCGACACCCCCGAGTCCGACCTGCAGTGGGTTCTCTCCGGCTACGCGCTCGCCTTCGGGCTCTTCCTCATCCCGGCCGGACGCCTCGGCGACGCGCGCGGCAGGCGCAGCGTCTTCATCGTCGGCCTCGCGCTCTTCACGCTCGCCTCGGCCTCCTGCGGAGCGGCCCAGAGCAGCACGTGGCTGGTGGTCTCGCGACTGGCCCAGGGAATGGCCGGCGGCCTCGTCTCGCCCCAGATCTCCGCGCTCATCCAGCAGATGTTCCAGGGCCGCGAGCGCGGCCGCGCCTTCGGCATGTTCGGCACCGTCGTCGGCATCTCCACCGCCGTCGGCCCCCTCCTCGGCGGACTGCTCATCCAGACGGCGGGCCCCGAGGAGGGCTGGCGCTGGGTCTTCTACGTCAACCTCCCGATCGGGATCGTGTGCCTGCTGCTCGCCCGGCGCCTGCTGCCCGACACCCCGGACGCCGAGCCGGTACGGCTCCGCCGCCTCGACCCGGTCGGCGTGCTGCTCCTCGGCGCCGCCGTGCTCGCCCTGCTGCTGCCCTTCGTCCAGTCCCAGCAGTGGCCCGGGAACGGCAAGTACCTGCTCGTCCCCCTCGCCGGCGTCCTGCTCGCGGTCTTCGTGTGGTGGGAACGCCGCTGCGCCCGGTCGGGCGCCGAGCCCCTCATCGACCTGGAACTCTTCCGCGTCCGCTCCTACTGGCTCGGCTCGCTGCTCATCCTGCTCTACTTCGCGGGCTTCACCTCGATCTTCTTCGTCAGCACGCTCTACCTCCAGAGCGGACTGCACTACACCGCGCTCCAGGCCGGCCTCACCATCACCCCCTTCGCCCTGGGCTCGGGGATCGCGGCCGGGATCGGCGGCCGGCTCGTGGACCGCTTCGGCCGGCCGCTCGTGGTGGTGGGCCTGGCGATGGTGGCGATCGGCCTCGCCGGGACGGCGTTCGCGGTGCACCAGGTCCCCGGCAGGGGCGCGGGCTGGGCGATGCTCGCCCCGCTGCTCCTCGCGGGACTCGGCAGCGGCCTGGTGATCGCCCCGAACCAGACCCTCACCCTCTCCGAGGTGCCGGTGCCCCGGGCGGGCAGCGCCGGCGGCACCCTGCAGACCGGCCAGCGGGTCGGCTCGGCGGTCGGCATCGCCGCGGTCGGGTCGGTCTTCTTCAGCCAGGTCGCCCGGGACGGCTGGGCCACCGCCTACGACCACGGCCTCCTCGTCTCGATCGCCTTCGTCGGGGCCTCGCTCGCCGTCGCCGTCGCCGACGTGGTGGCGGGCCGTCGCTCCGCCGCGCGCGCCGGGGCGGCCCCGCGCGACGAGGCCGCCCCGCGCGACGGAGCCGCTCCGCGCGGCTGACGCGGGCGGCCCCGCGCGCCCCGGCCGCCCCGCACGACGGAGCCGCCCCGCGCGCCCCGGCCGCCCCGCACCGTCGATCCGCACTTTTCCCCCACGACAGCGCTATTCGGCCAACATCCCGCCGATTTCGGCTCCCCGGACAACCGGGCGCCGCATCCCCTCCTCTCACCGCACGGGCGCAGCGAGTGCCTCGCACCGCGCCGGCCGGGCAGTCGTCCCGTCCCGCCGGGGCCCGCTGCCCGCTTCTTCTCCACAGCGTCGAGAACGAGGGAACGATGACCACTACGCGCACCATCCGGATGCGGCGTCCGCTGCTCGCCGGCACCACGGCCGTCGCCGCCATGGCCGTGACGGCCGGCTTCATGGCCGCCACCCCGGACCAGGCGACGGCCGCGACGGGACCCAGGCTGAGCCTCGTCGCGGCGACCGGCTCGGTCACGCTCACTTCCTGGAAGGAGGAGCCGGGCGTCTACCTGGACCTCGGCACCTACCTGACCGCGGAGGGGACACCGCTGGAGCTCAAGGTGACCCGGAAGTCCTACAAGGACCCGGTCGTCATCACCCAGACCGTGTACGAGGGCGGCAAGGCCAAGGCCAAGACGCTGCCCCAGGGCACCGTGAAGGACTTCTCCGGGCTGCCCGGCTTCGCCGAGATCACCCTCACCGACAAGGCGGGCAAGAAGGTCGTCAGCCGTACGGAGAGCTTCTGCCCCAACAACGCCAGCGGACGGATCCGGCCCGACGCGCCCTCCACCTCGAAGTATCCGGAGAGCTGTCCCACCAACCCCTTCACCCTCGGCTCCGTGTGGGGCGTCGAGAAGGGGTGGGCCTCCAACACCTACGCCGGCTCCTACACCCAGCCGGTGAAGCTCGCCGCCGGCACGTACACGGCCAAGGTCGGGGTCGCCAAGAAGTACCGGGACCTCTTCGGCATCGCAGACAAGCCCGCGACGGTGAAGGTCACCGTCCAGGAGCGCAGCTGGGACGAGGGCAACGGGCTCTCCGCCGCCCGGTCGGCCGCCGGTGAGCACGCCGGTCACGGTACGGACGGAGGACACGCCGGACACGGCGCCGCCCACCGGGCCCCTGCCGGGCACGCCGGACACGGCCCGGTGAAGCCCGCCCAGGCCGGCGCGCCGGAGACCAGCGGCGCCACCCCCTCGTACAACGTGGGCCACGGACCGCTGAAGGCCGCGCCGCCCGCCCTGCCGTGGGCGCTGAAGAAGCAGCAGCAGGCCGGGCTCGCCGGTGCGCAGGGCGGTGACGCGGCCGGGCCGCGGACCGGCGACGCCACCGGACAGACCGACGGCTCGCGCAGGGCGCCCGCCCTCACGCCGGCGGCCGAGCGGCCCGCCGGCAAGGCCTCCGTCCCGGACGTCCCCAAGCCCGACCTGCGGTCGCTGCCGGCCTACGGCATCACCATCAGCGACGGCACGGAGAACCTCCCCGGCAAGGACTACCTGGCCTTCAGCGCCAACGTGTGGAACGCCGGCCCGGCCCAGCTCGTGGTGGACGGCTTCCGCTCGCCCGGCAAGGCCAAGATGGACGCCTACCAGTACTTCTACGACGCCAAGGGCAAGCAGGTCGGCTACACCCCGACCGGCACCATGGAGTGGGACCCGCGCCCCGGCCACGTGCACTGGCACTTCACCGACTTCGCCAGCTACCGGCTCCTGAAGGCCGACAAGAAGGAGGCGGTCCGCAGCGGCAAGGAGGCCTTCTGCCTGGCCAACACCGACGCCGTCGACTACACGGTGAAGAACGCCAACTGGCACCCGTTCAACACCGACCTGGCCACCGCCTGCGGCCAGGAGAACTCGATCTCCGTCCGCGAGGTCCTGGACGTCGGCTCCGGCGACACCTACACCCAGGACCTGCCGGGACAGTCCTTCGACATCACGGACGTGCCCAACGGCACCTACTACATCCAGGTCCTGGCCAACCCGGCCAAGCGCCTGAAGGAGACCAACCTCGACAACAACAGCGCCCTGCGCAAGGTCGTCCTCGGCGGCAAGCCGGGGAAGCGGACCGTGACGGTCCCGGCGCACGACCTCGTGAACGCGAACTGATCGCGGGACGCCGGGGAAGCGGTCACGGCGTGCGGAAACCCCGGAAGGTCACGTGCTTCCGGGTGGTGAAGCCGAGCCGCTCGTAGAGCGCGATCGCCGCGGCGTTCTTCTCGGCGACGTGCAGGAAGGGGCGCTCGCCCCGGGCCAGGACGCGGTCGGCGAGCGCGCCCACGAGGCGGGCGGCGTGCCCCCGTCCGCGTACCTCGGGATCCGTGCAGACGGCGCTGATCTCGGTCCAGCCCGGCGGCCGGAGCCGCTCGCCCGCCATGGCCACCAGCCGGCCGCCGTCACGGATCCCGAGGTAGGTGCCGAGTTCGCGGGTGCGCGGCCAGAACGGCCCCGGCCGCGTGCGCGCGATCAGGTCGAGCATCTCGGGCACGTCGGCCGCGCCGAGTTCGACCACACCGGCGTCGGCGCCGGACGTCCCGCCGGCGGACCAGAGCATCTGTCGGCCTTCGAGCACGAAGACCGGCTCCCAGTCCGCCGGCGGTACGGCCGGGCAGCTGAACATGTCGGCGAAGGCGTCCCGGCCGAGGAGCCGCGCGAGGTCGGCCCAGTCCGCCGCGCCCGCGTCGGCGGATATCGCCGAGAAGGTCGCGACCTCCGGCAGGTACGTGGCGGCCCGGCCGTGCCGGCGGCCGAGCTCCGCGTGACGGCCGCGCAGCGACTCGCCCACCGGGTCGTCGAGCACCGCGAGGCCGTCGCCCCCGTCGTTCGTCATCGTGTGTCGCCTTTCCTCGGAACCGCCCGCCACTGTTCCACAGGGCCCGGGGAGCGCCGCCGAGAGGTCCGCGATCCGGTCAGCCGGTGCGGTTGTAGATCGCCGTGCCGGGGCAGGCGGTGACGCCCAGGCGGGCGCCGCAGCCGGAGTACTGGGCGGAGCCGTTCCACCACGTCCAGCCGCCGACGGTGCGGCCGTTCAGCCAGGTGTACCGGCCGACGTAGTCGGCGTCGTAGGTGCGCAGGCTCCAGTGCACGTGGGCCCCGGTCGCGGAACCTCCGGCGCAGGTGTCGGTGCCGATGCTGCCGAGCAGGGCGCTGCGGGCGATCGACGTCCCGTTGTAGTAGGTCGTGTTCCGCATGTGGTAGTAGTCCGTGGAGAAGCCGCCGGGGTGGATCACCCGGGTCCAGCCGCCGCCGGCGCCGCACATCGAGGTCGCCGTGCCCTCGCGGGAGGAACGGACCAGGCCGCCGGCGTTGCCGCCGGCGAAGTCGAGGGCGCTCCAGTACCCGGATCCGCTGTCGTGGGCGTGCGGACCGCCGGTCAGGGGCATGTAGTGGTCCGGCATCCAGGGCAGCAGGAGTCCGTTGACGTTGGCCTGGGCCCCGGCGGGTGAGACCCGCGCCCGCGGTTCCCGTATCCGCGGCGTCGCCGCGCGCTCGGCGTACGCCGTCATGGTCCGCCGTTCCGCCGTGCCGACCAGCGGGGACCGGGCCACGTGGTCGGCGAACTCGCGGTCGCCCTCCAGGCCCGGGACCCACCGCCCGTTCTCCCGGTGGGCGAGGTAGAGCCAGCCCTCCGGCGCGCCGTGCCGTGCGCGCGAGGCCTCGACGTAGGCGACGCCGCGGGCCCAGTCGCGCGAGACGCTGCGCACGTCCACGACCACCTTGCGGCCCTCGGCGGCGAGCTTGCCGACGGCGGTCGCCGGGGCGAGGCCCTCGGCGTCGTGGGACCGGGAGAGGGCGTCGGCGGAGACGGCGTCCACCAGTGCCGCGCGGTCGGTGCCGAGGCGGTCGGCGACGCCGGCCGGCATCTTGACGGTGACACCGGGGGACGGCGACCCGGCGGCGGTCGCGGAGACCGGGGCCGGGGCCGGGTCCCGGTGGGCCGTCGAGGCCGAGGGCGCGGCGGCGAGCAGGCCGGTGACGGCGAGGGCGGTGACGGCGATTCTCACGGGGAGGCCGGAGAGCACGGGCGGTGTTCCTTTCGCGGGGGAGGAGGGCCCACCGGAGGGCAGGCGCCGGTGCGGTGCCGGAACGAGCCGGAACGAGCGGGAACCCGGGGAGGCGAGAGCGCGAAGCGCGTCCGCGGACGA
Source organism: Streptomyces sp. NRRL F-6492 (assembly GCF_001280125.1). Lineage (GTDB taxonomy): Bacteria > Actinomycetota > Actinomycetes > Streptomycetales > Streptomycetaceae > Streptomyces. The sequence continues at coordinate 15,574 of NZ_LGEG01000238.1, forward strand.
CGTGACCCCCCGTCACTTTGTCGTGTACCTGACCGAGTGTGGCGTTCCTTGTCAACGCGCGTCAACCATGTCAAGGCGTCGTCATTGATCGGCCCAATGGCGGTGGCCCACCCCATGACGACGACCGACCCGATGGCGGTGGCCCACCCCATGACGACGACCGACCCGATGGTGGTGATCGGTCCCGTACGACCCCGTCGCCGCCGTCCCGCCCCCGGCCCGCGACGGCGGCGCGGTGTCCGATCGCCCCGGGCCCCCGCGTCAGGCCCCCGAGAGGGCCCGGGCCAGATACGGCGCGGTGCGGCTGTCCGCCGCACCCGCCACCCGCTCCGGGGGGCCCTCGGCCACGATCCGGCCGCCCCGGTCGCCGCCGTCCGGGCCCATGTCGATCACCCAGTCCGCGGTGGCGACCACGTCCATGTCGTGCTCGACGACGACCACCGAGTGCCCCGCGTCCACCAGGCCGTGGAGCTGGCGCATCAGGACCTCCACGTCGGCCGGGTGGAGCCCGGTGGTCGGCTCGTCCAGGACGTACAGGGTGGGGGAGCGGTGCGGCCGCTGGAGCTCCGAGGCGAGCTTGATGCGCTGGGCCTCGCCGCCGGACAGCTCCGTGGCGGGCTGGCCGAGCCGCAGGTAGCCGAGGCCCACGTCGAGGAGGGCGCGCAGGCTCCGGGCAGCGGCCGGGACGTCCGCGAAGAAGGCTGCGGCGGACTCCACGGTCAGGTCCAGGACCTCGGCGACGGTGAGGCCGCGCAGCCGCACCCGGAGGGTCTCGGGGTTGTAGCGGGCGCCGTGGCAGTCGGGGCAGGGGGCGTACGTACGGGGCAGGAAGAGCAGCTCGACCGAGACGAACCCCTCGCCCTGGCAGGTCTCGCAGCGCCCGCCGGGCACGTTGAAGGAGAAGCGCCCCGCCTTGTACCCGTGCGCCCTCGCTTCCGCGGTCTCCGCGAACAGCTTGCGGACGACGTCGAACAGCCCGGTGTACGTGGCGAGGTTGGAGCGCGGGGTGCGGCCGATGGGCCGCTGGTCCACCGTCACCAGGCGTCCGGCGTCCTCCGTCCGCCCGGTGTACGCGTCCACGAGCGCGTCCACGAGGGTGGACTTGCCGGAGCCCGAGACGCCGGTGACGGCGGTGAACACCCCGAGCGGGAAGGCCGCGTCCACCTCCCGCAGGTTGTGCCGGGTGACCGGCCCCGTCCGCAGCCGGCCCGCCGGTTCGCGCACGGTCCGCGCGGGCGCGGGCCCCCGGTCGAAGAGGAACCGGCGCGTCACGGACTCCTCGACGCCGGCCAGTTCGCGCGGCGGCCCGCTGTGCAGCACCCGCCCGCCGTGCACCCCGGCCCCCGGCCCGACGTCCACCAGCCAGTCGGCGTGCCGGACGACGTCGAGGTGGTGCTCGACGACGAAGACCGAGTTGCCCGCCGCCCTGAGCCGGTCGAGGACCACGAGCAGGGACTCGGTGTCGGCCGGGTGCAGCCCCGCCGACGGCTCGTCGAGGACGTACACCACGCCGAAGAGCCCCGAGCGCAGCTGGGTGGCGAGCCGCAGCCGCTGGAGCTCGCCGTTGGAGAGGGTGGGAGTGGCGCGGTCCAGGCTCAGATAGCCGAGGCCGAGTTCGGTCACCGTGCCGATCCGGGCGACGAGGTCCCCGGTGAGCACCCGCGCGGTCTCCGTCGCGTCCGCCCCGGACGCCGCCGTGGAGAGGAGGCCGGCCAGGGCCGTCAGCGGCAGCGCGGCCAGCTCCGCGACGGTCCGGCCCGCGAAGGTGACCGCGAGCGCCTCGGGCCGCAGCCGCCCGCCGCCGCACACCGGGCAGGGCGCGCTGGTGAGGAAGCGTTCCGCCCTGGCGCGCAGGGCCGGGCTCTTGGAGTCGGAGAAGGTGCGCAGGACGAGCCGCCGTGCGCTCGTGTACGTGCCCTGGTACGGGCGCTGGATCCGCCCCGCCTCCCGTACCGGATGCACCGTGACGACCGGCTGTTCGTCCGTGAACAGGATCCACTCCCGGTCCTTCGCGGCCAGCTCCCGCCACGGCCGGTCGACGTCGTACCCCAGGGCGTCGAGGACGTCCCGCAGGTTCTTCCCCTGCCACGCGCCCGGCCAGGCCGCGACCGCTCCCTGACGGATCGACAGGTCCGGGTCGGGCACCAGCAGTTCCTCGCGGGTCTCGTGGATCCGGCCGAGTCCGTGGCACGAAGGGCACGCGCCCGCCGCAGTGTTGGGGGAGAAGGCGTCGGAGTCCAGCCGCTCGGCCCCCTCCGGGTAGTGGCCGGCCCGCGAGAACAGCATCCGCAGCGAGTTGGAGAGGGTGGTGACCGTACCGACGGACGAGCGGGCGTTCGGCGACGACCTGCGCTGCTCCAGGGAGACCGCCGGCGGCAGCCCGGTGATCTCGCCGACCGAGGGCGCCCCCACCTGGTGGATCAGCCGCCGCGCGTACGGCGCCACCGACTCGAAGTAGCGCCGCTGCGCCTCGGCGTAGACCGTGCCGAAGGCGAGGGACGACTTGCCGGAGCCGGAGACCCCGGTGAAGACGACGAGCGCGTCGCGGGGGATGTCGACGTCGACCCCGGCGAGGTTGTGCTCACGGGCACCGCGGACGCGGACGTACGGATCGTGGGGGCTGTCGTGCATGATCCGATTTTAGTCACTGTCTACTGTTTGCTCCGGGTCGGTGCGGCCGGGCGGGCCCTCCGGGCGGGTGCGGGGCGCCAGCCCCACCGCCCGCGCCAGCGCCCGGTACGACGCGCTCAGCGCCTCCCGGTCGTACGTGCTCGTGGTCACCAGGACCTCCTGCGCCCCGGTCTCCTCCACCACCCGTTCCAGGGCCTCGGCGACCCGTTCCTCCGTGCCGTGCACGTGCCCCCGGAGCCCCGCCTCGTAGAACCCCCGCTGCCTCTCCGTCATCGTCAGCCCCTCGATCCGCTCCGGGGCGTCGAGCGGCGGGAAGTCTCCCCGGGTGCGCGAGTACGCCATCGCCCAGGCCTCCGGGACCAGCAGCCTCCGGGCCTCCTCCTCGGTGGCGGCCACCGCCACCGTCCCGGCGACGACCACGTACGGCTCGGCGGCCCACGGGGAGGGGCGGAAGCCCGCCCGGTACGCGTCGACGGCGGCGAGCAGCCGGTCCCGGCCGCGCAGGTCGCCGATGACGAGCGGCACTCCGGCCGCCGCCGCGACCGCCGCTCCCTCGCCCGTCGCGAGGACGAAGGGCGGCACCCGCAGGCCCTCGGCGGGCCGCGCGCGCACCTGGGGGTGGGCGGTCTGCTCGCCGGTGAACCAGCCGAGCAGTTCGGAGAGCTGCTCCCCGAACCGGTCGGCGTCGTCCTCGTCCCGGCCCAGGGCCCGGCGGACGCCGTCCGTGAAGCCCACCGAACGGCCGACGCCCATGTCGATCCGGCCGGGGAACAGGGACTCCAGGACGCCGAACTGCTCGGCCACGACCAGTGGGCGGTGGTTGGGGAGCATCACCCCGCCCGTGCCGACCCGGACGGCGGAGGTCGCGGCGGCGACGGCCGCGGCGAGGACCGTGGGCGCCGATCCCGCGACTCCGGGCACCCCGTGGTGCTCCGACACCCAGAAGCGGTGGTAGCCGAGGGCCTCGACCTCCCGGGCGAGGCGTACGGTCTCGCGCAGCGCGTGGGAGGCGTCCTCGCCCTCCCGCGTGCGGGAGCGGTCGAGGACGGAGAACCGGACGTCGTCGGGGAAGCTGCTCACGGAGGGTTCAACGCCGTGGGGTGCGAGGGATTCCCGGCCGTTCCGCCGGGAGGCCCGCCCCTGGTCACCGGCCGCCGCCGCGGAGGGCTCCGCCTCCCGTCTCCCGGCCGCCCCGGAGGGGGCTCCGCCTCCTACCCTGGCCCGGTGACACAGGACAACAGGCCCCTCGCCGTCTTCGACCTCGACAACACCCTCGCCGCGACCGCGCACCGCCAGCACTTCCTGGAGCGCGGGCCCAAGGACTGGCGCGCGTTCTTCGCGGCGGCGCCCGACGATCCGCCGTTGGAGGAGGGCGTCGCGCTGTGCCGGGAGGCGGCCGGGGAGTGCGAGGTCGTCTATCTGACCGGGCGGCCGGAGCGGTGCCGCCGCGCGACCGTGGACTGGCTGGCGGAGCAGGGGCTTCCGGCGGGGCCGGTCCACATGCGGCGCGACCGCGACTTCCGGCCGGCCCGGGTGACCAAGGTGGAGGTCCTGCGCCGGCTCGCGGCCGACCGGGTGGTGCGGATGCTGGTCGACGACGACGCGCAGGTCTGCGACGCGGCGGAGGCCGCCGGATTCACCGTCGTACGGGCCCGCTGGGCGGCCCCCTCCGAGGTGCTGAGGGAGGCGCAGGAGGAGGAGGGCCGGACCTGACGCCGCCGCGCGGAGCCAGGTCCCGGGGGCGCGCCGGTCAGGTCTCGTCCTCCAGGCGGAAGCCGACCTTGAGACCGACCTGGTAGTGCTCGACCGTGCCGTCGACGAGGTGGCCGCGCACCTGCGTCACCTCGAACCAGTCGAGGCCCCGCAGGGTCTGCGAGGCGCGTTCGATGCCGTTGCGGATGGCCTGGTCGACTCCCTCGGTGGAGGTGCCGACGATCTCGGTGACGCGGTAGGTGTGGTTCGACATGGGGGACGGACTCCTCTCGGTGCGTTCCCTCCACCGTGCCCCAGGTGGCGCCGGGGCGCGACACGACGACCTCCCCACGGTCCACCGGGAATTACCGGCGGTAAGGGGACGGATCGTCCTTCCGGGGGGCGGAACGGGATGGTCAAGGACTTGACCATCCCGTTGGTCCAGACCAGAATCCAGGCCACATACCCGCGCGAACACCCCGTTCGGTCCCCCCATGCCGGGTCAGCCCCTACGCACGACCCTGTGCTGAACCGCAGAAGGTGACCCACGTGAAGAACCGACGTCTCGTCTGTCCCCTGGCAGCCGCCACCGCGCTCGCCCTCTCGGGCTGCGGGATGCTGCCGGGCGGCGAGGGCACCAGGACCGTCAACGTCTGGCTGATGCGGGACAGCGCCAGCGAGGACTTCGTCGAACGCTTCAAGAAGGCGTACGAAGAGGAGCACGACGGCATCGAACTCCAGTTCACCATCCAGGAGTGGACCGGCATCGGCAAGAAGGTCACCGAGGCGATCGAGGGCCCCGGCGGCCCCGACGTCATCGAGGTCGGCAACACCCAGGTCGCCCAGTACGCCGACACCGAGAAGGTGTTCGACCTCACCCTGGAGTCGGTCCGCGACCTCGGCAGCGAGGACTGGCTGCCCGGTCTCGCCGAGCCCGGCAACATCTCCGGCTCCCAGTACGGCATCCCCTGGTACGCCGCCAACCGGATCGTCATCTACAACAAGGACCTGTTCCGCGACGCCGGGATCGACAAGCCGCCGGCCACCCGCGCCCAGTGGCTCGCCGACACCGAGAAGCTCAACAAGGACGGCTCCCAGGGCATCTACCTCGCCGGACAGGACTGGTACACCCTCTCCGGCTTCATCTGGGACGAGGGCGGCGAACTGGCCGTCGACAAGGGCGGCGAGTGGACGGGCGCCCTCGACAGCCCGGCGGCCCAGCGCGGCATGACCTTCTACAAGGAACTCCAGTCCCTCGGCTCCGGCCCCAAGAACGCCGACGAGCAGAACCCGCCGCAGGCCGACGTCTTCGCCAAGGGCGACGTGGCCCAGCTCATCGCCGCGCCCAGCGCCGTCGCCGCGATCCTCAAGGCCGACCCGGGACTCAAGGACAAGCTCGGCTACTTCCCGATACCCGGCAAGCAGGCCGGCCAGCCCTGCGCCGTCTTCACCGGCGGCTCCGACCTGATCATCCCGGAGAACGCCCCCCAGCGCGGCGCCGCCCTCGACGTCGTCAAGGCGATGGCGGGCGAGAAGTGGCAGACCGAACTCGCCCGCGCCATGGGCTACGTGCCCAACAAGAAGAGCCTCGCCTCCGTCGTCGCCGGCCAGGAGGCCACCGCCGTCATGGCCCAGGGCGCCGCACGCGGCCGGGCCACCCCCAACTCCCCGCAGTGGGCGGACGTCGAGGCGGACAACCCCATCAAGCCCTACATGACGGCCGTCCTCCAGGGCGAGGACCCGCTGAAGGCGGCCCGCAGGGCCTCCGAGGCGATCACCGACACCCTCGCCGAATAGCATTCAGCGTTCGCACACCCGCGAGCCCCCGGACGGTCACGTCGAATCCAGCCGGTCACGGAAGAAGTAAGGAGCCGGGCCGCCGCGCGAGCGGCCCCGGCCCCGCCCCTTCCCTTCCGTCCGCCGGAGGCGCCCGCCATGTCCGCACCGACGCACACGCTCGCCGTCCCCGCACAGCCCCGGACCCGGGCCGAGCAGCCCGCCCCCCGGTACGCCGTCGGCCTCGCCCGCCACCAGGAGGACGTGCGCGCCGCCCAGCGGCTGCGCCACCAGGTCTTCGCCGGCGAGCTGGGGGCCCGGCTCGACGGGCCCGAGCCCGGCCTCGACACCGACGCCTTCGACGCGTACTGCGACCACCTCCTCGTACGGGAGGAGACCACCGGCGAGGTCGTCGGCACCTACCGGCTCCTGCCGCCCGAGCGGGCCGCCGTCGCCGGGCGCCTCTACTCCGAGGGCGAGTTCGACCTCACCCGGCTCGCCCCCGTCCGCCACGACCTGGTGGAGGTCGGCCGCTCCTGCGTCCACCCCGCCCACCGCAACGGCGCCGTCATCGCCCTCATCTGGGCCGGACTCGCCCGCTACATGGCCGAGACCGGCCACAACTGGCTCGCCGGCTGCTGCTCGGTCCCGCTCGCCGACGGCGGCGCCCTCGCCGCCGCCACCTGGGACACCGTCCGGACCAAGCACCTCGCCCCGGAGGAGTACTGGGTCACCCCGCACCGCCCGTGGAACTCCGAGGGCGTCGCCCGCCCCGAAGGCCGCACCGAACTGCCCCCGCTGCTGCGCGGCTACCTCCGGCTCGGCGCCTGGGTCTGCGGCGCCCCCGCGCACGACCCCGACTTCGGCGTCGCCGACCTCTACGTCCTGCTCTCGCTGCGCCGCACCAACCCGCGCTACCTCAACCACTTCCTGTCGCTCGTCCCGGCGCGGTGAACCGGCCCACGGCCCTCCCGCCGTGGCTCCCCACGGCGCCCTGCACCCCGGGCCGCTGCGCCGCCCACCCGGACGGCACCGGCCCCGACCCCGGAGCCGGCCTCCCGCGGGCCCTGGCCCGGCTCGCCGCCGGCACCGGCACCGTCCTCCTCGGCGTCCTGCTCGCCCCGGCCGCCGCCCTCCTCCCGCCCGCCGCCCGGCTCGCCCTCGTCCGCCTCTGGACCCGGACGGCGGTCCGCGCCTTCGGCGTCCGCGTCCGGTACGAGGGGACCCCCGCCGCCACCGGCCCGCTCCTCGTCGTCGCCAACCACGTCTCCTGGCTGGACGTACCGCTCCTCGCGGCCGTGCTGCCCGCCCGCGCGGTCGCCAAGGCCGAAGTGCGCCACTGGCCGGTCCTCGGCCTCCTCACCGCGCTCGGCGGCACCCTCTTCATCGACCGGGACCGGCTCAGGGCCCTGCCCGGCACCGTCCGCGCGATGGCCGGGATCCTCGCCGGCGGCGGCCGGGTGGCCGTCTTCCCCGAGGGCTCCACCTGGTGCGGCCGGGAGCGGGGGCGGTTCCGGCCCGCCGCCTTCCAGGCCGCCCTGGACGCGGGCTGCGCCGTGCAGCCCGTACGGATCGACTACCGGCCCGCCGACGCCGCCGCGTACGTCGGCGACGACCCGCTCGGCGCCTCCCTGTGGCGGGTCGTCACCACCCGGCGGCTCACCGCCGAGGTCCGCCTCGCGGACCCCCTGCCGAGCGGCCGGTACCCGGACCGGCGCGCCCTGGCGGCCGCCGCCCAGCGGGCGGTGGCCCTACGGGGAGCCGCACGGCGGGACCCGGACCCGCGGGTGCCGGCTCAGCGGGCCGTCGCCAGGGACAGCGCGAACCTGTCCCCGCCGTCCGTCCACCAGCGGGCCAGGTCGAGGCCCGCCGCCGCCAGCTCCTCCCGCACCCCTTCCTGACGGAACTTCGCCGACACCTCCGTCCGCAGCTCCTCGCCCGCCGCGAACGGCACCACGAGGTCCAGCTCCGGGATCTTCACGGTGAGCGCGCGGCGGGCGCGCAGCCGCATCTCGATCCACTCCCGCCCGGCGTCCCACACCGCCACGTGCTCGAAGTCCTCCGGGTCGGCGTCCGCGCCCAGCTCCCGGTCGATCACGGACAGCACGTTCTTGTTGAACTCCCCGGTCACCCCGGCCGCGTCGTCGTAGGCGGCCACCAGCGTCGCCTCGTCCTTCACCAGGTCCGTGCCGAGCAGCAGGGAGTCGCCCGGCGCCAGCATCGAGCGGACCGAGCGCAGGAAGGTCCGCCGCTCCTCGGGGAGCAGGTTGCCGATGGTGCCCCCGAGGAAGGCCACCAGGCGCGGCCCCGGCGTCCCGGGCAGCGCGAGCCCCCGGGTGAAGTCCGCGACCAGGGCGTGCACCCGCAGCTCCGGCCGCTCGGCGAGCAGCGACTCCGCCGCCCCGGTCAGCGCCGACTCGCTCACGTCCACGGGCACGTAGGCGTCCAGACCGGGCAGCAGCGCGTCGATCAGGAACCGGGTCTTCTCGGAAGAGCCGGAACCCAGCTCCACCAGGGTCCTGGCCCCCGTCGCCGCGGCGATCTCCGGCGCCCGCGCGGCCAGGATCTCCCGCTCCGCCCGCGTCGGGTAGTACTCGGGCAGCCGGGTGATCTCCTCGAACAGCTCGCTGCCCCGGGCGTCGTAGAACCACTTGGGCGGCAGCTCCTTGGGGGAGCGGGTCAGACCGTGGACGACGTCGGCGCGCAGATCGGCGCCGGCGGCGTCCGGGTCGAGGGTGCGGGTCAGCTGGTACGGGCTCACGCGGGCGGCTCCTTGAGCGGGGTGAGGGCGACGTCGGTGCGGTCGGCGGTCACGAGCGTGCGCCCGGGTACCTCCCGCCAGCGGGGATCGGCGTCGTACGGTTCGGAGGCCACGACCGTCCGGCCGGGGCCCGTCAGGTACCAGAGGCTGTCCCCCCAGGCGGTCGCGGCGATCCGGTCGCCGTCGGTGAGCAGCAGGTTCAGCCGGGAGCCGGGGGCCGCCGCGGCGACCTCCCGCACGGTGGCGGCGAGCGCCTCCCCCGGCGCGTCCCCGGCCCGCAGCCGGTGCAGGACGAGCGCCCACACGAGGGCCGAGTCGGTACGGGCCTCCAGGCGCAGCAGCTCCCCGGCGGACAGCGTCGCGGCGAGCGGGGCCAGGGTGTCCGGCCAGCCCGTGACCGCGCCGTTGTGGCTGAACAGCCAGGGCCCGGAGGCGAACGGCGCGGCCGCCGCCTCCCCGTCGGACCCGGGCAGCGTGGCGCTGCGGACCGCCGCGAGCAGCGCCCCGGAGCGCACCACCCGCGCCAGGTCGGCGAAACCGGGGTCGCCCCAGATCGGCCCGGCGCGCCGGTAACGCGCGGGCACCGGGTCCCCCTCGGCGTACCAGCCCACCCCGAACCCGTCGGCGTTCACCACGCCGCTGGCCTGCGTACGGGGCTCCCAGGACTGGCGCAGAAGGCCGTGCTCCGGCCGCACGACCAGCTCCCCGAGCGCCACCGGCTCGCCCACGTGGGCGAGGTGACGGCACATCAGTCGAGCTCCGCGGAGCGGGCGGTGCGGAAACCGGAGAAGATCTGGCGCCGCACCGGCAGGTCCCAGTTGCGGAAGGTGCCCCGGCAGGCGACCGGGTCCACCGCGAACGAACCGCCCCGCAGCACCTTGTGCTCCGGCCCGAAGAACACCTCCGAGTACTCCTTGTACGGGAAGGCCGTGAAGCCCGGGTACGGCAGGAAGTCGCTCGCCGTCCACTCCCAGACGTCCCCGATCAACTGCCGTACGCCCAGCGGCGAGGCGCCCTCGGGGTGGCTTCCGGCCGCCGCCGGGCCCAGGTGCCGCTGCCCGAGGTTCGCGTGCTCGGGACCCGGGTCCCCGTCGCCCCACGGATAACGGCGGGAGCGGCCCGAGGCCGGGTCGAACCGGGCCGCCTTCTCCCACTCGGCCTCCGTCGGCAGTCGGCGTCCCGCCCAGCGGGCGTAGGCGTCCGCCTCGTACCAGCTCACGTGCAGCACCGGCTCCTCCTCCGGCACCGGCTCGGTCACCCCGAACCGGCGGCGCAGCCACTGCCCGCCGTCCCGGCGCCAGAACAGCGGCGCCCCGATGCCGTGCTCGCGGATCTGCGCCCACCCCTCGGGGTGCCACCAGCGCCGGTCCGTGTAGCCGCCGTCGGCGATGAAGGCCAGATAGGCGCCGTTGGTGACCGGCGTGGTGTCGATGTGGAAGGCGGGCACGTCCCGCCGGTGCGCCGGGCGCTCGTTGTCGAGGGCCCACGGCTCGTCCGAGGTCCCCATGGTGAACGGACCACCGGGAACGAGGACTTCGGACGGCAGCGGACCGGTCCGGCGGACCGGCGGCGGGGGAGCGGTCAGGACGGCCGGCCCCTTCCGCAGCTGATGGGTGATCAGCATCGTCTCGTCGTGCTGCTGTTCGTGCTGGGCGACCATGCCGAACACGAACCCCGCGTCGAGCAGCGGCCGCCCCTCCAGCGGCGCCCCCTCCAGCACGTCGAGGATCCGGAGCCGTACGTCCGCCGCGTAGGCGCGGGCCTCGCCCGGCGAGAGCAGCGGCAGCGACGGGCGCTCGGCGCGCGGGTGCTCGAAGGCGTCGTAGAGGGAGTCGATCTCGGGCCGCAGCGCGTCGCGCCCCGCGACGGCCCGCCACAGCCACTGCTCCTCCTGGTTGCCGATGTGCGCCAGGTCCCAGACGAGCGGCGACATCAAGGGGGAGTGCTGGGCGGTGAGGACGTCGTCCTCCACGCAGGAGGTGAGACGGAGGGTGCGGTCCCGCGCCGCGGCGAGGGCGTCCAGGGCCCGCCCGCGCAGCGCCTCCGCGTCGGTCCGGGCCCCGGTCCCGGTCCCGACCGTGTCGGTGTTCCCGGTGTTCCCGGTGTGGCCGGTGTTCCCGGTGTGTCCGGTGTTTCCGGTCATGACGTCACCGCCTCGGGCGTGTCCGCCGGGGAGCTCCCGGGGACCACGTACCGCTCCTGGAAGGCGGCGACCGCCCGCCGCACCTCCTCGCTCGCCCCGATCCGTGGCAGCGCCTCCAGGGCGGCGGAGAAGACCGTCCGCGCGGCGGCGTGCAGGTCCGGATCGGCCAGGCCGTCACGGGCGGCCGCCACCCACAGCGGATTGCGCGGCGCGGGATCGTCACCGGCCCGCTCCGCGAGCGGCTTCACCGCCCGGTACACGGTCTCCGCCGCCTCCGGGTCGTCGAACACCGCCGTCGTCACGGCCGCCGGCACCATCCAGCCGTCCCGCCCCGGCTGCGCGTCGACCATCCGGAACTCCAGATGGCCGCGCGGCCGCACCGGCGGGAAGAGCGTCGTCATGTGGTAGCGCAGGTCGTCGGCGTCGGCCGGACGGGGGAGCCCCGTGCGCAGCCACTCCCGGAAGGTCAGCCCCTCCGGCACCGCCCACGGCCCCTCGTCGGTCCGCACGCACAGCACCGGGGTGTCGAGCACGTGCGCCGCCCACTCCGTCCGCGGGTCCCCGTCCGGGGCGGGCGCGGGCGCCAGCCGCGGCGCGAGGGTCCGCAGGGGGTCGAGATCCGCCCACAGGGCCTGCCGCGTCGAGCGCCAGCCGGTGCGGCGCCCGCCGTGCACCGGGGAGTTCGCGAAGGCGGCCACGAGGACCGCGCCCAGGAGGTGGGCGAGCCGCCACCGCCGCCGGTAGTTCAGCGGGCCCGGCCCGTCGACCCCGGCGTCGAGGCAGATCTGCACCGAGGCCGACTCGCACATCATGGCCCGCCCGGCCGGTCCCGTCCGGTCCAGCGCGGCCTCCATCGCGTCGTACCGCGGCTCGTGGAGCACCCGGTCGCGCGGCGCCTGCCAGGGGTCCACCCCGTAACCGCTGAGGGCGAGGCCGAGCGGCCCGAGCGCGCCCCGCACCGCCCGCAGATCGGCGGCCAGGGAGTCCAGACACTCCATGAGGGATCCGGCGGGCCGGGAGCTGAGCTCCAGCTGACCGCCGGGTTCGAACGTCAGGGCCGACACCAGGGGCAGGGCCCGCACGGTGTCGAGGGCCGCCGCGAGCCGCTGTGGCCGCACGGGCAGCCGGGGGTCACGCAGCTCGTGCACCAGCCACTCCAGCTCCACCCCCACGACGCGGGGCGGGCCGGTCTTGAAGCAGATACATCGCAGCAGTTCCTCCGCCTCCGCCTCGGTGAGAGGGGGGCCGCCACGCGGTATGCCGCTCGGCGACATCCGTACACCTCCTGGTCCTCGGGGGGACCGGCCCCGGGACGGTCCGTCCCGCGAGCACGATCCCGGACGCACCGGAAACAGGCTTCCGGGGACGGAGCCCCCGGAACGCCACTGGTTCCACCTAAAGCCACCACCGAGCGCCGTGCAAGAGCGCCCCGGACGGGCCGTACGCGCCCCCCGTGCACCCGCCCGTCCGGATTCCCCCGCCGTCACGGAAACATTCACCGTCCTCACGGACCGGCGAAAAACCGTTGTCCCGGGCGGGAAGAGACGATCATGCTGGCGCCCATGAGTGCACGACTGCGCGGAATCGCGTACCGGACCGAGGAGATCGTCGCGGCGGGCCACTACCGCACCCGGGACGGCCGGACCGTCTCGATCGCCGACGACCTGGCCGCCGCCCTGGCCGGAACCCGACTCCACGGCCCCGGCCCCGTCGCCGTCACCCCCGACACCGGCCGCACGCCCGTCCTGGAGGTCACCGGCGAGAGCAGCCTGGCCGCCGCCCGCCGGATGACCGCGGCCGACCCCGCCCGCCCGGTGGCCGTCCTGAACTTCGCCTCCGCCCGCAACCCCGGCGGCGGCTACCGCAACGGCGCCCAGGCCCAGGAGGAGGCGCTCTGCCGGGCCTCCGCCCTGTACGCCACCCTGCTGCGCGCCCCCGAGTACTACGACCACCACCGCGCCGACCGGGACGTCCTCTACTCCGACCGCGTCATCCACTCGCCCCGGGTGCCGGTCTTCCGCGACGACCGGGGCGACCTGCTCGCCGAGCCCTTCACGGTCGGCTTCCTCACCTCGCCCGCCCCCAACGCGGGCGTCGTCCGCCGCACCACCCCCGAACGCGCCGGCCTGCTGCCCGCGGCCCTCGCCTCCCGCGCCGAACGGGTCCTGGAGACGGCCGCCGCGGCCGGATACCGACGGCTGGTCCTCGGCGCCTGGGGCTGCGGGGTGTTCCAGAACGACCCGGAGCAGGTCGCCGGCGCGTTCAAGGTCCCGCTCACCGGGGACGGCCGGTTCGCCGGCCACTTCGAGGAGGTCGTCTTCGCCGTCCTGGACCGCGCCCCCGGCGCGCCGACGCTCGCCGCCTTCGCCAGGGTCCTCGGTCCCACCCCCTGACGTGCGGGTTCTCGGCCCGCGTGCCACGCTGAAGGGATACGGACCGATGTCCGAAACCCGTCACGGGAGGCACGATCGTGGGCAAGAAACAGACCCGTGTGAACAAGGGGGCCCGCACCGGCGGCCACGAACACCGCACCGACGCGGCCGCGAAGGAGAAGTCCTCCCCGGTCACCACGAGGGAAGCACCGATGCCGATGGTGGAGCACGGCCACCGCAAGGAACGCAGGTTCGGCCACAACTGAGGCCACCACCGAGGCCACCACCGAGGCCTTGATCAAGGCCATGGCCGAGGCGATGACCGAGGTGTCGAGCCAGAGCCGCGGCGGAGGCGACGGCCGAGGACATGACCGCGACCACGGCCGACGCCGCGATCAGGACCGATGCCACGGTTGCGGTCGACACCGCGATCAGGGCCGATGTCACGGCCAGGGCCGACGTCACGGTTGCGGTCGACACCGAGACCAAGGCCGACGTCACGACCGAGGGGCCCGCCGACGAGCGGACCCGCCCGGGCCCGGCGCCACCACGGCGCCGGGCCCGAACGCGTCCGGGAGCTACTTCTCCTCGTCGCGGACCGTGATCTCCACCCTCTCCGACACGCTTTCCGCCACCCGGGGCGCCGGCGGGACCGCCCCGCCCAGGTCCTCCCGAGCCGCCGGGCTCATCGTGGCGAGCAGCTGCCGGGCCAGGCCGAGCCCGGTGCCGCCCATGGTCAGCGCCTTGGCGAACACGTCCGCCATGCCGTCGGCGCCGTTCAGGAGCACCATCTGGTCCACGTTCCCGAAGGCGGACGCGCCCGCGGAGACGATCTCCGGCCACTTCTCGGCCAGCTGCTGGGCGACCACCGCCTCCTGGTTCTCCGCGAGCGCCGCCGCCCGCGCCTTGATCGCCTCGGCCTCCGCCAGACCCTTCGCCCGCGTCGCCTCGGCGACCGCGAGGCCCTTCGCGTGCTGGGCCGCCGCCTCCGCCTCGCCCGTGAGCCGGGTCGCCGTGGCCTTCGCCGCGCTCGCCAGCTCGGTCTCCTTCGCCTCGGCCTGGGCGGCCGAGATCCGGGCGTCGCGCTCGGCCTCCGCCAGCGTCCGGGTCTCGTACGCCATCGCGTCGGCCGGTTTGCGGACCTCCGCCTGGAGCTGCTGCTCCTTGCGGTGCCCCTCCAGCTCGGCGACGCGCGTCTCCTGCACGACGACCTCCTGGCGGGAGGCCGCCTCGGCCAGCGGACCGGCCTGCCGGGCCCGGGCCGAGGCCTGGTCCCGCTCGGCCTGGTAGCCGGCCTGGAGGATCTCGCTGTCCCGGGTCGCCTCCGACATGCGCGCCGCGGCCTGCTGCTCCGCCTCGGTCGCCCGCCGGTTCGCCTCCGCCTGCGCGATCCGCGCGTCCCGCTGGACGGCGGCGGCGTGCGGGGCGGCCAGGTTCTTGATGTACCCGGTCGGGTCCTCGATCTCGTGGATCTGGAGCGAGTCGACGATCAGCCCGAGCTTCTCCATCTCCGTGCCACAGGCCGACCGCGCCTGCCCGGTCAGCTTCTCCCGGTCACGGATCATGTCCTCCACGGTCAACCCGCCGACGATGGCGCGGAGATGACCGGCGAAGACGATGTGCACCCGTTCGCTCATCAGCTTCTGCTGGTCGAGGAAGCGGCGGGCGGCGTTGGCGATCGACACGAAGTCGTCACCGACCTTGAAGATCACCACACCGCGGACCTTGAGCGGAATGCCCTGGTGGGTGACGCACTCGACGGACAGCTGGGTCTCGTTGAGGTCGAGCGAGAGCTTGCGCACCGCCTGCACCCCGGGCAGCACGAGGGTGCCGCGCCCGGTGACGATGCGGAACCCCATGCCCTCGCCGAGGCCCTCGTTCTTGTGGTTGGAACCGGAGATGATCAGCGCCTCGTTGGGTTCCGCGACGCGCCACATCATCTTGAAGACAGCGATCAGAACGACGAAGGCGCCGACGACGACGCCCGCCATGATGCCGATGCCCATGGGCAAGGTCCCCCTTCACCGGAGCCGAGCGGACCCGGTGAAGGGAGTGTGCGCCCGGGACGGGCTCCGCTCAACGCTTCGGTCAACCGTCGTACGCGGCTGTGACATAGACGGTGCGTGGAGGGAGATGTTCCATGACGGTCACGACCGTTCCGACCTCGATCCGCTCCTTCGGCGTGGCCGGATGGGCGAGGAAGTGCTCGGCGCCGCCACGGATCCGGACGATCACCTCGCCGACGAGGCCGGGTCCGACGGTGCCGGTCACCCGGCCGAGCAGTCCCACCATCGAGGTCTCCATCGACGCGTCGTCCATGACTGCACGGTACGTCAGATCCAGCCGTCCAGGGCCGACATGAACCCGTCGAAGTCGTCCCGGTGGACGGTGTGCCCGGTCTTCGCCACCGTGCGGACCTCGAAGCCGCGCTCCGCCAGCATCCGGGCGCTCCCGGGCGGGACGAGCAGGCTCGGGTCGGCGAGGGTGACGAGCGAGGGGACGACGGGCCGGACCGGCCACAGGTCGGTGCCCACGGACGGCGCCAGACCGTACGCCGTCCGCTCGTCCCACACCCGCACCGCCGCCAGCTCGTCGTCGACGTCCTCCTCCGACCAGGAGGGGTTGAGCCCCTGGATCATCTCCCGGGTCAACTCCTTTCCCCGTACGAAGAGTTCGGGCCGGTAGCCGGTGGGCCCCGACCTCAGCTGCCAGGCCGGGTCGGAGTACACCGCGCGGGCCGGGTCGAGCCGCTCCACCGCGCCGGCGAGCACGAGCGCCCCGAGCGAGTGGCCGACGGCCAGCTCGATGCCGTCCGGCACGGTCTCCACGAGGTCGTCGGCGTAGTCCTCGGGCCGGTACTCCTCCGGCCCCGCGCCCCGCCCGCTCGCCCCGTGGCCCCGCAGGTCCACCGCGACCACCCGGTAGCCGCGGTCCGCGAGCGCGGGCCCGACCCGGCGCCAGGTGCGGTGGTCGGCCATGATGCCGTGGACGAGCAGGACCGTCCGGTCCCCGGAACCCCACGTGGTGGTGTGCAGACGCACGGTGCCGCCCCTCCGTATCTCCTCGCCGCCCGGGGCGCCCGGCCGGCGCTTCCGGTACCGACGACACGGTACGACCACGGGGAGGAGCGACGGCGCCGGGGCCCGAATCGTCCCGGAGGAGGAGCCGTCGTCCTCGCGGGTCGTCCGGCGCGCGCCCGGCCGAACGCTTAGCGTCGACCCATGAGCACAGTTCCGAAGCGATTCGAGATCCTGCTGGTGCCCGAGCACGTCGAGGACCGCCACGGCGCCTCCGTCGCGGACAGCGCCGTCCGCTCGGCCGTCGTGGAGGCCACCGGACACCACGGCGAGTCCGGCTACCCGATCTACGAGGGGCACGGCGTCAGGGCCGACATCGACCCCGAGACGGGGACGGTCGAGGCGCTGCTCGTCGACGGCCGCGAACTCGACTACGCCCTCACGCCCCTGGTCCGCCCCGCCCCCTGACCCGTCCTCCCGCCGTCGAAGTGTCCCGCGTCGCCCGCGTACGTCCCGAAACGGCCCGTTGACAGGGCGGGCCGTCGGGCAGAGACTCTGCGCGCCCGGTGGGACGAGAACGGTTCCACCGGGCCGGACGAACAGAGCCGTTCCGAAGGTCACGAAGGTCACGTGGGAGAGAACCGATGAGCATCCGCGACGTCTACATCGTCGACGCCGTCCGCACCCCGATCGGGAAGTTCGGGGGCGCCCTCGCCTCCGTGCGTCCCGACGACCTCGCGGCCCATGTCGTGCGGGCGCTCGTCGACCGCTCGCCCGCGCTCGACCCGGCCCGCGTCGACGACGTCTACTTCGGCGACGCCAACGGCGCGGGCGAGGACAACCGTGACGTGGCGCGGATGGCCGTCCTGCTCGCCGGGCTGCCCGTCACCGTCCCCGGCGTCACCGTCAACCGCCTCTGCGGCTCCGGTCTGGAGGCCGTGATCCAGGCGGCCCGCGCCATCGCGCTCGGGGACGCCTCGGTGGCGATCGCCGGCGGCGTCGAGTCGATGTCCCGCGCCCCCTGGGTCCTCCAGAAGCCCGAGCGGGCCTTCCCCGCCGGTCACCAGCAGCTCCACTCCACGACGCTCGGCTGGCGCATGACCAACCCGCGGATGCCCGCCGCGTGGACGGTCTCCCTCGGCGAGGGCGCCGAGCTGGTCGCCGACAAGCACGGCATCACCCGCGAGCGGCAGGACGCCTTCGCCCTCGCCAGCCACCGCAAGGCCGCCGAGGCCTGGGCGAAGGGGCTGTACGACGACGAGGTCGTGCCCTACCCCGACGTGGACCTGACCCGTGACGAGTCGATCCGGGACAGCACCCCGGAGGCCCTCGCCAGGCTCAAGCCCTCCTTCCGCCCCGAGGGCGGCACCGTCACGGCGGGCAACTCCTCCCCGCTCAACGACGGCGCGGCCGCCCTGCTCCTCGTCGACGAGGAGGGGCTGCGCGAGACCGGCCGCGAGCCGCTCGCCCGCATCCGCGCCTCCGCCGTCACCGGCGTCGAGCCGCAGCTCTTCGGGCTCGGCCCGGTCGAGGCGGTCCGCCGGGCCCTGGACAAGGCGGGACGCTCCTTCGCCGACCTGAGGACCTTCGAGCTCAACGAGGCCTTCGCGGCCCAGGCGCTCGGCTGCCTCGCCGAGTGGCCGGAACTCGACCCGGAGATCGTGAACCCGCGCGGCGGGGCCGTCGCGATCGGCCACCCGCTGGGCGCGTCCGGCGCCCGCCTCGCCGGGTCCGTGGCGCACCAGCTCGCGGCGGCCGGCTCCGGCACGGGCCTCGCCGCGCTCTGCATCGGCGTCGGCCAGGGCCTCGCGCTGGTCCTGGAGCGCTGAGACCGCGCGGACACGCGGAAGAGGGGTACGGGAAGCCCTCCCGTACCCCTCTCGCGTCCGTGCCGTCCCGACGGGCCGGCTACTGCTGCGCGCTCTCCTGCGCCTGGCCGTCCGCGATGGACTTGCGCACCTCGTCCATGTCCAGCTTCCGCGCCTGGCCGATGAGGTCCTCCAGGGCGACCTCCGGCAGCGCGCCCGGCTGCGCGAACACGGCCACCTTGTCGCGCACGATCATCAGGGTCGGGATCGACTGGATCTCGAACGCCGCCGCCAGCTCCTGCTGCGCCTCGGTGTCCACCTTGGCGAAGACGAGGTCCTGGTGGCGCTCGGAGGCCGCCTCGAAGACCGGGCCGAACTGACGGCAGGGACCGCACCACGAAGCCCAGAAGTCGATCAGAACGAACTCGTTGTCGCTCACGATCTCGTCGAAGTTGTCCTTGGTGAGCTCTACGGTGCTCATGCTTCCTGCCTCCGACCTGCATAGATGATGCCCTTTTGGCTGATTCCCGAGACCCGTGGGAACACCTTGGGAACACCAGGGCCTCATGGCGAGCGTAAACCCACGTGCGAACAAAGACGGCATCGTTACCAGCCACCAGGCGGAGTGGCCCATGGACGGTGCGTGACGGACGGAGACCTTCCCGCCCGGGACGAGGAAGCCGCGAAGATCTTCAAGGGCGCGGTCGAGGAGGCCGGAAACCGGTGGCCGGCCCCGGGGAAGCGAACTCGTGGCGGCGGCTCGGGCCCCGGGGGGTGCCGCCCACGGTCCGGGGACCGTGGGCGGCGTCGTGTCCGGTGGGCCGGCCGGGTCAGCTGCCGTCGATGAGCCGGACGGCGAACTCCGGAGAGAAGGAACCGGCCGCGTACTGCGGCCCGTCCGCCGGGCAGCGGGCGTCGTCGGCGTGCCGGCCGTCCGAGTCGCCCGGGTTCTTGATCCACAGGTAGTACGCGGCGCCGCCCTCGCCGACGCGGGAGGCCGAACCGAGCTTGCGCTGCGGCGGGTTGCAGAAGCCGACCTGGCCGCTGCTCTCGTTGCCGGGGATCTTGTAGGCGCCGTTGCCGTTGCGGGAGGTGTCGACGACCCAGGTCGTTTCGACGCCCAGGCGCTCCTTGACGCGCGCGGCGAGGCGGCGGCCGTAGTCGTTGGAGATGTCGGTGGAGTGGTAGTTGGCGACGTTCACGGCCACGCCGTCGGCGAGGTAGATGCCGGAGCGGCCCAGCATGTCGGCCATGTCGCTCAGCCCGATGCCCCGGTCGGCCGGGTTGTCCTGGCGCCGCGCTCCCAGCGTCCAGGTCGCGTTGCCCGCGTCGATGTACGTCTTGACGTACGGGCCTTGTGCGTCGAGGTGCTGGTTGGCGTACCAGAGCATGTCGAAGCGGGCCTCGCGGCGCTCCGGCGTGAGGCAGTTCTCCTCGACGTCGGCCTGGGCGACCGCGTCCGGCTCCAGGACGACGATCGCGGGGCGCTTGCCGATCCCTGCGATGAAGCCGTCCATCCACGCCTTGTACGCCGCCGCGTCGGCCGCGCCGCCGCCGGAGGCGCCGCCGCAGTCACGGCCGGGGATGTTGTAGGCGACGAGCGTCGGAAGTTGGCCGGCGGCCGTGGACCTGTCCACGTAACTGTCGACGTCTGCCTGGATGTTGGTGTTCCAGCCGCCGAACCACTTCACCGTGGTCCGGTCGGCTATCTGGGTGCTGATCTTCGGGGTGCGGGTGTCGGCCTGGTTGGCGTTCACCCACTTGCGGGCGTTGGAGTCGGGGTCGACGAAGAAGCCCTCGCGCGCCGTCGACGTCGTCAGCGACACGTTGTCGAAGGTGAACGTCCGGGGTGCGGTCTGGGCGCCGAGCTGGATGGTGATCTGGCCCCCCTCGCCGGTCGTCGTGTCGATCGTGGAGCGGAAGGTCCACTGGTAGCGCTTGCGCGTGGTGTCCAGGGTGATGGCCTGGCTGAGGGGGGCGATGTAGGCGCCGCTGGACTGCTGGACGGTGGCCCGGACGTTCGCCGGGGCGGACGACTGGGCGTCGAAGGAGAGGGTGTAGAGCGCGCCGACGCGCAGCCGTACGCCGTTGCGTCCCAGCATCGCGTCCCACTGGTTGGGCTTGTCGGTGCCCACGGAGGTCTTCAGCGAGCCGCCCGAGTAGTCGGTGGCGGAGCCGGTGGAGGACCACCAGGTGTCGGCGGGCGGGACGTTGGTGAAGGTGCCCTCCGGGGCGAGTTCGCCGTAGAGCAGCGGCTCGGGGGCGGCGGGTGCCGCTTGGACGGTGGCCGCCGGGAGCATCAGGGCGGCGGCGAGGGCGGGGACCAGGAGGGGGGTCAGGGCGGTGGTGCGCCTTGAGAGTGCGGTTCTCATCGGTGGGTGAGGTCCTTCGGTAGGGGTGAGGGACAGCCGGCGGCGATGCCGGTGCAAACTTCGTGCGGTGCGGTGCCGTTCGGCTCGTCGTCGGTGCCGTGCGGGCGGACGTCGCTGCCCATGCCCCAGCGAGCCAGGTGGGGCGAGGGCGGTCCGATTCTGCCGACGCCGGGGAAGTGGGGGGCGTACGGGCACGGTCGCGGTCTCACGTGAACTCGCGACCCGGCGGTCGCCACGCGTCGACGATCAACGCGGATCCTTGTCCGCACCCCCGGATCCCACAAGTGTCAACAACCCCCCGCCATACGGCCTGGAGGATACCGCGCTGCCTTCCAGGCTTCCCGCCCAAGGAGAACAGAGCACGAGATCAGCCCACCCGAGCACCGTCACACGCCGCATGGGCGCCGTCGTGCTCTGTTCGTCCCCTCCGTCTTCGCCGGATCTCAGTGCAGTGGCCGGATCAACTCCCGCGGCCACACCGGCCCGTAGCGAGCGAGGCAGTACGTGGAGATGTGGTGGATCGGCTCGGGACCCGTCGAGCGTCCGCCGCCGGCCGAGCGTCCTGCCTCCAGAGACCAACCCCCGCCCGGAGACCACCGCGTCGGTCGACGTCCCCGGCTGCCGGCCCGGACAGCCTCTCGACCTGGACGGCGTCACGGAGGGCCTCATCCGCCGCGCGAACGTGCTCGAAGCGGCTGGTGTGCGGTGCGCTCGACCGGTGGTGCCTGGACGAGCTCGTCCAGGGTGCGACCCGGTGGGACGTCGATCCGCTCCCGTGGGGGAGCGCGTGTGGGCCGACTTCGCTCCGGAGGCGAGGACGTGACCCGGGAGCGCGCGGCCGTGTGGACGTACTGCGCCGTCCCCGCCCCCCTCGTCGGCACGCCCGGATGGGGCGGAGAAGCGAGTCGATTGACCGCCGGAAGGCGCAGGTCGCAAGAAAACCCCAGGTCAGGGCGCTGATCTGGAGAGTGTCCTTGGTGAGCTCCACGGCGCTCATGCTTGTCTGCCTTTCGAGGTCTCCCGGTGGTGTCCTCACGGACCCCGGGGGACTCGCCGGGCACGACGGCGTATCGAGCCGCACTATTCCAGGCCCCTGCCCGCAGACTGGGATCATGACACATACGGTGGAAGACGAGCAGGTCTACGACGTGGTGGTACTGGGCGCGGGACCGGTCGGCGAGAACGTCGTCGACCGGGTGCGGGCGGCCGGTCTGAGCGCGGCGATCGTCGAGAGCGAACTGATCGGCGGCGAGTGCTCGTACTGGGCCTGCATGCCCAGCAAGGCACTGCTCCGCCCCGGGATCGCCCGCTCCGACGCCCGCGCGCTCCCCGGTCTGCGCGAGGCGGTCGGCAGCCCCCTGGACGCGGCGGCGGTCCTCGCCCACCGGAACGAGGTCGTCGGCGACTGGAAGGACGACGGCCAGCTGGACTGGCTGGACTCGATCGGCGTCCGGGTCCTGCGGGGCCACGGCCGCCTCGCCGGACCGCGCAGGGTCGAGGTCGTGAGCCCCGAGGGCGAGCGCCACCTGCTCACCGCCCGGCACGCGGTCGCCGTCTGCACCGGCAGCCGCGCCGTCCTGCCGGAGCTGCCCGGACTGCCCGGGGCGCGGCCCTGGACCAGCCGCGAGGCCACCTCCTCCCAGCAGGTGCCCGAGCGGCTCGTCGTGGTGGGCGGGGGAGTGGTGGGCGCGGAGATGGCCACCGCCTGGCAGGCCCTCGGCTCGAAGGTGACCGTGCTCGTACGGGGCGGGGGCCTGCTGCCCCGCATGGAGCCCTTCGTCGGCGAGCACGTGGCCGAGGCCCTGAAGGAGCGCGGCGCCGACATCCGCGACGGCGCGTCGGTCACCGCGGTGGTACGGGACGGGGGGACCGGACCGGTCACCGTGGTCCTGGAGGGCGGCGACCACGTCGAGGCCGACGAGGTGCTCTTCGCGACCGGCCGGGCCCCGCGCACCGAGGACGTCGGCCTGGAGACGGTCGGCCTGGAGCCGGGATCCTGGCTGGACGTCGACGACAGCCTCCGGGTCCTCGGCACCGACTGGCTCTACGCCGTCGGGGACGTCAACCACCGTGCGCTCCTGACCCACCAGGGCAAGTACCAGGCCCGGATCGCGGGCGCCGCCATCGCCGCCCGCGCGGGGGGAGAGGAGCTGCCGGACGCCGGGAGCTGGGGCGCGCACGCCGCCACGGCCGACCACGCCGCCGTGCCGCAGGTGGTGTTCACCGACCCCGAGGCGGCCGCCGTCGGCCTGTCGCTCGCGGAGGCGGAGCGGGCCGGGCTGCGGGTCCGGGCCGTGGACCTCGACCTGACCCAGGTCGCCGGGGCCGGCCTCTACGCGCCGGGCTACCGGGGTCACGCGCGGATGGTGGTGGACCTGGAGCGGGAGGTCGTCGTCGGCGCCACCTTCGTCGGTCCGGGGACCGGCGAGCTCCTCCACTCGGCGACGGTCGCGGTCGTCGGCGAGGTCCCGATCGCCCGCCTGTGGCACGCCGTCCCCTCGTACCCGACGCTGAGCGAGGCGTGGCTGCGGCTCCTGGAGGCCTACCGCGGCTGAGGCCCGGTCACCTCCGGCGTGCCCGGGGCCGCCCGTCGCGGTCACCTCCGGGCACGCCGCTTCATCCTTGTGGCCGCGCTCGTTCACTCCCCTGGTCCCGGGAGCGTGCCGTACGGTCCCGGACCCGCGGAAGCTGGCTCCGGCAGTACCCCACCGGAAACTCCCTCCTCCAGGAACGAGAGCAGCATGACCGCGTTCGCCCGCCGCCGTACTCCCCGCCGCCGTGCCCTCCGGGCCGGCACCACCGTCCTCCTGCTGACCGCCACCGCACTCACCGCCGGACCCGCCGCTGCCGGAGGACCCGCCGCCGGAGGCGGGAACGGCGAGAAGCCGACGGTGGTGCTGGTGCACGGGGCGTTCGCGGACGCCTCTGGCTGGAACGACGTGATCGAGCGGCTCCAGCGCGACGGGTACGAGGTCGTGGCACCGGCCAACCCGCTGCGGGGGCTGCGCAACGACTCCACGTACCTCGCCAGTGTCCTCAGGAGCATCGAGGGCCCGATCGTCCTGGTCGGGCACTCCTACGGCGGCGCGGTGATCAGCGGCGCGGCGGCGGGCAACCCCCGCGTCAAGGCGCTCGTCTACGTCGCCGCGTTCATGCCCGACAAGGGCGAGTCGCTCGCCGAGCTGTCCGCCAAGTTCGCCGGCAGCGAGCTGGACGCGGCCCTCAGGCCCGTCCCGTACACCGACGCCAACGGCTCGGGAACGGACCTGTACATCCGGAACGACAGGTTCCATGACGTCTTCGCCGCCGATCTGCCCAGGGAGCGGACCGGGGTCATGGCGGCCGCGCAGCGGCCCGCGGCGGCCGCCGGATTCGCGGAGAAGGCGACCGCGGCGGCCTGGAAGACGATCCCGTCCTGGTTCCTCGTCGCCCGGCAGGACAAGGCCATCGCCCCGGACCTGGAGCGGTTCGAGGCGCGGCGCGCGAAGTCCCGCACCGTGGAGATCGATTCCTCGCACGTGGCGATGATGTCCCACCCCGACGCCGTCACCCGGCTGATCCGGCAGGCCGCGAAGACCACCCGCTGACCCCGCCGACGGGGGTTCACCGGGCGCCGGTGCCCTCCGGGACGTACGGAGGGACCAGGGTGCCCGCCGCCGAGCGGGCGACCTCCAGGGCGGCCCCGGCGTCCTGCCCCAGGACCACCCGGGTGCTCAACCCGTCGAGCAGGGCGAGGAGTTCGGAGGCCCGGGACGTGGTGTCCAGCGGGGCGAAGCGCTTGCGCGCGACACCCGTCGCGAGCAGGGCCTCCAGGTCCTCCTGCCAGCCCCGGTCCAGCTCGACCTGGGCCTCGCGCAGCGCGTCGTTCCCGGCCGCGCGGGCCCAGAGCTCGATCCACAGCGTCCAGCGCGGGTCACGGGGCCCGCGCGGCAGGTAGAGCCTCAGGAACAGGTCCAGTTTGCGCTCGGCCGCGACCCGCCGGCCGAGCAGCGCGCGGCGCTCCCCGGCGAGCGCCGCCTCGCTCCACCGCAGGGCGGCGAGCAGCAGCAGGTCCTTGCTGCCGAAGTAGTACAGGATGTGGCCGCCGCTCGTGCCGAGCCGCTCCGCGAGCGCCGACATGGTGAGGGAGGCGAGGCCGTCCTCGGCGATCACCGTCATGGCCTCCTCCAGCATCCGCTCCTGGGTGACGTGTCCGTCCCGCCGTCGTGCCGTGCCTGCCACCGCCGCCGTCCCCGTCCCGCTCTTCCGTCCGTTCCGCCGCGCGGATCCGCCGTGGACCGATCCGTCGTGGACCGATCCGCCGTGCGTGGATCCGCCGTGCGTGGATCCGCCGTGTACGGATCGACCCTAACCGCAACCTCCGAAGGTCTTGACGTGGCCGGAACCTTTCGCACATCTTGAATGCCGTTCTAAAACTTAGAACGGCATTCAAGACAGGAGTGCGGTGTGCTCGGACACGAGACGGCGACCGTGACCACGGAAACCGCGAGGACCACGGGCCGCGACGAGGTGTTCCAGGTCGAGGAACACGGGATCGACCCCATACCCGACGCCGAACGGCACGGCAGCGCCAAGGACGTCTTCTGGCTCTGGTTCGGCTCCAACCTCACCTTCACCTACGTCATCAACGGCGCCCTCGCCGTCGCCTTCGGGCTCTCCTTCTGGCAGGCCACCGCCGTCGTCGTGCTCGGCGGCCTCGCCTTCCTCGCCATCGGCGCGGCCGGCCTCAGCGGCGTGCGCACCGGCACCGCCACGCTCGTCATCTCCCGCGCGGCCTTCGGCCGCCGGGGCAACTGGCCCGCCGGCCTCCTCAACTGGATCGTCGGCATCGGCTACACCGTCGTGAACACGGTGGTCGGCACCCTCGCGCTCGAAGCCTTCCTCGCCGACCTCGGCTGGAGCGCCGGACACGCCCCCCGCGCCGCGGCCCTCGCCGTCACCCTCGCGCTGACCTTCGCCATCGCCCTCTGGGGCCACGCCACCGTCCAGTTCGCCGAACGCTGGATGGCCTACGTCCTCGCCGTCGGCTTCGCCGTCCTGGTCGTCCTCGTCCTGCCCGGCGCCGACACCTCCGCCCCCGCCGCCGCGCCCGGCGCCCAGGCCTGGAGCCTCGCCCTCGTCGTCGTGCTCGCGGGCCCCCTCTCGTACCTCCCGATGCCCGCCGACTACACCCGCTACCTCCCTCGCACGACCTCACTCAAGGCCGTGACCTGGAGCGGGGCCCTCGGCGGCTTCCTCTCCTCGGTCGCCCTCGGCGTCGCCGGCGTGGCCGCCGCGACCCAGGTCGACATGACCGACGCCGTCGCGGGCACCGAGAGCCTGCTGCCCGGCTGGTTCCAGCCGCTCTTCCTCGCCCTGGTCCTCGGCGGCTCCGTCACCAACTCGATCATCACGCTCTACTCGTCGAGCCTGAACCTCCAGGTCCTCGGCATCCCCTGGAGCCGGGCCCGCGCCATCGTCGTCAGCGCCGCCGTCACCGCCGCCGGCTCCCTCGGCGCCCTCTTCCTCGCCGACTTCACCACCTCGCTCCTCTCCTTCCTCTCCCTCCTGATCATCGTCTTCGCCCCCTGGGGCGGGGTCTTCCTCGCCGACATGGTGCTGCGCCGCTGCTCCTACGACTCCGCCGGCCTGCACGCGGACACCGGCGGCGCCTACTGGTACCGCTCCGGCTGGCACCCGGCCGGCCTCGTCGCCCTCCTCGCGGGCCTCACCTTCTCCGCCCTGACCTGCGACTCCGAACTGTGGACCGGCCCCCTGGTCGCCCCGCTCGGCGGCGCGGACCTCACCCTGCTCGGCGCGGCCGTCTCCGCCCTGGTGTACGTGCTCCTCGCCCGCGGGCACGTCGCACCGCACCGCCCCTGACAGCCACCGCACCCCACCCCTCCCGTACGCCATGGAGCCACCCCGCATGAACAGCACCGCCCCCGCGTCCGCCGACCTCGTCCTCACCGGCGCCCGGATCCACACCGTCGACCCGGACCTCCCCGAGGCCCAGGCCCTCGCCGTCCGCGACGGCCGCATCGTCTGGATCGGCTCCGACGACGGGGCCGCCGCCTGGACCGGACCCGGCACCCGGGTCCTCGACGCGGGCGGACGGCTCGTCCTGCCCGGCTTCGTCGACGCCCACAACCACGTCCGCCTCGGCTCCGACGACGCCTGCGTCCAGCTCGCCGGCGCCCGCACCCTCGACGCGATCCACGAGCGGATCCGCACCTGGCACGCGGCGAACCCGGACGCCGAGTGGATCGAGGCCGAGGCCTTCGACTACTCGGCCGTGCCCGGCGGACGCATGCCCACCGCCGCCGACCTCGACCCGGCCACCGGCGACACCCCCGCCCTCGTCCTCAGCTACGACGTGCACACCGCCTGGCTGAACACCGCCGCCCTCAAGCGCCTCGGCGTCGACCGCGACCACACCGAACTGCCCTTCGGCCGGGCCGTCACCGACCCGGCGACCGGCGAACCCACCGGATTCGTCAAGGACTTCGCGATCAAGGGCCTCTCCCGCGACGGCCACCGCGCCCTGCGCGACCTCGGCCTCCCCTGGGCCTCGCCCGACCGCCAGTACGGACGGCTCGCCAAGAGCCTCGACGACGCCATCGGCTTCGGCATCACCACCGTCGTCGAACCGCAGAACTCCCTCGACGACCTCGCCCTCTTCGCACGCGCCCGCGACGAGGGCCGGCTGCGCTCCCGGATCGTCGCCGCCCTCTTCCACCCGCGCGGCACCACCGAGGCCGACCTCGACGCCTTCGCCGCGGCGGCCGAGGAGCACGACGACGACCGGCTGCGGGTCGGCCCGCTCAAGCTGTACATCGACGACGTCGTCGAACCCCGCACCGCCGCCCTCCTGGAGCCGTACGCGGGCTGCTCCCACCACCGCGGCGACACCTTCTACCCGCCGGAGGAGTTCGCCGAGCTGCTCACCCTGCTCGACGCGCGCGGCTTCCAGTGCTTCGTCCACGCCACCGGCGACCGGGGCATCCGCACCGTCCTCGACGCCGTCGAACGCGCCCGCGCCGCCAACGGACCGCGCGACGCGCGCCACCAGGTCGTCCACGTCGAGTGCCTCGACCCGGCCGACACCCCGCGCTTCGCCGAGCTCGGCGTCGTCGCCTGCATGCAGCCCCGGCACGCGGCCCCCGACATCGCGGGCCCCGGCCAGGACTGGGCCGAGAACGTCGGCCCCGACCGCTGGCACAAGGCCTGGCCGCTGCGCAGCCTGCACGCGGCCGGCGCGGTCCTCGCCCTCTCCAGCGACTGGAACGTCGCCGAGATGGATCCCATGGTCGGCATCCACGCCGCCGTCACCCGCCGCCCGCCCGGCGGCGGCGAGGCCTGGACGGCCGGCGAGACGATCGACGTCGCCACCGCCGTCGAGGGCTACACGAGGGGCTCGGCGTACGCCAACTTCCTGGAGCACGAGCGCGGTTCCCTGACCGTGGGCAAGCTGGCCGACTTCGTCGTCCTCTCCCGCGACATCCTCCGCGTCGCCCCCCAGGACATCCCCGGCACCGTCGCGGAGACGGTCGTGGTGGGCGGCGAGGTGGTCGTGGAGCGCCGCGCGGGGGAGTGACCCGGGCGCCGGTCCGGCCGTGGACCGTCCCCGGCCCGGCGCGGCCGGACCGGGGACGGTCGAAGAGGCGGTCAGAGCCGGTCGAGGACCTTCCGCAGCTCGGCGACCTCGGCGGACTGGGTCCGTACGACGTCGTCGGCGAGCTTCCTGGCCGTCGGGTTGAGGCCGTTCTTCCGCTCGTCCTCCGCCATGGCCACCGCACCCTCGTGGTGGGCGATCATCAGCTCGGCGAAGGTGCGGTCGAACTCCTCGCCCCCGGCGGCCGCCAGATCCTTCATGTCCTGCTCGGACATCATCCCGGCCATGCCGTGGCCGGAGCCGTGACCGCCCCCGTGACCGGCGGACCCGGGCCGGCCCCAGCCCGCGAGCCAGGCCCGCATGGTCCGGATCTCCGGGCCCTGGGCCCGCTCGATCGCGGCGACCAGCCTCTTGACGCCGGGGTCCTCGGCCCGGCCGTCGGCGAGCTCCGCCATCTCCAGGGCCTGCTCGTGGTGCGGGATCATCATCTGCGCGAACATGACGTCCGCGTCGTTGAAGGGCCCCGGAGCGGGCGCCGGGGAGGCGGCGGCCCCGGGCGCGGCGGCGGTGGCGGACGGGGGAACGGACGCCGACGGGGCGGTGTCGTCCGCGCCGCACGCGGTGAGCAGGAGCCCGGTCGCGGCGGCGGCGCCGACGAGGGCGGATACCCGGGTGGCGCGGTGCGTGAAGGCACGCATGTGCATGGTGATACCTCGTGTGCTGTTCGTACGGACCCGTAGGGACTCGTGCGGTCCCGTACGGGCGGAAGAGGGCAGGCCGGAGGGGCTCACGGGCGGCGCGGGGGCGCCCGTGGGCGAGGTACGGCCTATATCCGCAGGACGGACAGCAGCGCGGGGTCGGGAGGACGACGGGGCGGGGCGTGCGGAGCCCGTACGTGCGCGAGGCGCGCCAGGAAGGGCACGGGCCCTTCGGGTCCGCGTCCAAGGGCGGCCAGGACGAGCCGCGCCAGCAGCCAGACGCCGAGGACGGCCACGCACAGGGTGGTCATGTCCGTCCCCGTACCGGGATCGTGCCGGGCGTCGGAGCTCCCGCCGTCGTGCGCGGAGGAAGCGGGGGAGGAGGCGGCGGAGGCGGTGTGCGTGCTGCCGTCGGACCCCTCGGGATGGCCCACGGTGTGCATCAGGAACACGCCGAGCGCGAGCACGACGACGAGCAGGAGGTGCGCCGTGGCACCTCCCGCTCGTCGACCGCGTTCCGCCCGTCGTGTCCGCACAGCCAGGACCTCCCGGCTCGCGAATATACCGTGGAGGGGTATCAAGAACGCGTCAGGACACGGTCTCGCCCGTCATGGCGGCGGCCATCCGCAGATGCGGCGCGGCCTCCTCCGGGCGTCCCTGCCGCTCCAGCACACGGCCGAGCATCAGCCGGGCGTAGTGCTCGACCGGGTCGCGCTCCAGGATCGCGCGCAGCTCGGTCTCGGCCCGGGAGAGCCGGGCGGAGTGGTAGTACGCCCGGGCGAGGAGGAGTCGCTGGGCGGTCTGGTCCGGGTGCTCGGCGACGAGGCCGCGCAGGATGCGGACGGCGGTCCCGTACTCCTTCGCGTCGAAGAACAGCCGTGCCCGGTCCCAGCGCTCCCCGGCCGTGCCGAACTCGTAGTACGTCTCGCTCACTCGCTCTTCCTTCCCGGAGATCCGGATCCGCCGCCGTGCGGGGGGCGGTCGACCGGTCCAACAAGCCAGAATGGTTGAACATTCCACTAAGGCTTTCCGGTGGCTCCCCGACTTCTCCCGGCTCCGCCGGAGCGTCACGCCCCGCGGCCCCCGGACCGCAATAGGTTGGGCGCCATGAGCAATCTCGATCGCCAGGCCGTGCCGACCGTCTGCGGCGGACGCGGCTTCGTCGCCGCCGAGCCGGTACGGGAACTCCTCGCCCCCCGCCACGTCCGGCTCGGCGAATCGACCGAGGTCCGCCGACTGCTCCCGAACCTGGGGCGGCGGATGGTCGGCGCCTGGGTCTTCGTCGACCACTACGGCCCCGACGACATCGCCGACGAGCCCGGCATGCAGGTCCCGCCCCACCCCCACACGGGGCTCCAGACCGTCAGCTGGCTCCACGAGGGCGAGGTGCTGCACCGCGACTCCACCGGCGCCCTCCAGACCATCCGCCCGCGCGAACTGGGCCTGATGACCTCGGGACGGGCGATCTCCCACTCCGAGGAGAGCCCCCGCCCGCACGCCCGCTTCCTGCACGGCGCCCAGCTCTGGGTCGCCCTCCCCGACGCCCACCGACACGTGGAACCCCACTTCGAGCACCACGCCGACCTGCCCCGCGCCACCGCCCCCGGCCTCACGGCCACGGTGGTCCTGGGCTCCCTCGACGGCGCCGCCTCGCCGGGCACCACGTACACCCCGATCGTCGGCGCCGACCTCGCCCTCACGGCCGGCACCGAGGCGAACCTCCCGCTGGAGCCCGACTTCGAGTACGCCGTCCTCGCCATGTCCGGCGAGGCCCGCGTCGACGGCGTGCCCGTCCTGCCCGGCTCGATGCTCTACCTCGGCTGCGGCCGCACCGAACTCCCCCTCCACGCCCTCTCGGACGCGGGCCTGATGCTCCTCGGCGGCGAGCCCTTCGCCGAGGAGATCGTCATGTGGTGGAACTTCGTCGGCCGATCCGGCGACGAGATCGTACAGGCGCGAAACGACTGGGAGAAGGGCTCGCGGTTCGGCGAGGTGCACGGTTACGACGGTGCCCGCCTATCCGCTCCGGCTCTGCCCACCACCCCGCTGAAGCCGCGTGGGAGGGTGCGCTGACCTGCGGAAACCTGTGATCGGGCTGGCCGTGCTTCCACGCGTGGCTGCCATACTGAGGCCCCTGATCTGCATCCTGTCCTGTGCTCGGGCCAGGGGGTCTGCCGGGCTCGAGAGGAGGCATGTCGAGTCTCGTGTCCGGGCTTATGCGTCAAGCTTTAATCGGATCGATGCTGACCTTTTGCTGACTTTCCTGACTGGCAGTCAGACAGCGGTAGTCACTGAGCTTCTTTCATCCTGTGTTGGAGGGTGAAATGGGCTGGTCAGCGAGGGTGGTGACGAGGCAGGGCCCCTGGTGGTTCCGTATCGAGCCATGCTCGATGTCCCGCACGAGCTGGTTGAGCATGTTTCCTGGCTGCTGTACGAGCACCGCCGGGCCCGCAACACGCGGTGGCGCAGGCTCGGCTGCTTCCAGCAGGCACTCCTCACGCTGGTCCATCTGCGGAAGAACGAGACGTTCTCGCAGCTTGGAGCAGGTTTCGGGAT
>NZ_LGEG01000239.1 GCF_001280125.1 Streptomyces sp. NRRL F-6492
CACCCCCACCACCGCCATCGCCCGCCGTGCCGGGACCCACCCCGACGAGACCCTCGCCAAGCTGTACGAACTCCACTCCCTCGGCTTCGTCGAACGCCACGGAGAGGGCTGGCGGTTGACGAACACCGCCACACAAGCGTCGAACGCGCGGCGAGGCGGTACTTGACCCGGAGCATTCGGGTGAAAAGGTGAAGGCGATGAACAATCGAGTTCTCTCGGTCGCGCCCGAGGGGCCGACCCGCGCCACGGCCCCGGTTCGAAGACATGACCGACGGCGTCCACCCGGAGCGGCGCGATCCACCGATGTTCGCTCACCGCGACGTCGCACTCACGCTACGCTCACCGGGATTCCCTCCAGGACGCCCACACCGACACACCCGACAGCAGAACGGCTCAAGGCAACGCATGCCCCAGCACACCTCCGGGTCTGACCGCGCTGCGGTGCCCCCAGCGGCCCGGGGCACCGTGCGACCGCCCGCGCCGACCTCCCTCGACGAGCTGTGGCGCTCGTACAAGGACACGGGCGACGAGCGGCTGCGGGAGCAGCTGATCCTGCACTACTCGCCCCTCGTCAAGTACGTCGCGGGACGGGTCAGCGTCGGACTGCCGTCCAACGTGGAACAGGCCGACTTCGTCTCCTCCGGCGTCTTCGGCCTCATCGACGCCATCGAGAAGTTCGACGTCGAGCGCGCCATCAAGTTCGAGACGTACGCCATCACCCGCATCCGCGGCGCCATGATCGACGAGCTCCGCGCCCTCGACTGGATCCCCCGCTCCGTCCGGCAGAAGGCGCGCAACGTCGAACGCGCCTACGCCACCCTGGAGGCCCAGCTCCGCCGCACCCCCTCCGAGGGGGAGGTCGCCGCGGAGATGGACATCACGCTGGAGGAACTGCACTCGGTTTTCAGCCAGTTGTCCCTGGCCAACGTGGTCGCCCTGGAGGAGCTGCTGCACGTCGGCGGCGAGGGCGGGGACCGGCTCTCCCTGATGGACACGCTGGAGGACACGGCCGCCGACAACCCCGTCGAGGTCGCCGAGGACCGCGAGCTGCGCCGACTGCTCGCCCGCGCCATCAACACGCTCCCCGAACGCGAGAAGACGGTCGTCACCCTCTACTACTACGAGGGCCTCACGCTCGCCGAGATCGGCCACGTCCTCGGCGTCACCGAGAGTCGCGTCAGCCAGATCCACACCAAATCCGTGCTTCAGCTCCGGGCCAAGCTGGCCGACGTCGGACGCTGAGCGCCGCGGTCCGGTCGTACAGTGGAGCCGTGCCCAGGATTCGAGCGGCCTCCGTGGCCGAGCACCGGACGATGCAGCGCGGCGCCCTGCTGGACGCCGCGCGTTCCCTGCTGTCCGAGGGCGGGACGGAGGCGCTGACCTTCCCCGCACTCGCCGAGCGCACGGGCCTCGCCCGCTCGTCGGTCTACGAGTACTTCCGGTCGCGTGCCGCCGTCGTCGAGGAGCTGTGCGCCGTCGACTTCCCGGTCTGGGCCGCCGAGGTCGAGCTGGCCATGGCCGACGCCGGGACGCCCCAGGGCAAGGTCGAGGCGTACGTCCGCAAGCAGCTGGAACTGGTCGGGGACCGGCGCCACCGCGCGGTCGTCGCCATCTCCGCCGGCGAGCTGGACGACGGCGCCCGCGAGAAGATCCGCGCGGCCCACGGCGGCCTCGTCTCCATGGTCGTCGAGGCGCTCGCCGCCCTGGGACAGCCCCGGCCCCGCCTGGGCGCCATGCTCCTCCAGGGCGTCGTCGACGCGGCCGTCCGCCGCCTCGAACTCGGCGCGGCCGAGGACCCCGCCGAGATCACCGAGGCGGCGGTCACGATGGCCCTCCACGGCGTCAACGGCTCCCCGGCCTGAGCACCCGGCCCCACCGTCCGGGTCTCCCGTGAGCCGGAACGTCCTCCTCCTGCCGCTGCCGGCCGGTCTCGTCTCGATCGACGACCTGCCCGCCGACCACGAGCCGCCTCCCGTCGGGAGCCGCGCCGACGTCCACGCCGCCCTGGAGGAAGCGTTCCCCGGCGCCGACCTCACCGACCCCGCGTGGGGCGAGCTGCTCCGCCGGAGACCTGCTCACGGACGGCGCCCCGGCCGGGCGGCACGCCTTCCGGGCGTTCGGGGACGGGGCCGGCACCTCCTAACCCCCGAGTGGCAGCAGCCGTGACGGGCCCCGTCTCGTCAGGAGCAGGGGGTTCAGGTAGTGGTCGCCTCTGAGGAGGCCCCAGTGGAGGCAGGTCTCCGGGCAGTGGGTGCCGGGGGTGACCCGGGCGATCGGAGTGCCCGCCGTGACGGTGGCGCCGACCGGGACCAGGGGGGTCACCGGGGAGAAGGTCGTGCGCAGCGGGGGAGTACCCGTGCCCGGGAGGGTCAGGGTGAGGACGCCCCGGCCGCCGACCGGGCCCGCGAAGGTCACCGTGCCCGCCGCGGGGGCCAGGACCGGGGCGCCCGGCGGTGCGGCGAGGTCGACGCCGCGGTGGCCCGCCGCGTACGGGCCCGGCGGCGGCTGCCAGCCGCGCACGATCTCGGGCGGGGGCGGGCCCACCGGCCAGAGGGCGCCGAGGGCCAGGAACAAGGCCGTGAGACAGGTCGTGAGGTGCATGGGGGAAGGCTCCCCGGGCCGTCCGTTCCATGGAGGTCGCGGACGTTTTCTGTGGACTGCTCACCGGTTGTGGACAGTGCCGTCACCCGTCGCCCCCGGGGTCCCGTACACTTCCTATGGCGACTCGGGTCACCGGGTCGACTTCGCACGCCCCGCCACGGTCCTCAGACGGTGGCAGCGCCTTTCGGTCCCTCGTGGGCATGGCGCGCCCGGGGCGTCAGGAACACAACCGAGAAACCCAAGGAGATACGGCCATGGCCGTCGTCACGATGCGGGAGCTGCTGGAGAGCGGCGTCCACTTCGGTCACCAGACCCGTCGCTGGAACCCGAAGATGAAGCGCTTCATCTTCACCGAGCGCAACGGCATCTACATCATCGACCTGCTCCAGTCGCTGTCGTACATCGACCGCGCCTACGAGTTCGTCAAGGAGACCGTCGCGCACGGCGGCTCCATCATGTTCGTCGGTACGAAGAAGCAGGCCCAGGAGGCCATCGCCGAGCAGGCGACGCGCGTCGGCATGCCGTACGTCAACCAGCGTTGGCTCGGTGGCATGCTCACCAACTTCTCCACCGTCTACAAGCGTCTGCAGCGCCTCAAGGAGCTCGAGCAGATCGACTTCGAGGACGTCGCCGCCTCGGGTCTCACCAAGAAGGAGCTCCTGGTCCTCTCCCGCGAGAAGGCCAAGCTGGAGAAGACCCTCGGTGGTATCCGCGAGATGCAGAAGGTGCCGAGCGCCGTCTGGATCGTCGACACCAAGAAGGAGCACATCGCCGTCGGTGAGGCGCGCAAGCTCCACATCCCGGTCGTCGCGATCCTCGACACCAACTGCGACCCCGACGAGGTCGACTACAAGATCCCGGGCAACGACGACGCGATCCGCTCCGTCACCCTGCTCACCCGCGTGATCGCCGACGCCGTCGCCGAGGGCCTCATCGCCCGCTCCGGCGCCGCGACCGGCGACTCGAAGCCGGGCGAGAAGGCCCAGGGCGAGCCGCTCGCCGAGTGGGAGCGCGACCTGCTCGAGGGCGAGAAGAAGGCCGACGAGACCGAGGCCCCGGCTCCGGCCGCCGCCGAGGCCGCCGAGGCCGCCGAGGTCCAGACCTCCGCCGAGACCGAGAAGGTCGCGGACGCCGAGGCCGCCGACGCTCCGGCCGAGGCCGCCGAGCAGGCCTGACCCTTCAGGACCAGGACCTTCGGGTGACGACGGCGGGGGCCCACGAAGCCCCCGCCGTCCACCCGTGGACCCGCCCGATCTTTCAGACTTCGAGAGAGAAACAGACTCATGGCGAACTACACCGCCGCTGACGTCAAGAAGCTCCGCGAGCTCACCGGCGCCGGCATGATGGACTGCAAGAAGGCCCTGGACGAGGCCGACGGCGACGTCGACAAGGCCGTAGAGGCCCTGCGCATCAAGGGCCAGAAGGGTGTCGCCAAGCGCGAGGGCCGCTCCGCCGAGAACGGCGCCGTGGTCTCCCTCATCGCCGACGACAACACCTCCGGCGTCCTCGTCGAGCTGAAGTGCGAGACGGACTTCGTCGCCAAGGGCGACAAGTTCCAGGCCGTCGCCAACCAGCTGGCCGCGCACGTCGCCGCCACCGCCCCGGCCGACCTGGAGGCGCTGCTCGCCTCCGAGATCGAGCCCGGCAAGACCGTGCAGGCCTTCGTGGACGAGGCCAACGCCAACCTCGGCGAGAAGATCGTCCTCGACCGCTTCGCGCAGTACGCCGACGGCTTCGTCTTCGCGTACATGCACCGCACGATGCCCGACCTGCCGCCGCAGATCGGTGTCCTCGTCGAGTTCGACAAGGCCGACGCCGCCGTCGCCAAGGGCGTCGCCCAGCACATCGCCGCCTTCGCGCCGAAGTACCTCACCCGTGAGGACGTCCCGGCCGAGGTCGTCGAGTCGGAGCGCCGCATCGCCGAGGAGACCACCCGCGCCGAGGGCAAGCCCGAGGCCGCGATCGCCAAGATCGTCGAGGGTCGCGTCAACGGCTTCTTCAAGGACGCCACGCTGCTCGGCCAGCCGTACGCCCTGGACAACAAGAAGTCCGTCCAGCAGATCCTGGACGAGGCCGGTGTCACCCTGAAGCGCTTCACCCGCATCAAGGTCGGCATCTGAGTCCGGTCGCGAACGCGACGGACACCGGACCCCGGTAGGGTCTGAAGCAGTCGTCCGCGCCCGCGCAGGACGACCGCAGATCTGACGAGGAGGCCATTGCCGCACGGGATACCGCGAGGACCCAAGGCAATGGCCTCCTTCGTATGTGCACGAGGAGAGCTCCATGAACCAGGGCGCCGTACAGGGCGACGACAACAACGGCAAAAAGGCCGGCCGCTACATGCTGAAGCTGTCCGGAGAAGCCTTCTCCGGCGGTACCGGCCTGGGCGTCGACCCCGATGTCGTGCACGCCATCGCGCGTGAGATCGCGGCCGTCGTCCGCGACGGCGCGGAGATCGCGATCGTGATCGGCGGAGGAAACTTCTTCCGCGGCGCCGAACTCCAGCAGCGCGGCATGGACCGGGCCCGCTCCGACTACATGGGCATGCTCGGCACCGTGATGAACTGCCTCGCCCTCCAGGACTTCCTGGAGAAGGAGGGCATCGACTCCCGCGTCCAGACCGCCATCACCATGGGCCAGGTCGCCGAGCCGTACATCCCGCTGCGCGCCGTGCGCCACCTGGAGAAGGGCCGCGTGGTCATCTTCGGCGCGGGCATGGGCATGCCGTACTTCTCCACGGACACCACCGCCGCCCAGCGCGCCCTGGAGATCGACGCCGAGGCCCTGCTCATGGGCAAGAACGGCGTCGACGGCGTCTACGACTCCGACCCGAAGCGCAACCCCGACGCGGTCAAGTTCGACGCGCTCGAGTACGGCGAGGTGATCGCCCGCGACCTCAAGGTCGCCGACGCCACCGCCGTCACCCTGTGCCGGGACAACAACCTCCCGATCCTCGTCTTCGAACTGCTCACCGAGGGCAATATCGCGCGCGCGGTGAAGGGTGAGAAGATCGGCACGCTCGTGAGCGACCAGGGCACCCGGGCCTGACCCGAACCGGGAACCGCCCCGCAAGGGGATGGACAGAGCCCTGCCGGTCGTACACCGTGCAGGACACAACGCGACGACACGCAGGAGCAAGTGGTGATCGAAGAGACCCTCCTCGAGGCCGAGGAGAAGATGGAGAAGGCCGTCGTGGTCGCCAAGGAGGACTTCGCCGCGATCCGCACCGGCCGTGCGCACCCGGCGATGTTCAACAAGATCGTGGCGGACTACTACGGCGCCATCACCCCCATCAACCAGCTGGCCTCCTTCTCCGTCCCGGAGCCGCGGATGGCCGTGGTGACCCCGTTCGACAAGAGCGCGCTGCGCAACATCGAGCAGGCGATCCGTGACTCGGACCTCGGCGTCAACCCGAGCAACGACGGCAACATCATCCGGGTGGTGTTCCCCGAGCTGACCGAGGAGCGCCGCCGCGAGTACATCAAGGTCGCCAAGGGCAAGGCCGAGGACTCGAAGATCTCGATCCGCTCGGTGCGCCGCAAGGCCAAGGAGTCCATCGACAAGCTCGTCAAGGACGGCGAGGTCGGCGAGGACGAGGGCCGCCGCGCGGAGAAGGAGCTCGACGACACCACCGCGAAGTACGTCACGCAGGTGGACGAGCTGCTCAAGCACAAGGAAGCCGAGCTGCTCGAGGTCTGATGAACGACTCTTCCTGGGATGCCCCGGCCGGTTCCGGCCGCGGGGGACCCCACCAGGGTCCCGCCCCGGCGGGTCCCGCACACGATCGGCACCGGGCGGCGCAGACTCGGCCCATGCCCATCGTGCCCGACGTTCCCACCGGCGGATTCCAGGACGGTCACGGCCGGGGGGCCGCTCACCCGAGCGGCCCCCTGTTCCGTGACGAGGCGCCGCACGAGCACCCGCAGGAGCCCATGCCCAGCCCCACCCCGCCTCCGCCGCCCGCGCCGCCGGCGCCACGGCAGAAGAAGAGCGCGGGGCGGAACCTGGGCGCGGCCATAGGGGTCGGGGTCGGCCTGGGCGCCGTCATCATCGCCTCGCTGTACATCTGGGCGCCGGCGTTCGTCGGGGTGATCGCGATCGCCGTGGTGGTCGGACTGTGGGAGCTGACCTCCCGGCTCCAGGAGCGCAAGCAGATCAAGGCGCCGCTGGTGCCGCTCGCGGTCGGCGGCGCGGCGATGGTCGTCGCCGGGTACGTGCGCGGTGCCGAGGGCGCCTGGGTCGCGATGGCCCTGACGGCGCTCGCGGTCCTGGTGTGGCGGATGACGGAGCCGCCCGAGGGCTATCTGAAGGACGTCACGGCGGGCGTGTTCGCCGCGTTCTACGTGCCGTTCCTCGCGACGTTCGTGGCACTGCTGCTGGCCGCGGACGACGGCCCGGAGCGGGTGCTCGCCTTCCTGATCCTGACGGTGGTCAGCGACACCGGGGCGTACGCGGTCGGCTGGCGCTTCGGCAAGCACAAGCTGGCGCCGAGGATCAGCCCCGGCAAGACCCGCGAGGGCCTGGTCGGCGCGGTGACGTTCGCGATGGCGGCGGGCGCGCTGTGCATGCAGTTCATGATCGACGACGGGATCTGGTGGCAGGGCCTGATCCTCGGCCTCGCGGTGGCGGCGAGCGCGACGCTCGGCGACCTCGGCGAGTCGATGATCAAGCGGGACCTGGGCATCAAGGACATGGGCACGCTGCTGCCCGGCCACGGCGGCATCATGGACCGGCTCGACTCGCTGCTGCCGACGGCCCCGGTGGTGTGGTTGCTGCTTGCGCTGTTCGTCGGCACCGGCTGACCTGCGGTTCTTCGGTCGAGGGGCCCGTTGTCCACAGGACGGCGGGTCCCTCTTCTCATCTCTGCGACACTGGTAGCACCATGCCCAAGCCCGGAGAACTCACTTTCGTCGCCCCCCGCGGAGCCAAGAAGCCGCCGCGGCACCTGGCCGACCTCACGCCCGCCGAGCGGAAGGAGGCCGTCGCCGCGATCGGCGAGAAGCCCTTCCGCGCCAAGCAGCTGTCCACCCACTACTTCGCGCGGTACGCGCACGACCCCGCCGAGTGGACCGACATCCCGGCCGCCTCGCGGGAGAAGCTGGCCGGGGAGCTGCTGCCCGACCTGATGTCCGTGGTGCGGCACATCTCGTGCGACGACGACACCACCCGCAAGACCCTGTGGCGGCTGCACGACGGCACGCTCGTGGAGTCGGTGCTCATGCGTTACCCGGACCGGGTGACCATGTGCATCTCCTCGCAGGCCGGCTGCGGGATGAACTGCCCGTTCTGCGCGACCGGGCAGGCCGGGCTCGACCGGAACCTGTCGACCGCCGAGATCGTGCACCAGATCGTGGACGGCATGCGCGCCCTGCGCGACGGCGAGGTCCCCGGCGGCCCGGCCCGCCTTTCGAACATCGTGTTCATGGGCATGGGCGAGCCGCTCGCCAACTACAAGCGGGTCGTCGGCGCCATCCGCCGGCTCACCGACCCCGAGCCGGACGGCCTGGGCCTGTCCCAGCGCGGGATCACCGTTTCCACCGTGGGACTCGTGCCCGCGATGCTGCGCTTCGCCGACGAGGGCTTCAAGTGCCGCCTCGCGGTCTCCCTGCACGCCCCCGACGACGAGCTGCGCGACACCCTCGTGCCGGTCAACACGCGCTGGAAGGTGCGGGAGGTCCTCGACGCGGCCTGGGAGTACGCGGAGAAGTCCGGCCGCCGGATCTCCATCGAGTACGCCCTCATCCGGGACATCAACGACCAGGCGTGGCGCGGTGACCTGCTCGGCCGGCTGCTCAAGGGCAGGCGGGTGCACGTCAACCTGATCCCGTTGAACCCGACGCCCGGTTCGAAGTGGACGGCGTCGCGTCCGGAGGACGAGAAGGCCTTCGTGGAGGCGATCGCGCGGCACGGCGTGCCGGTGACCGTGCGGGACACCCGGGGCCAGGAGATCGACGGCGCCTGTGGACAGCTGGCCGCCGCCGAACGCTGAGCTTGTACCCTGAGCTCGAACACATCTCCATATTCCGACAGGGGAGCGCCACAGCGCTGAGAGTGCGGTGTCCGTCAGACCGCAGACCCTCTGAACCTCGCCCAGGTCATTCTGGGTAGGAAGTTCGGTCGTAACTCAAGCTGTTGCGCCCTGCCCGCGACCGGCCCGCCGGTCGCGGGCGGGGCCGCGTCTCTTCCTGGTCACACCCAGGAGGAATCTCAGTGAGCACCAAGAAGATGGCCGCCGCCGCGCTCGCCGCGGCGCTGGGCGTCACGACCCTCGCCGCCTGCGGTACGGACGACGTCCGCGAGGCCGCGGGCAAGTCCGGCGCGCCCGCGCCGAAGACCGTGACGCTGGTGAGCCACGACTCCTTCAACGCCTCCAAGGAGGTGCTGGCGGAGTTCACGAAGCAGACCGGTTTCACCGTCAAGGTCCTGAAGGCCGGCGACGCCGGTGAGGCCGTCAACAAGGAGATCCTGACCAAGGGCTCCCCGCAGGGCGACGTCTTCTTCGGCGTCGACAACACCCTGCTCTCCCGCGCCCTCGACAACGGGATCTTCGTCGGGTACCAGGCGAAGGGGCTCGACCGGATCCCGGCGGAGTACCACCTGGACAAGGAGCACCGGGTGACGCCGATCGACTCCGGCGACATCTGCGTCAACTACGACAAGAAGTACTTCGCCGACAAGAAGCTGGCGCCGCCGGTGACCTTCGACGACCTGGCGAAGCCCGCGTACAAGGACCTGCTGGTGGTCGAGAACCCGGAGCGGTCCTCCCCGGGGCTCGGTTTCCTCCTCGGCACGGCGGCGGAGTACGGGGACGACGGCTGGCAGGCGTACTGGTCGAAGCTCAGGGCGAACGGCGTGAAGACCGTCGACAGCTGGGAGCTCGCCTACAACCAGGAGTTCTCCGGTTCGGCCGGCGGCAAGCAGGCCAAGGGCGACCGGCCGCTGGTCGTGTCGTACGCCTCCAGCCCGCCGGTCGAGGTGCTGTACGGCGAGCCGCAGCCGAAGGTCGCCCCGACCGGGGTGTCCACGGGGACGTGCTTCCGGCAGACGGAGTTCGCGGGCCTGCTGAACGGGGCGAAGAACCCCGAGGGCGGCAAGGCGCTGATCGACTTCCTGATCTCGAAGAAGTTCCAGGAGGACATGCCGCTCCAGATGTTCGTGAACCCGGTGGCGAAGGACGCGGTGCTGCCGGAGCTGTTCACGAAGCACGGTGTGGTCGTGGAGAAGCCGGAGACGATGGCGCCCGGGAAGATCGCCGAGAAGCGTGACGCGTGGATCCAGCAGTGGTCGTCGCTCGTCCTGAAGTAAGGCGCGACCCGCGCGGGAACGCGGCGCGGCTGGGGCTGATGGCCCTGCCCGTCGCGTTCTTCGCGGTGTTCTTCGCGTGGCCCGTCGTGTCCATCGTGGACCGGGGGCTGCGGCCCGGCGGGAGCTGGCGGTTCGGCCGGATCGGCGAGGTGCTGTCCCGGCCGGACATCCTCGACGTGCTCGGCTTCACCGCCTGGCAGGCGCTCGCCTCCACCGGCCTCACGCTGCTCGTCGCGCTGCCCGGCGCGTACGTCTTCGCCCGCTTCGACTTCCCCGGCAAGAGCGTGCTGCGGGCCGTGGTGACGGTGCCGTTCGTCCTGCCGACGGTCCTGGTCGGCACGGCGTTCCTGGCCCTCGTCGGCCGGAACGGGCTCACCGACGAGCTGTGGGGGCTGCGGCTCGACACCAGTGTGTGGGCGATCCTCCTCGCCCACGTCTTCTTCAACTACGCGGTCGTCGTCCGGACCGTCGGCGGCCTCTGGTCGCAGCTCGACCCGCGCCAGGAGGAGGCCGCCCGGGTCCTGGGCGCCTCGCGCTTCACGGCCTGGCGGACGGTGACGCTGCCCGCGCTCGTCCCGGCCGTGTCGGCGGCGGCCCTGATGGTCTTCCTCTTCACCTTCACCTCCTTCGGCGTCGTGCAGATCCTCGGCGGGGACGCGTACACGACCCTGGAGGCGGAGATCTACCGGCAGACCGCCCGGCTGCTCGACCTGTCGACGGCGGCGGTGCTGACCCTGGTGCAGTTCGTGGCGGTCGGCGCGATCCTCGCCGTGCACGCGTGGACGGTACGGAGGCGGGAGGCGGCGCTGCGGCTCGTGCCGCCCGAGCGGACCGCGCGCCGACCGCGCGGCGCCGGGCAGTGGGCGCTGCTCGGCGGTGTGCTGCTGTCGGTGGCATTGCTCGTCCTGCTGCCGCTCGGGGTGCTGGTGGAGCGCTCTTTCGCCGGTCCCGGGGGGTACGGGCTCGGCTACTACCGGGCGCTCGGCTCGCTCGACGAGAGCGGGACCTTCCTGGTGCCGCCCCTGGAGGCGAT
This sequence comes from Streptomyces sp. NRRL F-6492, assembly GCF_001280125.1. GTDB lineage: Bacteria > Actinomycetota > Actinomycetes > Streptomycetales > Streptomycetaceae > Streptomyces. The sequence goes on from NZ_LGEG01000239.1 coordinate 10,940, forward strand.
CGGGAACTCGCTGCGGTACGCGGTGGCCGCCACCGCCATCGCCGTCGTGATCGGCGGCCTCGCGGCGGCGGCGCTCACCCGGCGCGCCGGGCGGCTCGTCCGGGGCTTCGACGCGCTGCTCATGCTGCCGCTCGGGGTCTCCGCCGTCACCGTCGGCTTCGGCTTCCTCATCACGCTCGACGAGCCGCCGCTCGACCTGCGGGCCAGCTGGATCCTCGTCCCGCTCGCGCAGGCCCTCGTCGGCGTCCCCTTCGTCGTCCGGACGATGCTGCCGGTCCTGCGCGCGGTCGACGAGCGGCTGCGGGAGGCGGCGGCCGTGCTCGGCGCCTCGCCGTGGCGGGCCTGGCGGGAGGTGGACCTGCCGCTGGTGCGGCGGGCGCTGCTCGTCGCGGCCGGGTTCGCGTTCGCCGTCTCGCTCGGCGAGTTCGGCGCGACCGTGTTCATCGCCCGGCCCGACAGCCCGACGCTGCCGGTCGCGGTGGCCCGGCTGCTCGGTCGGCCCGGCGAGCTCAACTACGGCCAGGCGATGGCCCTCTCGACGATCCTGATGGTGGTGTGCGCGGTGTCCCTGCTGCTGCTCGAACGGCTCCGCACCGACCGGACCTCCGGGGAGTTCTGATGCTGAGACTCGACGGGGCGACCGTACGGTTCGGGGCGCGGGCCGTGCTCGACGCCGTGGACCTGGAGGTCGCCGACCACGAGACCGTGTGCGTCCTCGGCCCCAGCGGCAGCGGCAAGTCCACGCTGCTGCGGGCCGTCGCGGGCCTCCAGGCGCTCGACGCCGGCCGGGTGCTCCTCGACGGCGCCGACCAGGCCGGGGTGCCGACGCACCGCCGGGGCGTCGGGCTGATGTTCCAGGACCACCAGCTGTTCCCGCAGCGGGACGTCGGCGGCAACGTCGCCTTCGGGCTCCGGATGCGGGGGGAGGGGAAGGCCGAGCGGACGGAGCGGGTGCGGGAGCTGCTGGACCTCGTCGGCCTGCCGGGCGCCGGGCGGCGGTCCGTCGCGGCGCTCTCCGGCGGCGAGCAGCAGCGGGTGGCGCTCGCCCGGGCGCTCGCGCCCCGGCCCCGGCTCCTCATGCTCGACGAACCGCTCGGCCAGCTCGACCGGGGCCTGCGGGAGCGGCTCGTCGTGGAGCTGCGGCAGCTCTTCGGGCGGCTCGGGACGACGGTCCTCGCCGTCACCCACGACCAGGGCGAGGCCTTCGCGCTCGCCGACCGGGTCGTGGTGATGCGGGACGGGCGGATCGCCCAGTCGGGGACGCCCGTCGAGGTGTGGCGCCGCCCGGCCTCCGAGTTCGTCGCCCGCTTCCTCGGCTTCGACAACGTGGTGGCCGCCCGGGTCTCCGGGACGGTCGCGGACACCCCCTGGGGGAAGGTGCCGGTGCCGGCGGGCTCCCCGCAGGGCGAGCGGCGGCTCCTCGTCCGCCCCGGCGGAGTGCGGCCGGTCCCCGCCGGGGACGCCCCGGCCTGGACGGTGGAGTCCCGGACCTTCCGGGGCAGCCACGTCGTCGTACGGCTCCGCCCGGCCGACGGCCCGCCCCTGGAGGCCGAGCTCCCGCTGCGGGACGCCCTGGAGGAGGGCGCGGAGACGGGGATCGCCTTCCGGGCGGAGGACGTGGTGGTGCTGGGCGACGACCCCCGCTGAGGCGCGCCGGGTCACACCCCCGTACGGGCCCCGGTCACCCCTTCAGCGGCAGCGCCGCCAGTTCCGCCACCAGCCAGGTCAGGGGGAGGAAGACGGCGAGCAGGGCGCCCGCGCGCAGCAGGGCCGCCGCGCGGAGCGTCGCGGGCGGGGCGCCCACGAGGAGGAGGGCCCCGGTGACGGGGGCGCGGCTCTGCCGGGACTCCAGGGCCGCGGTCAGGAGCGTGGCGCCGGTGCAGGCCAGGACCAGGGTGGCGCCCAGGCCGGTGAGCGGCCCGAAGGCGTCGGAGCCGGTGTGCGACGCGTACACCGTGGTCGCCGCGAGCATGCCGGAGAGCACCGCGCAGACCACGCCGAGCGGCCGGCCGATGCGCCGGGCCTCGGCCGTCAGGACGCGGCCCGCGAGCAGCCGGACGGCGCCCGGGCGGACCGCCTGGAGGAGGCGGCCGCAGCCGTGGACGAGGCCGGGGCCCGCCGTCGCGAGGCCGATCGCGGTGAGGACCCAGCCGGCCAGGACGGCCGCCGGGCTGCCGTCGAAGCGGCCCGGCAGCGGGAGGCCGTCCCCGCCGCCGCCCCGGCCCGCGTACGTCTCGACCGCGAGGCCGATCGCGACCAGGGCGACGCCCCACGGCAGCCCGGAGGGCATGCTCTCCGCGGCGTCCTCCTCGCCGGAGGAGACCGGGGGCGCGGTGCGCGGGCGCAGGGCCAGGGCCGCGGCCGTGGCGGCGGCGACGGGGACGAGCGCGAGCAGGGTGAGGACGGCCGCGAGCGGAACCGGCCGGTCGGCGGCGAGCAGTCCGGCGGCCGCCCCGTCGAGGGGCAGTCCCGTGAGGCCGCCGCGCAGGTGCAGATAGAGCAGGAGCGCGACCGCGGAGCCGAACACGCAGGTGACGGCCGTCGAGGCGGCGGCGAGCAGGGTGAGCCGGGCCGGGCCGAGGCCGATCGCGGAGAGTCCGGGGCGCGGCCGGGTGCTGGGGTCGGTGCGGGCCACCGCGACCGCGAACTGGACGGTGGCGGCGAGCGGCAGGACGCACCAGAGGAGACGGAGCGCCGAGGCGGAGGACTGTTCCGGGTGCCCCAGGGCGTGGCCGAGGGTGCAGAGCAGCAGGAAACCCACTCCGGCGGACGCGGCGGCGACGAGCAGCCGGCGCGTCAGGACGAGGGGGTGGGTGCCCCGGGTCAGGCGGAGAGCGAGCACGCCGCGACGCCCTCCGCCCCGGTCGCCGGGGGTACGGCGCCGGCCCGGCGTCCGTCGAGGAGCGCGACCGCGCGGTCGGCGAGCGCCGCGACCTCTTCGTCGTGGGTGGCGAGGACCACGGTGATGCCGTGCGAGCGGGCGGCGGCCGTCAGGGTGCGCAGCACCTGGGAGCCGTCGGCGCGGTGCAGGGAGGCGGTGGGCTCGTCGGCGAAGAGCACCGGGGGAGTGGTGACGAGGGCGCGGGCGATCGAGATCCGCTGGCGCTGGGACTGGGTGAGGGCGCCCGGGCGCTTGCGGGCGCACGCCCCGGTGTCGAGCCGGTCCAGCCACTCCAGGGCGGTGGTCTTCGCGGCGCGGCGGGGGACCCCGCGGAGCAGCAGGGGCAGGGCGGTGTTCTCCCAGCCGGTGAGTTCGGGGACGAGCCCGGGTTCGGGGCCGATCCAGCCGAAGCGCTCGCGGCGGAGCCGTTCGCGCTGGGCGGGGCCCAGGGTGTGCACGGGGCCGCTGTTGAACCAGACCTCGCCCTTCTGGGGGACGAGCTGGCCGGAGAGACAGCGCAGGAGGGTGGTCTTGCCGCTGCCCCGCGGGCCGGTCAGGGCGAGGATCTCGCCCTCGCGGACGCCGAGGGAGACCCCGCTGAGGGCCTCCGAGCCGCCCAGGGAGCAGTGCAGGGAACGCGCCCAGAGCACGTCGTTGTCCGGTGGGGCCATCGCGTACACCTCTGTCGATCCGATCGGTGTCCCCCCGTAGGGAGGGGTTTCCCCCGTACGGGTGAACGAAGGACGGGCCTGTCGGTCACTCGGCACCGTAAGTATTCGGATCGGTTCGTAGGGACAGCACACGGCCCGGGCCGCCGCCATCCACTCGGATGGCGGGCAGACCCGGGCCGGGGTCACGCCGTGAGGGCGGCGTGAGGTCCTGCTAGAGCTTGGTCCACGCCTCGGTGAGCACCGAGCGCAGGATGCCTTCGATCTCGTCGAAGGTGCCCTGGTCGGCGATCAGCGGCGGGGCCAGCTGGATGACCGGGTCGCCGCGGTCGTCGGCACGGCAGTACAGGCCGTTCTCGAACAGCGCCTTGGACAGGAAGCCGTACAGGACGCGCTCGGTCTCCTCGTCCGTGAAGGACTCCTTGGTGACCTTGTCCTTGACGAGCTCGATGCCGTAGAAGAAGCCGTTGCCGCGGACGTCGCCGACGATCGGCAGGTCGTGGAGCTTCTTCAGCGTCGAGAAGAAGGCGTCCTCGTTGTCCAGGACGTGCTGGTTGAGGCCCTCCTTGTCGAAGATGTCGAGGTTGGCGATGGCGACCGCCGACGACACCGGGTGGCCGCCGAAGGTGTAGCCGTGCAGGAAGGTGTTGTCGCCCTTGTAGAAGGGCTCCGCGATGCGGTCGGAGACGATGCAGGCGCCGATCGGGGAGTAGCCCGAGGTCATGCCCTTGGCGCAGGTGATCATGTCCGGGACGTAGCCGAACTTGTCACAGGCGAACATCGTGCCGAGGCGGCCGAAGGCGCAGATGGTCTCGTCGGAGACGAGCAGCACGTCGTACTGGTCGCAGATCTCGCGGACCCGCTGGAAGTACCCGGGCGGCGGCGGGAAGCAGCCGCCGGCGTTCTGCACCGGCTCCAGGAAGACGGCCGCGACGGTCTCGGGGCCCTCGAAGAGGATCTGCTGCTCGATCTGGTCGGCGGCCCAGCGGCCGAAGGCCTCGGGGTCGTCGCCGTGGATCGGGGCGCGGTAGATGTTGGTGTTCGGCACCTTGTGCGCGCCGGGGACCAGCGGCTCGAAGGGGGCCTTGAGGGCCGGCAGGCCGGTGATGGACAGGGCGCCCTGCGGGGTGCCGTGGTAGGCGACCGCGCGCGAGATGACCTTGTACTTGGTGTGCTTGCCCTGCAGCTTGAAGTACTGCTTGGCGAGCTTCCAGGCGGTCTCGACGGCCTCTCCGCCACCGGTGGTGAAGAAGACCTTGTTCAGGTCGCCCGGGGCGTAGTCCGCGAGGCGCTCGGCCAGCTCGACGGCCTTGGGGTGCGCGTACGACCACACGGGGAAGAACGCGAGCTCCTGGGCCTGCTTGTACGCGACCTCGGCCAGCTCCTTGCGGCCGTGTCCGGCGTTGACCACGAAGAGGCCCGCGAGGCCGTCGAGGTAGCGCTTGCCCTTGTCGTCGAAGATGTAGGTGCCCTCGCCCCGCACGATGGTGGGAACGGGCGAGTTCTCGTACGACGACATGCGGGTGAAGTGCATCCACAGGTGGTCGTACGCGGTCTTGGAGAGGTCCTTGCTCACGGCTATCGGGTTCCCCACATATAGGTCTGCTTCTTGAGCTTGAGGTAGACGAAGCTCTCGGTGGAGCGCACGCCGGGGAGGGTGCGGATGCGCTTGTTGATCACATCCAGCAGGTGGTCGTCGTCCTCGCAGACGATCTCCACCATGAGGTCGAAGGAGCCCGCGGTCATCACCACGTACTCGCATTCGGCCATGGCCGTCAGTGCTTCCGCAACCGGATCAAGGTCACCCTCGACGTTGATGCCGACCATCGCCTGCCGCCGGAAACCCACGGTGAGCGGGTCGGTGACGGCGACGATCTGCATGACGCCCTGGTCGAGCAGCTTCTGGACGCGCTGGCGCACGGCGGCTTCGGAGAGGCCGACGGCCTTGCCGATCGCCGCGTAGGGACGGCGACCGTCCTCCTGGAGCTGTTCGATGATCGCCAGGGAGACGGCGTCGATCGTCGGGGACGAACCGGTTCCGGTTCTGGAGTCTGCGCTTCGACTGGCCACACCTCACTGTGCACCGAGACTCGTCTGTCTCGCAACCCCGGAGCGATGTAATTCGTTGTGTGAGGGGCCAAATCTCACTGAATCCGAAGTTGTGGGGGGTCGGGCCTGTTGAAAGCGTCAGCCGAGCGATTAGGCTGGGGTGTCTCACCCATCGGGACAGCGCACGAGGACGTGCGAAGTCAGAACGTGACAGGAGGGGTGGCAAGTGACCACCGAGCTGCGCCGGCTGCGTAACTACATCAACGGGGAGTTCCGCGACGCGGCCGACGGCCGCACGATCGACGTGATCAACCCGGCCACCGGCGAGGTGTACGCGACCTCTCCGCTCTCCGGCCAGGCCGACGTCGACGCCGCCATGGAGGCCGCCGCGGCCGCCTTCCCCGCCTGGCGCGACAGCACCCCGGCCGAGCGCCAGAAGGTACTCCTCAAGATCGCGGACGCCTTCGAGGAGCGCGCCGAGGACCTGATCGCCGCCGAGGTCGAGAACACCGGCAAGCCGATCGCCCTCACCGCGAGCGAGGAGATCCCGCCGATGGTGGACCAGATCCGCTTCTTCGCGGGTGCCGCCCGGCTCCTGGAGGGCCGCTCGGCCGGCGAGTACATGGAGGGCCTGACCTCCATCGTCCGCCGCGAGCCCGTCGGCGTCTGCGCCCAGGTCGCGCCCTGGAACTACCCGATGATGATGGCCGTCTGGAAGTTCGCCCCGGCCCTGGCCGCGGGCAACACCGTCGTCCTCAAGCCCTCGGACACGACCCCCGCGTCGACCGTCCTGATGGCCGAGATCATCGGGCGGATCGTCCCCAAGGGCGTCTTCAACGTCGTCTGCGGCGACCGCGACACCGGCCGCGCGATGGTCGAGCACCCCGTCCCCGCCATGGCCTCCATCACCGGCTCCGTCCGCGCCGGCATGCAGGTCGCCGAGTCGGCCGCCAAGGACGTCAAGCGCGTCCACCTGGAGCTGGGCGGCAAGGCCCCCGTCGTGGTCTTCGAGGACACCGACGTCGACAAGGCCGTCGAGGACATCTCCGTCGCGGGCTTCTTCAACGCCGGCCAGGACTGTACGGCCGCCACCCGCGTCCTCGTCCACGAGTCGATCCACGACGAGTTCGTCTCCGCCCTCGCCAAGGCCGCCGCCGCGACCAAGACCGGGCAGCCGGACGACGAGGACGTGCTGTACGGCCCGCTCAACAACGCCAACCAGCTGAAGCAGGTCTCCGGCTTCATCGACCGCCTCCCGGCCCACGCCAAGGTCGAGGCCGGCGGGCAGCGCGTCGGCGACAAGGGCTACTTCTACGCCCCGACCGTCGTCTCCGGCCTCAAGCAGGACGACGAGATCATCCAGAACGAGGTCTTCGGACCGGTCATCACCGTCCAGTCCTTCACGGACGAGTCCCAGGCCCTGGAGTACGCCAACGGCGTCGAGTACGCCCTCGCCTCCTCCGTCTGGACCAAGGACCACGCGCGCGCGATGCGCATGTCCAAGGCGCTCGACTTCGGCTGCGTGTGGATCAACACCCACATCCCGCTGGTCGCCGAGATGCCCCACGGCGGCTTCAAGAAGTCCGGCTACGGCAAGGACCTCTCGGCCTACGGCTTCGAGGACTACACGCGCGTCAAGCACGTGATGACGTCCCTCGGCTAGTCACCGGCGATCCGGTGGTCACCCGGAGCCCGGTGGTCACCGGCGATCCGGCCGCGGCCCCGACACCCCGATCGACAGGGTGTCGGGGCCGCGGTCGTTCCGTCGACGGACCGTCCATTGTGCCGCCGTGACGGTGCCGCGATGCTGCACGGATGAGAGCGACAGCCAGGAACACCCTGTCCCGCCGGTCCCTGCTGCGCGGCATCGGCGGCGCGGGGACCGCCGCCCTGCTCGCCGGGTGCGGGGTGCCCGCCGCCTTCGTCGAGGAGGGGGACCGGGCCGCCGCCCGGGACCTCTCGGCCCGCGACCGGATCCTCGACTTCGCCAACTGGCCGCTCTACATCGACACCGACGAGGACGACGAGTCGAAGCGCCCCACCCTGGAGTCCTTCCGGAAGCGGACCGGGATATCCGTCCGCTACACCGAGGAGATCAACGACAACGACGAGTTCTTCGGCAAGATCAGCCCCTCCCTGATGAACCACCAGGAGACCGGGCGCGACCTGATCGTCCTCAGCGACTGGATGGCCGCCCGCTTCGTCCGCCTCGGCTGGGTCCAGGAGATGGACCGCGCCGCCCAGCCCCACGTCGCCGCGCACCTCGACCCGCAGCTGCGCTCGCCCGCCTTCGACCCCGGCCGGCTGCACACCGTCCCCTGGCAGTCCGGCATCACCGGCATCGCGTACAACCGCAGGAAGCTGGGCCGGGAGCTGCGCTCCGTCCAGGAGCTGTGGGCCGACGACCTGCGCGGCAAGGTCACCCTGCTGTCCGGGCTCGACGAGTCCTTCGCCCTGCTCATGCTGGGCGACGGCGTCGACGTGACCCGCTGGACCGCCGACGACTTCCACGCCGTGTGCGAGCGGACCGAGCGGCTCGTCCGCGCGAAGCACATCCGCCGCTTCACCGGCAACGACTACATCAAGGACCTCTCCACCGGGGACGTCCTGGCCTGCCAGGCGTACTCCGGGGACGTCATCCAGCTCCAGGCCGACAACCCGGACATCGAGTTCGTCGTCCCCGAGGAGGGCGCCGAACTGTGGGCCGAGTCCCTCATGGTCCCCAACCTCGCCCGGCACAAGTCCAACGCCGAGAAGCTGGTCGACCACTACTACCAGCCCGAGGTCGCCGCCGCGCTCGCCGCCTGGGTCAACTACGTCTGTCCGGTGCCGGCCGCGCAGAAGGTCCTCGCGGACTCCGGCGACGAGGAGCTGGCCGCGCTCGCCGAGGACCCGCTGGTCTTCCCCGACTCCGCCATGCGGAGCAGGCTCGCCATCGCCCGGGACATCACCGCCGAGGAGCGCCTGACCTTCGCCAAGAAGTGGAACTCGATCGTGGGGCTGTGAGGGGGGACCGGCCGGGACGGACACGCGCCTCGCCCCTCGCCGCGTACGGGCCTTCTCCGCGCGGCCGTGGGGGCGTCGGGCGCCGCCGCGGCCGGACGCCCGTGCTTTTTGAACGCGTTCCAAAAAGTGGCCCCCCGACTTTTGAACGCGTTCAGAGCGGGCGTACGCTGGGCCCATGAGCGACACGAACGGGCCGAGGGCCCTTCTCGAGCGCATCCGCACCTGGCTGGTCCTCTTCGTCGTCTGTCTGGTCCTGAGCGGACTCACCGCCTTCCCGCTCGTCACCGAACTCCGCCTCCTCGACTCGGCGTCGACCGGCTGGGCCGCGCCCGTCGCCGACGCCCTCCCCGGCCTCGCCGAGTGGATCCACCGGGTCCGGGGCGGCCTGGAGACCGCCGACCGGGACGCCCCCTACCTCCTCTACGGCAACGACTGGCTGGCCTTCGCCCACCTCGTCATCGCCGTCGCCTTCTACGGCGTCTGGCGCGACCCCGTCCGCAACGTCTGGGTCGTCGAGTTCGGCATGATCGCCTGCGTCGGCATCGTCCCGCTCGCCCTGATCTGCGGCCCGATCCGCGACATCCCCTTCTGGTGGTCGGTCGTCGACATGTCCTTCGGCGTCTTCGGGATCCTGCCGCTGCTCCTGCTACGGCGCCTGATCAAGCGCCTGGAGGCCGTCACGGCCACGGCGACGACGGCGGCCGTGCCCGCGTAGCCGCCGCGCGGTGGGGCCGCCACCGTCACCTCGCCGGGTCGGTGGTCCTCCGCGCAGGCCGCGAGACCCGCCGCGCGGATCCCCCGCGAGCAGGTCCTCCACTGGGGCGGGTGGTGACGGGGCCGCCGGCGGTCAGTCCGGCAGGCCGTACGCCGCCACCATCGCGTTCAGCACGGTCGGGGCCGTGTCCCGGCCCTTGGCGTCGGTGGAGTTGACGCCGTAGACGAGGGTCCGGGAGCCGTCCCGGGTCGAGGCGATCGCCGCGTTGTACCCCCAGCGGCCCCCGGTCTTGCCCCACACCTCGCGCCCGCCGAGCCGCTTCACCGACAGGCCGACGGAGTACGCGGCCGGGTCGCCGGTCGTCAGGTCCGCCACCTTCGGCAGCGTGAACATCTCCTCCAGGAGCGGCCCGCGCACCACCCGGCCCGCGAACAGCGCCCGGGTGAACCGCTCCAGGTCCGCCGTCGTCGAGACGAGGTCCCCGGCCGCCCAGGCGTCCGACGTCCCCCACGCCGAGACGTCCCGGAGGCCGGTCGTGCCGTCGTCCAGCCGCATCGTCTGGTAGCCGTGGTTGTACGGCCCGGTGATCCCGGCCGCCCCGCCCGGCAGGTACGTGTCCCTCAGCCCCAGCGGGCGCAGGATCCGCCGCTCTACCTGGCGCTCGTACGAGTCGCCCGTGACCCGCTCCACGATCAGTCCGGCGATCGTGGAGCCGATGTTCAGGTAGTGCTGCCGGGTGCCCGGCCGGAACTCGCGCGGCTTCGCCGTCGCCGAACGGACCAGCTCCTCCGGGGCGTAGGTGTCGAAGCGGTGCTCGTACCACTCCTCCACCGTCCCGCCCGGGAGGTCGGGGGCCGGGATGCCGTGGGTGTGGTTCAGGAGCTGACGCACCGTCACTCCCGCGTGGCGGGCGGGGATCAGGTCCGGCAGGTACGCGCGGGCCGGGCGGTCCAGGTCGATCCGGCGCTCGGCGGCGAGCTGGAGGACGGTCGCCGCCGTGAACACCTTCGTCACCGAACCGGCCCGGAAGCGGCCGTCCGGGTCCGCCGGGGCGCCCGACTCCAGGTCGTGGACGCCCGAACTCCCCTGCCAGGAACCGTCGGTGCCGCCGACCCGGACGAGCGCGGCCGTCGCGTCGGCGCGGGGGAGCCCCGCGATCGCCGCCGCCATGGCCTTCGCGAGTCCGGCGTCGGGCGCGTGCCGCGCGGTCGCGGCCGGTGCCACGGCCACGGCCGGGCCGAGCGCGGGTCCGGCGGCGACGCCCAGGACCAGGGCGGCGGCGAGCAGGGTGCGGGTGGATGTACGCATGCTGGTCAACTCCATTGGTGAGAGCCGTTGTTGCCGAGGACTCCATCCTGCTGACCGGGGATGTTCCGGGGATCGCCCGCACGGGCGGTCCTCCGGCGGCGATCCCCTCGCCGGTACGGGGGAGGAACGGCCGCCCGCCTCCCCCGCGCGGGGGAGGAGCCGGAACCGCCCGGGTCCGGAGACGCCCGGGTCCGGAACCGTCCGGGTCCGGGATCGGCCCGGGGCCGGGTCCCTCAGCCCCGGGGCGTTCCCGCCGCCACGAGCCCCGTCTCGTACGCGCAGATCACCGCCTGGATCCGGTCCCGCAGGCCCAGCTTCGCGAGCACGTTCCCCACGTGGGTCTTCACCGTGTGGTCGCTGACGACCAGCTCCCCCGCGATCTCCGCGTTGGACAGGCCCCGCGCGAGCAGCAGCAGCGTCTCGCGCTCCCGGGCCGTGAGGACGTCGAGGCGCGGATCGGGGCCGGGCGCCGTCCGGCGCGGGCCGCCCGCCGTGTACTGCTCCACCAGACGGCGGGCCACCGACGGCGCGAGCAGCGAGTCGCCCGCCGCCACCACCCGGACCGCGTGCACCAGGTCGTCCCGCCGCACGTCCTTGAGGAGGAAGCCGCTCGCGCCCGCGTGCAGCGCCTCGTACACGTACGCGTCGGTGTCGAAGGTCGTGAGCATCACCGTCCGGCAGCCGGACTCCGCGCAGATCGTCCGGCAGGCCTCGATGCCGTCCGTCCGGGGCATCCGGATGTCGAGCAGCGCCACGTCGGGGGAGTGGCGGCGGACCGCCTCGACGGCCTCCGTCCCGTCCCCGGCCTCCGCCACCACCTCGATGTCCGGCTGCGCGTCCAGGATCATCGCGAAACCGCTGCGGACCAGCTCCTGGTCGTCCGCGACCACCACCCGGATCGTCACGCTCCCGCCTCCGCCGATGCCGTCGCCGCCGGTACGGGCAGCAGGACCCGCACCTCGAACCCCTTCCCGTCCGGGCCGGGACCCGTCTGCGCCGTCCCGCCGTGGGCGGCGGCCCGCTCCCGTATGCCCACCAGGCCGTGCCCGCCGGAGCCCGGCCGCGGGCCGCGCCCATCGTCGGTGACCGTGACCCGCAGGACGCCGTCCGCGTGGGCGAGCCGTACGCCGGCGGTGCGGGCGCCCGCGTGCCTGACCACGTTCGTCAGCGCCTCCTGCACGATCCGGTAGACGCTCGCGCCGGTCGCCGCCGGCAGCGCCCGCACCCCGCCCTCCGTCGTGTAGTCCACGGCGAGACCGCCCGCCCGCACCCGCTCCACCAGGCCCGGGATCGCGGCGATGTCCGGCTGCGGCGCGCGCGGGGCCGCCGCCTCGCCGCCCTCGCGCAGCACCCCCAGCATCCGCCGCAGCTGGTCCATCGCGTCGCGGCCCGTCGCCGAGATCGCCTCGAAGGCGGCCTCGGCGCGCTCCGGCGCCGTCCGCACCGCGACCGGACCGGCCTCCGCCTGCACGACCATCAGGCTCACCGCGTGCGACAGGACGTCGTGCATCTCCCGGGCGATCCTGGCCCGTTCGCGCGCCGCGGCCCGCTCGGCCTCGATCCGCTGCGCGCGCTGCCGGGCGTCCGTGAGCCGCCCGAAGACGTAGGCGGCGGCGAACACGAAGAGGGAGAAGGTCAGTTCGCGTGCCGACCGGGTGTTGAGCCCCACCGACACCGGCACCGCGACCACCAGCAGCCCCGCCGTGACGAGCCGTTGCCGCGCGGGCGAGAGCGCGGCGACCGTGTAGACGGCGACGAGCCCGGTGTACGGCAGCGGCTGACCCGGCCCCTCCAGCGCGAGCCGGTACAGGGCGCTCGTCGCCAGGATCGCGAGCAGCACGCCCAGCGGCGCGCGCCTGCGCCAGACCAGCGGCAGCACGGTGAGCGTCATCAGCCCGTACGCCGGCCAGGTCGCCGGTTCGAGCTCGGGCGGGCGCGGCACCACGAACGGCATCGTCACCGCCGTCTGGACCAGGAGCGCGATCCCGGCGTCCACCGCCCACGGGTTGCCCGCGCCCCAGGTCCGCGCCCGCTCCCAGCCGCTGCGCACGTCCCCCCGTACGCCCATTACGGCTTGCGGCCCACCGCGCCGAACTGCGCCACCACGTCGCCCTCCCCGGAGCGCCAGCGGGAGCAGGAGACGATGCCCGGGTCGAGGAGGTCGAGGCCGTCCAGGAAGGAGGCGAACTCGGCGCGGGTGCGGGCGGTGATCGGCGGGGTCGCGTTCTCGTTCCAGAAGGCCATCGCGGCCTTGTTGCCCTCGCCGCCGAGCTCCGGCTCCAGGGTGGGGTGGGTGAGGACCAGGAAGCTGCCGGAGGGGACGGCGTCCATCAGGGTCCGCACGATGGAGCGGGCCTCGTCGGTGTCCATCACGAAGTTGAGGATGCCGAGCATCATCACCGCGACCGGCCGGGAGAGGTCGAGGGTGGCCGAGGCCGCCGCCAGGATCCGCTCCGGGTCGTGCGCGTCGGCGTCGACGTACTCGGTGACGCCCTCCGGCGCGCTCGTCAGGAGCGCGCGGGCGTGGGTGAGGACGATCGGGTCGTTGTCGACGTAGACGATCCGGGCCTCGGGGGCGGTCCGCTGCGCCACCTCGTGGGTGTTGTCGGCGGTCGGCAGGCCGGTGCCGATGTCCAGGAACTGCCGGACGCCCTCCTCCGCGGCCAGGTGGGTCACCACCCGGCCGAGGAACGCCCGGTCCGCGCGCGCCACTTCGCCGATGCTCGGGTAGAAGCCGGTGACCTGCGCGCCGACCGCCCGGTCCACCGGGTAGTTGTCCTTGCCGCCCAGCCAGTAGTTCCAGACGCGGGCGTTGTGGGCGATGTCGGTGCGGATGCGGTCGTTCACGCTGTCGCTCGTGCGCTCGTTCACTTCAGAGGTCCTCTCGCAGGACGGCGGCGAGGGCGTCGACGCGGTTCGTGGTGATCGCGTCCACCCCGTTCATGATCAGCTTACGCATGGTGCGCTTCGTGTCCGCCGTCCAGGCCGACAGGAGCAGTCCGTCCCGGTGCACCCGCTCGCCCAGCTCCCGACTCACCAGTCCGAAGCGGTAGTTGAGCCAGCGCGGGCGCACGGCGTCGAGGAGCGTCGGCCGGGGCGGGGCGAGCGTGGTCCAGGTCAGGGCGATCTCGGCGGCCGGGTCGGCGGCCCGCACCTGGAGCATGGCGACGGTCCCGGCGCAGTAGTAGACCCGCTCCCCGGCCCCGCACTCGCGGACCGTGCCGACGATCTTCCGGACCGACTGCTCGTTCCCGCCCGGCAGGTCCAGCATCAGCCGGTGGTCCCCGGCGGTGAGCAGCGCCTCCCGCAGGGTCGGCACCCCGCCCGCCGTCACCTCCTCCAGCTCCGCGTACGAGAACGCGGAGAGCGCCCGGTCCCGGCCCCACAGGCGCTTGAGGGTGTCGTCGTGCAGGAGGACGGGCACCCCGTCCTCCGTCAGCCGGACGTCGACCTCGACCGCGTCCGCGCCCCGTTCGATCGCGGAGGAGATCGAACGGAGCGTGTTCTCGCGGACGCGGTACGGGTCGCCGCGGTGACCTACGACAGTGACGGATCGCATGGGGCCATTGTGGCCGGGGACGGCCGCCGGTGTCGTCGGCGCGTCGGCCACGCGGGGACCGGGGACGGCCGCCGGCGCGCGATCGCGCCTGGACGCGCACCACCGCCGGTGCCGTCGGTCACGGGCCGCCGCGCGTGAGCGCCCGTGCCGTCAGCGCGCCGGCCACGCCTCGGTGTACGCGTCGATCTCGGCGGTGATCCGGGCCTTGCCGGCCGTGTCCAGGAAGGAGGCCTCCACCGCGTTCTTGGCGAGGGCGGCGAGACCGCGCTCGTCGAGGCCGAGGAGGCGGGCGGCGACCGCGTACTCGGTGTTCAGGTCGGTGCCGAACATCGGCGGGTCGTCGCTGTTGACGGTGACCAGGACCCCCGCGTCCACCATCCGCTTGATCGGGTGCTCGTCCAGGGTGGCGACGGCCCGGGTGGCGATGTTGGAGGTCGGGCAGACCTCCAGGGCGATGCGGTGCTCGGCCAGGTACGCCAGCAGCTCCGGGTCCCGCACGGAACTGGTGCCGTGGCCGATGCGCTCGGCGCCGAGCTCGCGGATCGCGTCCCAGACGGTCTCCGGGCCGGTCGTCTCGCCCGCGTGCGGGACGGAGCGCAGTCCGGCCGCCCGCGCCCGGTCGAAGTACGGCTTGAACTGCGGGCGCGGCACCCCGATCTCGGGGCCGCCGAGGCCGAAGGAGACCAGGCCCTCCGGGCGCAGCCCCTCGGTCGTGGCGAGCCGCGCGGTCTCCTCGGCGGCTTCCAGCCCGGCCTCGCCGGGGATGTCGAAGCACCAGCGCAGGACCGTGCCGAACTCGGCCTCGGCCGCCTTGCGGGCGTCCTCGATCGCGGCCATGAAGGCGCGCTCCTCGATGCCGCGGCGGGTGGAGGAGTAGGGGGTGATGGTCAGCTCGGCGTAGCGGATGTTCTGCCGGGCCATGTCCCGGGCGACCTCGAAGGTCAGCAGCCGGACGTCCTCGGGGGTGCGGACCAGGTCGACGACCGACAGGTAGACGTCGATGAAGTGCGCGAAGTCGGTGAACGTGAAGTAGTCGGCCAGGGCCTCCGGGTCCGTGGGGACCTTGGAGTCCGGGTGGCGGGCCGCGAGCTCGGCGACGATCCGGGGCGAGGCGGAGCCCACGTGGTGGACGTGCAGCTCGGCCTTGGGAAGGCCCGCGATGAAGGGGTGCAGATCGGTCATCGGGTCATCGTAGGCCGGACGGTTCCCCCGCAGGAGTGAGGTCGTAGCATGACGTGACCACGATGGGGGAGGCCCATGTCTGACAACCGAGACCAGCAGCCGGGCGGATACGACCCGGCGGACCCGTGGGCTCCGCCGAACCGCGACGGGGTGGAACTGAGCAGGCAGGCGGCTCCGTCGCCCCCGCCGGTGCACGACCAGCAGACCGTCACGTCCATGCCGGCGGCGCCCGGCCCCGGCGGCGACGTCCCGCCGCCCCCGGTCGCGCCCGGCGGCCCGGCGGCGACGCCCGGCGCGTACGGCCATCCGGCGGACACCTCCGGGGGGTACGGCTACCCGGCCGACACCTCCGCCGGGGGCTACGGCTACCCGGCGGCCCCGGGCGCCCCGACGCCCATGACGACCTCCGGGTACGGCTACCCCGGCTATCCGGGATACGGCGGCCAGCCCGGCTGGCAGCAGCCGCCCTCCAACGGCACGGGCACGGCCGCGATGGTGCTCGGCATCATCTCGATCGCGGGCTTCTGCCTGTACGGAGTGGGGGCGCTCCTCGGCATCCTGGCCCTGATCCTCGGCATCGTCGGAGTGAAGAAGGCGGGCCGGGGCGAGGCGACGAACCGGGGCATGGCGATCGCCGGCATCGTGCTCGGAGCCGTCGGCACCCTGATCGGCGCGGTCTTCCTCGGCTTCCTCATCTGGGCGATCAACCAGGACCCCTCGACCTTCGAGGACTCCGGCTCCGGGGACGACCCGTTCGCGTCGTCCCTGGTGGTGGAGAGCACCCGCTGAGACTCCGTACGCAAGGGGAAGGGCCCCGCACCGGAAAGCCGGTGCGGGGCCCTTCCCCTCTGCGTCAGATCTCCCGGAGCCGCTCCCGCGCCTCCATGAGGGCGAAGCCCAGGAGGTTGAGGCCGCGCCAGCGGGCCGGGTCGTGGGCGCCGGGGTCGGTCGCGGCGAGCCCGATGCCCCAGATCCGGTCCATCGGACTGGCCTCCACCAGGACCCGGCCGCCGGTGCCGAGCAGATAGGCGCGCAGGGCGCCGCTCGACGAGAACTTGTGGACGCTCCCCTCGACGACGATCCCGAACCGCTCCCGCTCCCACACCGCGTCGTCGAAGTCCCGCACGAGCCGGCCCGCCTTCTTGGCCTCGGCGGGGGTGCGGGCGGCCAGCGCGGCCCGCTCGGCGTCCGCGTCCCCGAAGAGCCGCGCCTTGGCGGCCATCATCCAGTGCTCGGCGGTCGCGTACGCCACCCCGTCCACCGTGAAGGGGGACGGCCACCACTGGCTCAGACAGCTCGCCGAAAGGTGTCCGTCCGGGTGCGGACGGTGACCCCAGAAGTGCAGCCAATTCACCGTGTCACCCCTGCTGACCTGCTGTGTCAGCTCCTCGATCGCGCTCATGCATGCGAGTCTGGCATTCGCCACGGACACTCCGTACGGAGATTTTCCGGCGACCTCGACACATGGTCGACCGAATCCGTCGCGTAACCAAAAGGCAACAACGGAATCACTTGTTGGGTAGTCGTCCCTCTGTCAGGATCGGCACTCAATTCGAGCTGGGACAACGGAGAGCGTCATGGGCAACCGCTTCCAGGTGACGGACCGCTTCGCGGACGGCGCACAGTACATCGGCGGCAGGCTCCGCCCCGGAACGTCCGGCCAGGACCACGAGGTGATCGACCCGGCGACCGGGAAGACCGTGTACACCTACGCGCTCGCCTCCACCGCCGACGTGGACGCGGCCGTCGCCGCCGCCAAGGCCGCCTTCCCCGGCTGGTCGGGCGCCACCCCCGGCGAGCGCTCCGACGCCCTGCACCGCTTCGCGGGCGTCCTCGCCGAGCGGGCCGAGGACTTCGCCCGCGCGGAGTCCCTCCAGTGCGGCAAGCCGCTGAAGCTCACCACCGAGTTCGACGTGCCCGGCACGGTCGACAACACCGCCTTCTTCGCCGGGGCCGCCCGCCACCTCCAGGGCCAGGCCGCCGCCGAGTACTCCGGCGACCACACCTCCTACGTGCGGCGCGAGGCCCTCGGCGTCGTCGGCTCCATCGCCCCCTGGAACTACCCCCTCCAGATGGCCGCCTGGAAGATCCTCCCGGCGATCGCCGCCGGCAACACGATCGTCCTGAAGCCCGCCGAGCTCACCCCGCTCACCTCCCTGATGTTCGCGCGGGCCGCCACCGACGCCGGCATCCCCGACGGCGTGATCAACATCGTCAACGGCGCCGGCCGGACCGTCGGCGAGCACCTCGTCGGCCACCCCGACGTCGTCATGACCTCCTTCACCGGCTCCACCCCGGTCGGCAGGCGGGTCGCCGAGATCGCCACCGCCACCGTCAAGCGCCTCCACCTCGAACTCGGCGGCAAGGCCCCCTTCGTCGTCTTCGACGACGCCGACCTGGAGGCCGCCGCCCACGGCGCCGTCGCCGCCTCCCTCATCAACAGCGGCCAGGACTGCACCGCCGCCACGCGCGCGTACGTCCAGCGCCCCCTCTTCGACGCCTTCACCGCCCGCGTCGCCGCACTCATGGAGTCCGTACGCCTCGGCGACCCCTTCGCCCCGGACACCGACCTCGGCCCGCTGATCAGCCACGCCCAGCGCGACCGGGTCGCCGGCTTCGTCGACCGCGCCCGCGGCTACGCCACCGTCGTCACCGGCGGCGAGGCCCCCGGCGGCGACCTCGAGGACGGCGCCTACTACCGTCCGACCCTGATCACCGGCGCCGCGCAGGACAGCGAGGTCGTGCAGTCGGAGATCTTCGGCCCGGTCCTGGTCGCCCTGCCCTTCGACACCGACGACGAGGGCATCCGGCTCGCCAACGACACCCCCTACGGCCTCGCCGCCTCCGCCTGGAGCCGCGACGTCTACCGGACGGGCCGCGCCACCCGGGAGATCAAGGCCGGCTGCGTCTGGGTCAACGACCACATCCCGATCATCAGCGAGATGCCCCACGGGGGAACCCGGGCCTCGGGCTACGGGAAGGACATGTCGGTGTACTCCTTCGAGGAGTACACGCAGGTCAAGCACGTCATGTACGACAACACCGCGGTCGCCGCGAAGGACTGGCACCGCACGATCTTCGGGGACCGATAGCCGACCGTCGCCCGACCGGCGACGCAACCCTCCCGAAAGGGCACAGCGCATGGAGCAGTACGAGCCCGACAGCCTGTCCGCCGCGCAGCTCGCGGCGATACGGCGCAGCCTGACGAGCGGCCGGGGCGCCCTCAGCCGCCGTTCGATGCTGCGCGCGGGCGGCGTCGGCGCGCTCACCGTCGGCGGCCTCGCGTCCCTGAGCGCCTGCGGCATCCCGCCCGCCAAGCGGGAGGCCCCGGGCACCGCCTCCACGGACGACTCGGCCAAGGAGAAGACCGTCGCCTTCTCCAACTGGACCGAGTACATGGACGTCAGCGAGGACGAGAAGTCCCGCCCCACCCTGGAGGCGTTCGAGAAGCGCACCGGGATCAAGGTCAAGTACACCGAGGACATCAACGACAACGTCGAGTTCTTCGGCAAGATCAAGCCGCAGCTCGCGGCCGGCCAGAACACCGGCCGCGACCTCATATGCGTCACCGACTGGCTCGCCGCCCGGATGATCCGGCTCGGCTGGGTGCAGAAGCTCGACCCCTCGAACCTCCCCCACGCGTACAGCAACCTCTCCGCCCAGTTCCGCAACCCCGACTGGGACCCGGGCCGCGCCCACTCGTACCCCTGGACGGGCATCTCCACCGTCATCGCGTACAACGTGAAGGCGACCGGCGGGAAGAAGGTCGACTCGGTCACCCAGCTCCTGGACGACCCCTCCCTCAAGGGCCGGGTCGGCTTCCTCACCGAGATGCGCGACACCGTCGGCATGACCCTGCTCGACCTCGGCAAGGACCCGGGCGCCTTCACGGACGCCGACTTCGACGCGGCGGTCGGACGCCTCCAGAAGGGCGTCGACAAGAAGCAGATACGCCGCTTCACCGGCAACGACTACACGTCCGACCTCGACAAGGGCGACATCGCCGCCTGTCTGGCCTGGGCCGGCGACGTCATCCAGCTCCAGGCGGACAACCCCGACATCCGCTACTCCATACCGGCGGCCGGCTACATCACCTCCACCGACAACCTGCTGGTCCCCGCGCAGTCCCGGCACAAGACCAACGCCGAGAAGCTCATCGACCACTACTACGAGCTCCCCGTCGCCGCGCAGCTCGCCGCGTACATCAACTACGTCTGCCCCGTCGACGGGGTGAAGGACGAGCTCACCAGGATCGACCCCGAGCTCGCGGACAACACGCTGATCCTCCCCGACAAGGCCATGGCGAAGAAGTCGCGCGCCTTCCGCTCCCTCACCGGCGCGGAGGAGACGGCGTACGAGGAGAAGTTCGCCAAACTCATCGGCGCCTGACTCCGGCCTCGTCCACCCCTCTCACTCCCCCGGGACCACGACCCATGACTGACAAGACTGCTCACACCGGAAAGAACACTGGCGGCGGCGACGTCCGTCTCACCGGGATCAGCAAGACGTACGGCTCCTTCACCGCCGTCCACCCGCTCGACCTGACCGTCCCGCAGGGCTCCTTCTTCGCCCTCCTCGGCGCCTCCGGCTGCGGCAAGACCACCACCCTGCGCATGATCGCCGGTCTGGAGGACCCGAGCACCGGCACCGTCTTCCTCGGCGACACCGACGTCACCGACCTCCCGCCCTACAAGCGGCCGGTCAACACCGTCTTCCAGTCCTACGCGCTCTTCCCGCACATGGACATCTCCGAGAACATCGCCTTCGGCCTGCGCCGCCGCGGCATCAAGTCGGTCAAGAAGCAGGTCGACGACATGCTGGAGCTCGTCCAGCTCGGCGACAAGGCCCGGCACAAGCCGCACCAGCTCTCCGGCGGCCAGCAGCAGCGCGTCGCCGTGGCCCGCGCCCTCATCAACCACCCGCAGGTCCTCCTCCTCGACGAGCCGCTGGGCGCCCTCGACCTCAAGCTGCGCCGCCAGATGCAGCTGGAGCTCAAGCGGATCCAGACCGAGGTCGGCATCACCTTCGTGCACGTCACCCACGACCAGGAGGAGGCCATGACCATGGCCGACCAGGTCGCGGTGATGAACGGCGGCCGGGTCGAGCAGCTCGGCGCCCCCGCCGACCTGTACGAGAACCCGCGGACCACCTTCGTCGCCAACTTCCTCGGCACCTCCAACCTCATCGAGGCCGAGGTCCTGGAGACCGGTTCCGACGTGCTCGTCGCGGCGGGCGGCGGCAAGCTCCGCCTCCCCGGCGAGCGCTGTACCCCCGCTGTCCGCGCGGGCGGCAAGGTGCTCGTGGGCGTCCGCCCCGAGAAGATCTCCCTCACGCACGCGGACGACGCCGGCGCGATAGCCGACGGCCGCAACCGCGTCACCGGCCGGATCGTCGACTCCTCCTTCATCGGCGTCTCCACCCAGTACGTGGTGAACAGCCCGGCGGGCGCGGAACTCCAGGTGTACGAGCAGAACGTCGAAAGGCGTGCGCGACTCCTCCCGGGCGCCGAGGTGGTCCTGCACTGGAACCCGGCGCACACCTTCGGGCTCGACGCGGACCAGGCCATCGACGCGGGTGTGGAGAGCGTGGAGGACGCCGGATGAGCGCGACCCTGGTGAAGGAAGCCCCGCCGGCGGAAGACCTTCCCGTACGCAAGCCCGCCACCCGCAAGCGGCTCGTCCCCTACTGGCTGCTGCTCCCCGGCATCGTCTGGCTGCTCGTCTTCTTCGCGCTGCCGCTGGTCTACCAGGCCTCCACCTCGGTCCAGACCGGCTCCCTCGAAGCCGGCTTCCAGGTCACCTGGCACGTCCAGACCTACTGGGAGGCCCTCCAGGAGTACTGGCCGCAGTTCGTCCGCTCCCTGCTCTACGCCGGGACCGCGACCCTCCTCTGCCTGCTCCTCGGCTACCCGCTCGCGTACCTGATCGCCTTCCGGGCCGGCCGCTGGCGCAACCTGATCCTCGTCCTGGTCATCGCCCCCTTCTTCACCAGCTTCCTCATCCGGACCCTGGCGTGGAAGACGATCCTGGCGGACGACAGCGTCGTGGTCGGGGCGCTGAACGCGCTGCACGTCCTCGACGTGACGAGCTGGCTCGGCTGGACCGAGGGCGACCGCGTGCTCGCCACCCCGATGGCGGTCGTCTGCGGCCTCACGTACAACTTCCTGCCCTTCATGATCCTGCCCCTCTACACCTCCCTGGAGCGGATCGACGGACGGCTCCACGAGGCCGCGCGGGACCTGTACGCCTCCCCCGCCACCACCTTCCGCAAGGTGACCTTCCCGCTGTCGATGCCCGGCGTCGTCTCCGGCACCCTGCTCACCTTCATCCCGGCGAGCGGCGACTACGTCAACTCCGAACTGCTCGGCTCGACCGACACCAAGATGGTCGGCAACGTCATCCAGTCGCAGTTCCTGCGGGTCCTCGACTATCCGACGGCCGCCGCGCTCTCCTTCATCCTCATGGCGATCGTCCTGGTCATGGTCACCGTCTACATCCGCCGCGCCGGAACGGAGGACCTCGTCTGATGCGCTGGATCCGCAAGAACCTCGTCGTCGTCGCGGGCCTGCTGACGCTCGCATACATGATCCTGCCGAACCTCGTCGTGATGGCGTTCTCGTTCAACAAGCCGAACGGGCGCTTCAACTACTCCTGGCAGCAGTTCTCCCTGGACGCCTGGAAGGACCCCTGCGGCGTCGCCGACATGTGCCAGTCGCTGTCGCTCTCGCTCCAGCTCGCCGCCTGGGCCACCCTCGGCGCCGTCGCCCTCGGCACGGCGATCGCCTTCGCGCTCGTCCGCTACCGCTTCCGGGCGCGCGGCGCGATCAACTCGCTGATCTTCCTGCCGATGGCGATGCCCGAGGTCGTCATGGCCGCCTCGCTGCTCACCCTCTTCCTCAACATGGGGATCGAGCTGGGCTTCTGGACGGTCCTGATCGCCCACATCACCTTCTGCCTGTCGTTCGTCGTGACGGCGGTCAAGGCCCGGGTCATGTCCATGGACCCGCGCCTGGAGGAGGCCGCCCGCGACCTCTACGCGGGGCCCGCGCAGACCTTCCTGCGCGTCACCCTGCCGATCGCCGCCCCCGGCATCGCCGCCGGCGCCCTGCTCGCCTTCGCGCTCTCGTTCGACGACTTCATCATCACCAACTTCAACGCGGGACCCTCCACGGTCACCTTCCCCATGTTCGTCTGGGGCTCGGCGCAGCGCGGAACACCCGTTCAGATCAACGTCATCGGCACCGCGATGTTCGTCCTCGCGGTACTGGTGGTCATGGCCGGACAGATCATCACGAACCGGCGCAGGAAAACAGCAACAGCCTGAGCGAAGGCCGCCCAGGCACCGAAGGAGTTGGAAACCATGGCCCCAGTCGCCATGCGTCTCGCCGCCCGATCTCTCTCCGACGCCCAGCCCGTCCCCTTCTGGCTGGAAGACCCCGGCAAGCCCGGCGCCCTGCCCGCCCTCACCGGCACCGAGAAGTGCGACCTCCTCGTGGTCGGCGGCGGCTACAGCGGACTGTGGACCGCGCTCCTCGCCAAGGAGCGCGACCCCTCCCGGGACGTCGTCCTCATCGAGGGGCGCGAGGTGGGCTGGGCCGCCTCGGGCCGCAACGGGGGCTTCTGCGCGGCCTCCCTCACCCACGGCTTCGGCAACGGGCTCGCCCGCTGGCCGGGCGAGCTGCCGAAGCTGGAGGAACTCGGCGAGCGGAACCTCGACGCCATCGAGGAGGCCGTCGCCCGCTACTCCCTGGACTGCGACTTCGAGCGCACCGGCGAGATCGACGTGGCCACCGAGCCGCACCAGGTCGAGGAGCTCCACGAGGTGTACGGGGAGCTCGACCGGCTCGGCCTCGCCGACGGCGTCGACCTCCTCGACCGGGACGCGGTGCGCGCCGAGGTCGACTCGCCGACCTTCCTCGGCGGCCTCTGGGACCGCAGGGGCGTCGCCATGCTGAACCCCGCCAAGCTGGCCTGGGGCCTCAAGCGCGCCTGTCTGGACCTGGGCGTCCGGATCTTCGAGAACACCCCCGGCCTGGAGCTGGTCCCCGCCGGCGCCGGCATGGGCGTGCGCACCCCGTACGGCAAGGTCCTCGCCCGCCGGGTCGCCCTCGGCACCAACGTCTTCCCGTCCCTGGTCAAGCGCGTCCGGGCCTACACCGTCCCGGTCTACGACTACGCCCTGACGACCGAACCGCTCAGCCCCGAGCAGCTCGCCTCGATCGGCTGGAAGAACCGGCAGGGACTCGGCGACTCCGCCAACCAGTTCCACTACTTCCGGATCACCGCCGACCACCGGATCCTGTGGGGCGGCTACGACGCGATCTACCCCTTCGGCGGCAAGGTCAGCGCCGAGCGTGACCACCGCCCCGAGACGTACCTCAAGCTGGCCGAGCACTTCTTCCACTGCTTCCCGCAGCTGGAGGGGCTCCGCTTCAGCCACGCCTGGGGCGGCGCGATCGACACCTGCTCCCGCTTCTCGGCCTTCTTCGGCACGGCGCACAAGGGGAAGGTGGCGTACGCGGCCGGGTTCACCGGCCTCGGCGTCGGCGCCACCCGCTTCGGCGCCGACGTGATGCTCGACCTGCTCGCGGGGGAGCGCACCGAGCGCACCGACCTGGAGATGGTCCGCTCCAAGCCGCTGCCCTTCCCGCCCGAGCCGGTCGCCTGGGCCGGCATCGGACTCACCAAGTGGTCGCTCGCCCGCGCCGACGAGAACGGCGGCCGGCGCAACCTGTGGCTGAAGGCCATGGACCGCCTGGGCCTGGGCTTCGACAGCTGACCTCAGGGGCAGTGACGCACATCACAACCGACGAGTAGGCGAAACCGCGTAAGAGGAGCCGCCCTCCCCGCTCTCTTCCGTGTGGACACCGTGTCCACACGGAAGGAGGAGGTCGCGATGACTGGTACGGGGGCCACGGGCGCCAGGAGTGCGGTGGAGTGGCTGGTCTCGGCCGCGCCCGATCCCGACGCCTGCCGCTGGGAGTGGGAGCGCAGTCCGCACGGGGTCGCGCTGCTGCCCGCCGGTGTGCGCTGGGACGTACTGATCCTGCCGGCCGCGCTCGGCTACCCCACGCTCGACGTGCTGACCCGGCTGGTGGACCGGCCCGGCCCGGTCCTGGCCGACTTCGGTGACGCCCGGATGGGCTTCTTCGTGCCGCCGGGCACCGCCGCCCGCTGGCTCGGCACCGGGATCCGCAGCGCGGGCGCCGGGACCTGGATCGTGGTCCCGTACCCGGGCCGGACCACCGGCGCGGTGCGCTGGCTGGTGGTGCCGGACGGCACCGGAACCCTCACCGACGCCCCGCTCCTGGAGCTGGCGATGCACGAGGCGGCGGGTCAACTGGCGCGGAGGGAAGGGGTGGTGGACGGGAACTGAGCGAAGGAGCCGTCCGCGCAGAGGTCTTGACCACTCGATTGGTCTGGACCATGCTGTGGCGCGCTCCCTTCGATTCCCCCACCCGCGATCTCCCCACCCGCGATCTCCCCTTCCCGGAGGCAGTTGTGGCCCGCTCCAGACCCCTCACCCTGATGCTGGCGGGCGCCCTCGCCGCCGGCGGACTCCTCGCGCTCACCCCCGGCGCCCAGGCCGCCGACGCCGAACTCGCCCGCAACGGCGGCTTCGAGGCCGGACTCGACGGCTGGACCTGTACGGCGGGCAGCGGCGCCGCCGTCTCCTCGCCCGTCCACGGCGGGACCAAGGCCCTCCAGGCCACCCCGGCCGGCAGCGACAACGCCCGCTGCTCCCAGACCGTCACCGTCAAGCCCAACTCGGCGTACACGCTCAGCGGCTGGGTCCGCGGCAGCTACGTCTACCTGGGCGCCGCCGGCACCGGCACCACCGACGTCTCCACCTGGACGGGCTCGGCCCCCGACTGGCAGAAGCTCAGCACCACCTTCAGGACCGGCGCCTCCACCACCTCGGTCACGATCTACACCCACGGCTGGTACGGCACCCCCGCCTACCAGGCCGACGACCTCTCCCTGTACGGCCCCGGCGGCGACCCGGTCCAGCTCCCCGCCGCCCCCACCGGACTCGCGGCCGGCTCCCCGACCTCCACCACCGTGCCGCTGACCTGGAGCGCGGTCTCCGGCGCCACCTCCTACAACGTCTACCGGGGCGCCACGAAGATCCAGACGGTCACCGGCACCACCGCCACCGCGACCGGCCTGACCGCCTCCACCGCGTACACCTTCCAGGTCAGCGCCGTGAACGCGGCGGGCGAGTCCCCGAAGTCGGCCGCCGTCACCGCGACCACGACCGGCGGCGGCGGGGGCGGCGGCGACCAGGGCCTGCCCGCGCACGCCCTCGTCGGCTACCTCCACGCCAGCTTCGCCAACGGCTCCGGCTACACCCGCATGGCCGACGTCCCCGACTCCTGGGACGTCGTCAACCTGGCCTTCGGCGAGCCGACCTCGGTGACCTCGGGCGACATCCGCTTCAGCCTCTGCCCGGCCACCGAGTGCCCGAACGTGGAGTCCGTCGCCGAGTTCAAGGCGGCGATCAAGGCCAAGCAGGCCGCCGGCAAGAAGGTCCTCATCTCCATCGGCGGCCAGAACGGCCAGGTCCAGCTCGCCTCGACCGCCGCCCGCGACGCCTTCGTCACCTCCGTCTCGAAGATCATCGACGAGTACGGCCTCGACGGCCTCGACATCGACTTCGAGGGCCACTCCCTCTCGCTCCAGACCGGCGACACCGACTTCCGGAACCCGACCAGCCCGGTCATCGTCAACCTGATCCAGGCGGTCAAGACCCTCAAGGCCAAGTACGGCGCGAAGTTCGTCCTGACCATGGCCCCGGAGACCTTCTTCGTCCAGCTCGGCTACCAGTACTACGGCTCCGGCCCCTGGGGCGGCCAGGACCCGCGCGCCGGCGCCTACCTGCCGGTCATCCACGCCCTGCGCGACGACCTCACCCTGCTGCACGTCCAGGACTACAACTCGGGCTCCATCATGGGCCTGGACAACCAGTACCACTCCATGGGCGGCGCCGACTTCCACATCGCCATGACCGACATGCTCCTCACCGGCTTCCCGGTCGCCGGCAACACGGACCGCGTCTTCCCGGCGCTCCGCCCCGAGCAGGTCGCCATCGGCCTCCCGGCCTCCACCCAGGCGGGCAACGGCCACACCAGCCCGTCCGAGGTGAACAAGGCCCTGGACTGCCTCACCAGGAAGGCCAACTGCGGCTCGTACCAGACCCACGGCACCTGGCCCGCCCTGCGCGGCCTGATGACCTGGTCCGTCAACTGGGACCGCTTCAACCAGTGGGAGTTCTCGAAGAACTTCGACGCGTACAGGTGGAGCTGACGGCCAGGATCCACAGCCCCAGACAGAGACTGGCCACCACGTCCAGCGGCCAGTGGTAGCCCCGCAGCACCAAGCCGGTCCCCGTCACCGCCGTCAGCACGGCGGCGACGGGGACCAGCCGCCGCGAGACGAGGAGGGCCGCGCCGAAGTAGGCCACCATCGCGGTGGCCGTGTGGCCCGACGGGTAGTAGCCGTGCGCCCACGGCTCCAGCGGGCCGGGCCGGGCGGTCCACACCTTCAGCGGAATCACGAGGAGGGGTACGGCGGCCATGGCGAGGCCCGCGCACAGGGCGGCCCGCCACCGCCCGCGCCACACCGCGTACGCCATCGCGCAGCCGAGCACGGGCAGGGCGACGGAGACGTTGCCGAGGTCGGAGGCGAGTTCGCTCAGGGGCCGGGGGACCGTGTCCACCAGGGCCCGGGACACCCGCTCGTCGAGCCTGGCCAGAGGGCCGTGGACGAGCACCTGCCAGGTCACGACGGCGAGGGCGACGAGCGCCGAGAAGAGAGCCGGCCGCCCTGGAACAGGGGGGGTGGTTCCAGGGCGGCCGAGGGGATCGGGCTGCCGCGCGCCCCGGGGGGTGTGGGGCGTGCGGCCATCCGATCGGTGAGGAGTGCCGGGGCACGAGGCGCCGGCGGCGTGCGCGAAGGCACGGTGTGGACGGGGCTGGGGAGGCTCCGCCCGGGGTGTTTCTCTCATCCGTGGGAACCGTACGCCAGAGAAGAGGGGACCGACAGCGCGAAACGCGTCCCGCCATCGGCCCCCCACAGAGTCTTCACACCGCGGCCCTCACGGGCCGGCGCGTCAGATCCCGGCGAACGCGTTCTCGAGGATGTCGAGGCCCTCGTTCAGCAGGTCCTCGCCGATGACCAGCGGCGGCAGGAAACGGAGCACGTTGCCGTAGGTGCCGCAGGTCAGGACCAGCAGGCCCTCCGCGTGGCAGGCCTTCGCCAGGGCGCCGGCGGCCTCCGCGTACGGCTCCTTGGTGGCGGGGTCCTTCACCAGCTCGATGGCGATCATGGCGCCGCGGCCGCGGATGTCGCCGATGACCGGGAACTTCTCCTGCATGGCGGTGAGGCGGGTCTTCATGACCTCCTCGATGCGCCGGGCCTTCCCGTTGAGGTCGAGCTCCTTCATCGTCTCGATGGAGCCGAGCGCGCCGGCGCAGGCCACCGGGTTGCCGCCGTAGGTGCCGCCCAGGCCGCCGCCGTGGACGGAGTCCATGATCTCGGCGCGGCCGGTGACGGCGGCGAGCGGCAGACCGCCCGCGATGCCCTTGGCGGTGGTGATGAGGTCCGGGACGACGCCCTCGTCCTCGCAGGCGAACCACTGGCCGGTGCGGCAGAAGCCGGACTGGATCTCGTCCGCGACGAAGACGATGCCGTTGTCGTTGGCGAACTTCACGATCGCCGGCAGGAAGCCCTTGGCCGGCTCGATGAAGCCGCCCTCGCCGAGGACCGGCTCGATGATGATCGCGGCGACGTTGTCGGCGCCGATCTGCTTGCCGATCTGGTCGATCGCCTGGGCGGCGGCCTCGGGGCCGCAGTTCTCGGCACCGGTGGGCCAGCGGTAGCCGTAGGCCACCGGCACGCGGTACACCTCGGGCGCGAACGGACCGAAGCCCTGCTTGTACGGCATGTTCTTCGAGGTGAGCGCCATCGTCAGGTTCGTACGGCCGTGGTAGCCGTGGTCGAAGACGACGACGGCCTGGCGCTTGGTGTACGAACGGGCGATCTTCACCGCGTTCTCGACGGCCTCGGCGCCCGAGTTGAACAGCGCCGACTTCTTGGCGTGGTCGCCCGGGGTCAGCTCGGCGAGCGCCTCGCAGACCTCCACGTAGCCCTCGTACGGCGTCACCATGAAACAGGTGTGGGTGAAGTCCTGGAGCTGCGCGGAGGCACGGCGCACGACGGCCTCGGCGGAGGCGCCGACCGAGGTCACGGCGATGCCGGAGCCGAAGTCGATCAGACGGTTCCCGTCGACGTCCTCGATGATGCCGCCGCCGGCCCGCTTGGTGAAGACGGGCAGCGTGGAGCCCACGCCACCGGCGACCGCGTCGAGACGGCGGGCCTGAAGCTCCTGCGACTTCGGACCGGGGATGGCGGTGACGACGCGCCGCTCCTGCGGGACAGCGTTCATGCGGGGCTCCTGGGGGTGTTCTGGACGCACTTGTGGGTTTCCTCCGCAGGCTAGGCGGGGCCACCGGCCACGCGCATGCTACGGATGGGAGCGGTCTCGTCGTGTCGTTGTCCGTATCGGCCATACGCGGTGTCGTCCGGACCGGCTTCGGGGCATCGGCCCGATCCGGCGCGTGATCCTCTTGCGAGGCCCTAGATTGGGACGTCGGACGGTGGCGTCGCGCAGTGAAGGGCCAGGGGGCAGGGGTCATGGAGTTCGAAGGCACGCACGGCTCGCGAAGCACGGACGACGGGCCTCCGCGATCCGACCGGATCCCCCGCCCCGCCGCCCCGCCCCCGATGCCGTCGACTCCGCCCCCCACGCCCCCGGGCACCGCCGGCACGGGGGGTGGAACCACTCTGATCGACTGGCTGCGGACTCCGCGGCCGGCCGCCGGCCCCGGGGTCTGGCGGTACGGACATGTGCCGCGTCCCGATCGCGAGCCCGACGAGACCCCGCTGCGGGCGGTGCTCTCCGGCGCGATGGTGTCGTTCCTGGCCGCGATCCTGCTCTGGTCCCTGCTTCGCAACGGATACATCCCGTACTGGGACGTACTGCTCAAGCTCTTCACCCCCGGGGACTGGTGGCGCCCCCTCGGAGGCGGGCCGCAGCCGGGCACCGGGGGCCCCCTGGCCCTCGCCCTCTACCGGCTGGCCCTCTTCGCGGGTGTCTTCTACGGCATCGGCCGCTTCGGTCGCTGGCCGTACGCCTGGCGCAGGCTCATCCAGGAATACCGCCACACCGCCGTCCGGGTGGGCCTCGCCCTCGTCGCCGGGATCGTGGTCGTCGCACTCGTCCGCGGCGGCTGGGTGCCGCTCAAGGACGTCGCCTACGCGCTGATGCCCTTCGAGAAGACCGCGCCGGACGCCATGTACATCAACCAGCGAAGGGCGGACACGGCTCAACAGATCGTCACCCTCGTCGCCGTCCTGCCCTTCGTCCGGCTCGCCCTGCGCCGCCCCGGAAACCGGGTCGCCGGGGTTCCCTCCCACGCCCCCGAGCCGGGTACCGACCCCGTCGCCTGGCCGGAGCTGAGGGCCGCGGGTCTCGTCGAAGCGGCCGACCGGCTCGCCGCAGAGGCCGCAGCCGGAACCATGAACGACGTCGACCACACCCGGATCCGCACGGTGTGGAAGGCGGCGCGGTCCGCCCCCGACCGGCAGGCCGCCTTCCTCCGGGAGGTCCACGCCCGGGGTGCAGCGGCTTTCCTCCACCCCTCCGGTGCGCGGCGCCTCCCCGGCCGGTCCGCCGCGCACGACCTCCTCCTCCGCCAGGTGCGACTCGGTACCGTCGCCGACGGTCCCCGCAATCCGTACCCGCGCCGGAACACCGGGCTCGCCCTCGACCCCTCCGTCCTCGGCACCTCGATGCTCGCCGTCGGCCCTTCGGGCAGCGGCAAGACCACGCGGCTCATCCGCCCCCTCGTCGAGTCACTGGCCCTCCAGGCACTCGCAGGACAGGCCGCCCTCGTCGTGGTCGGCTCCGTGGGATCGGCACTCGGTCCCGACGAGGCGTACGACATCGTCATCGGCATCGGCGACCCGGCTTCACCGCACGACCTCGACCTCTACGGCGGCACCGGCGACCCCGACCAGGCCGCCGCACTGCTCGCCGACGCCCTCGCCGACGAGACCACGGACACCAGGCGGGCCGCGACCGCGCTCGCACAGCTGCTCGGGCCGTTCCACGCGGTCCACGGCCGGTTCCCCCTGGTCGCGGAACTCCGCGAGCTCCTCGACGGCGGCCCCGCCGCCCACCCGTCCCTCCGTACCGCCCTGGAACGGGACGGACAGTCCGCCCTGGTGCGTGAACTCGACGCCCGCCAGCGGCAGCACGGTACCGCCGGTGATCCCGCCACTCCCCTCGCCGACCGGCTCGCACTGCTCGACCGCCCCGCCTTCGCCGGTTTCTTCGACACCACCCGCACCAAGCAGCCGTTCACCATGCGTGCTCTGGAACACCCCGTACGCGTCCGGATCGACCTGCCCGAGACCGGCCACGCGGAGGCTTCCAGGCTCCTCGCCCGGCTCGTCCTCGCGCAGTTCCTCACCCGTGCCACCGCCCGCACCGACCGGTCACGTTTCGCCTGCCTCGTCCTGGACGACGCCGGCCACACCGTCACCACCGCGACGGTGAGAGGCCTGCAGCGGCTGCGTTCCGCGAACGCCGGGGTCGTCCTCGGCCTACGAACCCTCGACGACGTTCCCGAGCACCTGCGCACTCCTCTGCTCGGCGCGGTCGGCTGCCGCGTCGCCCTCGCGGGAGTCACCACCTGGGACGGCAAGAGGTTCGCGGAGACCTGGGGCACCGAGTGGGTCCAGGCACGGGACGTCACCAGCCGGACCGTGCGCTCCGACGAACCGCTCACCCGGGTCGTGCACACCCTCCGCAAACTGGTCACGGGCCGGGCCGTCACCACGGACGCCGTGACCGTGCGCGAGGTGGAACGGGAACGCTGGTCCGCCTCCGATCTCGCGCACGCCGTCCCCCCGGGTCACGCCGTCCTCTCCCTCACCCATGTGAGGGGCGACCACGTCCCCCCCCTCCTCGTAGACCTCCGCAACTGAGCAACCACCCCCCGCCCCTGGCACAATCGGGGTCGCCGCTCGGCTGAGCGGCGACCCCTCCCCCCAAAGGTCCGACGGTCCCCAATGCCGCCCACCCTCGCCTCGCTCGTGCAGCACTCCGCCCTCAAGCTCGTCGTCCGCGCCGGGGAGGACCGTCTCGACACCCCCGTCCGGTGGGCGCACGTCAGTGAGCTCGCCGATCCCGTTCCGTACATGGAGGGGGGCGAGCTGCTGCTCACCACGGCCCTCACCCTCGACGCGGAGGACCTGGAGGCGATGTGCCGCTACGTGCGGCGGCTGCTCGGGGCCGGGGTCGTCGGGCTCGGGTTCGCCGTGGGGGTGAACTACGAGGAGATCCCGGCGGCGCTGCTCGAAGCGGCCCGCGAGGAGCGCCTGCCGCTGCTCGAAGTGCCGCGAAGGACCCCGTTCCTCGCCATCAGCAAGGCCGTCTCGGCCGCCATCTCCGCCGACCAGTACCGCGCCGTCACCGCCGGCTTCGAGGTACAGCGCGAGCTGACCCGGGCCGCGCTCGCCGAGGGCCCCGACGCCGTCGTCGCCCGGCTCGCCGCCCACGTCGACGGCTGGGCCGCCCTCTACGACACCTCCGGCAAGCCCGTCGCCGTCTCCCCCGAGTGGGCGGCCCGCCGGGCCGCCCGGCTCACCCCCGACGTGGAGCGGCTGCGCGAACGCCCCGCCCCCGCCAGCGCCGTCGTCGGCGGCACGGACGACCGCGTCGAGCTCCAGTCGCTCGGCACCGGCCGCCGCGTCCGGGGCGCCCTCGCCGTCGGCACCGGCGCCCCCCTCGGCACCGGCGAGCGCTACGCCGTCCACTCGGCCATCGCCCTGCTCACCCTCACCACGGAACGCTCCCGTTCCCTCCAGGCCGCCGAGCAGCGCCTCGGCGCCGCCGTCCTGCGCATGATGCTCGCCGGACAGCCGGACCACGCGCGCGCGGTGGCCGGCGACGTGTACGGCGGGCTGCTCGACGCCCCCTTCCGGCTCCTCGTGGCCGAACCCGCCGGCGGCGAACCGGCCGCCGAACCGCCCCTCCCCGTCCTCGCCGAGGCCCTGGAGGCCGCCGCCGCCCGCGCGGGCGAGGCGGTCCTCGCCGTCCCCGAGGGCGAGCAGCGGCTCGTCGTCCTCGCCCGCGACGGCGGCGCGGTCGTCACCGCCTGCGAGGGCTACGCGGAACGCGAGGCCGAGGAGGCCGGCGTCGTCGTCGGCCTCTCCGCCCCGGCGGGCCCGATCGCGGCCGCCGCGGCGTACAAGCAGGCCGAGCAGGCGCTCTCGGTCGCCCGCCGCCGGGGCAGGGCGCTCGTCGAGCACGAGGACCTGGCGGCGGGCTCGGTCCTGCCGCTCCTCGCCGACGACGCCGTCCGCGCCTTCGCCGACGGGATGCTCCGGGCCCTGCGCGACCACGACGCCACCGGCCGCGGCGACCTCGTGGCCTCCCTGCGCGCCTGGCTCTCCCGGCACGGCCAGTGGGACGCGGCGGCGGCCGACCTGGGCGTCCACCGGCACACCCTGCGCTACCGGATGCGCCGGGTGGAGGAGATCCTGGGCCGCTCCCTGGACGATCCGGACGTACGGATGGAGCTGTGGCTCGCCCTCAAGGCCACGGGGGAGGGGGCGGAGTAGGCCAATGCAGTTGCCTTTGAGCCGGGGGGATCGTTGCCCCGCGTGTGACGGGTGGGACGCGGGCCGGCGGGTGCGGATCGGGATCCTGACGAAGATGTGCACGGCCGAGCTGGTCGACACGGCGATAGCCAAGCACGACCGGGCCGAACGGCGCCGCCGACTTCTGCCGGCCCGGCTGGTCGTGTACTTCGTCCTGGCACTGTGCCTCTTCGCCCGGGAGTCGTACGAGGAAGTCCTGCGGGTGCTGACCAGCGGCATCCCGAGCAGCCGGGCCCTCGCTCGGGTGAACCGGTCGTCGCTGTGCCGGGCTCGCGCCCGGCCCGGGGAAGACGTGCTGGAGACCGTGTTCCGGCAGATCGCCGGTCCGCTCGCCACCGCGGACACGCCCGGCGCGTGGTGGCGAGGGCTGCGGCTCCTGGCCCTGGACGGCACCCAGTTCGATCTTCCGGATTCCACGAGCAACGGCGACACCTTCGACGGCCCCTCCACCACCGGCGGCGTCCCCTTCGGATTCCCCCAGGTCAGAGCGGTGGTTCTCGCCGAGATCGGAACACACGGAGTCCTCGACGCTCGCCTCGGCGGCTACCGCGACGGCGAGCGCAGCCTCGTCTACCCGCTGGCCGGCTCCACCGGCCCCGGCGACCTGGTGATCGCCGACCGCGGCTTCTGGTCGGTCGAGTTCGCTCACGCCTTCACCGCGGCGGGCGCGGATCTGCTGGTCAGGCTCCAGTCCAACCACCTCGGCACCCTCCAGGAGGAACTTCCGGACGGTTCGTACCTGTCGATGGCGCGACCGGGCAAGGAAGTCCGGCTCCGAGCTGCGCGAGAGGGCCGAACGCTGCCCAAGCACGTGGTCTACCGGGTCATCACCTTCGTCAAGGGCGACAAGGTCGCCTACCTGGGCACGACGCTGCTGGACCCCGAGCAGTACCCGGCCGCCGAGCTGGTCGCGCTTTACCGGGAGCGCTGGGAGATCAAGCTCGCCTTCGACGAGATCAAGAACCACCTCGGGCCAGGCGGCCCGATCAGGTCGCGGACACCGGAGGGCTTCCGGCAGGAACTGTGGGCCTACCTCGCCGTCCACCACGCGATCCGCCAGTTCGCCCACACGGCCGCCCTTGCCCGTCCGGCCGTGGACACCGACCGTGTCTCCTACTTGAAGTGCGTCCGCATCGTCCGCCGCAGCATCCCGTCCCAGCTCGGAGCGAGCGTCACCAATCTCACCCGCTCCTTCACCGAGGCCGGACGGGAGGCACATGCACGTCTTCTTCCCGCCCGACGCAACCGCGAGTGCCCACGCGCGATCAAGAAGCCGAACCGCTGGCCCGTCCTGAGGACCCGGGCCAGACGAGACACGGTCCAGCCCGGCCGCTGGGCCCACAACCAGACCACGAAGCCGAGGAACAACCACCGAGCCGGAAGACCGGTACTCAGGGGAACCCAAGCCCCGTCACCGCCTACGGATTAGGTGACGAGGGACCGAGAATGACGATCGGCCCCTCGGCTCGGGCCCGGGTGAGGGCAGTGGCGGCCTCTGGTAGCCCGAGAGGCCCCCACGACGGCGCCAAGGGCCGCAGCGCGTCGGGGCCGCGGGCTCAGGTCAGCCAATCCAGTCTCGGAATCGGGCGTGTGATGGTCCGCACGCGCCGCCGGCCAAGGCATCCTCGTAGGCCTGCCTGGCTACGGCTTCCATCTCTTCCGCCGAGGTGACAGCGGGCACGAGGCCCCCCGAGCCGACCGCTGAGTGGATCGTGCATCGCGGATAGACCGGCTGAACGGCGTACCACCCGAAGGCGACAACGGCAGCCAGTATGGCCAGGGTGATGAAGCGGCGTCTGGGTGTGTGGAAGAGCGGGTTGATCACCTATGGATGGTACGGAGTGTGCCTGACCCGCCGGCCCGCGCCCCACTCCGTCACAGACGGGGCACCGATCCCCGCAGCTCTAAGGCAACTGCATTGGGCGGAGTAGGCCCCCCGGGTCCCGCTTCCCGGCCCCTCGCTCCCCGGCCCCCCTTTCCCGGGCCTGCGCCTCCCGGCCCCCGCTCAGCCGTCAGAGCCGCCCCCGCCGTCCCCG
>NZ_LGEG01000240.1 GCF_001280125.1 Streptomyces sp. NRRL F-6492
CGCCGGCCCCGGCGCCCGCCCCGTACGGGCAGACGCCGCCCCCGTACGGCCAGGTCCCCGGCCAGCCCCCGGGCCAGTACCCCGGTCACGGCCAGCCGCCGCAGACCCCGCCCCACGGCCACCAGCAGCCGTACGGCCAGCAGCCCCCCTACGGGCAGGCGCCGCCCCCCTACGGGCAGCAGCCGCCCGGGTACGGGCAGCAGCACGCGGGCGTGCCCCAGGGCGCCCCCGCCGCCAGCGCGGGCCTCGCCGCCGCGCTCGCGCCGTACAAGGAGACCGCCACCGGCTCCCGCTGGACCCCGCAGAACCAGCAGCTCATGCGGGTCGACCTCGCCATGGGCGGCACGCCCGTCCTGGCCCGGCAGGGCTCCATGGTCATGTACCAGGGCAAGGTCGACTTCGGCTACAAGGGCGCGGGCTTCGCCGGCCGGATCGTCGGCAACGCCACCGGCCAGGAGATGCAGCTGATGCGCTGCACCGGCCGCGGCCAGGTCTTCCTCGCCGAGGAGGGCGCCCAGCTGCACCCGATCGAGCTCCAGGGCGACGGCATCTGCGTCTCCGCCGAGAACGTCCTCGCGTTCGACGAGACCCTCCAGTACGAGATCCGCCGCATCGAGGGCCACGGCATCCCCGGCGGCGCCCTCTTCACCATGCAGTTCCAGGGCAGCGGAACGGTCGTCGTGAAGACCCGGGGCATCCCCGTGGTCCTCCCGGTCACGCCCACGACCTTCGCCGACTGCAACGCCGTCGTCGCCTGGTCGTCGGCCTCCCAGGTCGTCCTCTCCAGCCAGGTCCGCCTGCGCCGCAACGCCTACCCGGGCCACAGCGGGGAGACCGTGAACCTGCAGTTCCGGGGCGCCCCCGGCAACTTCATCGTCGTCCAGCCCTACGAGGTCTGAGGGAGCCCGAAGCCATGAACCAGCAACTCGCGGGCTATGCCCCGACCCCCGTCGCGGCCCGGATGGAGAACCACGGCAGCGCCATGCTCAAGGTCGCCATGGCGAGCGGCCAGGACCTCTACGCCCGGTCGGGCTCGATGGTCGCCTACGAGGGCTTCATCACCTACGAGCCCAACCCGCCCGCCGTCCGGCAGTACGCCCAGCAGTGGGCCACGGGCGAGGGCGCGCCGATCATGAAGTGCTCCGGCGACGGACTGCTCTACCTCGCCGACTACGGCGCCGACGTCGTCGTGATCAACCTGAACAACGACTCCCTGTCGGTCAACGGCACCAACCTCCTCGCCTTCGACGCGCACCTCCAGTGGGGCGTCGAGCGGGTCAAGGGCCTCGCCAAGTTCGCCGGACAGGGCCTGTTCAACGTGACGATCGCCGGCACCGGCTGGGTCGCGCTCACCTCGCGCGGCACCCCGATCGTCGTCGACTGCGGCCGCGGCGAGGACGAGACGTACGTCGACCCCGACGCGCTCGTCGCCTGGTCGCCCGCGCTCAAGGTCAAGGGCAAGCGCAGCTTCAAGGCCTCCTCCCTCATCGGACGGGGCAGCGGCGAGGCCTACCAAATGGCCTTCTCGGGCCAAGGCATCGTCGTCGTACAGCCGAGCGAGGACAGCACGGACCGCCTGCGGGTCCGGGGCTGAGGGGGAGCGAGAACACACCATGCAGAGCCCGCTTTTCAACCACGCCGAGCAGCAGAGCCAGGAGCGGTACGTCGTCCAGAACCCGCAGCTCCTGCGGGTCAGCCTGACCGGACAGGACGACGTCCTCGCCCGCAAGGGCGCCATGGTCGCCTACCAGGGCCTCGTCGACTTCGACGGCGAGTACCAGACCGCGAACCAGCGCCGGGCCCGCGCCCGCACCGGTGAGGGCCTCGACCTGATGCGCTGCTCCGGGCAGGGCACGGTCTACTTCGCCAACCTCGCCCAGTACGTCCACGTCGTGGAGGTCGAGCAGGAGGGCCTCACCGTCGACAGCGCCTACGTCCTGGCGCTCGACTCGACCCTCCACACCGAGGTCATCGCCGTCGACAGCCAGTACGGCGTCTCCGGCTCCGGCAAGTACCAGCTCAACGTCTCCGGCCGCGGCAAGGTCGCCCTGATGACCTCGGGACAGCCGCTGATGATGCAGGTCACGCCCGACAAGTACGTCAGCGTCGACGCGGACGCGATCGTCGCCTGGTCCACCGGCCTCCGGGTCCAGATGCAGGCGCAGACGCACAACTCCAGCGTCCGCCGCCGGCGCGGCGACACCGGAGAGGGCTGGGAGCTCAGCTTCCTCGGACAGGGCTTCGCCCTCGTCCAGCCCAGCGAGGTCATGCCCCCGCAGCACGCGGCCATCGGCCAGGGCATCGCCGCCCAGTACGGGGCCGGACAGCACGGCGCCCACGGCCAGAACCAGAACAACGCCTGGAACTAGGGCCCGCCCGGGGGTACGGGAAGGGGGGCGGTCGCCGATCGGCGACCGCCCCCCTTCCGCCGTCCTCACAGCCGGGCCAGCGTGCCCTCCAGGAGACGGACCACCGACGTGTCCGCCACGCCCGCCACGTCCTCGTACGCGAACCAGCGCAGGTCCAGCGACTCCTCGCTGATCCGCTCCACCGCGTCCGACGGCGCCAGGGCCGCGTACTGCACGTCCAGGTGCCAGTGGCAGGGCGCCGGGATCGGGTGCCGGTCGAGCCGCACCGGGCCGCCCGGCAGCAGGGCGAGCCCGGGGATCCCGGACTCCTCCGTCGCCTCCCGCAGCGCGGCGGCCTCGACCGTCGTGTCCCCCGGCTCGCAGTGGCCGCCCAGCTGGAGCCACATGCCCAGCTTCTTGTGCAGGGTCAGCAGCACCCGGCCCCGCGAAGGGTCGACCACCAGCGCGCTGGACGTCAGGTGACCGGCCGAGCAGGGCTTGTACATGCCGTCCGGGTGCGCGTCCAGGTGGTCCAGGTAGACCTGCCGCAGCTCCTCCTGGCCCCCGTACTCCTTGAGCACGAGGACCGCGTCGTCGTGCAGGGTCACTCCTTGCCGTCCCCGCCGCCGGTCCCGTTCCCGCCGGTCCCGTTCCCGTCGCCGTCCTCCGGGGAGCCGTCCTCCGGGCCGTCGCCCCTCGGGGAGCCGCCCTTCGCCGCCTCGCCCAGCATCTTGTCCAGCTCGGAGAAGTCCGGGTGCTCGCGGTGCACGAAGCCGTCCGGGTCGTCCAGGTCGGTCGCCGTCGGCAGCATGTCCGGGTGCTCCCACAGGCCGTCCCGGCCGTCGACCCCGCGCGCGTCGGTGAGCGAGGCCCACAGGCGCGCCGCGTCCCGCAGCCGCCGGGGCCGCAGCTCCAGACCGATCAGGGTCGCGAAGGTCTGCTCGGCGGGACCCCCCGAGGCCCGGCGCCGGCGCAGCGTCTCGCGCAGCGCGTCCGCCGAGGTCAGCCGGGACTTCGCGGCCTCGTGGACCACCGCGTCCACCCAGCCCTCGACCAGCGCGAGCGCCGTCTCCAGACGGGCCAGGGCCGCCTTCTGCTCCGGGGTGTCCTCCGGCTGGAACATGCCCTGCTGGAGCGCCTCCTGAAGCTGCTCGGGATGCGTCGGGTCGAGCTGGCCCACCGCCTCCTCCAGCTTCGAGGTGTCGACCTTGATCCCGCGCGCGTACCCCTCGACCGCGCCGAACAGGTGCGCCCGCAGCCACGGCACGTGCGCGAAGAGGCGCTGGTGGGCCGCCTCGCGCAGGGCCAGGTACAGCCGCACCTCGTCCGAGGGCACGCCCAGGTCCTTGCCGAAGGCCTCGACGTTCAGCGGCAGCAGCGCGACGCGCCCGGCCGGGCCCAGCGGCAGGCCGACGTCGGTCGAGCCGACGACCTCGCCCGCGAGCGCGCCCACGGCCTGCCCGATCTGCTGGCCGAACATGGCGCCGCCCATGGACCGCATCATGCCGATCAGCGGGCCCGCCATGGCCTGCATCTCCTCCGGCAGCACGTCGCCCATGGCCGTGCCGACCCGCTCGGCGACCGGGTCCACGAGCTGCTGCCACGCCGGCAGCGTCGCCTCGACCCACTCCGCGCGGCTCCACGCCACGGCGACGTTCGCCCCGGAGGGCAGCGAGGTCACCTGGTCCAGCCAGAGGTCGGCCAGGCGCAGGGCCTCCTGGACCGCCGACTTCTCGGCCGGGCCCACGCTGGCGTCCTTGGTGCCGTCGGGGGTGCCCTGGGCCACCACCTGGCGCGCGATCTGCTTGGCCATGTCCCAGTTCACGGGACCGCCCTCGTAGCTCAGCATCTGCCCGAGCTGCTGGAAGGCCGCGCCCAGATCGTTGGGGTTCAGCGAGCCGAACATCGCCGCGAACGGGTTGTCCGCGCCGCCCGGTCCGCCCATGCCCGGCAGTGCGCCGAAGCCGAACGGGTTCGCCCCGAACGGGTTGCCGCCCTGGCCACCGGACCCCTGGCCACCTCCGGCGGGGTCCTTCTTCTTGCCCTCGTCGCCGTCCTCCGGCTCCTCCGGCGGAAGGCCGAATCCGAATGGGGTGTCACTCACAGGTTTCCTCGGCTCGTAGGGCCGCCGGCCTCCTGCCGACGGCGACTGCCCGACCAGAGCCTGCCCACGACAGGCTCCGCACACCACCAGCGTAGACATCCGGGCCGGAAACGGGCTCGGTGCTCCGCCGGGGCACTGCCTGCGGCAGGATGGACGCCACCTGGTACGTACGCCGTGCGGCGCACGTACTGAAGACAACCGCTGGAGACGCCCGGTGAGTTCCCCAGATCCACAGGTTCGCGGAACGCGAAACCACTCGACCCGGTCCACCGCGCGCGGGCCCGTCGTCGCGGTCACCGGCGCCGCCTCCGGCGTCGGCGACCTGCTGACCAGGCGCCTCGCCGCCTCCGACGAGGTCAAGCGGGTCGTCGCCATCGACGAGCGCCGGGGCGAGGTCCCCGAGGCGCAGTGGCACGTCCTCGACGTGCGCGACCCGGCCATCGCGGAGAAGCTGCGCGGCGCCGACGTCGTCGTGCACCTCGCCGTCGACCTCGACCTGGAGACCGACCCCGCGGCCCGGACGGCCTACAACGTGCGCGGCACGCAGACCGTCCTGACCGCCGCCGCGGCCGCCGGGGTCCACCGGGTGGTGCT
The DNA here is from genome assembly GCF_001280125.1 of Streptomyces sp. NRRL F-6492. Taxonomy (GTDB): domain Bacteria; phylum Actinomycetota; class Actinomycetes; order Streptomycetales; family Streptomycetaceae; genus Streptomyces. The sequence goes on from NZ_LGEG01000240.1 coordinate 5,047, forward strand.
CTGCACCTCCGCGATGGTCTACGGCGCCCTGCCCGACAACGACGTCCCGCTCTCCGAGGACGCCGAGCTGAAGGCCACGGCGGAGGCCACCGGCGTCGGCGACATGCTGGAGATCGAGCGCCTGGGCCGCCGGGCGCCCCGCGCCCACCCCGGCCTCCACGTCACCGTGGTCCGCCCGGCCGTCCTCGTCGGCGGTACGGACACGGCGCTGACCCGCTACTTCGAGTCGCCCCGGCTGCTCGTCGTCGCCGGCTCCCGGCCCACCTGGCAGTTCTGCCACGTCGAGGACCTGGTGAGCGCCCTGGAGTACGCGGCCCTGGAGAAGGTCGACGGGGAGTTCGCGGTCGGCTGCGAGGGCTGGCTGGAGCAGGAGGAGGTCGAGGAGCTCTCCGGGATCCGGCGCATGGAGCTGCCCTCCGCCGTCGCCCTCGGCACGGCGGCCCGCCTCCACCGGATCGGCCTCACCCCGTCCCCCGCGGGCGACCTCGCGTACACCATGCACCCCTGGGTGGTGAGCGTCGGACGCCTGCACGACGCCGGCTGGCGGCCGAAGTGGACGAACGAGGAGGTCCTCGCCGCGCTCCTGGAGGAGGTCGAGGGCCGCCACACGGTCGCGGGCCGCCGCCTGGGCCGCAAGGACGCGACGGCGGCCGGAGCGGCCGGAGCGACGGTGGCCCTGCTCGGCACGGCGGCGCTCGTCCGGCAGATGCGGAAGCGACGCGGGATCTGACCCGCGTCCGGGAGCCGGTCCTCCGGCGAACCGTCCGCGTCCGGGAGAGCCGGTCCTCCGGCGGACCGTCCGCGTCCGGGAGACGGCCTTCCGGCGACCGTCCGCGTCCCGGAGACGGCCTTCCGGCGGACTGTAGGACCCTCCTACGGAGGGTCCCGAGCACCGGTCGAAACCGCTCTACCCGGTTGTCGGCGGCGTACGGCACGATGGGCTCATGGCACTGACGTTTGACCACCCCGGCGAGCAGGCCTCGGCCGACCCCATCAAGCTCCTCGCGATCCGGGAGACCCCCCTCTCCGTCGACGAGGTCTTCCGGGCCGTCGGGGACGACGCCTCCGGCGGCACCACCCTCTTCGTCGGCACCGTGCGCAACCACGACGGCGGCGCGGACGTCGACGCGCTGGGCTACTCCTGCCACCCCACGGCCGGGGCGGAGCTGCGCCGCGTCGCCGAGAAGGTCGTGGCGAACCACCCGGTCCGCGCCCTGGCCGCCGTCCACCGCGTCGGCGACCTGCGGGTCGGCGACATCGCGGTCGTCGTGGCCGTCTCCTGCCCCCACCGCGCCGAGGCCTTCGAGGCCTGCCGTAGGCTGATCGACGACCTCAAGCACGAAGTACCCATTTGGAAGCACCAGACCTTCTCGGACGGAACCGAGGAATGGGTGGGTGCCTGCTAGGGAGGACCGGGAAGCAAGGCGACGCGCCGACGGGGCGTAGCCGAACGCCCGATTTGCGTAACCGACCCCCGCGCGCGAGCGTTGACGACACGGATGAAACAGTCTGCTGATCAACTCACTGGGGATGGGAGGTCGGGATGGCAGCGCTGGCCTGGTTGCTGATTCCGCTTTTCGCAGTCGTCGGCGCGGCGATATGGGGAAGCTGGGCTTCGAGGAACAAGACCATAGGCGACGTGGCCGAGCTCGCCGGCTACGCCCGCTTCCGGGACGCGATGGAACGCGCCCACCCCACGCCCTCCGATTCCGTCCGCCCCGAGCGCGAGGACTCCGCCCGCCCCGAGCGCGAACCGGCCGCGGCCGCCACCGCCGCCACCGCCGTCACCTCCTCTTCCTCCGGCTGACGCGGGCCGCCCCGTACGGACCCGCCCCGGGGGTGCACCCACAGGCGAGTCCCGTACTGTCGTTCCATGCCACGCCGCACCGCGACGATGCTCGCCTCCACCCTGGTCCTGATCTGCCTGCTCATCGCGGGCGTTCTGATCCCGGTGCCGTACGCGGAGATGAGCCCCGGACCGACGGTCAACACCCTCGGCGACGCCAGGGGGGAGCCCGTCCTGCAGATCTCCGGACGCAAGACGTACCCGACCGACGGCCACCTCAACATGACGACGGTCCGCGTCACCGGAGCGGACTACCGGATGAACGCCGTCGAGGCCGTCTACGGGTGGCTCGCCCACGACAACGTGGTGGTGCCGCACGACACGCTCTACCCGGACGGCAAGACCGAGGAGCAGTCGAGCCAGGAGAACGCCGAGGAGTTCAGCCAGTCCCAGGAGAGCGCCAAGGTGGCGGCCCTCGGCGAGCTGGGCGTCCCGGTGGTCTCCCGGGTCGTCGTCGCCACGGTGGTCAAGGGCGCCCCGGCCGAGGGCAAGCTGCACGCCGGGGACGTCATCAAGGCCGTCGACGGCGTGGCGATCACCGAGCAGAGCGGCGTCGCCGCGCAGGTGGTCAAGCGGAAGCCCGGCCAGAAGGTCGAGTTCACGATCGTGCCCGCCAAGGAGGCGGCCGCCGCCGAGAAGGCGGGCAAGGAGCCGACCGCGACCCGGAAGGTGGTCATCACGACCACCACCTCCGAGGAGGGCGACCGGGCCGTCGTCGGCATCCAGGCCGGCACCGACCACGTCTTCCCGTTCACGATCGACATCAAGCTGGCCGACGTCGGCGGCCCCAGCGCCGGACTGATGTTCGCGCTCGGGATCATCGACAAGCTCACCCCGGACAGCCTCACCGGCGGCCGGTTCATCGCCGGCACCGGCACCATCGACGACAAGGGCGAGGTCGGCCCGATCGGCGGCATCGAGATGAAGCTGGTCGGCGCGCGCGACGCGGGCGCCGAGTACTTCCTCACCCCGGCCGACAACTGCGCCGCGGCCGCCTCCGACGTCCCCGACGGCCTCACCCTCGTCAAGGTGGACACCATCGACGACGCCACGAAGTCCCTGGAGAAGCTCCGCAAGGGCGACACGGCGTCCCTGCCGAGCTGCGCGAAGGGCTGACCGGCCCCGCACGGGCACGAGAGGGCGGCACCCCGACCGGGGCGCCGCCCTCTTCCGTACGTACGGCCCTCAGCCCTCGAAGGTGGCCGCGAGGGCCTCGGCGAGCCCCGGCACCAGGTCCGGACCCGTCAGCACCTCGGTCGCCGAGTCCTTCTCGCGCAGCCGGATCGCCGCCTCGCGCGCCCCGCTCCGCAGCACCGCCACGGTCATCCGGACCTCCTGGCGGTCCGGGTGCCCGGCCACCCACTTGGCGAGCTGCTTCTCGCTCAGCCCCTGCGGGACCTGGGCCTCCGCCGACGGGGGCAGCATGAGCCGCTCCACCGTCATGGCGCAGCCGGCGACGGCGTCGGGCCAGGCGATCGTGCCGAGGAACTCGTCGAGGGGCTTCCCGCGCGGCAGCTTGTCCTGCTCGATCGGGGTGTAGGAGGCGGTGTCGTCGCCCAGGCCGAGCTGGGAGGCGAGCCTGGGCTCCCGGGCGCGCAGCCGGGCGGTGTCGACCAGGGCGAACAGGCGGGCGGGCTGGTCCCAGCCGAGGCCCGACGCGTACTCGTCGATCTCGAGCACCGTGCGGGTGAGGGGGCTCGCGGCCATCGCCGGGCCGGAGGGGGAAACGTTGGACATGACCAATATCCTGCCTCCTCTTTCCCCGAAGCCGGGAACTAGGTAAAGCCTCGGTAAGTTGCATCAGTGGGGCCCTACGATCGCGGGGCCTGCTTTCAGACCCATCAGCACGCATCGACACATCGACACCGAGACGCATCAACACCGAGGGGCGTACGTTGGCTTTCCAGATGCCGGACCGCGGCGGAGGCCCGTCAGGGCCAAGGATGAGAGTCGGCCGGCCGTCCCGGCGGGCCCGTACCCTGCTCATGACACTCGGGGTGCTGGCCGTCCTGGCCATGGCGTTCGTGATGTTCGCCGGGTTCTGGACGGACTGGCTCTGGTACCGCTCGGTCGAGTACTCGTCCGTGTTCACCACCACCCTGTGGACCAAGATCGGCCTCTTCGCGGTCTTCGGCCTCCTGATGGGGCTCGCCGTCGGCTTCAACATCTGGCTGGCGCACCGGCTGCGGCCGCCGCTCAGCGCGATGTCGCTGGAGCAGCAGAGCCTCGACCGGTACCGGATGGGCCTCGCCCCCTTCAAGAAGTGGGTGCTGCTCGCGGTCACGGCCCTGGTGGCCCTGATCGCCGGCGCCTCCGCCTCCGGCCAGTGGCGCACCTGGCTGATGTGGGTCAACGGCGTGAAGTTCGGCCAGAAGGACCCGCAGTTCGGGCTCGACGTGTCGTTCTACGCCTTCGACCTGCCCTGGTACCGCTTCCTCCTCGCGTTCGGCTTCGCCGCCGCCGTCCTGTCGCTGATCGCCGCCGCGCTCACGCACTACCTGTACGGCGGACTGCGGGTCACCAGCCCGGGCGCGCGCGCCACCGCCGCCGCCACGGGCCACCTGTCGGTGCTGCTCGGCGTCTTCGTGTCGCTGAAGGCCGTGGCGTACTGGCTCGACCGGTACGGCCTGGCCGTGAAGTCCAGCGACTTCAAGGCAACCGGCAACTGGACGGGCCTGCGCTACGTCGACGCCAACGCGTACCTGCCGGCGAAGACCATCCTCTTCTGCATCGCCGCGATCTGCGCCGTGCTGTTCTTCGCGACGCTCTGGCGCCGCACCTGGCAGCTGCCGGTGATCGGCTTCGGCCTGATGGTGCTGTCCGCGGTCCTGATCGGCGGCCTGTACCCGGCCATCGTGCAGAAGTTCCAGGTCCAGCCGAACGAGCAGGCCAAGGAAGCGCCGTACATCCAGAAGAACATCGACGCGACCCGCAAGGCGTACGCGATCGACGGGACGAAGCCCGAGAACTACTCGGGCAAGTCGACGGTCAAGGACAAGGGCAAGCTGCGGACGGACGCCGACACGGCGGCCAGCTACCGCGTCCTCGACCCGAACATCGTCTCGCCCACGTTCCAGCAGCTGGAGCAGAAGCGGAAGTACTACCAGTTCCCGACCACCCTGGACGTGGACCGCTACCAGGGCAAGGACACCGTCATCGGTCTCCGCGAGCTGAACATCCGGGGCATCCCGAAGCGGAACTGGATCAACGACCACTTCACCTACACCCACGGCTACGGCGCGATCATGGCCTCGGGCACGCAGACCGACGCCAACGGCTCCCCGGTCTTCACCGAGTCCGGCCTGCCGACCACGGGCCAGCTCCCGAAGTACGAGCAGCGGATCTACTACGGCGAGAAGACCGACCAGTACTCGATCGTGGGCGGCCCCCAGCGGGAGCTCGACTACGAGGACAACGGCGAGAAGACCACCAGCTACAAGGAGAAGAGCGGCGTCAGCCTCTCCAGCGCCTTCAACCGCGCCGCGTACGCGGTGGCCTTCAGCGAGCCGCAGATCCTCTACTCGGGAGCCATCGGCGACGGCTCGCGGATCCTCTACAACCGCACGCCCAAGCAGCGCGTCGAGGCGGTCGCGCCCTGGCTGACCATCGACGGCGACGCCTACCCGGCGGTCGTCGGCGGCCGGATCCAGTGGATCGTCGACGCGTACACGACGACCAACGGCTACCCGTACGCCTCGCGCACCACGCTCGGCGACACCACGGCCGACTCGCTGACCGTCGGCAACCAGCAGCGCACGGTCGTCGCCCAGCAGAACCAGGTCAACTACATCCGCAACTCGGTGAAGGCGACCGTCGACGCCTTCGACGGCACGGTGAAGCTGTACCAGTGGGACGCCCAGGACCCGGTCCTCAAGACCTGGATGAAGGCGTTCCCGGACACGGTCCAGCCGAAGTCCGAGATCAAGGGCGACCTCCTGGAGCACCTGCGCTACCCGCAGGACATGTTCAAGGTCCAGCGCGAGCTGCTGACCCGCTACCACGTCACCGACCCGGCGCAGTTCTACAGCGGCTCGGACGCCTGGCAGGTGCCGGACGACCCGACCAACAAGGACGGCAACGCGGTCCCGCCGTACTACCTGAGCATGAAGATGCCCGGGGACGCGGCGCAGCGCTTCTCGCTGACGACGACGTTCACGCCGAACGGGCGGCCCAACCTGGGCGGCTTCATGGCGGTCGACGCCGACGCCACCAGCAAGGAGTACGGCCGGCTGAGACTGCTGCGGGTCACCCAGGACGTGCCGGGCCCGGCCCAGGTGCAGAGCAAGCTCAACGGCCTGCCGTCCGTGGCCCAGTTCGTCCGGGACCTCAAGGGCGCCGACTCCGACATCCAGTACGGCAACCTGCTGACCGTGCCGCTGGACGGCGGGTTCCTGTACGTGGAACCGGTGTACGCCCAGGGACGGAACGCGCTGTACCCGCTCCTGAAGAAGGTCGCGGTGTCGTACGTGGACGCGGACCAGCCCGCGGGTGACACGACCAAGGACACCACGGTGTTCGAGGACAACCTCACCAAGGCGCTCAACGCGGTCTTCGGGGTGGAGGCGCCGACGCAGCCGACGCCGGAGGAGCCGGGCACCACGCCTCCGCCGCCGGCGTCGAACGACGCCGCGCTGAAGCAGGCGATCGCCGACGCCCAGAAGGCGTACGACGCGGGCGAGGCCGCCCTGCAGAAGGGCGACTGGACCGCGTACGGCAAGGCGCAGGAGGACCTGCAGGCGGCCCTCCAGAAGGCCGCCGACGCCGGGGCGAGGCTCAAGTCACCGGGAGCAGGCGGCTGACCTGAGGTTTTCCACCTCCGCGCCGTGATACTGTTACGTCACCGACGCGGGGTGGAGCAGCTCGGTAGCTCGCTGGGCTCATAACCCAGAGGTCGCAGGTTCAAATCCTGTCCCCGCTACTCTGTGGCAAACGAGGGCCCGGATCCATAAGGATCCGGGCCCTCGTCGTGTGTCGACGTGCCAGGGGGTACCGAAGAGCGGTAGGGAAGGGGCGAGTTGGCGTGAGTCGTGTTTGACTTGTCTCTCTGTGGGCATGTCGACAAAACGCTGAGTGACCTCACTGGCTGCGGTTTACCAGGTGTGCTCGGGTGGCGGGTGGTGCGACGATGGTATTTATGGGGGACAGGGCAACTCTGTTGGAGACAGGGCGGTTTGTGCAGCGGCATGCCAGGAACGCCGCGGACGAGATCATCGAGGCGGTGGGGGCCGTCGAGACGGTCCTCGGCACCACGGCCGAGGCCGATGCCGACACCGAGAACGAGACCGAGACCGAGGCCCGGCACCGCCGTGCCGCCGAGCACGGGGACCTCGCCTCGATGAGCGCCCTCGGCGCCATGCTGCTGCGCCGCGGCGACCTCGACGGCGCCGAGCCCTACCTGCGCTGCGCCACCGCCGAGGGGGACCGGGCCGCCGCCAACAACCTGGGCGTCCTGCTGCACCAGCGCGGATACGCCGACGAGGCCGCCGGCTGGTGGCGGGTCGCCGCCGTCGCGGGCTCCGCCCCCGCCGCCCACGCGCTCGGCCGCCACCACCGCGAGCGCGGCGACGAGCCCGCCGCCGAGTACTGGCTGCGCCAGGCCGCCGAGCAGGGCCACGCCCTCGGCGCGTACGCCCTCGCCGACCTCCTGGAGCACCGCGGCGACGTCGGCGCCGAGCGCTGGCTGCGCGCCGCCGCCGAGCAGGGCCACCGCGAGGCCGCCTACCGCCTCGCCATGGCCCTGGAGCGGCGCGCCACCGAGACCCCCCGCGGCCCGCACGCCACCGGCACCCGCCTCCCGGTCCCCGCCGCCGTCAGGAGCGCCGCGGGAGCGGCCCCCGGCGTCCTCCCGCCGGAGGTCCCGGCCGCCGAGCCCGTGGGCGAACTCGCCGAGGCCGAGCAGTGGTTCCGGCAGGCCGCCGCGCGCGGCCACCGGCGGGCCGCGCTCCACCTCGGCGCCATCCTGGAGCAGCGCGGCGAGCTGAAGGAGGCCGGCCGCTGGTACCTCAGCTCCGCCAAGGAGGGCGAGGCCAGGGCCGCCTGCGCGCTCGGCTTCCTGCTCCGCGACGCGGGCGACGAGGAGAGCGCCGCCGTGTGGTGGCTGCGGGCCGCCCAGGACGGCGACGGCAACGCCGCCAACGCCCTGGGAGCCCTGCACGCGGCCCGGGGCGAGCAGCAGACCGCCGAGCGCTGGTACCGGGCCGCCATGGACGCCGGCGACGTCAACGGCGCCTACAACCTCGGGCTGCTCTGCGCCGCCCAGGACCGCATCCCGCAGGCCGAGCAGTGGTACCGGCGGGCCGCCTACGCGGGCCACCGCGAGGCCGCCAACGCGCTCGCCGTGCTGCTCCTCCAGGCCGGCGACGCGAACGGCGCCGAGCCGTGGTTCTCCAAGGCCGCCGAGGCCGGCAGCGTGGACGCCGCCTTCAACCTGGGCATCCTGCACGCCGGCCGCGACGACGACCGCACGGCCCTCGTCTGGTACGAGCGGGCCGCCGCCGCCGGGCACACCGAGGCCGCCCTCCAGGTCGGCATCGCCGCCCTGCGCGACGGCGACGAGCGGACCGCCGAGCGGCACCTGCGGTGCGCGGCGGGCGGCGGCAGCGCCGAGGCCGCCTTCCGGCTCGCCTCGGTGCTCGACGCGCGCCGCCCCGAGCCCGGCCCCGCCGTGCTCGGCGCGCCCCGCGAGGAGAAGAGCGAGTGCGAGGAGTGGTACGAGCGGGCCGCCCGGCAGGGTCACCGGCGCGCCCAGGTGCGGGTCGGGATGCTCGCCGCCGCGCGCGGCGACCTGGCGGAGGCCGACCGCTGGTACCGCGAGGCCGCCGAGGCGGGCAGCCGCAACGGCGCCTTCAACCTGGGGCTGCTGCTCGCCCGCGAGGGCAGCGAGCGCGAGGCCTCCCTCTGGTGGACCCGGGCCGCCCGGGCCGGCCACGGCCGCGCCGCGCTCCGGCTCGCGCTGCTCGCGGCGCGCCGGGGCGAGCTCACCGAGGGGCGCCGCTGGTGCGCCCGCGCGGTGGAGCTGGGCCCGGCGGAGGTCGCCGAGCGGGCGGCCCGGCTGAGCGAGGCGCTGCACCAGGAGCTCACGGCGTGACGGCCGGACCGGAGGCGGCGGGCGTTAACGGATTTGCGCTGGTGACGGAGGAGCCGTAAGGTTGGGTTCACCGACGCGGGGTGGAGCAGCTCGGTAGCTCGCTGGGCTCATAACCCAGAGGTCGCAGGTTCAAATCCTGTCCCCGCTACTCAGTAGCAAACGAAGGCCCGGATCCGATTCGCTCGGATCCGGGCCTTCGTCGTGTCCGGGTCGTCGTGGCTGGGCCTGAGCGTGAAGAAGCCCCCGTCGAAGCGGGGGCTTCTCGCGTTCGCGTTCAGGCCGTCGTGGCGCAGCTCGGGCAGATGCCCCGGTACGTGACCTCGACGTCGGAGATCGTGAAGCCGAAGCGCTCGCTGTCCGGCAGGTCCGCCAGCGGGTCGCCGCCCGGGTGCACGTCGCGGATCGCGCCGCACCGGCCGCAGACCAGGTGCTGGTGCGGACGGTGGGCGTTCGGGTCGTACCGCTTGGCGCGCCCGTCGGTGGCCACCTCGATGACCTCACCGAGGGTGACCATCTCGCCCAGCGTGTTGTAGACGGTCGCGCGCGAGATCTCGGGCAGCCGCGTCACGGCGCGCGCGTGGACCTCGTCGGCGGTCAGGTGGACGTGGTCCCCGTCGAGCACTTCGGCCACGACGCGGCGCTGCGCGGTCATGCGCCAGCCACGTCCGCGCAGTCGTTCCAACAGGTCGTTCATGAGGGTCAGCCTAACAGTCGGTGACAAGATCCCGAATGAGTGTGACTCTGGAACCATGATTGACTTGGAATTAGTCCAATGTAGGATCGAGCTCGACGCTGGCCGCGACCCGCGAGAGGTGGATCGGGGCGGGACGCGCAAGGCGGACGGAGACTTCGGCGAGCGGCTGGAGACCGCGGTCCAGGCCCTGCGCGGCTGACGGCGGCCTGTCGAGGAGAGAGGGCCGGCCCCCCCCGTACGGGGCGGGGCCGGCCCTCTCGTACGTGCTCAGGCGGCGCTGTGCACCGGGATCCAACAGCGGACGATGTCGCGTACGGAGACGATGCCGACCGGTCCGTGGTCGTCGAGGACGACCAGATGGCGGAAGCCGCCGCGGGTCATGGCCTCGGCCGCCTCCGCCAGGGTCCAGGTGGGGGCGGCGAAGACGACGTCCCGGGTGGTGTGGGCGTCGGCGGTCTCGTGGTCGGGGTTCCGGTCGGCGCCGACGGCGTCGAGGATGTCGCGCTCGGTGAGGATGCCGATGCCGCCGGAATCCCCGTCCTGGACGACGGCGGCGCCGACGCGACGCGCCGACATCAGTCTCGCCGCCTGGCGGAGGGTGTGGGCCGGGCCGATGGTGAGGGTCACGGGACTCATGGCGTCGCGGACGAGCATGGAAGGGACCACCTCCGGTTCGAGAACTTTTTCACAAGTTCACAAGTGGGGGGAGTCTCAGAGTGGCACCGGGGGAGGAGGCCGACAAGGGGGCGCGCGAGGCGCCCTCGCGAGCGCGGGGGGCGCTGCGCGCCCGGAGGTGCCGAAGGGGCGTCGGGCGCCCGGAGGTGCCGAAGGGACGGCCGCTCCCGGGGCGCCGGGAGGCGGGCCGCCCTCCTCGGGTACCACCGGCCCGGGGGGAGCCGACCGGCCCTCCCCGGACGCTTGCCGGTGAGGGCCGGCCGGCTCCCTTGAGGGCACCTGCCCCGGTGGGGCCGACCCACTTTCTCCGCGCGCCCGCCGGTGGGGCCGGCCCGCTCCCTTGAGGGTGCCCGCCGGGGGGCCGACCGCTCTCTTCGCGCCTGCCGGCGGGGGCCGGTCGGCTCCCTCCGTGCCCGCCGCCGAGGAGGGGCCGGTACTCCTCGGCCGCTCGCCGCCGAGGGGTGGTCGGTACTGCTCAGGCGCCCGGCCCGAGGGGTGGTCGGTACTGCTCAGGCGCCCGCCCCCGAGGAGCGGTCCGTACTCCTCGGGCGCCCGGCCCGAGGGGTGGTCGGTACTGCTCAGGCGCGCGCCCGAAGAGCGGTCAGTTCTCCTCGGGTGCGCGCTGGTTCAGGTAGCTCAGCAGTTCGCCGTGGAGCAGGCCGTTGGACGCCGCCGCGTTGCCGCTGTGCGGCCCGTGCCGGCCGTCCAGGCCCGTGTACGTGCCGCCGGCCTCCTGGACCACGATCGACACCGCCGCCATGTCCCACAGCGACAGCTCCGGCTCCGCGCAGAGGTCCACGGAGCCCTCCGCGACCATCATGTACGGCCAGAAGTCGCCGTACGCCCGCGTCCGCCAGCACGCGCGCGTGAGGTCCAGGAAGCCGTCGAGGCGGCCCCGCTCCTCCCAGCCGCTCAGCGAGGAGTACGCGAACGAGGCGTCCGCCAGGGAGGAGACCTTCGAGACCCCGAGCCGGGTCGCCGAGGCCAGGCTGCGGCCCGTGTACGCCCCGAGGCCCTTCGCCGCCCACCAGCGGCGGCCCAGCGCCGGGGCCGACACCACGCCCACCACCGGCTGGAAGCCGGTCTCCCCGGCCTCCATCAGCGCGATCAGGGTCGCCCAGACCGGCACCCCGCGCACGTAGTTCTTCGTTCCGTCGATCGGGTCGATCACCCAGCGGCGCGGGCCCGAGCCCTCCACGCCGTACTCCTCGCCCAGGATCGCGTCGCGCGGCCTGGCCCGCTGGAGCTGACCGCGGATCAGCTCCTCCGCCGCCTTGTCGGCCTCGCTCACCGGAGTCATGTCCGGCTTCGTCTCGACCTTGAGGTCGAGCGCCTGGAAGCGGTCCATGGTGGCCGCGTCGGCGGCGTCGGCGAGGACGTGGGCGAGGCGCAGGTCATCGTGGTAATCGGCCATGGTCGGCACTCTATCCCCGGGTGATCCCGGCCGGAGGAACCGTCCACCGGCGCCCCGGCTCCTTGACAGGGCGCGGGCGTCTGCCGACGCTGTGTGCGGGGACGCGCACGGAGCGTGCCGCACCCCGCACCGACACGTACGGCCCGGGAGGCGCCGATGCCGACTGCCCGTGAGGCCCTGCTCGACGCGGCGCTCGCCGCGCTCACGCACCGGCCGTGGTCCGCCGTGCGGATGGCCGACCTCGCCGCCGCCGCCCGGGTCTCCCGGCAGACCCTCTACAACGAGTTCGGCAGCAAGGACGGGCTGGCCCGCGCGCTCGTGCGCAGGGAGGCCGACACCTACCTCCAGGGCGTCCGGGGGCTGCTCGCCCGGCCGGGGCCGCCCGGCCGGACCCTCGCCGCCCTCGCCGAGTGGATCGTGGCCAGGACCGCCGCCCGGCCGGTCCTGCGGGCCCTGCTCACCGGCGCCTGGGACGCCCGGCTGCCGGCGCCCCGGCCGGCCAGACCGGGCGCCCGGCCCGCGACCGTCCCCGCCCAGCGCCGCGCCGACGCCGGGCCGCCCGCGCCCGGGGAGCTGGTGGCGGCCACCGTGGCCTGCGCGGACGAGGGGTGGGCGGCCGCCTGCGAGCTCGCCGTCAGGATCGCCCTCAGCCACGTCGTCGCGCCCCCGGTGCCGTACGGGACGGCCGCGGGGGCGCGGGGCGCGGGAGGTCAGTGCGCGGAGCCGGAGAGCTGGAGCCCGATGACGCCCACGATCACCAGGGTGATCGAGACGATCTTGAGGGTGGAGACCACGTCACCCAGGAAGACCATGCCGTAGATCGCGGTCCCGGCCGCGCCGATCCCCGTCCACACCGCGTACGCCGGTCCCACGTCGAGCTTCCGCAGCGCCAGCGTGAGGAGGCCGAAGCTGCCCAGGGCGAAGGAGGCGAAGGCGACCGTCGGCCACAGGCGCGTGAACCCGTGCGAGAGCTTGAGGCAGACCGCGAAACCCGTTTCCAGGAACCCGGCCACCACCACCAGCAGCCACGCCATCGTCAGTGCCTCCCACGCCGTCGGTGACCGCTTCGTCGCACTCGGTGCGATTATGCACTTACCGGTACCGAACGGGTGTGAACACGGGAGGCTCAGTCGCCCTCGCGTCGCTCCCGGGTCGAGAGCAGCCGCCGCAGCGACACCAGCCGCGCCGGATCGGCGTGCCCCTCCGCCACGTACGCGTCGAGGGCGCAGTCCGGCTCGTCGTGGCCGCACGCGCGCGGGCAGTTCTCCGTACCCGGGACGAGGTCGGGGAAGGCGAGGATCACCCGGGACGGGTCGACGTGGTGCAGGCCGAAGGAGCGCACGCCCGGGGTGTCGATCACCCAGCCGCCCTCCTTGTCGTCCAGCGGCAGGGCGAGCGCCGAGGTCGTGGTGTGCCGGCCGCGGCCCGTCACCGCGTTCACGACACCGGTGGTGCGCCGCCGGTCCGGCGGCACCAGGGCGTTGACGAGCGTCGTCTTGCCGACGCCGGAGTGCCCCACGAACGCGGTGGTCCGGCCCTTGAGGTGCTCGTGGACCCGCTCGGCCGCCACCCCGTCGACGAACTCGTCCCGGGTGGTCACCACGTGCGGCACGCCGAGCGCCCCGTACATCTCCAGGAGCGCGTCCGGCGACGCCAGGTCCGACTTGGTGAGCACGAGCAGTGGGGAGAGGCCGCCGTCGTACGCGGCGACCAGACAGCGGTCGATCAGCCGGGGCCGCGGCTCGGGGTCGGCGAGGGCGGTGACGATCGCCAGCTGGTCGGCGTTGGCCACGACCACCCGCTCGTACGGGTCGTCGTCGTCGGCCGTGCGCCGGAGCACCGAGGTGCGCTCCCCGATCCGTACGATCCGGGCCAGCGTGTCCCGCTCCCCGGAGAGGTCGCCGACGATCGAGACCCGGTCGCCGACCACGGCGGCCTTGCGGCCCAGCTCGCGCGCCTTCATCGCCGTCACGGCCCGGTCGCCGACCAGACAGGTCAGCCGGCCCCGGTCGACGGTGAGGACCATGCCCTCGACGGCGTCCTCGTGCTTCGGCCGGATGGTGGTCCGGGGGCGGGTCCCCTTGCGGTTGGGCCGCTGGCGGATGTCGTCCTCGTCGGTGTTCTTGCCGTAGCGCCGCATGGCTCAGGCCCCGAGCATTTCGGTCCACATCGTCGGGAAGTCGGGCAAGGTCTTGGCCGTCGTCGCCACGTCCTCGATCTCCACGCCCTCGACCGCCAGGCCGATGACCGCGCCCGCCGTCGCCATCCGGTGGTCGTGGTACGTGCGGAAGACGCCGCCGTGCAGCGGGCGCGGGCGGATGTGCAGACCGTCCTCGGTCTCCGTCACGTCCCCGCCCAGCTCGTTGATCTCCTTGGTGAGCGCCGCGAGCCGGTCCGTCTCGTGCAGCCGCAGGTGGGCGACCCCGCGCAGGGTGGAGGGGGAGTCGGCGAGGGCCGCGACCGCCGCGATGCCCGGGGTCAGCTCGCCGACCTCGCCGAGGTCCACGTCGATGCCGTGGATCCGGCCCGTGCCGGTGAAGGTCAGACCCGCCTCGGTCAGCTCGCAGGAACCACCCATCTCGGTGAAGATCTCCCGCAGCGCGTCACCGGGCTGGGTGGTCCGCGCGGGCCAGTCCGGGACCGTCACCCGGCCGCCGGTCACCAGGGCGGCCGCCAGGAACGGCTGCGCGTTCGACAGGTCCGGCTCCACCACCAGGTCACGGCCGCGCAGCGCGGACGGCGCCACCCGCCACACGTCCGGCTCGCCGCCGTGCTCCGGCTCGTCGACCCGCGCGCCGACCGCGCGCAGCATGTCGACGGTCATCCGGATGTGCGGCATCGAGGGCAGTCGCGACCCCACGTGCCGCACCTCCACGCCCTGGTTGAAGCGGGGCGCGGAGAGCAGCAGGGCGCTGACGAACTGGGAGGACGAGGAGGCGTCGATCTCGACCGTGCCGCCGTCCAGGCCCCCGGTGCCGTGCACGGTCATCGGCAGCGCGCCGCGGCCGTCGTCCTCGATCCGGGCGCCGAGCGCGCGCAGCGCGTCGATCACGCCGTGCAGCGGACGCTCGTGGGAGCGGGGGTCGCCGTCGAAGCGCACCGGCCCTTCGGCGAGCGCCGCGACCGGGGGCAGGAAGCGCATGACCGTGCCGGCGTTGCCGACGTCGACGGCCGCGGGGCCGCGCGGAGGCGCGGGGATGATCCGCCAGGCCTCGCCGGACCCGTCGGGGCCCACGCCCTCGTCGATCCGCACGCCGAGGGTACGGAGCGCCTCGGCCATCAGGAGGGTGTCCCGGGAGCGCAGCGGGCGGCGCAGCCAGCCGGGCTCGGCGGCGAGCGAGGCGAGCACCAGGGCGCGGTTGGTGACCGACTTCGACCCGGGCACGGTGACGGTCGCGTCGACGGCGCCGCGCGCGTACGGAGCGGGCCAGAGGTCGGTGGACGGGTCGGTGTGCGGGGAAGCTGCTGCGGTCATGCCCTCACTGTACGGGGGCGTCAGAAGCGCAGGAGCCAGCGACCGCCGCCGATCAGGCAGCAGACCGAGACCGTGTGGAAGAAGATCAGCCACACTCCGGCGGGCACGTGGGTGAGCCGCGCCAGCTGGTCCGCGTCCGAGTCCGGGGCGCCGCCCCGGCGCCGCTTCGCCTGGAGCTCGAAGGCCGGCCGGACGCCGCCCAGAAGCAGGAACCAGACCGCCCCGTAGGCGAAGGTCCCCTGCACGTCGGGCCCGGTGAACAGCGAGACGAGGAGGAAGGCGGCGCCCGTCACCAGGACGGTGAGGATCCCGTACGCGTTGCGGACCATCACGAGCAGCGCGAGGAGCAGCGCGGTCGCGGCCCACAGCAGCAGCGTGGTCCGGTGGGTGCCGAGCAGCGCCGCGCCGCCGAGGCCGAGCAATGGGGCCGCCGGGTAGCCGGCGGCCAGGGTGAGGACTATCCCGAGGCCGGTCGGGCGGCCCCGGGACACGGTCAGGCCGCTGGTGTCCGAGTGCAGCCGGATCGCTTCGAGGCGGCGGCCGGTGGCCAGGGCGACGATGCCGTGACCGCCCTCGTGGGCGATGGTGATCGCGTTGCGGGCCGGCAGCCACAGCCGCCGGAACAGGACCAGTCCCAGCGCGCAGCCGGCGGTGAACCAGACGATCCACTCGTCCGGGGCGGGCTGGGTGCCGAGGATGTCGTTCATTCGGCGGAAGCTCCTCGGTCGCGGGCGGGATCGTGGCAGTCTGGCACGTATGTGCGGACGGTTTGCATCGAGTCGACGGCCCGAGGACCTCGTGGAGACCTTCGGGGTGGAGCAGTGGGAGCCGGAGGAGGCCCTGGCCCCCGACTGGAACGTGGCCCCCACCAAACAGGTCTGGGCGGTACTGGAGCGTCCCGTGAAGGACGCGGAGTCCAAGGAGCCGGTTCGCCAGCTGCGCACCCTGAGGTGGGGGCTCGTCCCGTCCTGGTCGAAGTCCCCGGACGGCGCCGCCCGGATGATCAACGCGCGCTCCGAGACCCTCCACGAGAAGCCCTCCTTCAAGCGGGCCTTCGCCTCCCGCCGCTGCATCATTCCCGCCGACGGTTACTACGAATGGGTGACCGGGACGGCGGAGCGGGACCTGGAGGTCGAGGGGAAGAAGAAGCGGCCGCGCAAGCAGCCGTACTTCGTGACCCCGGCGGACGGCTCGGTCTTCGCGATGGCGGGGCTCTACGAGTTCTGGCGCGACCGGACCCTTCCCGACGACCACCCCTCCTCCTGGTGGGTCACCTGCTCGGTGATCACCACGGAGGCGGAGACCGGGCCGCTGGGCGTGGCCCCGGCCGACGGGCCCCGCTCGCTCGCCGACATCCACCCCCGGATGCCGCTGATGCTGACGGAGGACCGCTGGGACGCCTGGCTCTCCCCGGAGAACGGCGACCTCGAAGAGCTGCGCGGACTGCTCGCCCCGCCGCCGGAGGGCCTGATGCGGGCCTATCCGGTGCCGACGGCCGTCAGCAACGTCCGCAACAACGGCCCCGAGCTCCTGACGGAGCTGGAGGGCCCGGAGGAGGGCACGCTCTTCTGACCCCGCCGCCCGCGCGGCAGAATGAGGGCGTGACCGATGAAGCGACCGACGGGGCGACGCGCCGCGAGACCGTCCCCACCGACGCCGGCGACGCCCGCGTCACCTGGTACGAGCCGGACGCGGGCCCGGAGCCGTGGGCCGTCCTCGCGCTCGGCCACGGCGCCGGCGGCGGGATCGAGGCCCGCGACCTGCGGGCCCTGGCCGGGGCGCTGCCCGCCCGGGGCGTGACCGTCGCCCTCGTCGAACAGCCCTGGCGGGTCGCCGGCAAGAAGCTCGCGCCCGCCCCGAAGACCCTCGACGCGGCCTGGCGCGGCCTCTGGCCCGCCCTCGCGAAGCCCGGCCTCCCCGTGGTCGCGGGCGGCCGCAGCGCCGGCGCCCGGGTCGCCTGCCGCACCGGACGCGAGCTCGGCGCGACGGCCGTCCTCGCCCTGAGCTTCCCCCTGCACCCGCCGGGCAGGCCCGAGAAGTCCCGCGCCGACGAGCTCCTCGGCACCGGCCTGCCCACCCTCGTGGTCCAGGGCGGCAACGACCCCTTCGGCCGCCCCGAGGAGTACCCGGAAGGCCCGTACGCCCTCGTCGAGGTCCCGTACGGGGACCACGGCTTCGCCCTGCCCAAGCGCGCCCCCCTCGGTCGGGACGAGGCCCTCGGGCTGCTCGTGGACGGCGTCGCCGACTGGCTCGGCGCCCTGCGCTGACGCCCTGTCGGACACGTCCCCGCGCCGGGAATGCCGAGCGGGGGAGCGCTGTTGTTCCGTACGTCGTACGACAGCAGGGAAGAGCAAGAGGAGAGGGAGTCCGTCGCATGGGTTCGACCATCTGCCCGGAGCGCGCGCAGGGCGCTGACCTCGACTGGACGGTGCTGCCCGCGCCCAAGGGCGCCTCGATTCGGGCGGCGGGCGGAGTGCTTCCTCGTCTATCCTCCGAAACGAGCGGGTCCGCCCCCGGGCTCGCCGCCGCGCTGGAGGAGGTGGGTCCGGTCACTGGGACCGACACAGGGACCGACGACGGCCCCGAGGAGACGACCGAGGAGCGCAACGCGCGCTTCGAGCGGGACGCCCTCGGCTACCTCGACCAGATGTACTCGGCCGCGCTCCGCATGACGCGCAACCCCGCGGACGCGGAGGACCTGGTGCAGGAGACCTACGCCAAGGCGTACGGCTCCTTCCACCAGTTCCGCGAGGGCACGAACCTCAAGGCGTGGCTGTACCGCATCCTCACGAACACCTTCATCAACTCGTACCGCAAGAAGCAGCGCGAACCCCAGCGCAGTGCCGCCGAGGAGATCGAGGACTGGCAGCTCGCCCGCGCCGAGTCGCACATGTCGACCGGCCTGCGCTCCGCCGAGTCCCAGGCGCTCGACCACCTTCCCGACTCCGACGTGAAGGAAGCGCTGCAGGCGATCCCCGAGGAGTTCCGCATCGCCGTCTATCTCGCCGACGTCGAGGGCTTTGCGTACAAGGAGATCGCGGACATCATGGGGACACCCATCGGTACGGTGATGTCCCGACTGCACCGGGGCCGCCGCCAGCTGCGCGGCATGCTCGAGGACTACGCCCGCGACCGCGGGCTCGTTCCCGCGGGCGCCGGCGAGTCGTCGAACGATCTGAAAGGCTCGGGCTCATGAGCTGCGGAGAGCCGCACGAGACGGACTGCTCAGAGGTCCTGGACCATCTCTACGAGTTCCTCGACAACGAGATGCCCGACAGCGACTGCACCAAGTTCGAGGTGCACTTCGAGGAGTGCTCCCCGTGCCTGGAGAAGTACGGCCTGGAGCAGGCCGTGAAGAAGCTCGTCAAGCGCTGCTGCGGCAGTGACGACGTCCCCACCGACCTGCGGGCCAAGGTCATGGGCCGGATCGAGCTGATCCGCTCCGGCCGGCCCGCGCCCGAGCAGGACGTCACGGCGAGCGCGCCCGTGACGCCCGCCCCGCAGGAGTAGCACCGCTCCCGTACGGACGAACGGGCACGGGAGGCCGCCGCGACGCGATCGCGGCGGCCTCCCGCGTAAGTCGGCTTGTATCACCCGAAGGTGCGAATCAGTCGTACCGGGCCGTCACGGGCCGCCCGACTCGCTAGCGTGACGGGGATGATGGGCGTGAAGGTCATTCCCCCGGCGGCCCGCGTGTACATCGGCTGCGCCCTGCTCGCCGTCGGCGCGTGCGTCCTGCCCGCGCTGCGCCCCGGCGCGCCCTGGGAGACGATCGCGCTCCTCGCCGCCCTGTACGCGCTCTGCGAGCTGCCCGCCCGCCACCCCCTCCTGAGCCGCGCGTCCGGCGGCTCCGTCCCCCTCGGCGCCGGCTCCTTCTTCCCCGTCCTCCTCGCCGCCGCGCTGCTCCTGCCGCCCGCCGCCGCCGCGCTCACCGCCCTGCCCGGCAGCCTCCTCGCCCGCGTCGAGGAACCCCCGGCCGTGCCGCGCCGCGCCTGGCGGGCCGCCGCCACGGCCCTCGCCGTCTGGGCCGCCGCCCACACCGCCGGGGCCCTGGGCGGCCCGGCCGCCCTCGGCCACGGCCGGGACGCCCCCGACCTCCCGTACGCGCTGCTGCCCGCCGGCGCCGCCGCCCTCGTCTTCTGCCTGGTCCTGACCGCCCTCGACGGCGGCGTCCGCGCCACCGCCGACGGACTGCCCCCGCGGGCCGCCTGGCGCGGCCTCCTCGGCCGGGCGCTCGCCCCGCACGTCGTCCACGGCCTCGCCGGGCTGATGACGGCCGTCCTGTGGCGCGGCAGCCACGGGCCGGTCGCGGGACTCCTCGTGCTCCTGCCCATGTACATCTCCTGCTGGGTCTTCGCCCAGTACCACCGCGAGCGCGCCGCCCACCAGGCCACCATCCGCGCCCTCGTCCAGGCCGTCGACATCAAGGACCGCTACACCCGCGGCCACAGCGAGCGCGTCGGCCACGCCTCCGTCCTCATCGCCCGCGAACTCGGCATGCCCGAGGACCGGCTCGACGTCGTCCGCTTCGCCGGCATCCTGCACGACGTCGGCAAGCTGGGCGTGCCCACCCGGGTGCTCCGCAAGGACGGGCCCCTCACCCCCGAGGAGCGGCGGGTCATCGAACTGCACCCCGAGTACGGGCACGAGATCGTCCGGGGCATCGGCTTCCTCGGCGAGGCGCGGGCCGCGATCCTCCACCACCACGAACGCATGGACGGCAGCGGCTACCCCTACGGGCTGCGCGGCGAGCAGATCCCCGAGTTCGCCCGGATGGTCGCCGTCGCCGACGCCTTCGACGCCATGACCTCCAACCGCTCCTACAGCCGCGCCCGGCCGGTGCCGACCGCCGTCGCCGAACTGCGGCGGTGCGCCGGCACCCACTTCGACCCCCGGATGGTCGACGCCCTCGTCCGGGCCCTGGACCGGCACGGCTGGCGGCCCGCCGTCACCGCCGACGAGACCCCGCCCGACGGGACCGTCCCCCGGGCCCGGGGCGCGTCCGCCCCCTCCGGGGAGCGCGCGTGAGACCCGGCGCCCCCACCGTCGGCGCCGTCCGCACGGCCGCCCTGCTGCTCGTCCTGGCCGCCCTCGGCTCCACCCTCTGGCACGGCGTCGACCGGCCCGGCGACGCCCTCGCCTTCGGCGCCCTCGTCGCCCTCGGCGAGCTGGCCCGCCGGGGCGCCGCCCCCGGCGAGCGGGAGCCCGCGCCGCTCGCCGCCGCCGGAGCCCTCGCGTACGCCCTGCTCGGGGAGAGCGCCGGGAGCGCCACCACCCACGGCGTCCTCCAGACCGTCGCCGTCGTCGCCGCCGGCGGCCTCGCCGGGATCGTCCCCCACCTCGCCCGGGGCCGGGGCCCGGGCCCCGACCACCTCGCCCGCCGGGTCCTCACCGTCGGCTTCGCCGCGCTCTGCTTCCAGCCCCTCCACCACTCCGGCGCCGTCGTCCGGCACCTCGGCGAGGGCCCCCCGTACGTCCTCTTCCTCGGACTCCTGCTGGTCCTCACCGCCCTGTGCGACGCCGTCCTCGCCGCCCTCCTGCTCCGCGCCCGTACGGGATACCCCTACGGCCCACTCCTCCGCGACGAGCTGCGCGCCCTCCTCGGCATCGGCTCCGCCGTCTGCGCCACCGGCACCGTCATGGCCCTCGGCGTCGCCGCCGCCGGACCGTGGGCCCTGCCCGTCCTCGCCGTCCCGCTGCTGCTCACCCAGGTCTCCTACCGGCGCTACGAGGCCGTGCGCGCGGTCAACCGGCAGACCATCGCCTCCCTCGCGCGGGCCACCGAGGTCGCCGGCTGCACCCCGCCCGGCCACGCCCGCCGGGTCGCCGCCCTCAGCGCCGCCGTCGGACGCGAGCTGGGCCTCTCCGGGGCCGAGCTGACCGTCCTCGAACACGCGGCGCTCATGCACGACATCGGCCAACTCTCCCTCGTCGACCCGGTCGAGGGCGGCGCCACCGCCCTCCTGCCGGCCGAGGAGCAGCGCCGGATCGCCCTCCTGGGCGGCGAGGTCGTCCGCAGGACCGGGGTCCCGCGGGCCGTCGCCGTGATCGTCGAGCGGCAGGCCGACCCGTACCGCGAGCAGCCGCTGCCCGCCCGGATCGTGCGGACCGTGAACGCCTACGACGACCTGGCGAGTGCCGGGCCGGGGACCGGGGTAGGAGGGGGTCCGGGCGCCGCCCTCGGCGCCCTGGAGCGGCTCAGGCTCGGCACCGCCCGCGACCACCACCCGGACGTCGTCGAGTGCCTGGCCAGGGTGCTGGCCCGGGGCGGGGTCGCTGGGGTGACCCCGGCCGTCCCTGGGTAACCCATGGGTAATGAGCGCGCGTCCGACCGGGCATGGTTGGATGCGAACAAGAGGGTGAAGCGACCGGCAGGCGGGAATCGTGAAGATCTTCGGGAAGGTACGGCATCGGCCCTCCGCCTCGTGGCGGCAGGCCACCGACCGCGCGTTCACGCTGATCGGTGACGGCCGGTACGAGGACGCGGGCGCGCTGCTCACGCGTGCGGCGGATCTGGAGCCCTGGCTCTCCGAGTCCTGGTTCAACCTGGCGCTGCTGCACAAGTTCCGCCACGACTGGGAGCAGGCCCGGGCCGCCGGGCTGCGCGCGGTCGCGCTGCTCGACAAGGAGACCGGCGCCCCCGACTGGTGGAACGTCGGCATCGCCGCCACCGCCCTCCAGGACTGGCCGCTGGCCCGCCGCGCCTGGCAGGCGTACGGACTGCGGGTGCCCGGGGCCGCCTCGGGCACGGGCGAGCCCGCCGGCATGGAGCTGGGCAGCGCCGCCGTCCGGCTCTCGCCCGAGGGCGAGGCCGAGGTCGTGTGGGGCCGCCGGCTCGACCCGGCCCGGATAGAGGTGCTCTCCATCCCGCTGCCGTCCTCCGGGCGCCGCTGGGGCGAGGTCGTCCTCCACGACGGCGTGCCGAACGGCGAGCGGACCACCACCGCCGGGCCCTCCTACCCGGTCTTCGACGAGATCGAGCTGTGGGCGCCCTCGCCCGTCCCCACCTGGGTGGTCCTCCTGGAGGCCGCCACCGAGGCCGACCGGGACGCCCTGGAGCAGCTGGCCGCCGAGGCGGGCTTCGCCGCCGAGGACTGGTCGTCCTCCGTGCGGCTGCTCTGCCGGGCCTGCTCGGAGTCGACCATGCCGAGCGCCGAGGGCGAGGGCGAGCACTCCGACCCGCACGACCACAGCGAGCCGGGGCACCCCGGGCCGCTCGGCCACCGCTCGCCCGGCGAGCTGTGGGTGCCGGAGCGGGAGTGCGGCATCGCGGCCCCGGCCGGTCTGGTGCGCGGGCTCCTCGACGGCTGGGTGGCGGACAGCCCGGACAGCCGCGAGTGGCGGGATCTCGAAGAGGTCTGCTGAGCGGCCCGCCCCCTTCCCCGTAGGCTGTCCTCCGACGGAATCGGGTTTTCAGGAAGGCGCGGCCGGACATGGCGCAGCAGGAGACGGACGAGCAGACGCAGACCAACGACGGCTTCGTCGTGGACACGGAGGACTGCGAGGCGCGTGAGCTCGCCCACCGCGAGCGCGGCACGGCCCGCCCGATCACGGTCGTCGGCAACCCCGTGCTGCACAAGGAGTGCAAGGACGTCACCGAGTTCGGCGACGAGCTCGCGGCGCTGATCGACGACATGTTCGCCAGCCAGAAGGCCGCCGAGGGCGTGGGCCTGGCCGCGAACCAGATCGGCGTGGACCTCAAGGTCTTCGTCTACGACTGCCCCGACGACGAGGGCGTCCGGCACACCGGCGTCGTGGTCAACCCGGTCCTCCAGGAGCTGCCGGCGGACCGCCGCGTCCTGGACGAGTCCAACGAGGGCTGCCTCTCCGTGCCGACCGCCTACGCCGAGCTGGCCCGCCCGGACTACGCCGAGGTCCACGGCCGGGACGCCGAGGGCAACCCGATCAAGGTGCGCGGCACCGGCTACTTCGCCCGCTGCCTCCAGCACGAGACGGACCACCTGTACGGCTACCTCTACATCGACCGCCTCTCCAAGCGGGACCGCAAGGACGCCCTGCGGCAGATGGAGGAGGGCACCCCGCGCTACGAGACGGTCCCGAACGACTGATCGCCGTGGAACACGGGCCGGGCCCCGCTCCTTCGTCGAGGAGCGGGGCCCGGCCTTCGTGCGACTACTGCCAGCTCATGTCGTTGGCGACGGCGACGGCGGTCGCCCCGCCGACCAGCAGAGCGGTGAACGCGGCGGTCGTGAGCGTGCGGACGATGCGGATCATGAGTTCCCCCAGGGGCGCGTGTGACAGGACGAGCCCCGCGGGGCCGCCCGACGACGGCCCCACGGGGCAAGATCACTTTAGACCGGCGCCCGGGCGAACGATCACGCCCCCCCACCGCACGCCGATGCTCAGAAGTCCTCGTCCAGGTCCACCGAGCCCTCGACCGCCACCTGGTAGGCGGACGGGCGGCGCTCGAAGAAGTTGGTCAGCTCCTGGACGCCCTGGAGCTCCATGAAGGAGAACGGGTTCTCCGAGCCGTACACCGGGGCGAAGCCGAGGCGCTGGAGGCGCTGGTCGGCGACGCACTGGAGGTACTCGCGCATCGACTCGGTGTTCATGCCCGGCAGGCCGTCGCCGCACAGGTCGCGGCCGAACTGCAGCTCCGCCTCCACGGCCTCCTTCAGCATGTCGGTGACCTGCTGCTGGAGCGCGTCGTCGAAGAGCTCGGGCTCCTCCTTGCGGACGGTGTCCACGACCTCGAAGGCGAAGTTCATGTGCATCGTCTCGTCGCGGAAGACCCAGTTGGTGCCGGTCGCCAGACCGTGCAGCAGGCCCCGGGACCGGAACCAGTACACGTAGGCGAAGGCGCCGTAGAAGAACAGGCCCTCGATGCACGCGGCGAAGCAGATCAGGTTGAGCAGGAAGCGGCGGCGGTCGGCGGCCGTCTCCAGGCGCTCGATCTTCTCGACCGAGTCCATCCACTTGAAGCAGAACTGCGCCTTCTCGCGGATGGAGGGGATCTCCTCGACCGCGTCGAACGCGGCGGCGCGGTCGTCCGGGTCGGGCAGGTAGGTGTCGAGCAGCGTCAGGTAGAACTGGACGTGCACGGCCTCCTCGAAGAGCTGCCGGCTCAGGTAGAGCCGCGCCTCGGGGGAGTTGATGTGCTTGTAGAGCGTCAGGACCAGGTTGTTCGAGACGATCGAGTCGCCCGTCGCGAAGAACGCGACCAGACGGCCGATCATGTGCTGCTCGGCCGGGGTCAGCTTGGCGAGGTCGGCGACGTCCGAGTGGAGGTCGACCTCCTCGACGGTCCAGGTGTTCTTGATCGCGTCCCGGTAGCGCTCGTAGAAGTCCGGGTAGCGCATGGGACGCAGGGTCAGTTCGAAGCCCGGGTCGAGCAGGTTCTTCTGTTCGGTGGACATTACTGGCAGGCCTCGCAGGACTCGGGGTTTTCCAGGGAGCAGGCGACCGCGTCGGGGTCGGCGATCTGCTGGAGAGGGATGGGCGCGGCGGCCGCCGTCGACGCCTGGGCGGCGCGGGCGATCCGGGTCGCCGGGCGGGAGCGCAGGTAGTACGTCGTCTTCAGGCCCTGCTTCCAGGCGTACGCGTACATCGACGACAGCTTGCCGATGGTGGGCGTCTCCAGGAACAGGTTCAGCGACTGCGACTGGTCCAGGAAGGGGGTGCGGGCGGCGGCCATGTCGATCAGGCCGCGCTGCGGGATCTCCCAGGCCGTGCGGTACAGGTCGCGCACCTCGGCCGGCACCCAGGTGAAGCCCTGCACCGAGCCGTTGGAGTCGCGCAGCGCCTCGCGGGTCTGCGCGTCCCACACGCCGAGCCTCTTCAGCTCGTCGACCAGGTACGAGTTGACCTGGAGGAACTCGCCCGACAGCGTCTCGCGCTTGAACAGGTTGGAGACCTGCGGCTCGATGCACTCGTACACGCCGGCGATCGAGGCGATCGTCGCGGTCGGCGCGATGGCGAGGAGCAGCGAGTTGCGCATGCCGGTGGCGGCGATCCGCTCGCGCAGGGCCGTCCAGCGCTCCGGCCAGTTCAGCTCGACGTCGTAGTGGTCGGGGTGCAGCACGCCGCGGGCGGCGCGGGTCTTCTCCCAGGCGGGGAGCGGGCCGTTGCGCTCGGCCAGGTCGGCGGAGGCCTCGTACGCGGCGAGCATGATCCGCTCGGCGATCCGGGTGGACAGCGCCCGCGCCTCGGGGGAGTCGAAGGGCAGCTTCAGCTGGAAGAAGACGTCCTGGAGGCCCATGGCGCCCAGACCGACCGGACGCCAGCGGGAGTTGGAGCGGCCCGCCTGCTCGGTCGGGTAGAAGTTGATGTCGACGACCCGGTCGAGGAAGGTGACGGCCGTGCGGACGGTCGCGTCCAGGCGGTCCCAGTCGATGTCCGAACCGACCACGAACGCGCCGAGGTTGACCGAGCCCAGGTTGCAGACCGCGGTCTCGCCGTCGTCGGTGACCTCCAGGATCTCCGTGCAGAGGTTGGAGGAGTGGACGGTGTGGCCGGGCTCGGCGGTCTGGTTGGCCGTCCGGTTCGAGGCGTCCTTGAAGGTCATCCAGCCGTTGCCGGTCTGGGCCAGGGTCCGCATCATCCGGCCGTACAGGTCGCGGGCCGGCATCGTCTTGCGGGCCAGGCCGGCCGCCTCGGCCTCGCGGTAGGCGGCGTCGAACTCCTCGCCCCACAGGTCGACGAGCTCGGGCACGTCCGAGGGGGAGAACAGCGACCACTCGGCGTCGGCGTTCACGCGGCGCATGAACTCGTCCGGGATCCAGTGCGCCAGGTTGAGGTTGTGCGTGCGGCGCTGGTCCTCGCCCGTGTTGTCGCGGAGCTCCAGGAACTCCTCGATGTCCGCGTGCCAGGTCTCCAGGTAGACGGCGGCGGCGCCCTTGCGGCGGCCGCCCTGGTTCACGGCGGCGACGGAGGCGTCGAGGGTCTTCAGGAACGGCACGATGCCGTTGGAGTGCCCGTTGGTGCCGCGGATCAGCGAACCGCGGGCGCGGATGCGGGAGTACGAGAGGCCGATGCCGCCCGCGTGCTTCGAGAGGCGCGCGACCTGGTGGTAGCGGTCGTAGATGGAGTCCAGCTCGTCCTGCGGGGAGTCCAGGAGGTAGCAGGAGGACATCTGCGGGTGGCGGGTGCCGGAGTTGAAGAGCGTGGGGGAGGACGGCAGGTAGTCCAGGCGGCTCATCAGGCCGTAGAGCGCGGCCACTTCGTCGAGCGCGCGGACGCTCTCGTCCTCGGCCAGGCCGCAGGCGACGCGCAGCATGAAGTGCTGCGGGGTCTCGATCACCTTGCGGGTGATCGGGTGGCGCAGCAGGTAGCGCGAGTAGAGGGTGCGCAGGCCGAAGTAGCCGAAGCGGTCGTCGCCGGCGCGGTCGATCGTGGCGTCGAGGCGGTCGGCGTGCAGCGCGGCGAACTCGGCGGTGCGGTCGGCGATCAGGCCCTCGCGGTGTCCGACGGCGACCGAGGAGGAGAAGTTCACCGAGCCCTGGGAGGCGGCCTCGTCGGCGATGGTGATGGTGAGGAGCCGGGCGGCGAGCCGGGAGTACGCGGGGTCCTCGGCGATCAGGCCGGCGGCCGCCTCGGTGGCCAGCTCGCGCAGCTCCGCCTCGTCCGCGGCGGCGCTGCGGCCGCGGAGGGCGGCGGCGGCGACCCGGCCGGGGTCGGTGTCGGGGAGATCGGCGGTGAGGTCGGTCAGGGTCCGCAGCAGCACGGTCCCGGGGCCGTCGCTCTCGACCGCGAAAGCCTCGGCCGAAGCCGGATCGGCGGGCGCGATGGTCACGTGGGGGCTCTCCCTCGCTCGGCTCGGGGCCCCGGCGGGGGAGGGCGGACGGGCGGGCGTCCAGGCACGACGCACCGCGTCCACCGACCCACTCCGCGAGGCCCGGACGTCTGTGGCACCCGGAACGGAAGGACCGGGCGCGCCGTCGGCAGGTGTTCGGACTCACTCCGGACGAAGCCGCACGAAGTACACCGTTGCGGGACAGTTCCGGATTCGCGCCGGATTCCCCTGCGTCGACAGCGAGGACGAGCATACATGTGGGGGGCGCCGCTCGTGGCACCCCCCACATGTTGTGTCGCCGCCCGGAAGGGACGGGGGTTCAGAACTCCAGGGAGTAGGTGCGCAGAGAGTGACCGGGGAAGGGCTCCCAGTCCCGGTGAGGGGTCCGGACGAAGCCCGTCCGCTCGTAGAGCCGGTGCGCCGCGGCCATCTCCGCGCCCGTGGAGAGCATGATCCTGGCGCACCCCGGGAGGGCCCGCGCCCGGTCGGCACAGGCCCGTACGAGCGCCTCCCCGACGCCCCGGCCGCGGGCCTCCCGGGCGACCGCGAGCATCCGGAACTCGGCCTCGCCGGCCACGGCGATGTCGGCCCACGGGGTGCCGCCGGGGGCGAAGGTCACCCCGCCGACGATCCGCCCCGCCGCGTCCCCGGTGTCCTCCGCGACGAGGACCTCGCTCTCGCGGGCCCGCCGCGCCGTGTCCCGCAGCACCGCCAGATAGGAGTCCTCGGCCCCGTACTTCAGCAGTCCGTCGTCCAGGTAGGTGCGCCCGGTCAGCTCGCCGAGCGCCTCGTACTCCTCGGGCCGTACCGCCCTGATCGTGAAGTCCATGGGGGAAGTGTGCCCGCCGGGGACGCGACGGGGCCCGGGGCCTCCTGGCGGAGGTCCCGGGCCCTTTTCGCCGGTGGTGTCAGTGCGTGGGCGCGGTGACCTTCTCCATCTCGGTCTTCACGCCGGGGTCGCCGGCGTCGGCCGTGTAGTCCGACGGGGAGGTCTCGTCGATGCCCTCGGGGGCCTTGACGGCCTTGAGGACGAAGGTGAGGACGACGGTGACCAGGACGTTGAGGACGAAGGCGGTGAGGCCGATGTAGCCGATCTCGCCGATGCCCGGGATCGCGGCGGAGGAGCCGCCGAAGTGCTTCTGGGTCGGGCTGGCGACGCCGTACGCGGCGGCCGTGCCGTAGACCATGCCGACGGCCCAGCCGGCGAGCAGCGCCCAGCGGTGGAACCAGCGGGTGAACAGGCCGCCGACCAGGGCCGGGAAGGTCTGCAGGATCCAGATGCCGCCGAGCAGCTGGAAGTTGATCGCGACCGTCTTGTCCATGGTGAGGACGAAGGCCAGGGCGCCGACCTTCACCAGGAGCGAGACGAGCTTGGAGACCTTGGTCTCCTGGGCCGGGGTCGCGTCCGGCTTGATGAAGTCCTTGTAGATGTTCCTCGTGAAGAGGTTGGCGGCGGCGATCGACATGATCGCGGCCGGGACGAGCGCGCCGATGCCGATCGCGGCGAACGCCACGCCCGCGAACCAGTCCGGGAACATGGTCTCGAAGAGCTGCGGGATGGCGAGCTGGCCGTTCTTCACCTGGATCCCGGCGGCGATCGCCATGAAGCCCAGCAGTGCGAGCAGGCCCAGCATCAGCGAGTACAGCGGCAGGATCGTGGTGTTGCGGCGGATGACCTCGCGGCTCCGGGACGACAGCGTCGCCGTGATGGAGTGCGGGTACATGAAGAGCGCGAGCGCCGAGCCGAGCGCCAGCGTCGCGTACGTCCACTGGCCGGCCTCGCCGGGCACGAGCGCGCCGCGCGGCTTGTCGGTCGCCGGGTTGGTCTGCGCGTACGCCTCGCTCGCCC
Source organism: Streptomyces sp. NRRL F-6492 (assembly GCF_001280125.1). Taxonomy (GTDB): domain Bacteria; phylum Actinomycetota; class Actinomycetes; order Streptomycetales; family Streptomycetaceae; genus Streptomyces. Next base: position 33,839 of record NZ_LGEG01000240.1, read on the forward strand.
TGGCGAAGATCTCGTCGAAGCCGCCCAGCTTGATCGGGATGTAGATGATCGCCACCGCGATGACGATGTAGATCAGGGTGTCCTTGACGAAGGCGATGAGCGCGGGGGCGCGCAGGCCCGAGGAGTACGTGTAGGCCGCGAGGACGCCGAAGGCGATGAGCAGCGGCAGGTCCTTGACGAACCAGTGGGTCGTCTCGCCGCCGCCGACGCCCATCACGTCCAGGACGGCCTGGATGCCGACCAGCTGGAGCGCGATGTACGGCATGGTGGCGAGGATGCCGGTGACCGCCACCGCGAGCGACAGGCCCTTGGAGCCGAAGCGGCCCCGGACGAAGTCGGAGGTGGTCACGTAGCCGTGCTTGTGCGACACCGACCACAGGCGGGGCAGGAAGGTGAAGATCAGCGGGTAGACGAGGATCGTGTAGGGGACGGCGAAGAAGCCGGCCGCGCCCGCCGCGTAGATGGCCGCCGGGACGGCGACGAAGGTGTACGCGGTGTAGAGGTCGCCGCCGAGCAGGAACCAGGTCACCCAGGTGCCGAAGGACCGGCCGCCCAGGCCCCACTCGTCGAGGCTGTCGTTCTCGGCCCTGCGCCAGCGCGAGGCCAGGAAGCCCATGACCGTGACGGCCAGGAAGAAGAAGATGAACACGGCGAGTGCCACGCCGTTCACGCCGTCCTTCATCGCGCGTCACCCTCCTCGCGGGACCGCTGGTCCCGCTGCCACAGCTTGTACGCGATCATGGTGAGCGCGGTGGAGACCAGCACCCAGAGCATCTGGTACCAGTAGAAGAAGGGGATGCCGGCGAAGAGGGGTTCGGTCTTCGCGTAGGAGCTCACCCAGAGCATCGCCACGAACGGGGCGACGAGACAGAGCGCGATCACCACCCGCAGGGGCGTGATGGTCGGTTGTTTCCCTTGTGCCACTTCTGACATGGCGATTCCGTCCCCTCGTTGATCACCTCGTTAATGCTGGGGAAATCTAGGGGACGCGTCCGTCCCATGGAACCCCCGTCCGCATAACGGATCCGATTCGGCGGGCGCGGACGTCAGAGCCAGCCCTCCTTGGCCGCCCGCACCCCCGCCTCGAACCGGCTGCGCGCGCCGAGCCGGTTCATCAGTTCCGAACTCATCCGGCGGACGGTCCGCAGCGAGATGCCCAGCCGCCGGGCGGCGATGTCGTCCGTGCAGCCGATGCCCAGGAGCATGATCAGCTCCCGTTCCTGGGGGGAGAGGTCGTGCTCGTCGCGGCGCGGGCTCTCGCCGAAGGCGGTGCCCGCGTCCCACAGGCGGTCGAAGAGCACCACGAGCGCGTGGACCAGGCCGGGGCTGCGCACTTCGAGGGCGCCCGCGCGTCCGTCCTCCGGGTCGAGGGGGACGAGCGCGGCCTCGCGGTCGACGATCACCATGAGCATCGGGACCACCGGCACGGTCCGCGCCTCGCCGCCGAGTTCGCAGTACCAGCGCACGTACTCGACGGTCGGCGGGTCGTTGCGGAAGCTCTCCTGGTAGATCGAGCGGATCTTCACCCCGCGCTCCAGGGCGAGCTGGTCGAGCGGCTGGCTCGCGTCCATCGTGTCGGGGAGCTGGGCCCCGCCGGGCAGCAGGGAGAGGCACTCGGTGCGGGCGTTCGCCGCGAGGCCCTCCAGCCGCTCGCGGACGTCGTCGAGGCTGGTGATGCGGTTCACGATGTCGGGCCGGACCCTCCGGGGCCGGGCCGCGTACGAGGCGAGGATGCCGTCCACCGCCCGGCCGGCCCGCTCCACCTGGCGTCTGCGTCTGCTCAGTTCGGCCTCGGCGCGGGAGAGCAGGAAGGAGAAGCCGACGTCGGGGTTGAAGGGCTCGACCTCGCCCGAGGAGTCGTCCATCAGGACGAGCTTGAGGTCCGCGAGGCAGGCGAGCGCCTCGCGGACCTCCTCCTCGGAGCGGTCCAGGTGGGCCGCCATCTCCGCCACGTCGTACTCGGGCCGCTCCAGGAGCAGGCGGTAGACGGTCTCCGTCGACTCCTTTATGCCGAGCGCCTCCAGCATCACTGTCTCCCCCTCGTCACGTTCCGTCGCGCGATCGACCGCGTTCGTGATCGCGGTCGTCGATGCTAGAGGGGGAAACGGTCTAGGTCTAGACCAATTGGGAGGCGTTTCGGTGTACGGACCACCGTCCCGCCTCCGACCGGGCCCGCACCCGGCCCGCCAGCGCGTCACCCACCGCGCCCGTCGCGAACCCGGACACCAGCAGGGCGAGTTCGACCTGGGGGCCGATCCCGACCGCGAGCACCGCGAGCGCGCCCGCGCCCGCCGCCACCGGCCCCGCCCACCCGGGACCGCCCGCGGCCGAGGCCGTCGAACGCTCCAGGGACACGCAGAACGCGAAGGCCCCCACCACGAGCGGCACCCAGCCCGTCACCGCCCCCGTGTCCGCCGGGCCCCACTGCCACACCACCACCAGGCCTCCCGTGGAGAGCCCCGCCGCGAGGAGCGCGCCGGACACCGACCGCGCCGCCGCCCCCACCGCCCCCGGCGCCCGCGACCGGCGGACGAGCACCCCGAACGCGGCCAGGGCCGCCAACGGGACCGCGTACGGCAGCAGTCCGTACACGCCCTCCACCAGATCGGGGTCCACCACGCCCGAACCGCCCACCAGCACACCGGAGCCGGCGAACGCCGAACGCAGCGCCGCCACCGTCCCCGCGCCGGCCGCCGTCATCGGCTCCGCCACCGGCACGACCACGACCAGGGCGGTGCCGGAACGGCGCCACTCGGCGGCCTCCGGAGCCGCCGCGAGCAGCACCCCCGGGACCCGGGCCGCCCGCGCGGCCACCGCCTCCGCGTCCGCACCCTCGGGGACCAGGACCTCCAGCGGGTTCAGCGCCCCCGACGGCACCCCGGCCGCCCCGAGCCGCTCCAGACCGTCCAGGGCCGGACCGCTCTCCACCAGGGCACGGGCCTCGGGGTTGCCCACCCGCAGCTGGGTGGCCGCGCCGGCGAGCAGCACGAGCAGGACCAGACCGGCCGCGGCGAGCGGGCGCGGGACCGCGAGGGCCTTCCGTACCGGACGCGGGACCGCGCGGCCGTTCCGTACCGGACGCGTCGCCCGTGCCACCGGACGCGGCACCACCGGACGCGGCACCACCGACCGCAGCACCGGCGTCAGCGTCAGTGCCGTCGCGATGCCCACCAGGCACACCGCCGCCCCCGCGATCCCGATCGAGCGGAGGAAGGAGGCCGGGAAGAGCGCCAGGGCGGCGAACGCCACCGCCCCCGCCGCGCCGCCCGTCACCGCGGACCGGGCACCGGCCCCCGGCGGCTGCGCCCAGCGGTGGACCGCCACCACCAGGGCCGTCACCGGCACCAGGTACACCACGACGAAGCTCACCCCGGTGAGACCGGCCACCGCCTCCACGAGCACCAGGGCCCCCACCGAGGTCACCGCCGCGAGCAGCAGCGGCGCCAGGACCCCGAGCGCCGAGCGGAACGCCAGCGCCAGCAGGACCAGCAGCCCCAGCGCGCAGACCGCCTTCGCCACCAGGGCCGCCGTGCCCGGCCCCGCCAGGGCGCTGTCGTGCTGGAGCGGCAGCACCCCCGTCACCCCGGTCCGGGCCTCCGGCAGCGCCGCCCGGAGCCCCGCGCGCAGCGAGCCCGCGGTCTCCTCCACGGCCGCCAGCCCCGCCAGGTCCGGCTCCCCGGCCCCCGGGTACACCAGCGCGTACACGGTCCGGCCGTCCGCGCCGAGGAACCCCTCGTCGCCCGTGTCCGCGTACGAGACCGTCCGCGCGCCCCGGCCCGCCGAGGCGGCGAGCGCCTCCGCGAGCCGCTCCCCGGTCGCCCGGGCCCGTACGTCCGTGCCCGCAGGCCAGGTCGCGACCGCGACCAGCGGGGCGACGGCGGCCCCGTTCCCGTACCGCTCGTGGACCGCCTGGTTCGCGCGGTGGCCCGGCCCGCCGGACGCGGTGAAGGACTGGTCGAGGCGGCCGAGGCCGGCCACCGCCGCCACCCCGCCGAGCAGCAGCACGAGCAGCCACACCGCGCCGGCCGCCGCCCGGTGCCGCAGCGCGAACTCCCGCACCCGGTCGGCCGGTTCAGTCGACATCGTCGAGCCACTTCCGCAGCTCCGCCGGGAGGCGCAGCCCCACCGCGCCGAGCGACTCGTCCAGCTGCGCCGTCGTGCTCGCCCCGACGATCGGCAGGACCGGCGGCTCGCCGCCCAGCGCCCAGGCCAGGACCACCTGGTTCGCGGTCGCCCCCAGCTCCGCCGCCACCTCGGCGAGCACCTTCAGACGCCGCTCCGAACCCTGGTGGCGGTACTGCTCCGGAACCTCCTTGCCGGGATCGGTGTACGCGCCCGTCAGCTGGGTCGTGTACGCCGTGAACGTCAGCTCCGGCCGCGTCCCCAGATAGTCGATCAGCTCCTCCGAGGCGTGCGGGTTCACCCCGAAGTCCGCCCCCGGGCGCGGGCGCAGATAGGTGTACCGCTGCTGCACGGCCGCGTAGTCCGGCACCCCGGCCGCCACCGCCGCGCCCCGCGACTCCTCGATCCGCCAGGCGGCGAAGTTCGAACAGCCGGCCCGGCCGATCTTCCCGGCCGCCACCAGCTCGCCGAACGCGCCCATGGTCTCGGCGACCGGGGTCCTCCGGTCGTCGATGTGCGCGTAGTACAGGTCGATCCGGTCCGTTCCCAGGTTCCGCAGGCTCTCCTCCACCTGGCGGCGGATCACCGGCGCCGAAAGGCCCTCCGCGCACTCCGGCCACGCCGAGCCGGGCGGGTCCGGCAGCGCGCCGACCTTGGTGGCGAGCACGATCTCGTCCCGCACGCCCCGGCTGCGCATCCACCGGCCGATGACCAGCTCGCTCTCGGCACCGGTCGCGCCCGGCTCCCAGAAGGCGTAGGTGTTCGCGGTGTCGACGAAGGTGCCGCCCGCCTCGTGGAAGCGGTCGAGGACGGCGAAGGCCGCGGCCTCGTCGATCCGGGTGCCGAACGGCAGGGTGCCCAGGCACAGCGTGCTCACGCGGGGACCCGCGGGGCCGCCCAGGTCGGTGTACTCCATCAGTTCTTCCCTCTCTCTCGCATGGCCGGCGCGGTGACGGTCAGCTCCTGGACCAGGTGGTCCGACAGACCCTCCGCGTCGCGGAAGCGGTACGAGCCGACCCGCGCGCCGCCACCGGTGAAGGCCCAGTCGATCCGCCACAGCCGCCACCGGGCGCGGGCGTTCCAACTGGCCGGGCAGAGCGAGCGGCACGCGCCGATCGCGTCGCGCAGCGACCGGGGCATCCGGCGGATGTCCCCGATGGCCGCGCTGGTGTTGAAGTCCCCGGTCACCAGGACCGGGTGCGGGTTGTCCCGCAGGTCGGCGACGAGCGCCGCGTACTCGCGGTCGCGGGCCGCAGCCCGGCGCCGCATGTCCCGGAAGAAGGCCGGGCGCAGCGGGTTCATCACGGTCAGCTGCACCGGGATGTGCACGTTGTACGTCGACAGGACCGCGTCCCGCCCACCCCCGATCCGCAGGTCCACCCGCAGCGAGCAGGCGCCGACCGGCACGGGCGGACCGGCGGGCGGGAACCGGGACAGCGTCACGGAGTTGTTGTCCACGGAGAGGTGGTGGTCCGGGAACGCCGCCCGCAGCCGCTCCCCGTCGTCGATGTCCCACACCTCGCCGCCCTCGAAGCCGTTCAGGTACTCCTGGAGGACGTACACGTCCGCGTCCAGCGACGTCAGGAAGGCGTAGAAGCGGTCGGGGTCGCCGCCCTGGTTCCAGTGCTGGGTGTTCCAGGACACCAGGCGCAGCCCGTCATCTCCGCCACCGGCGGGCCGGGGGAGCAGCGCCCGCGGGTTGATCCCGTTCTGCCGCCAGCCCGCCAGGAGACAGCCCGCGGCGAGCGCGCCCGCACCCCACGCCCCGGTGGCCGCGGCGGCGGCGAGCAGGGCCAGCGGGACGGCGGCGAGGACGGGCGGCGGCAGCAGCGAGACCGCGAGCCACGGCCACCAGCGCCCGTTGAGCGCGAGGTGCAGGGCGAGGAACACCGCCCAGAGGAGGGCCGCCCAGCCGACGGCGCAGTACGGCACGGTCTCACCCGCTCCCCGGCAGCGACACCCACAGGTCCTGCACCGCGTGGTCGGACAGCTTCTCCGGCTTGCCGAACTCGTACCGCTCGGCCTTCGCCCCGTTCCCGGTGAACGCCCAGTCGGTCCGCCAGAAGGGCTTCCAGCCGCCCTCCTCCCAGCTCGTGGGGTACGGGTCGGTGCTCACCCCCGCCGCGTCCGAGAGGCGCTCCCGCAGCGGGTCGAGGTCCGACATCGCGGCCGTCGCGTTGAAGTCGCCGGCCACCACCACCGGGTTGCGGTTGGCCGCCAGGTCCGCCTCCAGACCGGCGTACTGGGCCCGGCGCGGGGCGAACCGCTCCCGCATGTGCCGGTAGAAGGCGGACGAGAGCAGGCCGTCCGGCATGCTGTTCCACACCGGCATGTGCACGTTGTAGAACGACACCACCCGCCCCCTGACCAGGACGTCCGTCCGCAGCACCTTGTTCTCCCGGTACTCCGTCGGCCAGTCCGCGCCCGCCGGCACGTCCCGGGCCGGGCCCACGGCCGGCTGCCGCAGGACCGGGAAGCGGGAGAGCGTCACCAGCTCGCCCCGGACCGCGATCCCGTACCCCGGGAACTCCCGGCGCAGCCGCGCCAGGTCGTCGATCGGCAGCTTCCCCTTCCGGTCGGCGGTCACGTGCTGGTACTCGTGCAGCAGGTAGACGTCCGCGTCCTTCGACTTCAGGAAGGCGTAGAAGTGGTCCTGGGTGCCCAGGAGCTGGTTCCAGGAGTTGGTGTTCCAGGCGAAGACCCGTACGGAGTCCGGGCCGGGCCCCGGCTCCGGCCGCCACGCCGCCGCCGGGTCGAACCCCGACTGCCCGAAGCCCAGCAGGAGGGCCAGCGCGGCGGCGGCGAGGCTCCGCCACCGGGCGGCGCCCCGGGCGAGCGGGGCGAGGACCGCGAGGCCCAGCGGGACCAGGACGAAGGCCGCCGGGGGCACGATGCCCACCAGGTGCCCCAGCCAGATCCGCCCGTCCGCCGCCCACTCCACGAGCAGCAGCGCGAGCCAGGCCAGGGCCGCCCCCAGGACGATCCCGTTCCGGCGGCGCCGGGGCCGGGCCGGGGCCCTCGGAGCGGTCTCCGGGGCGAGCACGTCAGCCACGGGAGGCCACCGCCCCCGCCGTCCCCACCGCCGGCCGGCGCCCGGGGCGCGGCTGCGGGTCGTACAGGTGCCGGAACCGCTTCGAGCACAGCCACTGCACGCCCGCGACCCCGATCGCCGCGAACACCGTCAGGTTCACCAGGAAGTTGACCGCCACGAAGTACGCCAGGAACGCGCGCCCCCGGTGCTCGCGCACCACCCGGTACATGTCCAGGTCGCCCAGGACGCCGAGCACGAACAGGGCGAGCGGGAGCAGCGCCCACAGCGGCCCCCACAGCACGGGCGCGGCCAGCGCGGCCACCGCCAGCGGCGCGGCGAGGCTGGCCCCGGCGCGCGGCCCGGTGACGAAACCGCCCTGGAGCGCCCGGCGGCCCAGGATCAGCGGCACGGCGAGCCGGGCCCGGGCGAAGACCTTGTCCAGGACGATCCGCAGGGTGTCGTCGTGGTCGTGCCGGCCGCGCACCTCCAGGGAGCTGAGCACCGTGTACCGCTCGGAGATCCGCCGCCCGTAGTCCTGGTCCTCGGTGTGCCGCAGGATCGGGTTGAACGGCCCGACCTCGTCGAAGACGTGCCGGGGCATCGCCAGGATCGCGGTGTGGACGGTGTCGATGACCCCTTCGGACCGCAGCAGCAGGTAGTACTGCTGGAGCGAGCGGTACTCCTCGATCAGGCTGTCCCGGATCAGCGGCTCCGGCTCGTAGGTGCCGCAGATCGCGCCGTACCCCCGCCCGGAGGCGAGGAGTCCGACCGACTTCTCGACGGCGTCCGGGTGCATGGCCACGTCGGAGTCGAGGAAGACGAGGATCTCGCCGGAGGAGAGCTCGGCCCCCAGGTTGCGGGCGACCGCGACCCCGCTGTTGACGCCGGTGGAGACCACCCGGGCGCCGGCCGCGGCGGCGATCGCCGCCGAGTCGTCGGTGGAGCAGTCGTCCACGACGACGACCTCGACGTTCGGGTACGTCTGGGCGAGGGCGGCCTCGACGCACAGGCCGATCGAGCGGCCGTAGTTGTAGTTGGGGACGATGACGGAGACCAGGGGGAAGGCCGGGGCGGAGGACACGGGCGAGGAGGGGGTGGAGGACATGGTGGGGGCTCCTAGAAGAGGACCTTGGCGAGGGAGAGGGCTCCCTGCCGCCACGGTTCGACACTGGTGACGCCCTCGCTCCGCTTCGCGGGGCGGGCGCCGGCGGTCGTGTGCCGCTGCTCGCGCCACCAGGCGAAGGTGCGCAGGATCGCGTCCTGGTTGGAGTGCTTCGGCCGGAAGCCGAGCACGTCCCGGGCCTTGTCGGTGGAGACGAAGCTGTCGTCGAGCAGCTTGTGCAGCAGACGCCCGTAGACCGGGGAGAGGCCGGAGCGCTGGAGCAGGCTGAGCGCGGCGAGCGCGGGCCTGGCGGGCATCGACCGGACCCGCTTGCCGTGCCCGGCCGCGTCCAGGACGGCCTGGAAGTCCTCGCGGATCGTGCCGAACTCGGTGGCGCCCAGGTTGAAGGTGTCGTCGGCCCGCTCGGCCGGCGCGTCCATGGCGGTCACCACCGCGTCGACCAGGTCGGCCACGTCGAACATCTGGATGCGGACGTCGCCCCGGCCGAGCACCGGGAAGTTCCGGCCCTCCTCCGCCCACTCGAAGAGCATCGCGAAGAGCCCCATCCGGCCGGGCCCCAGGAAGGTCTTGGGGCGCAGGATCGGCACGCACGTGCCCCGCTCCCGGAAGCGCTCCGCGACCTCCTCGGCCTCCGCCTTGGCGGCGCTGTAGGTGTCGACCGGCTCGCGCGGGTGCTCCTCGGGCGTCGGCACCGTCTTCGGCAGGCCGTAGACGGCGGTCGAGGAGATGTGCACGACCCGGGGCACGGCGTTCGCCTCGGCGGCGGTCAGGACCGCCTCCGTACCGCCGACGATCACCGAGCGGATGGTGTCGGCCGGATAGCTGGGCAGGGCGGCGGCGCAGTGCACCACCGCGGCCGCGTCGGCCGTGGCCCGCTTCATCGCCACGGCGTCCCGGACGTCCGAGACCGTGTGCGTCAGGTTCGGGTGCTCCGTGCGCGGCGCCCGCAGGTCCACGCAGTGCACCTGCCGCCCGTCGTCGAGCAGCCGCTCGATCAGGGTCGATCCGAGCATTCCGGCACCGCCGGTGACCACGATGCGCTCTACCACAGCGACGACACCTTCTCCTTGACGAAACGGGTGAGCAGACGGGGGAGACCCTGCGCGAGGGTCTTGTCGAGGCACTCCAGGAAGAACTCGGCCTCGTGCGGTTCGGCGACCAGCGAGGGCGCGACCATCAGCGGGTTGTCGCCGTTGAGCGTGTAGTACGTGTAGACGCCGTGGTCCCGGTAGAGGGCGTTGACCACCGACGAGGTGACGAGCTTGGTGAGGAAGCGCGGGTCCCTGGTCATCGCGCCCGGCACCAGCTTCGTCACCAGCTCCAGGACCTTCGGGCCCTTGTGCAGGAAGACGCCGTGCAGCGCCCCGTGCCCGCGCACCTCGGCCACCACGTCCGGGTGCTCCTTGGCGATCCGCTCCAGGCCGGGGGCGAGGATCCGTTCGAGGTCCCGGGCGCGGGCCGGATAGTCGTCCTCGACGGCCACGTTGACGGCCTCGATGGCGGTGACCGCCTCCTCGCCGAAGCCGTAGTAGGTGGTGGAGGTGGACTGGAGCAGGGCGTCGGTGAGGTTGTCGTACGCCTTGCGGAAGACCGGCTCGCGGGCGACGAAGGCCGAGATGGAGGACTTGCCGCCGCCGAAGGACTTCGAGGTGGTGAGGACGTCGGGGACCAGGCCCTCGTACCGCATGAAGTGGAAGAGGGTGCCCGTCTTGCCCCAGCCGGTGTAGATCTCGTCGAAGAGCAGCACGATGTCCTCGGCCGTGCACAGTTCCCGCAGCCCGCGCAGGAACTCCTCCGAGCACTCGTTCATCGTGGACGCCGACAGCGGCTCGATGAGGATCGCGTACACGTCCGACCCGCCCTTCTCGGTGCGGAGTTCGGCGACCAGCCTCCGGACCGAGTCCAGGTCCCCGTACCGGAAGACCCCCACGCCCGGGATGCCGGGGAACTGGAAGGTGGACTGGTTCTGGCCGGTGAGGCTGCCCGAGCCGAGCAGCTTGCCGTGGAAGGAGATGTCGGCCCGCAGCACCCGGGAGCGCCGGCCGCCGTGGTACTTGTACGCCAGCTTGACCGCGCCCTCGACCGCCTCCGCGCCGGAGTTGGGGAAGAACGACATGCTCAGGTCGCCGGGCAGCAGCTCCGCCAGGTTGTGGCCGAGCGCCGCTACGTAGGGCGAGAAGTAGGTCTTGTGGACCTCCATGCTCCGGCGCTCCTGGAAGCGCTGCCGGGCGGCGAGGACCCGGGGGTGGTTGTGGCCGTGGTTGAGGACCCCGACGCCGCCGGTGAAGTCCAGGACGCGGCGGCCGTCGCGCTGGGTGATCCAGACGCCCTCCGCGCTCTCGACCAGCTCCTGGCCGAAGCCGAAGGAGGTCATCAGGGAGACCTGGCTCTTGTTGACGTGGTCCTTGTACAGGCCGTGGACCTGCTTGACCGTCATCGACTCGCAGTCGTCGACGGAGTACAGCGGGGGCATGGGAACTCCTAGGCGGGGGGGGAGGCGGGGGAGGGGGGCGGGC
>NZ_LGEG01000241.1 GCF_001280125.1 Streptomyces sp. NRRL F-6492
GGGAAACGCCCGGTTACATTCCGAACCCGGAAGCTAAGCCTTTCAGCGCCGATGGTACTGCAGGGGGGACCCTGTGGGAGAGTAGGACACCGCCGAACACCTGCCCTTTTAGCTCAGTCGGTAGAGCGTCTCCATGGTAAGGAGAAGGTCAACGGTTCGATTCCGTTAAAGGGCTCCATCTGAAAAGGCCCCCGCCACATGGCGGGGGCCTTTTTGCGTTCCCAGGAGGGAGCGAGGCAAGCGGCGCCTTCCCCTGAGGGAAGGCGCCGTGCCGTCAGCGGTCGTCCGGCTCGCGCAGGCGCATCGCGAGGATGGCCATGTCATCGGAGGCCGGGGCTTGGGCGAAGCGTTCGACCGCGCGCAGGACGCGGGCCGCGACCGCGCCGGCCGTCAGGCCCGTACACGTCTTGAGGACGTCGGCGAGGCCGTCGTCGCCCAGCATGCGGGAGCCCTCGCGGCGCTCCGTCACGCCGTCCGTGACGCACAGGAGGACGTCGCCCGGGTCGAGGGTGACCGTCTCCTCGTACAGCTCCAGGTCGTCCATGACGCCCAGGAGCGGCTGCGGTTCGGCCGCGGGGCGGACCGTGCCGTCCGGGCTGAGGCGCAGGGGCAGCGGGTGGCCGGCGCAGACGATCTTGAGGATCGCCGAGCCGTCCTCCTGCGGGTGCATCTCGCCGTAGAGGAGGGTGAGGAAGCGGCTGCGGGCGCCCTCGTCGAGGATCGCCGCGTTCAGCCGCTCCAGGACGGCCGGGCCGCCGAGGCCCTCGCGGGCGAGCAGGCGTAGGGCATGGCGGGCCAGACCGGTGACGGCGGCCGCCTCCGGGCCCGTACCGCAGACGTCGCCGATGGCGAATCCGTACGCGCCGTCGCTGATCGGGAAGAGGTCGTAGAAGTCGCCCCCGACCTCGTTGCCCTCGCCGGCCGCGCGGTAGATGACGTCGACCTCGACGCCGGGGATGTCGGGGAGGCCGGGCGGCAGGAGGCTGCGCTGGAGGGACTGGCTGATCGCCACGCGCTCCGAGTAGAGGCGGGCGTTGTCCAGGGCCAGGGCGGCCCGGCGGGACAGGTCCTCGGCGAGCTCCAGGATCTCCTGGCGGAAGTGGTCCTCGGAGGGCCTGCCGAGCGTCAGCATGCCGATGACCCGGTTGCGGGCCACCAGGGGCAGGACGACCGTCTCGCCGGCGACCGTGCTCGCCGTGGCCAGCGTCGTGTCGATGCCCGGCGAGAGCGGGCTCGACGGGTGGTCGAGGGCGCGGACCGAGGCGGTGAGCGCGGCCCGGTGGGCGGCGTCGCCCGGCGCGGTCCAGACCCGGGCGCCGGGCGTCGGCACCGGGTCGGGCGGCGTGATCGAGGAGAGCAGCTCCTTGAGGCCGTCGATCCGGTCCTCGTCCTCGTGGAGCACGTACGAGAGGTACGGGTCGGAGGACTGGTCGGCGATCGTGTAGACCGCGCACCAGGTCGCGAGGGTGGGGACCGTCATCTGGGCCATCAGGGCCAGGGTCTGGTCGCGGTCGAGGGTGCCGGCCAGGAGGTCGGAGGCCTCGACGAGGAAGCTGAGGGAGCCGCGGCGCAGGCGTTCCAGCTCGCCGAGGCGGGCGGACTCCACGGCCAGGGCGATGCGGTCGGCGGCGAACTGGAGGCGGAGGGCCTCCTCGTTCGAATAGCGGTTCGCGGCCTCGGCGGCCACGCCCAGGGAGCCGGTGAGACGGCCCTCGACCTTGAGGGGGACGGTGACCACCGAGCGCATGCCGGTGTCCTCCAGGAGCGGGACGGCGCCGGGGACGGCGGCCAGGTCCTCGTGGACGGCCGGCATCCGGGCGGAGCCGTACCGGCTGGCGCCGGTCTCGACGGGCACGCGCGCGAAGCGCTGGCGGGCGGCCGGGAGACCGGTGGTGGCCCGTACCTCCAGCTCCGTCTCGTCGTCCGTGGCGAGGAGGAGGAAGGCGGCGTCGCCGTCGAGCATGTCGCGGGCGCGCTCGACCGTGCGCTGGAGCAGGCCGTCGAGGTCGTCGGGGGCCGGGGAGCCGATGAAGACCTCGAAGGGGTCGGTGGCGCGGCTCTCGGCGCCCGGCTCGGCCGCGGGGCGCTGCGGGGTCTGGAGGACCGCCCGCTCGTGCTCGCGGACCAGGAGGCAGACGGTGGAGGGCTCGCCCTGGGAGTCGCGGACCCGCAGGTGCGCGGCGTAGACGGGGACGACCCGGCCGTCGGCGCAGCGGATGCCGTAGCTGCCCTCCCAGCGGGAGAGGCGCAGGGCCTCGGCGAGGCCGGTGCCGATGCCGGGGGTGTGGGGCCAGGCCGCCAGGTCGCCCAGGGGCTTGCCGGTGACCTGCTCGGAGCCGTACCCGAAGAGTTCCCCCGCGTCCTCGTTCCAGGCGGTGATCGCGCCGGCCCGGTCGATCTGGACGACGGCGACGCGGACGCGGCTGTCGGCGACCGGGAGGAGGGCGTCGGGGAGGACCGGGCCGGCGGAGCGGGTGCCGACGGGGCGCTGCGGGAGGTCGAGGTGGAACCAGACGTGCTTGCGCGTGGGGGAGTAGTCGACGCCCCAGCGGTGGGCGAGGGCGGCGCAGAGCAGCAGCCCGCGGCCGTTCTCCCGGTCGGGGGCGGCGAGGGTGCGGCCGCTCTGGACCGGGACCTCGCGCTCGGGGTAGCGGTCGGAGACCTCGACGCGGATGCTGTCGTCGGAACGCAGGCAGAGCACGTCGGCGGCGGTGCCCGCGTGGATGACGGCGTTGGTGACGAGTTCGCTGGTGAGGACGACGGCGTCGTCCACCAGCTCGGGGTGCCCCCAGCCCTGGAGGGTGTCCCGGACGAAGGCCCGTGCGGCCGCGACGGACCGCCCGACGGGCTCGAAGCTGGCAGTCGCCCGCGCGGTGATCACAGCACTCCTCGTACGCGTCTCGACGCCCGGCTCTGCCATGCTCGGTCTGTCCTTCCCACTGCCCGGTGGTCGTGCGCGCACCACACCGTCCCCGCCGGGCGGACCGGGGCGGCTGGACAGCCGGATGCCAGGTTACTTACCTTCGCTGTCCGAGCGGATGCCGGTCACCGCTGATTCCGTCCCTCGGGGGTAGGGACGCCGTCGAAGCTGCCGAACTGTTATCGCCTGCTTCGGTCACGGTGAAACACTGGGCAGGCTACCGGCAGAGCCGGAGCGGTACGGTCGACCCCTTTCGGGAGGGACACGGTGGAGTCTGGCACGGCGGCGCGTCGCGGCGGAGGCAGCGGTACGCGCACGAGGGGCGGGCGTTCCCGTGGGGGGACGGTCCAGGTGGACGCCACGGCGCTGGAGCGGTTGCTCTCCGCGCTGGTGTCGATGCGGGACGGGAACTTCCGCAGGCGGCTCACGGTGTCCGGCGACGGGGTCATGGCGGAGATCTCCGCCGTGTTCAACGAGGTCGCGGACCGGCAGATGCACGTGACCGGGGAGCTGTCGCGGGTCCGGCGGGTGGTGGGGCGCGAGGGCAAGCTGTCCGAGCGTCTGGAGGCCGGCCCCAGCGAGGGGGCGTGGGCGGCGGCGATCGAGGCCGCGAACGCGCTCGTCGACGACCTGGCCCGGCCGGTGTCCGAGGTGGGCCGGGTGCTGTCGGCGGTGGCCGAGGGCGACCTGGAGCAGCGGATGGACCTGCGGTCGGAGGGTTCCGACGGGACGGTGCGACCGCTGCGGGGCGAGTTCCTGAAGGTCGCGCGTACCGCCAACAACCTCGTCGACCAGCTGTCGGTGTTCGCGTCCGAGGTGACCAGGGTCGCCGTCGAGGTGGGGACCGACGGCAAGCTGGGCGGTCAGGCGCAGGTGCGCGGGGTGTCCGGTTCGTGGAAGGACCTCACGGACTCGGTCAACACCATGGCGAACCGGCTGACGGCCCAGGTGCGGGACATCGCGCTGGTGACGACGGCGGTCGCCAACGGCGATCTGTCGCAGAAGGTCACGGCGAACGTGGCCGGCGAGATGCTGGAGCTGAAGAACACCGTCAACCGGATGGTGGACCAGCTGTCGTCGTTCTCCTCCGAGGTGACCCGGGTCGCGCGCGAGGTGGGCACCGAGGGCGAGCTGGGCGGTCAGGCCGAGGTGGCCGGGGTCGCCGGCGTGTGGAAGGACCTCACCGACTCCGTCAACACGATGGCGGGCAACCTCACCAATCAGGTGAGGGGGATCGCCGAGGTGACGACCGCCGTCGCCAACGGCGACCTGTCGCAGAAGGTGCGGGTCTCGGCGCGCGGTGAGATCGCGCAACTCGCGGACACCATCAACCAGATGACCAAGACGCTGCGGACGTTCGCCGACGAGGTGACCCGCGTCTCGGGCGAGGTCGGCGCGCAGGGCCTGCTCGGCGGCCAGGCGCAGGTGCCGGGCGCGGCGGGGACGTGGAAGGACCTCACGGACTCCGTCAACACGGTCTTCCGGAACATCACCACGCAGGTGCGGGACATCGCGCAGGTGACGACGGCCGTGGCCAACGGTGATCTGTCGCAGAAGGTCACGGTGGACGTGGCCGGGGAGATGCTGGAGCTGAAGAACACCGTCAACACGATGGTGGACCAGCTCTCCGCCTTCGGTTCCGAGGTGACCCGGGTGGCCCGGGAGGTCGGCGTCGAGGGCCTGCTCGGCGGCCAGGCCGAGGTGCCGGGCGCGGCGGGCACGTGGAAGGACCTCACCGACTCGGTGAACACGGCCTTCCGCAACCTGACCGGTCAGGTGCGGGACATCGCGCAGGTGACGACGGCGGTCGCCAACGGTGATCTGTCGCAGAAGGTCACGGTGGACGTGGCCGGGGAGATGCTGGAGCTGAAGAACACCGTCAACACGATGGTGTCGCAGCTGTCGTCCTTCGCGGACCAGGTGACCCGGATGGCCCGGGACGTGGGCACCGAGGGCCGGCTCGGCGGTCAGGCGCGCGTGGACGGGGTCTCCGGGCGCTGGCGGGAGCTCACCGACTCGGTGAACTTCATGGCCGGCAACCTGACCTCGCAGGTGCGGCAGATCGCGCAGGTGACGACGGCCGTGGCGCGCGGTGACCTGTCGCAGAAGATCGACGTGGACGCGCGCGGCGAGATCCTGGAGCTGAAGAACACCATCAACACGATGGTCGACCAGCTCTCCGCGTTCGCGGACCAGGTGACCCGGGTGGCCCGCGAGGTGGGCACCGACGGGCGGCTCGGCGGCCAGGCGCAGGTGCCCGGCGTGGCCGGGGTGTGGCGGGACCTGACCGACTCGGTGAACGGCATGGCCGGCAACCTCACCACCCAGGTCCGCAACATCGCCCAGGTCGCCACGGCGGTCGCGCGCGGTGACCTGTCGCAGAAGATCGACGTGGACGCGCGCGGCGAGATCCTGGAGCTGAAGAACACCCTCAACACGATGGTGGACCAGCTCTCGAACTTCGCCGAGCAGGTGACCCGGGTCGCCCGCGAGGTGGGCACCGAGGGCATGCTGGGCGGCCAGGCCGAGGTGCAGGGCGTCTCGGGCACCTGGAAGGACCTCACCCAGTCGGTGAACTTCATGGCGAACAACCTCACCATCCAGGTGCGGAACATCGCCGAGGTCACGACCGCGGTCGCCATGGGCGACCTGTCGAAGAAGATCACGGTCGACGCCCGGGGCGAGATCCTGGAGCTGGTGACGACCGTCAACACGATGGTCGACCAGCTGTCGAACTTCGCGGACGAGGTCACGCGCGTGGCCCGCGAAGTGGGTACCGAGGGCATCCTCGGCGGCCAGGCACGCGTGCGCGGGGTCACCGGCACCTGGAAGGACCTCAGCGACAACGTCAACCTGATGGCCAACAACCTGACCAGCCAGGTGCGGAACATCTCCCGGGTGTCGGCGGCCGTCGCCAACGGCGACCTCACCAAGAAGGTGACGGTCGAGGCGCGCGGCGAGGTCGCCGAACTCGCCGAGACCGTCAACACGATGGTGACGACCCTGTCGTCGTTCGCCGACGAGGTCACGCGCGTGGCCCGCGAGGTGGGCACCGAGGGCGAGCTGGGCGGCCAGGCCCGGGTGCCGGGGGTCTCCGGCACCTGGAAGGACCTGACCGAGTCGGTGAACTCGATGGCCTCCAACCTGACCGGCCAGGTGCGCCAGATCGCGGCCGTCACGACCGCCATCGCCAAGGGCGACCTGACCAAGAAGATCGACATCGACGCGCGCGGCGAGATCCAGGAGCTGAAGAACACCATCAACACGATGGTCGACCAGCTGTCGAACTTCGCCGAGGAGGTCACGCGCGTGGCCCGCGAAGTGGGTACGGAGGGCATCCTCGGCGGCCAGGCGCGCGTGCGGGACGTCGACGGCACCTGGCGCGACCTGACCGAGTCCGTGAACGAGATGGCCGGGAACCTGACCCGCCAGGTGCGGGCCATCGCGGCCGTCGCCACGGCGGTCACCCGGGGCGACCTCAACCTCAAGATCGACGGTGTGGACGCGGCGGGCGAGATCCAGGCCCTCCAGGACAACATCAACACGATGATCACCAACCTGCGCGACACCACCCTCGCCAACGAGGAGCAGGACTGGCTGAAGGGCAACCTGGCCCGCATCTCCGGCCTCATGCAGGGCCGGCGGGACCTGGACGACGTGGCCTCGCTCATCATGAGCGAGCTGACGCCGGTGGTCTCGGCCCAGCACGGCGCCTTCTTCGTGGCCATGCCGACCGGCTCCGCCCACGGCGACGCCGAACTCGTCGGCGAGGGCGACGGCTCGTACGAGCTGCGGATGCGCGGGAGTTACGGGTACTCCGCCGGTTCCATGCCGACCTCGTTCCGTCCCGGCGAGACCCTCATCGGGACGGCGGCCGAGGAGAAGCGGACCATCCAGGTCAACGTGCCGCCGGGCTACCTGAAGATCTCCTCCGGGCTCGGGGAGGCCTCGCCCGCGCACGTGATCGTGCTGCCGGTCCTCTTCGAGGGCAAGGTCCTCGGCGTGATCGAGCTGGCCTCCTTCCAGCCGTTCACCCAGATCCAGCGCGACTTCCTCAACCAGCTCGCGGAGCTGATCGCCACCACCGTCAACACCATCAGCGTCAACACCAAGACGGAGGTGCTGCTCCAGCAGTCGCAGGAGCTCACCGAGCAGCTCAAGGAGCGCTCGGCCGAGCTGGAGCACCGGCAGAAGGAGCTCCAGGGCTCCAACCTGGAGCTGGAGGAGAAGGCCGAGCTGCTCGCCCGGCAGAACCGCGACATCGAGGTGAAGAACACCGAGATCGAGGAGGCCCGGCAGGTCCTGGAGGAGCGGGCCGAACAGCTCGCCGTCTCCATGCGGTACAAGTCCGAGTTCCTGGCGAACATGTCGCACGAGCTGCGCACCCCGCTCAACTCGCTTCTCATCCTGGCCAAGTTGCTCGCCGACAACGCCGAGACGAACCTGACGCCGAAGCAGGTCGAGTTCGCCGAGACCATCCACGGCGCCGGTTCGGACCTGCTCCAGCTGATCAACGACATCCTCGACCTGTCCAAGGTGGAGGCGGGCAAGATGGACGTCTCGCCGACCCGGATCGCGCTCGTGCAGCTCGTCGACTACGTGGAGGCGACCTTCCGGCCGCTCACGGCGGAGAAGGGGCTCGACTTCTCGGTACGGGTCTCGCCGGAGCTGCCCGCCACGCTCCACACCGACGAGCAGCGCCTCCTCCAGGTGCTGCGCAACCTCCTTTCCAACGCGGTGAAGTTCACCGACACGGGCGCGGTGGAGCTGGTGATCCGGCCGGCCGGCACGGACGTGCCGCAGTCGATCCGCGAGCAGCTCCTGGAGGCCGGTTCGCTGCGCGACCCGGAGGCCGACCTGATCGCGTTCTCGGTCACCGACACCGGGATCGGGATCGCGGCGAGCAAGATGCGGGTCATCTTCGAGGCCTTCAAGCAGGCCGACGGCACGACCAGCCGGAAGTACGGCGGTACGGGTCTTGGGCTCTCGATCAGCCGGGAGATCGCGCGGCTGCTCGGCGGCGAGATCTTCGCCGCGAGCGAGCCGGGCCGCGGCTCGACGTTCACCCTGTACCTGCCGCTGAACCCGACCGAGCTGCCCGCGCAGGGCTACGGCCAGGGCGCGCAGGACGGCGAGGACCCGCAGCAGGGCGCCGAGGAGGGGGCGGCCGGGGCCGTCCACCCGTTCCCGCACTTCCCGCCGGCGCCCGTACGGACGGAGTCGCGCTCGGGGGCCGGGGCGCTGTTCCGGCACCGGCGGAAGGCGGCCGCGGAGGCGACCGGGGCGCGGAGCGCGGTGCCGGGGCAGCCCGGGCAGCAGCCCGCACCGGAGCGGGAGGAGCAGGAGGAGCAGGAGGCGGCGCCGCGCCGCACCTTCGGCTTCTCCGGCGAGAAGGTGCTCATCGTGGACGACGACATCCGCAACGTCTTCGCGCTCACCAGCGTCCTGGAACAGCACGGGCTCGCGGTGCTGTACGCGGAGAACGGGCGGGAGGGCATCGAGGTCCTGGAGCAGCACGACGACGCGGCGGTCGTCCTGATGGACATCATGATGCCGGAGATGGACGGGTACGCGACGACGACCGCGATCCGGCGGATGCCGCAGTTCGCCGGTCTCCCGATCATCGCGCTGACGGCGAAGGCGATGAAGGGCGACCGGGAGAAGGCGATCGAGTCGGGCGCCTCGGACTACGTGACCAAGCCGGTCGACCCCGACCACCTGCTGTCCGTCATGGAGCAGTGGATGCGGGGGAAGTGATCCGGGCCGGGGCCGCGCGGCGCGCCGCGCAGCCCCGGCCCCCGCCGGCGGGCCCGCGGCGGATCGCCGGGGATGCCGGGAAGATCTCCGGCGGGCTGTCGCCACGGGCGTGTGAGAAGCCGGGATACGGGGAACCTTCTGGTCTCCCACCGCGTTTTTCCTCTGTGCACAGTGACATCGCGGTGACAGGGTGTGGCGACGGGCGGGGTGCGGCTACGATGACCGGCACAAGGACGGACGGCGCTAGGGAGTCGTCTTCTGGGGCGGCGCCCGGCGCCTCTCCCGGTTCGGGGGACCGGGCAGAGCCGTTGCCGGGACGAGGAGGACGGGGCATGGTGCAGAAGGCCAAGATCCTCCTGGTCGATGACCGGCCGGAGAATCTGCTGGCGCTGGAGGCCATTCTCTCCGCGCTCGATCAGACGCTGGTGCGGGCATCGTCCGGGGAGGAAGCGCTCAAGGCGCTGTTGACGGATGACTTCGCGGTCATCCTGCTCGACGTCCAGATGCCGGGAATGGACGGTTTCGAGACCGCCGCCCACATCAAGCGGCGCGAGCGGACACGGGACATCCCGATCATCTTCCTCACCGCCATCAACCACGGTCCCCACCACACCTTCCGGGGATACGCGGCGGGGGCGGTCGACTACATCTCGAAGCCCTTCGACCCGTGGGTGCTGCGCGCCAAGGTCTCCGTCTTCGTCGAGCTGTACATGAAGAACTGCAAGCTGCGCGAGCAGGCCGCCCTGCTGCGGCTCCAGTTGGAGGGCGGCGGCGAGAGCGGTCACGGCAAGGAGTCCGCCGGTCTGCTCGCCGAACTCTCCGCCCGCCTCGCGGCCGTCGAGGAGCAGGCCGAGGCGCTGTCGAAGCAGCTCGACGACGACTCGGCCGACGCGGCCGCCGTCGCCACCGCCGCGCACCTGGAGCGCAAGCTCACCGGGCTGCGGCGGGCCCTGGACGCCCTGGAGCCGGGCGCCGGCGCCGCGCCGACCCTGCCCAGCCAGAGCTGACCCACTGTCACGAAGCGCCCCGGACCGTCGAGGTCCGGGGCGCTTCGTCGTGATGCGGCGTCAGCATCACGCCTCCGCGCAGACGACACGAACGGGTGAGGCGGACAGCCGGTTCCCACACGGGTAACCTCGGCACCATGGCTTCACGTACGTCCGGCAAGACCCAGGGCACGGCGGGCACCGCAAAGCCGCGCGCCGGCCGTACGGCGGGTGCCGCGAAGAAGGCGGCGCCCGCGAAGTCCCCCGCCAAGCCCCCCGCGAAGAACGCGAGGAACGCGGCGGCGAAGAAGGCACCGGCCAAGAAGGCCGCGCCCGCCAAGCGCGCGCCCGCGCGGAAGCCCGCGGCGAGGAAGGCCCCGCCCCGTCCCGCGCCGTCCCCGACCGGGGGCGTCTACCGGCTCGCGCGCGGCGCCTGGCTCGGACTCGCCCACGCGGTGGGGGCGGTCTTCCGTGGCATAGGACGCGGGGCCAAGGGACTCGACCCCGTCCACCGCAAGGACGGGACCGCGCTGCTCCTCCTCGGCCTCGCGCTGATCGTCGCCGTGGGCACCTGGTCCAACCTGCGCGGCCCGGTCGGCGACCTCGTCGAGATGCTGGTCACCGGGGCCTTCGGGCGGCTCGACCTCCTGGTGCCGCTGCTGCTCGCCGGGATCGGCGTGCGCCTGATCCTCTATCCGGAGCGGCCCGAGGCCAACGGCCGGATCGTCATCGGCCTCTCCGCCCTCGCCCTCGGCGTCCTGGGCCAGGTGCACATCGCGTGCGGCTCGCCGGGCCGCGGCGACGGCGCCGACGCCGTGCAGGACGCGGGCGGCCTCATCGGCTGGGCCGCGTCCCAGCCCCTCGTCTTCATGATGGGCGAGGTCCTCGCCGTACCGATGCTGGTGCTGCTCACCGTCTTCGGCCTGCTCGTCGTCACCGCCACCCCGGTCAACGCGATCCCGCGGCGCCTGCGCTCCCTCGGCGTCCGGCTCGGCATCGTGGAACCGCCCTACGACCCGGCGGAGGCCGGGGAGTACGCGTACGGGGAGTACGACGAGGAGTGGCGGGAAGCGGAGCCGGGGCCCGCGCGGCCCGTCCGGCGTCGCGCCCCCGGCCCGGCGGAGCCGTACGACGTGGACCGGGCCGAGGAGGAACTGCTGGAGCGGCGCGGCCGCTCGGCGCGCCGCCCCTCCCGGCGGACCGGCTCCGCGCCCGGACTCGACCCGGTGGACGTCGCCGCCGCGGCGGCCGCGGCGCTGGACGGCGCGGTGCTCAACGGCATGCCCCCGTCCCCGATCGTCGCCGACCTGACCAAGGACGTCACCGCGGAGCGGGACGCCGCCCCGGCCGCCTCCGGCACCGGGGAGGCCGATGCCGCCGGAGCCGCCGCGGCGGCCGGGAAGCCGGCGCCGACCGCGCCCGTGCCGTCGGCGCGCGGCGGAGACGTACCGGATCTGACCAAGCCCGCGCCCGAGCCGACGGATCTGCCGTCGCGGGCCGAGCAGCTCCAGCTGTCCGGCGACATCACGTACTCCCTGCCGGCGATGGACCTCCTGGAGCGCGGCGGGCCGGGCAAGACGCGCAGCGCCGCGAACGACGCCGTCGTGGCCGCGCTCTCCAACGTCTTCGGCGAGTTCAAGGTCGACGCCGCCGTCACCGGCTTCACCCGGGGGCCGACGGTCACGCGGTACGAGGTCGAGCTCGGGCCCGCGGTGAAGGTCGAGAAGATCACGGCCCTGGCCAAGAACATCGCCTACGCGGTGGCCTCCCCGGACGTGCGGATCATCTCGCCGATCCCGGGCAAGTCCGCGGTCGGCATCGAGATCCCGAACAGCGACCGCGAGATGGTCAACCTCGGGGACGTGCTGCGGCTCGCGGACGCGGCCGGCGACGACCATCCGATGCTGGTCGCGCTCGGCAAGGACGTCGAGGGCGGCTACGTGATGGCCAACCTGGCGAAGATGCCGCACATCCTGGTCGCGGGCGCCACCGGCTCCGGCAAGTCCTCGTGCATCAACTGCCTCATCACCTCGGTGATGATAAGGGCGACCCCCGAGGACGTCCGGATGGTGCTCGTCGACCCCAAGCGGGTCGAGCTGACCGCGTACGAGGGCATCCCGCACCTGATCACCCCGATCATCACCAACCCCAAGAAGGCCGCCGAGGCCCTGCAGTGGGTGGTGCGCGAGATGGACCTGCGCTACGACGACCTGGCCGCCTTCGGCTTCCGCCACATCGACGACTTCAACGCGGCCATCCGGGCCGGCAAGGTCAAGCTCCCGGAGGGCAGCGAGCGCGAGCTCCACCCCTATCCGTACCTCCTGGTGATCGTCGACGAACTCGCCGACCTGATGATGGTCGCGCCCCGGGACGTCGAGGACGCGATCGTCCGCATCACCCAGTTGGCCCGCGCCGCCGGCATCCATCTGGTCCTGGCCACCCAGCGGCCGTCCGTGGACGTCGTCACCGGTCTGATCAAGGCGAACGTGCCCTCCCGGCTCGCCTTCGCCACCTCCTCGCTCGCCGACAGCCGGGTCATCCTCGACCAGCCCGGCGCCGAGAAGCTGATCGGCAAGGGCGACGGGCTCTTCCTGCCGATGGGCGCCAACAAGCCCGTCCGCATGCAGGGCGCCTTCGTCACCGAGCACGAGGTCGCCGCCGTCGTGCAGCACTGCAAGGACCAGATGACGCCCGTCTTCCGGGACGACGTCACCGTGGGCACCAAGCAGAAGAAGGAGATCGACGAGGAGATCGGCGACGACCTCGACCTGCTGTGCCAGGCAGCCGAGCTGGTCGTCTCCACCCAGTTCGGCTCCACCTCCATGCTCCAGCGCAAGCTGCGCGTGGGCTTCGCCAAGGCCGGCCGGCTGATGGACCTGATGGAGTCGCGGAACGTCGTCGGACCCAGCGAGGGCTCCAAGGCGCGGGACGTGCTCGTCAAACCCGACGAGCTGGACGGGGTCCTCGCCGTGATCCGGGGCGAGTCGGGGGAGTAGGCGGAGCGGATCCAGGGCGGGTCCGGGACCGGCGGGGGACCCCTTGCGGGGCCGAGCGCGGGTTCCGGAGAAGGGGCGGGTGTGGGCGGCGGGAGGCGGGGTACCCGTTCGAGATCCGGTCGAGACTCACTCGTAAGAAAAGGGTGAGCAA
This sequence comes from Streptomyces sp. NRRL F-6492, assembly GCF_001280125.1. Taxonomy (GTDB): domain Bacteria; phylum Actinomycetota; class Actinomycetes; order Streptomycetales; family Streptomycetaceae; genus Streptomyces. The sequence goes on from NZ_LGEG01000241.1 coordinate 12,811, forward strand.
CCGTTTCCCCTGGCCGTACGTCAAGTTGGAGGGAGGGACAGAAGGATGTCCCAGCCTCATGGCGTACAAACGGCACCCGCCCGGTTGCCCCACCCTTTCGTACCACCCATAGACTGAACGTCCAGCAGGTGGCTACACGCTCGAAAGGCGCTCTCGTGTCCATCGGCAACTCCCCCGAAGACGACCGGACCTTCCCGGCAGACGACCGGGAACCGATCGGTCGTGCCCTCCAGCAGGCCCGTATCGCCGCCGGTCTCACCGTCGAAGAGGTCAGTGCCTCCACCCGTGTCCGGACCCCGATCGTGCACGCGATCGAGGAGGACGACTTCTCGCGCTGTGGCGGCGACGTCTACGCCCGCGGCCACATCCGTACCCTCGCGCGCGCCGTCGGCCTCGACCCGGCTCCGCTGATCGAGCAGTTCGACGCCGAGCACGGCGGCCGTCCCGCACCCACCCCCGCCGCCCCGCTGTTCGAGGCGGAACGCATCCGCCCCGAGCCGCGCCGGCCCAACTGGACCGCCGCGATGGTCGCGGCCATCGTCGCCGTCGTCGGATTCGTCGGCTTCACGATGTTCAACGGCAACGACGCCCCGAAGGGGACCACCACGGCCGACGGCCCGGCGCCCGCCCCCGAGCAGGCGACCTCGGCCGCCAAGCCGAAGCCCGTGAAGCCCGTCGCGCCCAAGCCCACCGAGAGCGCGATCGCCGCGGTCCCGCAGGACAAGGTCACGATCAAGCTCTCCGCCACCGACGGCAAGAGCTGGATCTCGGCCAAGGCCCACGACGGCAAGCTGCTCTTCGACGGGCTGCTCCTGGAGGGCGAGACCAAGACCTTCCAGGACGACGAGCGGATCGACCTGGTCCTCGGCAACGCCGGTGCCATCGAGCTCTACGTCAACGGCAAGAAGGTCGCCGACAAGTTCGAATCCGGCCAGGTCGAGCGGCTGACGTACACCAAGGGCGACCCCCAGGCCGGCTGAGCCGGTCCGACCGCCCTGATGTGACCTCCGTCGCGCGGGTGAACCCTGCGCGACGGGGGAACGGCCGGGACGAAGTAGTCTTGAGTCCATGCCCGAACGCCGTACCGTCGCCCTTGTCACTCTTGGCTGCGCCCGTAACGAGGTGGACTCGGAGGAGCTCGCAGGCCGCTTGGCAGCGGACGGCTGGGAGCTCGTCGAGAACGCCGAACAAGCGGACGTCGCCGTCGTCAACACCTGCGGATTCGTCGAGGCCGCCAAGAAGGACTCCGTCGACGCCCTGCTCGAAGCCAATGATCTGAAGGACCACGGCAGGACCCAGGCCGTCGTGGCCGTCGGCTGCATGGCCGAGCGGTACGGCAAGGAGCTCGCCGAGGCCCTCCCGGAGGCCGACGGCGTCCTCGGCTTCGACGACTACGCCGACATCTCCAACCGCCTCCAGACCATCCTCAACGGTGGCAGCGTCGAGGCCCACACCCCGCGCGACCGGCGCAAGCTGCTGCCGCTCTCGCCCGTGGAGCGCCAGGAGGCCGCGGCCGCCGTGGCCCTGCCGGGACACGGCGACGGCGCCGAGGCGCCCGCCGACGCCCCGGCCGACCTGCCCGAGGGCCTCGCGCCCGCCTCCGGGCCGCGCGCGCCGCTCCGCCGGCGCCTGGACACCAGCCCCGTCGCCTCCGTGAAGCTGGCCTCCGGCTGCGACCGCCGCTGCACCTTCTGCGCCATCCCCTCCTTCCGCGGCTCGTTCGTCTCGCGCCGTCCCTCGGACGTGCTGAACGAGACGCGCTGGCTCGCCGAGCAGGGCGTGAAGGAGATCATGCTGGTCTCCGAGAACAACACGTCCTACGGCAAGGACCTCGGCGACATCCGTCTCCTGGAGGGCCTGCTGCCCGAGCTGGCGGCCGTGGACGGCATCGAGCGCGTCCGCGTCAGCTACCTCCAGCCCGCCGAGATGCGCCCCGGCCTGATCGACGTCCTCACCTCCACCGAGAAGGTCGTCCCGTACTTCGACCTCTCCTTCCAGCACAGCGCCCCGGACGTGCTGCGGTCCATGCGCCGCTTCGGCGACACCGACCGCTTCCTGGAGCTCCTGGAGACCATCCGCTCCAAGGCCCCCACGGCCGGCGCCCGCTCCAACTTCATCGTCGGCTTCCCCGGCGAGACGGAGGCGGACTTCGCCGAGCTGGAACGCTTCATCACCCACGCGCGCCTCGACGCCATCGGCGTCTTCGGCTACTCCGACGAGGACGGCACCGAGGCCGCCACGTACGAGCACAAGCTCGACCAGGAGGTCGTCGACAAGCGGCTCGCCCACCTCTCCCGGCTCGCCGAGGAGCTCACCGCGCAGCGCGCGGAGGAGCGCGTCGGGGAGACCCTGGAGGTACTCGTCGAGTCCCTGGACGAGGAGGACGGCTGGATCGGCCGCGCCGCCCACCAGGCCCCCGAGACCGACGGACAGGTGGTCCTCGTCACCGCCGACGGCACGGACCCCGACCTGGCCCCGGGCCGTATGGTCAGGGCGAAGGTCGTCGGGACGGAGGGCGTCGACCTGGTGGCCGAGTGTCTTTTCGAGGAGGCGGGCAGATGACCGGAGTCCCGGCATCCGCGACGGGCGGGACCGGTAGGCCGACGCCCCGCGGCAAGCTGGGCGCGGCGGCCGTCAACCAGGCCAGCCTGTGGAACATCGCGAACATCCTCACCATGATCCGGCTGGTGCTCGTGCCGGCCTTCGTGGTGCTGCTGCTCCAGGACGGCGGGCACGATCCCGCGTGGCGGGCCTGGGCCTGGGCTGCGTTCGCGGTGGCCATGATCACGGACGTCTTCGACGGGCACCTCGCCCGTACGTACAACCTGGTCACCGACTTCGGGAAGATCGCCGACCCGATCGCGGACAAGGCGATCATGGCGGCCGGCCTGATCTCCCTGTCCTCGCTCGGGGACCTCCCCTGGTGGGTGACCGCGGTCATCCTGGCCCGGGAGCTGGGGATCACCCTGATGCGGTTCTGGGTCATCCGGCACGGGGTCATCCCCGCCAGCCGCGGCGGCAAGCTGAAGACCCTGGCCCAGGGCACGGCCGTGGGCATGTACGTGCTCATGCTCACCGGGCCGCTGGCCACCCTCCGCTTCTGGGTGATGACGGTGGCCGTCGTGCTGACGGTCGTCACCGGCCTGGACTACGTGCGCCAGGCCGTCGTGCTGCGGCGCAGGGGCCTGGCCGCCGAGCGGGCCGCCGCCGAGCGGTCGGAGGCGGCGGCACGGTGACCGAGGCCGCCCGGGTGCTCGCGCTGCTCGCCGAGCGCGGCCAGACACTGGCCGTCGCGGAGTCGCTCACGGGCGGTCTGGTGGCCGCCGAACTCACCGGTGTCCCCGGCGCCTCGGCGTCCTTTCGGGGGTCCGTCACCGCCTACGCCACCGCCCTCAAGCACGAGCTCCTCGGCGTCGACGGGGCCCTGCTCGCGGAGCGCGGCGCGGTGGACCCCGAGGTCGCGTCGCAGATGGCGGCCGGTGTACGGGCCCGGCTCGGCGCCGACTGGGGCGTCGCGACGACCGGGGTCGCGGGCCCCGACCCGCAAGACGGACAGCCCGTCGGAACCGTCTACGTGGCGGTCGCGGGCCCGGCCGGGACGGGAGCCCGGACGGGGTCCCCGACCGGGAAAGTGGTCCCGTTGAGGTTGAACGGCGATCGCGCGGAAATCCGTAGGGAGAGCGTACGGATCGTGCTCGCGCTGCTCCACGGGGAACTCTCGGGAAATGCGCGGGCACAGGATACGGAACAGAACGGGGGGAATTGATGTTTGCAGCCCTGAGTGAACACGACATCGCTCCCCGCACGGCCGCGTCGCGAGGCGGTACGGTGGGGCGTGAAGGATGCGGCTACGCGGTCCGAGGAGGGAGCCACCGATGATTCTGCTCCGTCGCCTGCTGGGTGACGTGCTGCGTCGGCAGCGCCAGCGCCAGGGCCGTACTCTGCGCGAAGTCTCCTCGTCCGCCCGAGTCTCGCTCGGCTATCTCTCCGAGGTGGAGCGGGGGCAGAAGGAGGCTTCCTCCGAGCTGCTCTCCGCGATCTGCGACGCGTTGGACGTACGGATGTCCGAGCTCATGCGCGAAGTGAGCGACGAGCTGTCGTTGGCCGAACTGGCCGAGTCGGCAGCAGCGAGCGAACAGGTGCCGGCACCGGTTCGTCCGATGCTCAATTCGGTGTCGGTGACGTCGGTGGCGGGTGTGTCCCCCGAGCGGGTGACCATCAAGGCGCCCGCGGAAGCGGTCGACGTCGTCGCTGCCTGAACCGAAACGAGGGTGAAGCCCCGATCTGCGTCCCGTACAGGGGCGCCGACCGGGGCTTCATCCTTTTCCGGCATTTCTTTGGGCTGATTTGTTTGAGATGCCGGGTTCCGGAGAGGCGTGCCATGGTGGGAGAACGTTCGACTGGTTGGAGATTCCGCATGTCTGTCGTGAAGAGCACGCTGTCCGAGACCGACCTCAAGACCGTCGGCAACGCGCTCCAGGGAGCGCTGGTCGACCTGGTCGATCTCTCGCTGGTGGCCAAGCAGGTGCACTGGAACGTCGTCGGGCCGCGCTTCCGCTCCGTCCACCTCCAGCTGGACGAGGTGGTCACCACGGCCCGGACGCACTCCGACACCGTGGCCGAGCGCGCCTCCGCCCTGGGCGTCAACCCGGACGGGCGAGCGGCGACCGTGGCGTCGTCGAGCGCGATCGGAACGGTGCCGGAAGGCTGGATCAAGGACGAGCAGGCGGTGAAGATCCTCGTCGACGCCCTCGGTGCCGTCACCGCCCGCATGCGGGAGCGGATCGAGGCGACCGGCGACCCCGACCCGGTCACCCAGGACATCCTGATCGCCCTGACGGGCGAGCTCGAGAAGCACGCGTGGATGTTCCAGGCCGAAAGCGTCTGAGGAGGGTCGGGGCGTGCTGATACGCGCGGCGCGCGCCGGGGCGGGCCCCGGTGCGCCCTCCCGCAGGGTGATCCTGCCGGTCTAGCGTCGACCGCAGGAGGCGGCCATGGTACGGCGACGGTTTCCGCCGGCAACGCTCGCGCTGGTCGCGGTCGGGCTGGTGGCCGGGGGGCTCTGGTGGTGGGCGGTGCTCCGCCTGCTGCTGGTCCCGGGTGAGACCGGGCCGGTCGAGGGAGTGATGGCCGCGGGCGGCTGGGGACTGAGCCTGCTGCCCGTGCACGTCGCCGCCTCGTCGGGGCGGCCGGGCGCGTCGGCCCGGCGTCTCGGCGGCCGGATACCGTGGCGCCGGTGGTGGGGCGCGGGCTCCGGTCCGGCGTGAGGGATGTCGCGAGGGGTGTGACGAGACGAAGAGCTGTGGCCCGACGGAGGGTCAGCTCGACGGGTTCGTGCCGGTGTCCTGCCGGTGCGGGCCCTTTTGGCATTCCGGGCACCAGTACGTGACGCGGTCCCCGAGTTCCGCCTTGCGGATTCCGGCGCCGCAGCGCAGGCAGGGGCGCCCCTCGCGGCCGTAGACGTGGAGCGGGGTGCCGGGGCGGCGTGCGGTGGTGACGCGCCGGTCCGGGTGGTCCTTGTTGACGTCGAGCAGACGGTGGGCGGTCGCCACCAGACGCGCGGGGACGCCGGGCTCCAGCTCGCCCACGGGCAGCCAGGGGGTGACGGCGGCCAGGAACGCCAGCTCCGACTTGTAGACGTTGCCGATGCCGGCCAGGTTGCGCTGGTCGAGGAGGGCCTCGCCGAGCGTCCTCGCCGGATCGGCCGTCAGCCTGCGCACGGCCTCCTCCGGGTCCCAGTCGGGGCCCAGCAGGTCCGGGCCGAGATGGCCCACGACGTGGGACTCCTCGTCGGTGCGGACGAGCTCCAGGACCGGGAGCCGATAGCCGTACGCGGTGGACTCCGCGTTTCCCAGGACGGCCCGGATCTGGTGGTCGGGGCCGCCGCGGGGCCGCTCCCCGGTGGCGTACACCCGCCAGGCGCCGTCCATCCGCAGATGGGAGTGGAGGGTGAGCCCGCCCTCGATCCGGGCGAGCAGGTGCTTGCCGCGCGGGGTGACGTCGAGGAGCGTGCGGCCGGTGAGGTCGGCGGTGGCGAACCGGGGCACCCGGAGGTCCGAGCGGGTGAGGACCCGCCCGGCGAGCGCGGCGTGCAGGCGGCGGGCCACCTGCCAGACGGTGTCTCCTTCGGGCACGGTCCTCCTTCGGGGGCGGGTCCGGGCTGTTGGCCGGTGGGTGCCGGGTCGGTGGGCGGCGGGTCGGGCGAGTTCGGTTCGCGCCTCTCCCGGGTCCTTTCCCGGCGTGTTCCCTAGGCACGCAGGCGCAGGCCTCTCGGGGTGGCCAGGAAGCCCGCCGCCTCCAGGGGGCGGGCCAGCGGGGAGGTCAGGGCCGGGACGCCGTTGAGCCGTTCCACCGTGACCGTGCCCAGGGAGCCCGCCCGGGCGGACGCGGCCAGGGCCTCGGCCGCCGCCGTCAGGGCGGGGTCGTCCGGATCGTCCGGCCAGGACAGGAGCGTCTTGCCGCCGCGCTCCATGTAGAGCGTCAGCTCGCCGTCGACCAGGACCACCATCGCGCCCGCCTTGCGCCCCGGTTTGTGCCCGGCGCCGGTCGGCGGCTCGGGCCAGGACAGGGCGGCACCGTACGCGTTCGCCGGATCGGCCGCCGCGAGGACGAGGGCGCGCGGGCCGGCCGCCGCCTCGACGCCCCGGTCGCGCGCGGTCGCCGCGGCCCGCAGCCGGTCCACCGCGCCGTCCATCGCGAACTGGGCCGCGCCCAGGCCCTCCACGACGTAGCCCCGGCGGGCCTGGCCGCTGTCCTCGAAGGCGGCCAGGATCCGGTACACGGCCGAGAAGCCGCCCTCCACGCCCTCGGCGGCCACCGCGCCCCGGGTGACCACGCCGTGCCGGTCCAGGAGGGTGCGGGCCAGGGCGTGCGCCCGGTGCGTCGGCTCCGGCTCGGGCGGCGGCAGCAGCGACCAGCGGCCGGAGACCGTGGGCGGGCCCGTACGGGACACGGGTCGGGCGGACGCGGTCAGGGTGCCGTACCGGCCGCGGGGGACCGTGCGGCGCGCGCGGTGCGCGGTCGAACCGGCCGTGCGGCCCGAGCCGAGCAGCGCGCGCAGCGGGGCGAGGGTGTCGTTGGTGAGCCGCCCCGACCAGGCCAGGTCCCAGAGCGCGTCGGCCAGCTGCGGGTCGGTGGCGTCCGGGTGGGTGGTCGCCCGGACCTGGTCGGCGATCTGACGGAAGAACAGGCCGTACCCGCCGGAGAGGGCGGTGAGCAGCGAGTCGTGCAGCGCGGACAGCTCCAGCGGGTGCGGCGGGGGCAGGAGCAGCGGGGCCGCGTCCGCGAGGTGGAGCGAGACCCAGCCGTCCTTGCCGGGCAGCGAGCCCGCGCCGGCCCACAGCACCTCGCCGGTGGTCGTCAGCTCGTCCAGCATCGCCGGGGAGTAGTCCCGGACCCGGGACGGCAGGATCAGCTTCTCCAGGGCGGAGGCCGGGACGGGCGCGCCCTGGAGCTGCTCGACCGCCCGGGCCAGGCCGTCGATGCCGCGCAGGCTGTTGCTCCCCAGGTGCTGCCACTGGGGCAGGAAGGTGGCGAGGGCCGCCGGGGGCACCGGTTCCAGCTCGTGGCGCAGGGCTGCCAGGGAACGCCGGCGCAGCCGGCGCAGGACGGTGGCGTCGCACCACTCCTGGCCGATGCCTGAGGGGTGGAACTCGCCCTGGACGACCCGGCCGGACGCGGCGAGCCGCTGGAGGGCGCCGTCGGTGACGGCCGTGCCCAGGCCGAAGCGCTCGGCGGGGTGGGAGGAGGTGAACGGGCCGTGCGTGCGCGCGTACCGGGCGAGGAGGTCGCCCAGCGGGTCCTTGACCGGTTCGGTGAAGGCCTCGGGGACGCCGACCGGCAGGGCCGTGCCCAGGGCGTCCCTGAGTCGGCCCGTGTCCTCGATCGCCGCCCAGTGCTCCCGGCCCCCGATCCGCACCCGGATCGCACGGCGGGCCGCTTCGAGCTCGCCCGCCCAGTCCGCCTCGGCGCCGCGCTCGGCCAGCTCGGCGCCGGTGAGCGGGCCCAGGACCCGCAGCAGGTCGGCGACGCCCTCCACGTCCTTGATCCGCCGGTCCTCCGTCAGCCACTGGAGCTCCCGCTCCAGCTCCGTCAGGACGTCCGCGTCGAGGAGCTCGCGCAGCTCCGCCCGGCCCAGCAGCTCGGCGAGCAGCCGGGAGTCCAGGGAGAGCGCGGCGGCCCGCCGCTCCGCGAGCGGCGAGTCGCCCTCGTACAGGAACTGCGCCACGTACCCGAAGAGCAGCGAGCGGGCGAACGGGGACGGCTCGGGGGTGGTGACCTCGACGAGGCGGACCCGGCGGGCCTCGATGTCGCCCATCAGCTCCGTCAGGCCGGGGAGGTCGAAGACGTCCTGGAGGCACTCGCGGACGGCCTCCAGGACGATGGGGAACGAGCCGAACTCGCTCGCCACCTGGAGGAGCTGGGACGCGCGCTGCCGCTGCTGCCAGAGCGGGGTGCGCTTGCCCGGGTTCCGCTTCGGCAGCAGCAGGGCGCGGGCGGCGCACTCGCGGAAGCGGGAGGCGAACAGCGCGGAGCCGCCCACCTGGTCGGTGACGACCTGCTCGATCTCGCCCTTGTCGAAGAGGGCGTCGGCCGCGCCGACGGGCGCCTTGTCCGCGTCGTGCACCGCGTCCGCGTGCCGGCCCGGGTCGACCGGTTCGTGGTCGAGGAGGTCCAGGCCCATGTCCAGGCCCATCAGATCGGCGTCCGGGAGGCGCAGCACGATCCCGTCGTCCGCGTGCATCACCTGCGCGTCCATGCCGTACCGCTCGGCGAGCCGGGCGCCGAGCGCCAGCGCCCACGGGGCGTGCACCTGCGCCCCGAACGGGGAGTGGATGACGACCCGCCAGTCCCCGAGCTCGTCCCGGAAGCGCTCGACCAGGATCGTCCGGTCGTCCGGCACGTGGCCACAGGCCTCGCGCTGCTCCCGGAGGTAGGCGAGGACGTTCTCGGCGGCCCACGCGTCGAGCCCGGCGGCGAGCAGCCGCAGCCGCGCGTCCTCGTCCCCGAGGGCGCCGACCTCGCGGAGGAACGCGCCCACCGCCCGGCCCAGTTCGAGCGGACGGCCCAGCTGGTCGCCCTTCCAGAACGGCAGCCGGCCCGGCGCGCCGGGCGCGGGGGTGACCAGGACCCGGTCCCGGGTGATGTCCTCGATCCGCCACGAGGTGGTGCCGAGCGTGAACACGTCGCCCACCCGCGACTCGTACACCATCTCCTCGTCGAGCTCCCCGACCCGGCCCCCGCCCTTCTTGGGGTCCGAGCCCGCCAGGAACACGCCGAACAGGCCCCGGTCGGGGATCGTGCCGCCCGAGGTGACGGCGAGCCGCTGCGCGCCCGGCCGGCCCGTGACCGTCCCGGCCACCCGGTCCCAGACCACGCGCGGGCGCAGCTCGGCGAAGGCGTCCGAGGGGTAGCGGCCCGCCAGCATGTCGAGGACGCCCGTGAACGCGGACTCGGGCAGCGAGGCGAACGGCGCCGCCCGGCGCACCACCGCGAGCAGGTCGTCCACCTGCCAGGTGTCGAGCGCGACCATCGCGACCAGCTGCTGCGCGAGCACGTCCAGCGGGTTGGCGGGGATCCGCAGGGACTCGATGGCCCCCGACCGCATCCGCTCGGTGACCACGGCCGCCTGCACCAGGTCGCCCCGGTACTTGGGGAAGACCACGCCCGTGGACACCGCGCCGACCTGGTGGCCGGCGCGGCCCACCCGCTGGAGCCCGGAGGCCACCGAGGGCGGCGACTCGACCTGCACGACCAGGTCCACCGCGCCCATGTCGATGCCCAGCTCCAGGCTGGAGGTGGCCACCACGGCGGGCAGCCGGCCCGCCTTCAGATCCTCCTCGACCTGGGCGCGCTGCTCCTTGGACACCGAGCCGTGGTGGGCCCGGGCGAGCAGCGGCGGGGCGCCCTGGGCCGCCCCCGACTGGGCCATGACCTCGGCCGGGGGAGCCCCCTCGGGCAGGGGCTCGCCGGTCGCCCGCTCGTACGCGATCTCGTTGAGCCGGTTGCACAGGCGCTCGGCCAGGCGGCGGGAGTTGGCGAAGACGATCGTGGAGCGGTGGGACTGCACGAGGTCGGCGATCCGCTCCTCCACGTGCGGCCAGATCGACGGCCTGTCGTCGCCCTTGCCCTCGGAGGCCGGGGAGCCGCCCAGCTCGCCCAGGTCTTCGACGGGGACGACGACGGAGAGGTCGAACTCCTTGCCCGACGGCGGCTGCACGATCTCCACGGCGCGCCCCGGCGACAGGTAGCGGGCCACCTCGTCGACCGGCCGGACCGTGGCCGACAGGCCGATCCTGCGCGCGGGCCGCGGCAGGAGGCCGTCGAGCCGCTCCAGGGAGAGCGCCAGGTGGGCGCCCCGCTTCGTGCCCGCGACCGCGTGGACCTCGTCCAGGATGACCGTCTCCACGCCTTCGAGGGCTTCGCGGGCGGCGGAGGTCAGCATCAGGAACAGCGACTCGGGGGTGGTGATCAGGATGTCCGGCGGTCTGGTCGCGAGCGTCCGGCGCTCGGCGGCCGGGGTGTCGCCGGAGCGGATCCCGACCCGGATGTCCGGCTCGGGCAGCCCGAGCCGCACCGACTCCTGGCGGATGCCGGTCAGGGGGGAGCGCAGGTTCCGCTCGACGTCCACCGCGAGCGCCTTCAGCGGGGACACGTACAGCACGCGGCAGCGCTTCCTCGGCTCGGCGGGCGGGGGCGAGGACGCCAGCCGGTCCAGGGAGGCGAGGAAGGCCGCCAGCGTCTTGCCCGAGCCGGTCGGGGCGACGACCAGCACGTCGGAGCCCGCCCCGATGGCGTTCCAGGCGCCCTCCTGCGCCGCCGTGGGCGCGGTGAAGGCCCCGGTGAACCAACCACGGGTCGCGGGGGAGAACGAGTCGAGCGCGGACCTGACCATGCCCCCCATCGTGCACCCGGCCACTGACAACCGCCCGGACCTGTGGAAAACCGCTTGGCCAGCGCGGCGGCCCGTCCCTCTTCGGGGTGAAGGCCCTTCTGCCTCCGGAGCGGTGACCGGTCCGCCTCCGGAGCGGTGACCCCGGTCTGCCTCCGGAGCGGTGACCGGTCCGCCTCCGACGCGGAGGGCTGCCTTCCCCGGCGTGGCGGCCGGCCTTCCCCGGGCGCGGGCCGGAGCGGCGGTCCCCTCCGCCCCTGGCGCAGAATGGAGGCATGGCGAGTGGGGAGCGGGCACGGTACTGGCAGTACCCCGAGCTGCCCGGGGTCGACCTGCTGCACGCCCACTACGTCCGCAAGGCCTTCGCCCGCCACACCCACGAGACCTTCGTCTTCGCCGCGATCACCGAGGGCGTCGAGGCCTTCCACCACCACGACGAGCTGGTCCACGCCGGGCCCGGCCAGATCGCCCTGGTCAACCCCGACACCCCGCACACCGGACACGCGGGGGTCCCCGAGGGCTGGACCTACCGCACGATCTACCCCGACGCGGAGATCGTCCGGTCGATCGCCGCCGACACCCTCGCCCTGCGGGGCTCGGTCGGCTTCACCTCGCCCGTCGTCGACGACCCGTACGCCGCACGGCTCGTCGTCGGCGTCCACCGGGCGGCCGAGGAGGGCAACGCCCTCGCCGCCGACAGCCTGCTCCGGCTCGTCACGGCCCGGCTGCTGCGCAGCCACGGCGGCCCGGTCACCCCGCTCCCGACCCGCTCGGCGGGCGCCCGGAACGCGGTACGCGCGCGTGAGGTCCTGGAGGAACGGATGGCCGAGCCGCCGACCCTGGAGCGCCTCGCCGCCGAGCTGGACGCCAGCCCCTTCGCCCTGCTCCGGTCCTTCCGCGAGACGTACGGGATGCCGCCGCACACCTGGCTCACCGACGCGCGCGTACGCCGGGCCCGGCAGCTGCTCGACGCCGGTGTGCCCCCGGCGGAGGCGGCCGCCGTCGTCGGCTTCACCGACCAGTCGCACCTCAACCGGCACTTCACCCGCAGCGTGGGGGTGCCGCCGGGTGCCTACCAGCGCGCGCGTGGCGGGGGAAAAGCGCCGAGACCCGGCGGACCCGGCCGGCCCGTCTGATCCGGCCGGCCCGTCTGATCCGGCGGGCCCGGCGCAGGGGTCCGGCGCAAGAACGTACAAGACCCGGTGGTCCCGGCCGCCGTAGCGTCCCTCACGTGGCAGAACAGACAGCACCTCCCGTGATACCCGACGACACCCCGGCCAAGCCCGACGCCGCCGTCGTCCGCGACGCGCTCGGCGTCGGCGTCGCCGTCGGGCTCTCCGGCTTCGCCTTCGGCGTGACCTCGGCGGGCTCCGGACTCAGCCTCCTCCAGACCTGCGTCCTCAGCCTGCTCGTCTTCACCGGCGCCTCGCAGTTCGCCCTGGTCGGCGCGCTCGCCGCGGGCGGCAACCCCTTCACGGCCGCCGCCGGAGCGTTCTTCCTGGGCACCCGCAACGCCTTCTACGGGCTGCGGCTCTCCCAGCTCCTCGCCCTGCCGAAGGCCGTCAGGCCCCTCGCCGCGCACTGGGTGATCGACGAGACCGCGGCGGTCGCGCTCGCCCAGCCGTCCCGCCGGGCCGCCCGCATCGGCTTCACCGCCACCGGGCTCACGCTGTACGTCCTGTGGAACGCGACCACGCTCCTCGGGGCCCTCGGCGCCGAGGCGATCGGGGACACCGCCGCCTGGGGGCTCGACGCGGCCGGGCCCGCCGTCTTCCTCGCCCTGCTCGCCCCCATGCTCAAGTCCGCGACCGAGCGGGCCACCGCCGGTCTCGCCGTCCTGCTCGGCCTCGGCCTGCTGCCCGTGCTCCCCGCCGGAGTGCCGGTCCTCGCGGCCGCCCTCGCCGCCCCCGCGGTGCTCTGGGCGCAGGGGCGGCGCACCGCGCCCACGACCGGTCCCACGAACGGATCCACGACCGGACGAGAGAAGGACTCCCGATGAACGTCTGGATCGCGATCGCCCTCACCGTCGCCGGGTGCTACCTGGTCAAGCTCGTCGGCCTGCTCGTCCCCGCCGGAGCCCTGGAACGCCCGCTCGTCCAGCGGCTCTCGGCGCTGCTCCCCGTCGCCCTGCTCGCCGCGCTCACCGCTCAGCAGACGTTCAGCACGGGCGGCGACCTCGTCCTGGACGCCCGGGCCGCCGGACTCGCCGCGGCCGCCGTCGCGCTCGTCCTGCGGGCGCCGTTCCTGGTCGTCGTGGGCGCGGCCGTCGCCGTCACGGCGGGGGTACGGGCCCTGGGCTGGTGAGACCGGCCCCGTCACCGGCCCCGTCACCGGCCCGTACATCCGGCCTCCTCAACCGACGGGGCGGCCGTGCGCGCGGAGGGTGCGCAGGGCCTCGACGGTGACGATCGGGCGCCACTCCAGGGCCGAGCCGGGGGCCCAGGCGCGCCAGCGGATCGGCCAGCCGCCGTCCTCCTCCTGGTCGGCCGCGAGCCGGTCGAGCGAGCGGGCCGTCTCCTCCTCCGTGAACCAGCGCGCGGCCAGCGAGTCCGGTACGCGCGCGTAGTCGTGCGGGAAGTGGTGCTCACCGGGCGCGTACCCGTCCGCCACCGGCCAGTCCTCCGGCCGGTCCGGGTCGAGGACGGCCAGTCCCTGCTCCCGGACGAGCCGGCCGAGGCGGTCGGCGGCCGCCTCCGCGCGCGGACGGTCCGGGGCCCCGTCGAGGAAGGCGACGGCGGCCTGGACCTCGTACGGGTGGGACTTCTCCAGGGACTCCACGGCCGACCAGCAGAACTCGGTGGCCCGGAACAGCCACGCGTGCCACACCTGGTTGCGGTGGAGCACCCCGACCACCGGGCCGGTCGAGAGCAGTGCGCTCGGCGGGGAGTCGACGACCGGGACGAACGGCGCCGAGGGGTAGGCGCGCTGGGAGGGGTGGATCGCGGGGAGGGCCCCGTCGTGCGTGGACACCGCCGTGAGATAGCGGCAGATCCGCTCGATCCCCGGTCCGCCGCAGCGGCCGACGGAGTCCAGGACCCGCAACGCGTGCGCGGTGTGCAGCGGCTGGCTGACGGGTCCGCGCAGATCCGGTTCGAGCGCGTGACCGTAACCGCCGTCCTCGTTGAGGTACGCCGTGAGCGCCGTCTCGACCCGATCCGCGCCGCCGCGCTGGAAGTGGTAGGCGAACCGGCGCTGTTCGAGGACGCGGGCCGTCAGCCAGACGAAACGCTCGGCGCGGGCCAGGGGGGTCGAGGACGCGGAGGGGAGGGGGTTTTCGGCCATGCTCCGACCGTAGGGCGGAAAGCCGCGCTGACAAGACCCGCGGAGCGGGCTGCACTCTTCGGAGCGGGATACTGGAGGCATGCGGTTGACGATTTTCTGGGAACGAATGTCCGACCACTTCGGTGTGTCGTACGCCGAGTCCTTCGCGAGCGATCACGTGATGGCGGAACTCGGGGGCCGGACCGTACGGGAGGCGCTGGACGCCGGCTGGGAGGCGAAGGACGTGTGGCGCGCCGTCTGCGCCGCCGTCGACGTGCCCGCCGACAAGCGCTGACCGGTCGCCGGACGGGCCGGTCGACCGACCGGGCGGCGGACCGGCGGACAAGACCGTCGGGCGGGCCGCCGGGCGGGGGCGTCGACGGCATGCGCGGGGGCCCCGGGGGAATGTCCGCGCGGTGCGCGAGACTGGCGTGGTGGCCCCGACTGACGACAGCGACGACACCGACAAGACCCACGACACCGACGAGACCCACGGCGGCGACAGGAGCCGTGGCGCCGAGGAGCCCCGCGGCCCCGGTGGGATCACCGGCGCGCCCGGCGGTACCGGCAGGACCGGGTCGACCGACGCGGCCGTTTCCCCGGCTCCGGCCCCGTCCCCGGCCCCGACCGCCGGGGCCGGCGGAGGCGTCGCCTTGGACGCGCCCTCCGCCCGGAAGTCCGTGCCCCCGGGGGGTGTCGCGCGGATGCCTCCCTGGCTGCCCCGCGCGCTCGTCCTGGCCCTCGCGCTCTACTCCTGCTTCCTGCTGGGCAACTGGGCCTTCCACCAGCTCGTCGGCCTCCTCGTCAACATCCTCCTGGCCTTCTTCCTGGCCCTCGCCATCGAACCGGCGGTCGGGCGCATGGCGGCGCGCGGGATGCGCCGGGGCCTCGCCACCTTCCTCGTCTTCCTGGCCGTCCTCGTCTTCGGCGTCGGTTTCGTCGTCCTCCTGGGATCGATGCTCGCCGGGCAGATCGTCGACATGGTCGAGAACTTCCCCCAGTACCTCGACTCGCTGATCAAATGGATCAACGACAGCTTCCACACGGACCTGTCGCGGGTGGAGGTCCAGGACAGCCTGCTCAAGTCCGACTGGCTGCAGAGGTACGTGCAGAACAGCGCGTCCGGCGTCCTCGACGTCTCCGCCACCGTCCTCGGCGGCCTGTTCCGGCTGCTCACGATCTTCCTGTTCTCGTTCTACTTCGCGGCCGACGGTCCCCGGCTGCGGCGCGCGCTCTGCTCCGTCCTGCCGCCCGCCCGGCAGGCGGAGGTGCTGCGGGCGTGGGAGATCGCGGTCGACAAGACCGGCGGCTATCTGTATTCGCGCGGTCTGATGGCCCTCATCTCGGGCGTCGCGCACTTCGTGCTCTTCGAGATCCTGGACGTGCCGTACGCCCCGGCGCTCGCCGTGTGGGTCGGCCTGGTCTCGCAGTTCATCCCGACCATCGGCACCTATCTGGCGGGCGCCCTGCCGATGCTGATCGCCTTCACCGTCAACCCCTGGTACGCGGTGTGGGTGCTCGGCTTCGTCGTGGTCTACCAGCAGTTCGAGAACTACGTCCTCCAGCCGAAGCTCACCTCGAAGACCGTGGACATCCACCCGGCGGTGGCCTTCGGCTCGGTCATCGCGGGCACGGCGCTGCTCGGGGCCGTCGGCGCGCTGATCGCGATCCCGGCCATCGCCACCCTCCAGGCCTTCCTCGGCGCCTACGTGAAGCGGTACGACGTGACGGACGACCCGCGCGTCCACGGCCACCGCAGGTACGGCGAGGCGGTCGTCGCCCGGCTGCAGAAGGCCCTGCACCACAAGAAGGAGTCCGCACCGGAGGAGTGAGGGGCCTCGGGGGCACCAGGGGGCTCAGAGGTACGAGGGGCGGGTGACCCGGTGCCGGAAGGCGTACCAGGTCCAGGCCTGGACGGCCACGAGCAGCGGGGTGACGACGAGGAGGGCGGGCACGAGCAGGGCGAGGGTGGCGGGGTCGGCCGCCCGGTCGGCCAGCGGCAGCGCGGTCCCCGCCCAGAGCGGCAGCCAGGCCAGCAGGGCACCGGTGAGTGCGAAGGACTGCCACGGGTGCCCGGTCCGGCCGACGAGCCGGCGGGCCCGCTCGTACGGCGGTCCCGTGAGCCGCAGCGCGGCGAAGCCGAGGCCGTGCGCGGCGAACAGCGCGGCCACGGCGAGGGCGGTGAGGGCCGCCGTGGGGCCGGTCGCCGGAGCGTACGGCCGCCCGGTGAGCAGGGCGGCGAGCAGCCACCCCCAGGAGAGCGCGACGGTCCAGCTCCCGCAGGCCACGGCGGCGTCGCAGCCGGCGCGCCAGCGCGGTCCGGCGCCCCGGCCGCGCGACCAGAGGCCCGTGTCGCGCACGACCCAGCCGGCGAGCAGGGCCACGACGACCGGGAGCTGACCGCTCAGGAGGTCCCCTTCGAGGGCGGGGAAGCAGCCGACGAGCACCCCGGCGGTGGCGACCAGCCAGACCTCGTTGCCCAGGAAGAAGGGGGCGAAGGAGGCGAGGACGAGCCGCCGCTCGCGGTCGTTCCGGCCGAGCCAGGGGGCGAGCATGCCGGTGCCGACGTCCGTCCCGGCGAGGACGAACCAGCCCGCGGTGAAGAAGGCGAGCAGGGCGATGGCCGGGGTCTCCACGGGGACTCCTCGTCGAAGATGGGCGGAGGCGGAAGCGGGCGGATGCGGAACCGGGCGGAGCCGAAGGCGGGCAGAAGACGGCGGGGCTCAGTAGCGCGGGGCCGGCAGCGCGTCGGCCGGGTCGGCCGTCCCGCCCGGCCCGTCGTCGGAATCCGGGCGCTCGTCGTGGCCGAGGCCGGATTCGACGGGGCCGAGGCGGGCGTGCCGGGCGAGGAGCCGGGCGTTGAGGACGGCGAGCAGGACGAAGAGCGTGGTGAAGACGGTGAGCGAGAAGCGCATGGAGCCGGGGGAGAGGTCCGAGACCGCGTCCTCCGTCGTGAGGAGCCCGTACACCACCCACGGCTGCCGGCCCGCCTCCCGGAACACCCAGCCGCTGATCATCGCGAGGTACGGCAGCGGCACGGCCGCCATCAGGACGACGTGCCAGAGCCGGAACCGGAAGACGGCCTTCTTGAAGCAGGCCAGGATCACCCCGGCGAAGCACAGGTACATCATCAGGGCGAAGCAGAGGAGCATCACCAGGCCGCCGCCCCGGGTCCACGCCTCCGAGGGCACGTAGTCGCCCGGACCGAAACGTTCCGTCATCTCCGCCTGGAGACGCGCGATCTCGGCCGCCTTTCCGCCGAAGACCGCCGACTTCATCGGCTGGAAGGTGGCGAGGGCCCCGAGCTGGAGGCCGCCGAAGACGGCCGTCGCCATCAGCGCGGGCGCCGACAGGAACACCCCGATGCGCAGGCCGCGGCCGAAGAACTCCCCCTCGGGGCCGCGGCGGAAGAGGTGGTACGCGCTCACTCCGGCCATGAAGAACCCGGCGGTGAGCAGCGCCCCCGCCACGACGTGACCGAGGGCGAGGAGGGCGGAGGGGTTGGTGAGGACGGCGACCGGGTCGTCGAGCACGAGTCCGCCGTCCTCGGCGGAGCCGTACCCCACGGGGTGGTTGAGGAAGCCGTTGGAGACGAGGATCCAGTACGCCGACAGGTAGGCGGTCAGGACGACGATCCAGATCGCGGCCAGGTGGGCCCAGCGGTTGATCCGGTGCCGACCGAAGATCCACAGGCCGAGGAAGGTCGACTCGACGAAGAACGCCACGACCGTCTCGACGGCGAGCGAGGCCCCCAGGACGTTTCCCGCCTCGTGCGTGAGCCCGCTCCACGCCATGCCGAACTGGAACTCCATCACGAGACCGGTGACGATCCCGACCGCGTAGTTGATCACGTACAGCCGGCCCCAGAAGCGCACCATGCGCGCGTGGACCGGGTTCCGGCCGAACGTCGCCCGCGTCTGGAGCACCGCCACGACCGGCGCGAGGCCGAGGGTGAGGGCGACGAAGAGGAAGTGGCCGCCGGCGGTGAGGGCGAACTGCAGCCGCGCTAGATCGAGTACGTCCTGGTTCACCCGTTCAGCGTCGGCGTACGGCCGGGGGCCGGGCGTCACCCCGGGGTGGACACCGGACGTACCCCGGTGGTCGCGCCGGTCCACGCGCGCGTACCCCGTGGGTTGCTCCCGTCGGAGCCCGTCCCCTAGGGGGACGTCAGGCCAGCCAGCCCGGCGTGATCATCCCGGACTCGTACGCCAGGATCACCAGCTGCGCCCGGTCCCGTACGGCCAGCTTGGTCATGATGCGGCTGACGTGGGTCTTGGCGGTGGCGGGGGAGAGGACCAGACGGCCGGCGATCTCGTCGTTGGAGAGTCCCGCGCCCACCAGGCCGAGGACCTCGCGCTCCCGCTCGGTGAGGGCGTTCAGCCGGGGACCCGGGTCCGGCCGGTCGGACCGCCCGGCGAACTCGGCGATCAGCCGGCGGGTCACGGCCGGGGAGATGAGGGCGTCGCCGCGCGCCACGACCCGCACCGCGTGCAGCAGCTCCATCGGCTCGGTGTCCTTGACGAGGAAGCCCGAGGCGCCGGCGCGCAGCGCCCCGTACACGTGGTCGTCCGCGTCGAAGGTGGTCAGGATGACCACCCGGACCCCTTCCAGCCGCTCGTCGGCGGTGATGCGGCGGGTGGCTTCGAGGCCGTCGAGCACCGGCATGCGGATGTCCATCAGGACCACGTCCGGGCGCAGTTCGCGGGCGAGGCCGATCGCCCGCTCCCCGTCGCCGGCCTCTCCGACGACCTCGATGTCCTCCTCGTCGGAGAGGATCGACCGGAAACCGGCCCGGACCAGGGTCTGGTCGTCGGCCAGCACGACACGGATCATCGGGCGCCCTCCTGGGAGCTTTCCTCGGGTGCGGCACGGGTCATCGGGTGTCCTCCCGAGGGCTTTCCCCGGACGTGGGCACGGCGTACGGCAGCCGGGCGTCCACCAGGAAACCGCCGCCCTCCCCATTCTCGGCGGTCAGCTCGCCGCCGAGCGCGCGGGCCCGCTCGGCCATGCCCCGGATGCCGCTGCCCGGCGGCCGGCCCTCCGGCGCGCCCCCGCCGTCGTCCGCGATCCGCAGCCGCACCGCGTCCGGGCCCCAGTCGAGGCCGATGTCCACGGTCCTCGCGCCCGCGTGGCGGGCGATGTTCGTCAGCGACTCCTGCACGATCCGGTACGCGGCGAGGTCGACGGGCGGCGGCAGCGGCACGGGGGCACCCGTGACGTCCGTACGGACGTCGAGACCGGCGCTCCGGGCCCGCCCGGCGAGGTCGCCGAGGAGCGCGAGACACGAGGAGGCCGGGGTCGTCGGGGTGGCCTCGCCGGCCCGGCGCAGCACCCCGAGGGTCGCCCGCAGCTCGCGCAGCGCGTCCTTGCTGGTGGCCTTCACCGCCTCCAGGGCCTCGGTCGCGGTGGCGAGTCCGGCCTCGGGGGTCGGTTTCTTGCCGAGCCGGTGCAGCGCGGCTCCGGACTGCACGTTGACCAGCGAGATGCTGTGGCCGAGGACGTCGTGGACCTCGCGGGCGATCCGCAGCCGTTCCTCGGTGGCGCTCTGCCGGGCCCGGGCCTCCTGCTCCCGCTCGGCGGCCAGCGCCCGCTGCTCCGCCTCGTGGAGGTAGGCGGCCCGGGTGCGCTGGGCCCGGCCCACCGCGACCAGGCTGATCAGCCAGCCGGCCAGCATGGCGAGCGAGGTGTCGTCGATCTGCCGGTGCCCGGGCCGCTGCCGGATCTCGCCCGCGCCGACCGCGAGCAGGGTGACGGCGGCGAGCGCGACGGCGGCGGCGAAGCGCCCCTCGGCGGCGGTCGTGTAGAGCGCGAGTGCGAAGGTGATCATGAGCGGGCCGTCCTGGGCGGACAGCGGGTAGTAGACGGCGCAGGCGAGCAGCGTGACGACGGCGACGGCGACCGGCTGCCGCCGCCGGAAGTACAGGGCCCCGCAGCCGGCCAGGACGAGCGCCCACCCGAGTACCGCTCGGAGCGCGGGCTCGCCCGTGTGGCGCGCCGCGACGAGCGTCCAGACCGCCACGACGAGCAGGACGGCGCCCGCCACGAGGGCGTCGGCGGCACGCGGTGACGGACGGCCGCCGCCGGGGGCGCGGAGGGGGAGGGGCATGCGTCGAAGGATAGGGCGGAGGACGGGCCCCGAGAGTAATCGTTTCGTTGGCTAGTAAAGGAAGTGAGTAGGGTGAGGGTGGGTGGGGCACGGCCCACGGGTCCGCTCGCCCGCCGGTCGGTCGATGGTGAGGGAAGGCGGAGGTCCGATGACGGACGGCACGTTTCTGCGGTACGTCGCGCTGGGGGACAGCCAGACGGAGGGCGTCGGTGACGGCGACGACACCGGCGGCCTGCGCGGCTGGGCGGACCGGCTCGCCGAACTGCTCGCCCACGACCGCCCGGGCACGCTCTACGCCAACCTGGCCGTGCGGGGCCGTCTCGCCGGACAGGTGCGCGCCGAACAGCTCGCCCCCGCCCTCGCGCTCCGCCCGGACCTCGCCACGGTCGTCGCCGGCTTCAACGATTTGCTGCGGCCCCGTTTCGACCTGGACGCGACGGCCGGGCACCTGGAGGAGATGTTCGCCGCGCTGACCGGGCAGGGCGCGCGCGTGGCGACCCTCACCTTCCCCGACGTCGGTCGCATCACCCCGCTGGCCCGGCCGCTCGGCCCGCGCGTCCAGGCCCTCAACGCGCGCATCCGCGAGGCCTCGGCCCGGCACGGCGTCATCGCCGTCGAGACCGGCCACCACCCGGTCGTCACCGACCCCCGGCTGTGGAGTGCCGACCGGCTGCACGCCGGTCCGCTGGGCCACGCGCGCATCGCCGCCGCCGTCGCCCAGGCCCTCGGCCTGCCCGGCACCGACGACTCCTGGACCCACCCGCTGCCGCCGCCGGACCTTCCCCTCCCCGTGGGACTCCGTGCCGAACTGCGCTGGGCCGGTGGCTTCCTGGGGCCCTGGCTGGGCCGTCGGCTGCGCGGCCGGTCGTCCGGCGACGACCGCGCGGCCAAGCGCCCGGAGCTGCTGCCGGTGGTGCGGGGGTGAGGGTGCCTCGCGTACGGTGACCGCCGTCCCGGCCGAGGAGAGGTGCGCGGCCTGACGGGTGACGGCGGGCGCGGGGAACGGCCGCACGGGCTCGCCCGGGTGGTCGCCGAGCGGTTCGGGCACGGCCCGTTCCGGATCGAGCGCGGGACCGACGGCGCGGAGCGGTTGACGTGGGCCGACGGGCCGACCGCCGAGCAGGTGGAGGCGGCGGTCCGGGAGACCGCTCCTGAACGGGGAGAGGGGTCGCCTCACTGTCTGCGCCGGGCCGATCCGCGACCTGGTGACGACGGTGGGCCTCGCGTGGTTCCTGGAACGCGTACGGGCCCCGCTCGCCCCGGCCGGACTCCTGACGGCCCGTTACGCCGCCACCCGCGCGCACCCGGCGTGGAGGTACCGCCTGACGCCGGTGCCCGTGCCGGTGCTGGTCCGGGCGGTCCTCGAGGACCGGCGGGCCGGCCCCGAAGTTCTCGCCGCGGCACTCGCCCCCGTGTCGGAGCCCGGATCGTCGTACGACGGCGACGGCACCGCTGCCGCCGCTGCCGGGTCGAGAGAGCGTCTCCGCGGGTTCAGAGCGTGAGGACGGGACGGACCGAGAGGCCGTCGACGAGGTCCTCGCCGTCCGGGCCGTACACGAACTCGGCCATGGAGGGATCGCGGTGGGCGGTGGCCAGGGGGAGCCACGCCAGCAGGGTCCCGTAGCCGCCGCACACCGACTCGCCGCCGTCCCCGCCGTACACCGCGGTGGGGTCGCTCGTCAGCTCCATGTCGTACGTGTCGTGGGCGATGCGCGGGCCGAAGGCGCTCGGCAGGCGGTGCGGGCCGGTGTCGTCCCCGTAGGGGATCCGGTCGAGGGGGCACTCGTCGCCCCACCGGAACAGCGTGCGGGCGCCGGCCCCGCAGGCGTGCTCCCACTCGTCCGGGTCCGGCATCCGCAGACCGCGCGCCGCGAGCGCGGCGGGCACGGCGGCGGGCGGCTCCGACAGGGGCTCGCTGTCCACGGCCATGAGGACCGTGGACAGCGTGACCTCGCGGCGGGGACTGAGCACGCGCGCGAGGTGGGCCCGCAGATCGGGACCGCAACCGAAGCCCTGCTCCGCGCTCTCCGCGTAGTCGGCGGTCTGCCCGGGCGTCGGCCGCCAGGCGTCGACGTCGAGACCGAGGGTCACGGGGCCGCCGGGTATCAGGGCGAACTCCCGGCCGTCCCGCTCCACGCGGGCGCGGTGCAGCGGGGCGCCGAGGTGCTCGACCGTGTCGACGGCGGTCACCCGCCCGCCCACCCGGTGCGCGGCCTCCCGGGCGAGGAGGCGTGCTGCGGGCAGGTCGAAGGAGCGCCACTGGTGGAGGGTGAGACCGGAGAGGGACATGCTCCGCAGGGTGGCACGGGGGTCTGACAGCGCTCGGGGCGGTGCACGGGGGCGGGGTGGTGGACGAGGGGCGCCCTCTCCCTTCGGCGCCGGATCGGACCCCGGCCTTCCCTCGGTGCCGGATCGGACCCCTGCCTTCCCTCAGTGCCGGATCGGGCCCCCGACCGGGACCGGAGCGACGTGGCCGGTCGGCGGGAGGGACCGTGCGAGGGCCGGGCCGACGTCGACCAGGGACGACCGACGCGGGCCGGCGACGGCGGGGAGCGGGATCCAGACCGATTCCGCGGTCTCGTCGCCCGGCTCGGGGCGGAGGCGGCCGGCGGTGAGGCGGATCCGGTAGAAGACGCCCACGTTCTGGTGCTCGACGCCGGCGCGGGCCTCGGCGGCGGGGATCGTCCGCGAGTCCACCCCGAGCAGGCGCTCGACCACCGCCTTGCGGCCGGTCTCCTCGGCGACCTCCCGGACCACCGCGTCGAACGGGTCCTCCCCGTGCTCCACCCCGCCGCCCGGGAGCGTCCAGGTGGATTCGCCCTCCGGCGACACGTGACGGGCGAGCAGCACCCGCCCGTCCTCGACGCACACGGCGTACGCCGCCAAGCGGAAACTCATCCCTCTGCCTCCCGGGGAGCCGGACGCGGCCACCGCGGGGCCCCGGGCGCGGTGGCCGGGGTCCGCGTGGCGCGCTTGACACTAAAATCGAACATCCATTCGGATGGAGATCCGGCCCTCGGAATCGCGGGGTTGTCGCGGAGTTGTCCACAGGTCGGGCGGGACGCCGGGGCCCATTGTCAGTGGCAGGGGTTAGCGTCTTTCACATGAAGCGATCGACTCAAGCAAACCGGGTGGAACCCATGGCAGGAACCGACCGCGAGAAGGCGCTCGACGCCGCACTCGCACAGATTGAACGCCAATTCGGCAAGGGCGCCGTGATGCGCATGGGCGACCGCACCCAGGAGCCGATCGAGGTGATCCCCACCGGCTCGACCGCCCTGGACGTCGCTCTCGGCGTCGGCGGTCTGCCGCGCGGCCGCGTCGTGGAGGTCTACGGACCGGAGTCCTCCGGCAAGACGACCCTGACCCTGCACGCCGTCGCCAACGCGCAGAAGGCCGGCGGCCAGGTCGCCTTCGTCGACGCCGAGCACGCCCTCGACCCCGAGTACGCCAAGAAGCTCGGCGTCGACATCGACAACCTCATCCTGTCCCAGCCGGACAACGGCGAGCAGGCCCTCGAGATCGTCGACATGCTGGTCCGCTCCGGCGCCCTCGACCTGATCGTCATCGACTCCGTCGCCGCGCTCGTCCCGCGTGCGGAGATCGAGGGCGAGATGGGCGACTCGCACGTGGGTCTCCAGGCCCGTCTGATGAGCCAGGCCCTCCGGAAGATCACCAGCGCGCTCAACCAGTCCAAGACCACCGCGATCTTCATCAACCAGCTCCGCGAGAAGATCGGCGTGATGTTCGGCTCGCCGGAGACCACGACCGGTGGCCGCGCCCTCAAGTTCTACGCCTCGGTGCGCCTCGACATCCGCCGCATCGAGACCCTCAAGGACGGCACGGACGCGGTGGGCAACCGCACCCGCGTCAAGGTCGTCAAGAACAAGGTCGCGCCCCCCTTCAAGCAGGCGGAGTTCGACATCCTCTACGGCCAGGGCATCAGCCGCGAGGGCGGCCTGATCGACATGGGCGTCGAGCACGGCTTCGTCCGCAAGGCGGGTGCCTGGTACACCTACGAGGGCGACCAGCTCGGCCAGGGCAAGGAGAACGCCCGCAACTTCCTGAAGGACAACCCCGACCTCGCCAACGAGATCGAGAAGAAGATCAAGGAGAAGCTGGGCGTCGGCGTCCGTCCCGAGGCCCCGTCGGCCGAGCCGGGCGCGGACGCGGCCGCCACGGACCCGGCCGGTGCGGACGACGACGCCAAGAGCGTCCCGGCCCCCGCGACCAAGACCGCGAAGGCGACCAAGGCCACCGCGGTCAAGAGCTGAACCGGTGACCGGTCGCACCGAATGGCCGGGTGACAGCCCCGACTCGTCGAGGGCCGAGAAGGAGCTGTCACCCCAGGATCCGGCTGAGCGGGCGCGCGCGATCTGCCTGCGCCTGCTCACCGGGACCCCCCGCACGCGCAAGCAGCTCGCCGACGCGCTGCGCAAGCGGGAGATCCCCGACGAGGTGGCGGAAGAGGTCCTCTCCCGCTTCGAGGACGTCGGGCTCATCGACGACGCCGCCTTCGCCGGGGCCTGGGTGGAGTCCCGCCACCACGGCCGGGGCCTCGCCCGCCGCGCCCTCGCCCGGGAGCTGCGCACCAAGGGCGTCGAGCCCACCCTCATCCAGGAGGCGGTGGACCAGCTCGACTCCGAGCGGGAGGAGGCCACGGCGCGCGAACTCGTGGCCCGCAAGCTGCGCGCCACCCGCGGCCTGGAGCGCGACCGGCGGCTGCGGCGGCTCGCCGGCATGCTCGCCCGCAAGGGGTACCCCGAGGGCATGGCCCTCCGCGTCGTCCGTCAGGCGCTGGAGGCGGAGGGCGAGGACACGGACGGGCTGGACGAGTCCTTCTGACACGGGGGGCTCGGAGGTCTTCCGACTCGGGAGCTTCTGGCCCGGAAGTCTTCTGGCCCGGAAGTCTTCTGGCACGGGGAATCTCTGTGACGGGGAGTCTCTGTGACGGGAGAGCTTCTGTGACAGGAGAGCCGCCTGTGACGGGAGGCGGAAGGGTCCGTCCGGTTCGGGCGGCAGGACCGTGGAGGGGCTCGGCCCGCCGCGTCAGCCCCGAGCCGCCGGAAGGAGGACCGGGAGACCGGCGGCCTTCCAGGCCTGGAAGCCGCCGATGAGGTCGGTCGCCCGGTGCAGGCCCAGGCGGCGCAGGGACTCGGCCGCGAGGGACGAGGCGTAGCCCTCGTTGCAGAGGACCACCACCCGCAGGTCGTGGCTGTCGGCCTCCGCCGCGCGGTGGCTGCCCAGGGGGTCCAGCCGCCATTCCAGCTCGTTGCGCTCCACGATCAGGGCGCCCGGGATCAGCCCGTCCCGTTCCCGCAGGGCCGCGTAGCGCGTGTCCACCAGGAGCGCGTCACCCGCCTCGTACGCCTCGTGGGCGGCCCGGGGCTCGATCCGGTCGAGGCCCGACCTGACCTGCTCCAGAAGCTCGTCGATGCCCACCCGCTCCGCCACCCGCTCCACCCCTTCCACCCGCTCCACCCCTTCCACCCGCTCCACCCGGTCCTCTCGCTCCTCGCCGCTCACTGCCAGTCCTCCGGCCGCTCGACCTGTTCGAGCCGGAGCACCGCGCCCGTCCGGCTGAAGCGCCGGATCAGCGGGAGCGGCGGATAGTAGGCGTGCACCGACACCGCGTGGGTGTCCGGGGACTCGTTGAGCACCTCGTGCACGTGGTGGCGGCCGAAGGCCCGGCCCACGCCCTCCTCCAGACGCCGGGAGCGGTCGACCCCGTCGGCCAGTTCCAGGGTCTTCCAGCCGCTCGCCGGCAGCCGGGCCGCGAGCGCGTGCTCGGTCAGCGTCCCGCGCGCGGTCGCGAAGGCGCCCTGCGACTCGGCGTGGTCGTGCCAGCCGGTCCCGGTGCCGGGCGGCCAGCCGATGAGCCAGGCCTCGCTGCCGCCGGGGCCGTCGAGCCGTACCCAGGTACGGCCCTCGGGGTCGAGCGGCAGGGAGGCGATCAGTTCCCGGTCGGCGGCCGTGCGCCGGACGAAGTCGAGCAGCTCGGTCGCCGTCGGGGCGGCCGGAGCGTCCTGAGCGGGCGGGGCGTCCTGAGCGGACGAAGCCGACGGGGCCGGGGCGGTGGGTGGAAGCGGGGCGGCGTACTGGGACACGGGTGACCGTCCTGGGGTTCGCGAAGAGCGCGCGACGGCACACGGCACACACGGACCCGCGTCGGCGGACGCGGAGGGGAGGCGGCGGGGGCGCGCGCGGGGAAGGGGCGAGATCAGCAGGACGGGCGACACACGCAGCCCGCATAGCGGAGCAGGTCCATATGGACCCTCCGCCACAGGCGCACATCGGTGTCGGTCACGCTCCGGAGTACACCACGCGTCCCCGGCGGAATCAATGCACGTCCGCCGTGCGGTCACTCTTCGCGGGCACCTCGGAGGGCGATCCGGGGGACTTTCCCGAGGACACCTCGGCGGGTTCCCGCTCGGTGAGGGGGCCGCCGCGGGCCGCGTCCGCCGCCGCGTACAGCTCCTCGGGGCGCACCCCGGAGAACGCGGCGACGAGGTGCCCGTCGGGCCGTACGAGCAGGACGGCGTGGGCCGGCGCCCCCGGGTAGGACTCCGACACCAGGACCTCGGCCCGCACCGGGAGGGCGCGTACGGCCTCCTCCAGGCGGGGCATCACGCCCGCGGTCCGCCAGTGGCGCCGGTCCCACACCCCCGTGCCGGGCGCGATCAGGAGGACCAGGAGACGGTCCTGACCGAGCCGGTCGCGGAGCCGTACGGTCGTGCCGTCGGGAGCGGTCACGCGGACGTCCTCGACGGGGGCGCCCGCCGGGGTCCCGACCGGGATCTGCCCGTCGGCGTACGGAGGTGCGAGGGGGGAGTGCGGGTACGCGGGGGGCGCGCCCAGCGGGCCGCGCCCCACGTGGCCGTCGGTCAGCAGCGCGTCGTGACCGCGCGCGGCCCCGGGCAGGTACGTCCGCAGGCCCCCGCCGCCGCGCAGCACCGGCAGCGACTGGTCCGCCGCGCGCAGCCGGGTGGCCACGGCCGCCCGCCGCTCGCTCTGGTAGCTGTCCAGCAGCCGGTCCGAGCCGCCGTGGTGCCAGGTGAGGGCGAGCTTCCAGGCGAGGTTGTCCACGTCCCGCAGGCCCTCGTCGAGCCCCTGGGTGCCGACCGCGCCGAGCAGGTGCGCCGCGTCCCCGGCGAGGAGGACCCGGCCGACCCGCCAGCGCCGCGCGAGCCGGTGGTGCACCGTGTGCACCCCGGTGTCGATGAGCTCGTACGGGGGCGTCACCCCGTCGCACCAGCCGGCCAGGGTCTCGCGGATGCGGGCGATCAGCGCGTCCGGGGTGACCAGGTCGCCGCGCGGCGGGAGCAGCCAGTCGATCCGCCACACCCCGTCGGGCAGCGGGCGCGCGCCGATCTCCTCGGCGGCGCCGCGCCACGGCGGCTGACGGTGCAGCAGGGCCTCGCCGGGCCAGGGGAGTTCGGTGCGCAGCGCGGCGACGGCGTGCCGTTCCACCGCCGTGCGGCCGGGGAAGCGGATCCCGAGCAGCTTGCGCACCGTCGAACGGGCGCCGTCGCAGCCCACGAGGTGGCTGCCGCGCCACCAGGTGCCGGCCGGGCCCCGGGTGTGGGCGACGACCCCGTCCCGGTCCTGCTCGACGGTGTCGAGCCGGGCCTCGGGGACGAGTTCGACCAGCTTCTGCCGGGCGACGGCTTCACGCAGTCCACGGGCCAGGGCGTGCTGGGGGATGTGCAGCGGGGCCGCCGGGGCGGCGGGCGCGGCGGGATCCTCGGACCACTCCTCCGTACCGCCGAGGCCCGGGTCGAGCTCCAGGTGGCGCACCACCTGGCGGCGGCGCATGCCGCGCCAGCCGACCCAGCGGGCCCCCTCGTCACGGAGGGTCGTGCAGCCGAGGCGCTCGACCGTCGCGGCCATGTCGGCGCGCAGGACGACGCTCCGGGCCGGACGGGACTCCTCCTTGCCGGGGCCCTCGTCGAGGACGACGCTGGGCACGCCCTGCGCGGCGAGCGCGAGGGAGAGCGCGAGACCGACCGGCCCCGCGCCCACGATGATCACCGGGTCCACGGTGCGGCTCCTGAAGGCCGGACGGTCATGAGGGCAGCACGGTCGAGTGTGGCACGGGCCCGGTGGTTGATCACAGACCGTATGCAACCCACTGAGGGTGCTTGCGTCAAGCGACGGGGTGGGCGCGGTGCGACCGACCTCGGGCCGGTGCCACGAACGGCGGGGCGGAGCCGGCCCGCCGGGCCCGGGGCGGTGCCGTACGCGAGGGGCGGGGGTGGTTGCCGGGGCGCCGTGTGCGAGCTGCCCGCCCGCACCGATGCCGTGTGTGTGCCACCCGCCCGCACCGATGCCGTGCGCGTGCCACCCGCCCGCACCGGCGCCGTACGCGAAAGGGGCGGGCGGGGCGCCCGACCTCGGTCGGTGTCGCCCCGCCCGCCCCCTGGCGTTCCGGGTCCCTCGTGGCTCCGTCGTTCCGGGGCCCGCGGGGTCACGCGCCGCTGACGGCCTCCGCCGGGGCCTCGCCGGTCTTCGTGACCGCGCTCTCGGTCACGCCGGCCGTCTTCCGGCCCTGCCGCAGCCGCCGCTCCAGCCGACCCGCCAGGGTGGTCAGGGCGAAGTTGAGGGCGATGAAGATCAGCGCGATGACCGTGAAGGTGGCGATCGTGTTGGCGCCGTAGTTGGCCGTGATCTGCCGGTTCTGGCTGAGCAGCTCCGCGAAGCCGAGCAGGGCGCCGCCGAGCGCGGTGTCCTTGACGATCACGACGAGCTGGCTGACCAGGGCCGGGAGCATGACGGTCACGGCCTGCGGCAGCAGCACGTACAGCATGGTCTGGCCCTTGCGCATGCCGAGCGCGACGGCCGCGTCGCCCTGGCCCCGGGGCAGCGAGAGGACGCCGGCCCGGACGACCTCGGCGATGACCGAGGCGTTGTAGAGGACCAGGCCGGTGACGACCGCGTACAGCGGGCGGAAGTCGGAGCCGACCGTCGTGAACTCCCGGTAGACCGAGCTCGCGAACACCATCAGGAGCAGGACCGGGATGGCGCGGAAGAACTCCACGACCACGCCGACGGGCACCCGCACCCAGCGGTGGTCCGAGAGCCGGCCGATGCCGAGGAGGGCACCGAGCGGCAGCGCGATCAGGATGGAGAGCGCGGCGGCCTTGAGGGTCTCGACCAGACCCGGCAGCAGGTACGTCGTCCAGACCCGGGAGTCGGTGACGAACGGGCTCCACTTGTCGGCGTCCAGCTGGTGCTTGTCGGCGAGGGCGGAGAGCACCCACCAGGCCACCAGGGCGAGGACCGCCAGGAAGCCGACCGTGTAGAGGACGTTGCGCCGCTTGGCGCGCGGGCCGGGGGTGTCGTACAGGACGGAGCTCATCGCTTCACCGCCAGTCGCTTGGCCGCCCAGCCCAGGACGAGGCCGGTGGGGAGGGTCAGGACGATGAAGCCGAAGGCGAAGACCGCGAAGACCGCGAAGAGCGAGTCCGCCTCGTTCTCGATCATCTCCTTCATCAGGAGCGCCGCCTCGGCGGCGCTGATGGCCGCCGCCACGGTGGTGTTCTTGGTGAGGGCGATCAGGACGTTGGCCAGCGGGGTCACCGCGGCGCGGAAGGCCTGCGGGAGCACCACCAGGGTGAGGACCTGGAAGAAGCTCAGGCCCAGCGCGCGGGCTGCCTCGGCCTGGCCCGGCGGCACCGTGTTGATGCCGGAGCGCAGCGCCTCGCAGACGAACGTGCCGGTGTACGCGACCAGTCCGAGGATCGCGAGGCGGAAGCCGATCGTCTCGGAGTCGTCGGCGCCGAGCGTGATCCCGAGGGTCTGGTCGAGGCCCAGCGAGCAGGCCACGATGACCACGGTCAGCGGGGTGTTCCGGACGAGGTTGACGTACGCGGTGCCGAAGTTCCGCATGAGCGGGACCGGGCTGACCCGCATGGCGGCCAGGGCCGTGCCCCAGATCAGCGAGCCGATCGCCGAGTAGAAGGCGAGTTGCGCCGTCACCCAGAAGGCGCCGAGCAGGTCGTACTGCCCGGAATCAAGAAAGTCGAACACGATGCCCCGCGCTCTCCCCTGGTGGTCGGTCGGTGTGGAGGCCGCCGTGTGGACGGCGGCCGGTGCCGGAGTGACGGCCGCCCTCCTGCGGGGCGGCCGTCACTCCTTGGGCGGGGTGGGTCAGCCCTCGACCTTCGGCGCGGGCTCGTACTTGTAGCCGGAGGGGCCGAAGTGCGTCTCGACGAGCTTCTTCCAGGTGCCGTCGGAGACCATCTTCTCCAGCGCCTTGTTGATCTTGCCGCGCAGCTCGTCGTCGCCCTTCTTGACGCCGATGCCGTACTTCTCGTCGCTCATCCGCAGGCCGACGAGCTTGAACTTGCCCTGGTTCTCCTTCTGCGAGGCGTAGCCCGCGAGGATGGAGTCGTCGGTGGTGAGGGCGTCGACGCGCTTGTTCTCCAGGCCGGTCAGGCACTCGGAGTAACCGCCGAGCTGGCGCAGGTCGGCCTTGGGGGCGAGCTTGTCGCGGACGTTCTGCGCGGAGGTCGAGCCGGTGACCGAGCAGAGCTTCTTGGCGTTGAGGTCCTCGACCTTGGTGATCGAGCTGTCGTCGGAGCGCACGAGCAGGTCCTGGTGGGCCAGGAAGTACGGACCGGCGAAGTCGACCTCCTTCTTGCGCTTGTCGTTGATCGAGTAGCTGGCGACGATGAACTTCACGTCGCCGTTCTTGATCAGGTTCTCGCGCTCGGCGCTCGGCGCCTGCTTGAAGTTGATCTTGTCCTCGGCGTAGCCGAGCTCCTTGGCCACGTAACGGGCGACGTCGACGTCGAAGCCGGCGTACGTGCCGTCCGGGGTCTTCAGGCCCAGGCCGGGCTGGTCGAACTTGATGCCGACGGTGATCTTGTCGCCGTTGCTCCCGGAGTCGGACCCGCCACCACAGGCCGTCGCGGTCAGGGCGAGCAGGGCGACGGCCGCGGCGGCGGCGGAGGTGTTGCGAAGCTTCATCGAGGAAAGTCCCTTGGCTAGGCGTGAGTGGGGAAGAATAGGTCCCAACTCGCTCAGTGGTGAAGGATCTTGGAGAGGAAGTCCTTGGCGCGATCACTGCGCGGGTTGCTGAAGAACTCCTCGGGAGAGGCCTGTTCGACGATCTTCCCGTCCGCCATGAAGACGACCCGGTTGGCGGCGGAGCGCGCGAAGCCCATCTCGTGGGTCACGACCACCATCGTCATGCCGTCCCGGGCCAGCTGCTGCATGACCTCCAGGACCTCGTTGATCATCTCGGGGTCGAGGGCCGAGGTCGGCTCGTCGAAGAGCATGACCTTCGGGTCCATCGCGAGCGCGCGGGCGACGACGCCGACCCGGTCGAGCAGGGCCCGGGCCTTGGCCTCGGCGGCCTTCTTCTCCGTCCTGCGGACCTTGATCTGCCCCAGCATCACGTTCTCGAGCACCGTCTTGTGCGAGAACAGGTTGAACGACTGGAACACCATGCCGACGTCGGACCGCAGCCGGGCGAGCTCCTTGCCCTCCTGCGGCAGCGGCTTGCCGTCGATGGTGATGGTGCCGGAGTCGATGCTCTCCAGCCGGTTGATCGTGCGGCACAGCGTCGACTTGCCGGACCCGGACGGTCCGATGACGACCACGACCTCGCCGCGGGTGATCGTCAGATCGATGTCCTGGAGGACATGCAGTGCGCCGAAGTGCTTGTTCACGTCGGACAGTACGACCAGGTCGTCCGCGGCACGCGGGGTGTCCTGCGGACCCTTGGACAGGGCGTCCTTCGGATCCTTGGACACTGACTCTCCGCTCATCGGCCTCTTGCTCCGTCCTCCTCGGTTGGGGAGGACACTAGAGACCCGATGTGACGACCGTCATCACATCTGAGCGGAAATTGAGGATAACGATCCGGCCGCAACCGGACACACTGCGTGAAGGCGACACCGGCCGCCGTACCAGGTGCATCACGGAAACGCCCGCGTAACGGGGGGACACTTGACTGTGACGCCCACGTCCGGTGTTCATGCTCTGGTACCACCTGGTACACAGAGACCCGGCATCCGGCGCGAGCGACCCGGAGAACGGCGCGGAGACCGCGCACGGGACCGGGGACGGGACCACGGAAGATCACGGAGGAGGTACGCATGCGACTGCTGCTCGTGGAGGACGACGACCACGTCGCCGCCGCCCTCTCCGCGATCCTCGCGAAGCACGGCTTCGCCGTCACCCACGCCCGCAACGGCGAGGAGGCGCTCCAGGCCGTCCTGCCCACCGCGCACGGCGAGCGCCCCTCCTACGGGGTGATCCTGCTCGACCTCGGCCTGCCCGACCAGGACGGCTACCAGGTCTGCGGCCGCATCCGGAAGCTCACCACCACCCCGGTGATCATGGTGACCGCGCGCGCGGACGTGCGCTCCCGGATCCACGGGCTCAACCTCGGCGCCGACGACTACGTCGTCAAGCCCTACGACCCCGGCGAGCTCCTCGCCCGCATCCACGCCGTCAGCCGGCGCAGCACCGGCCCCGAGGAGACCGGCGCGGCCGCCGGGAGCGGCGAAGGGACCCGGCTGCGGCTCGGCTCCGTCACCATCGAGCTGCCCACCCGCCGGGTCAGCGTCGAGGGCGAGAGCGTCCAGCTGACCCGCAAGGAGTTCGACCTCCTCGCCCTCCTCGCCCAGCGGCCCGGCGTCGTCTTCCGCCGCGAGCAGATCATCAGCGAGGTCTGGCACACCAGTTGGGAGGGGACCGGCCGCACCCTGGAGGTGCACGTGGCCTCCCTGCGCTCCAAGCTGCGGATGCCCGCCCTGATCGAGACCGTGCGGGGCGTCGGCTACCGCCTGGTCGCCCCCGCCGCGTAACCGCCCGGCGGTCCCTCCGTGCGCACCCGACTCCTTCCGCTGCTCATCGTCCTCATGGCCGGCGTGCTGCTCGCCCTGGGCTTCCCGCTCGCCGCCAGCCTCGCCGCCTCCGAACAGCAGCGGGTCGTCGTCGACCGGCTCGACGACGCCGCCCGCTTCGCCGCCCTCGCCCAGTTCGTCGGTGAGGGCAGCTTCGGCACCGACGAGCGGGGCGCCACGCTCAGCGGCGAACTCGCCAGCTACCACGACGTGTACGGCATCCGGACCGGGATCTTCTACCGCGACAACCGCGCCATGGCCGCCGCCCCCGAGGACTGGGCCGTCCCGTACGAGGGGGAGGGCAGGCGCGCCTTCCACGAGGCGTTGCTCGGGCGCCGCAGCCACGACCCGCCCCAGGTGTGGCCCTGGCAGCCCGGCGCGCGGCTCACCATCGCCTCCCCGGTCGTCCGCGACGGCGACGTCGTCGCCGTCGTCGTCACCGACTCGCCCACCGGCCAGCTCCGCTCCCGCATCCTGCGCGGCTGGCTGCTGATCTTCGCGGGCGAGTCCGCCGCGATGCTGCTCGCCGTCGGCGCCGCCTTCCGGCTCACCGGCTGGGTGCTGCGGCCGGTCCGCGTCCTCGACGCCGTCACCCACGACATCGCCACCGGCCGGATGAACTCCCGGGTCGCCGCCACCGGGGGCCCGCCCGAGCTGCGGCGCCTGGCGCACTCCTTCAACGAGATGGCCGACCACGTCGAGGAGGCCCTGGAACAGCAGCGGGCCTTCGTCGCCGACGCCTCCCACCAACTGCGCAACCCGCTCGCCGCGCTGCTCCTGCGGATCGAGCTGCTCGCCCTGGAGCTGCCCGAGGGGAACGAGGAGATCGCCTCCGTACGGACCGAGGGCAAGCGCCTCGCCCGGGTCCTCGACGACCTCCTCGACCTGGCGCTCGCCGAGCACGCGGCGGCCGAGCTGCGGCTCACCGACGTCGGCGCGCTCACCGCCGAGCGGGTCGCGTCCTGGCGGCCGGTCGCCGAGGACAAGGGCGTCGTCCTGGAGGGGGAGTGCGGGGCGGTCACGGCCTGGGCGGACCCGGTGGCCCTCTCCAGCGCCCTCGACGCGGTCATCGACAACGCGCTGAAGTTCACCCCGGCCGGGGAGGAGGTCACGGTCGCGGTCGCGGTCGTCCCGGACGGGAAGACCGTCGCCGTCGTCGTCGCCGACCGCGGGCCCGGCCTCACGGAGGAGGAGCTCGGCCGGGTCGGGGACCGCTTCTGGCGCGCGGGCCGGCACCAGAACGTCAAGGGCTCGGGCCTGGGCCTCTCCATCGCGCGCGTCCTGCTGACGGCGGGCGGGGGCGGGGTGGCCTTCGCGCCGAACGAACCGCACGGCCTGCGGGTGACGGTCACCGTCCCCCGGCACGCCCCGGCGGAACCGCGGGGTCAGGGCTTCACCGAGCGGTAGTAGCGGCGGGCGCCCTCGTGGAGCTCCAGGGGGTCGGTGTAGACGGCGGTGCGCAGGTCCACCAGCTGGGCCGGGTGGACCTGGCGGCCGATCCCGTCCCTGCTCCTGATCACCGTACGGGTGAAGCCCTCCACCAGGTCCGCGTCGGCCTCCTCCGTGGTGACCAGGAGGTTCGCCACGGCCAGCGTCTCGACCCGCTGCCCGTCCTGCGCCTTCGCGTACGCGTCGGCCGGTATCACCGCCGAACGGTAGTGGCGGGTCGAATCGCCGACGTCGTGCAGCTGGTCGACCAGCTCCGCGTCCAGCGGGATCAGCCGGACCGGGGTCCGGTCGGACAGCTTCTGCACCGCCTCGGTGGGCAGCCCGCCCGACCAGAAGAAGGCGTCCAGCTCGCCGCGCTCCAGGAGCCCCGGCATGGTGTCGATGCCCGCCGAGACCGCCTTCACGTCCCGTACGGGGGCCAGGCCCGCCGCCGCGAGGACCCGGTCCGCGATCAGCCGCACGCCCGACCCGTCCTGGCCCACGCCGACCCGCAGGCCCTTCAGGTCCTCCACCCTCCGTAGCGACGACCCCTTGCGGACCACGAGCTGTACGTAGTCGTCGTACAACCGGGCGCAGCCGCGCAGCCGCTCGAAACCGGGCCGGCGCTCGCGCTGGTACTGGGCCACCGCGTCGGCCGTGGCGATGGTGAAGTCCGCCGCGCCCGACGCCACCCGGGCCAGGTTCTGCTGGGAGCCCTCGCTGTCCGTGAGCCGTATCGACACCTCGGGCAGGTCCTGGGCCAGGGCGTGCTTGAGGAGGTTCCCGTACCGCTGGTACACGCCGGTGGGGACGCCCGTGCTGAAGGTGACCGAGCCGCTGGGGACGGGGGAGCCGAAGGGGACCAGCCACCACACCAGCATCCCGCACACCGCGAGCAGCGCGGCCGTGACCGCCAGGACACGGCGGCGGGCGGCACGGGAGAGGGAGGCGAACATGGGGCCGATCCTGCCAGCCCACCGCCGCTCCTGGCCAGGGACGGCGGGGATGGCGGGGACGGCTGGGGGCAGCCGGGGGCGGCGAGGGACGGCCGGGGATGGCGGGGACGGCCAGGGGCGGCCGGGATGGCGGGGACGGCCAGGGGCGGCCGGGGGCAGCCGGGGCCGCCCCGCGCCCCCGGGGCCGGAGTGCGCTCCGCCGAAGCGGTGAGCGCTCCCGGCGGCGCGGGCCGCGCCGTGTGTCCTGCCGGGGCGGTGGTGCCCCGGCGGTTAGCGTCGGAAGGCGTTCGGTGATCTTGAGGACAGTCCCCTGTCCGCCCCTGGCGTCCCCCTCCGAACGCACCGCTCCCGTCCGTCCCCGTCCCGCCTCACCCCGCCGCGGCGGTGGGGCGGCGTCCTTCCCCGGCCCGGGGACGCGGGGCTTCGGGATCCCGAACCCTCTTCCGTGCCGGAGGCCGCGGGCGGGACCGCCGGTCGATAGCGTCCCGAGGACCTCCTCGTACGAGAACCGCCCCGTACGGCCGTCGGGGCGCCCGCGCGGTCACGGCCGGGTCCCCGGAAAGGACCGCCCCGTGAAGTTCGGCGTCAACCTGCCCAACTACGGGCCCGAGGCCACCCCCGACGCCCTCGCCGGCTGGGCGCTGCGGGTGGAGGCGATGGGCTACCACTACGTCATGGTCTCCGACCACGTGGCGCTCACCCCGGACGTGCGGCGCCTCTTCCCCGCCCCGTTCTACGACCCCTTCGCGACCCTCGCCTGGCTCGCCGGCGTCACCGGGACCGTGGGCCTCGGGACCACGGTCGCGATCCTCCCGTACCGGCACCCCGTGCACACCGCCCGGATCGCCGCCAACATCGACCGGTTCAGCGGCGGGCGCCTCGTCTTCGGAGCGGCGGCCGGCTGGGCCGCCGGGGAGTTCGACGTCCTCGGCGTCCCGTACCGCGAGCGCGGCGCGATCAGCGACGAGTACCTCGCCGCCGTCAAGGCCTGCTGGCGGGACGAGGTCGCCTCCTTCGACGGCGCCCACGTCTCCTTCCGCGAGGTGCACACCGGGCCGCTGCCCGTGCAGCGGCCCGGCCCGCCCGTCTGGGTCGGCGGCCACAGCCGCGGCGCGCTGCGCCGGGCCGTCCGCCTCGGGGACGCCTGGCACCCCACGTCCGTCTCCGGTGCCTGGCTCCTCGGCGTGGGACTGCCCATGCTCCGCCGGATCGCGGAGGAACACGAGCTGCCGGTGCCGGGAGTCTGCCCCCGCGTCAAACTCCGGGTCACCCCGAGGCCGTTGGGGCCGGGGCGGCTGCTCGGCGAAGGCACCCCGGCCCAGATCGCCGACGACCTCGGCCTGCTCCAGGGCCTCGGCGCGCGGGCCGTCGTCCTCGACCCCACCTACCCGGGCGACCGGCGGAAGGCGGGGCGCACCGAGCGGGACCTCGACGTCCTGGAGGCCCTGGTGAAGGAGACCATCGACGTGGACGCCGGGACGGTGCGGTGACGGGACGCGCGTGACGGCCCGTCACGTACGGGGGCCGGCCGCGTACGATGCCCGGGGGGCGCTCCGCGCGGCGTCCCGGGGGAGGGGGAGCGGGACGTGGCCGATCCGGACCTGCGGAAGCTCCGCGTGCTGAGGGAGCTCGGCGAACGCGGCACCGTCAGCGCGGCCGCCCGCGCACTCCACCTCACCCCGCAGGCCGTCTCGCAGCAGATCAGCGCCCTGGGGCGGGAGTTGGGCGTCCCGCTCACCGAACCCTCCGGGCGCCGGCTGCGGCTCACGGGGGAGGCCCGGATCGTGCTCCGGCACGCCGACGCCGTCTTCACCCAGGTCGAGCGGATGCGCGCGGAACTCGCCGCGCACCGGAGCGGCGAGCACGGCGAGGTGGCCGTGGCCGGCTTCTCCACCACCCTTTCGGCGCTGATCCTGCCCGCCGTGGCCCGGCTGCGGGAGACCCGGCCGCTGCTGCGCACCTCGCTGGCCGAGGTCGACCCGCCGGAGAGCTTCTCCCTGCTGCACCGCGGCGAGACCGACGTCGTCATCTCCGCCGACACCGCCCGGAACCCGGGCCCGGCGGGCGCCGACGGCCGCCCCGACGGGCGGTTCCACCGGGTCCCGCTCTGCGAGGACCCCTTCGACGTCGCCCTCCCCGAGGGCCACCGGCTCCTCGACGGGCCCCGGCTGCTCCTCTCCGACCTCGCCGGGGAGACCTGGATCTTCGCCACCACCGGCATGTGCCACGACATCGGCGTGGCCGCGTGCACGGCCGCCGGATTCACCCCGCGGGCCTCCCACGCCATCGGCGACTGGGACGCCACCCTCGCGGCGGTGCGGCTCGGCCTCGGGGTCGCGCTCGTCCCGCGCATGGCCGGACCGGCTCCGCGGCCCGAGGTGACGGTCCGCGCGTTCAGCGAGCGGGCCCCCTCCCGCACGGTCTTCGCGGCCGTACGGGAAGGCAGCCAGACCTCCCCGGAGATCGCCGCCGTCCTGGACGCGCTGCGTACCGTCGCCGGGGCGTCCGCGGCCGCCTGACCGGCCACCCGTCCGCCTTCCACCGGCCCGTCTTCCACCGGCCCGTCTTCCACCGGCCTGTCCTCCACCGGCCCGCCTTCCACCGGCCTGTCCTCCACCGGCCCGTTCGCCGCCGTCCCCTCCACCGGCCCGCCCTCCACCGACCCTCCACGGTTCGTGGAAGGTACCGTCCAGCAGCCGTTGCTGGATCCGCCCGCCCGCCGGTGCGAGGCTCGTCGCCGTACCGCGGACCGTTCCGCGCGTTCTCCTCCCCCCTTCTGCCTCGTCCCCTGCCGAGCCCTTCCGGAGAGCGGGAAACACCCATGTCCCGAGCCACCTGCGCGCGGCTGGCCGCGCTGAGCCTCGTCTGGGGCTCCGTCTTCCTGTGGATCAAGATCGCCGGATACGGCTTCTCGCCCGTGCAGACGGTCCTGGTCCGGCTCGCGCTCGGCGCCGCCGTCCTCCTCGCCATCGGATACGCGAGAGGGTTCCGGCTGCCGAGGGAGAAGGCCGTCTGGGGCCACCTGACCGTGGCCGCGCTCCTCGGCAACGCGATCCCCTGGACCCTGTACGCCGAGGGGGAGATCGAAGGTTCCACCGGCGTCGCCGCCGTCGTCAACGGCAGCGCCCCGATCTGGACCCTGGCGACCGCCCTGCTGCTCGGCCGGGAGAAGCGGGTCTCCGGCGCGAAGGCGGGCGGCGCGCTGCTCGGCCTCGGCGGCACCGCGCTCATCGCCTCCCCGTGGAACTCGGCCTCGGCCGGGAGCGGTTGGAGCATCCTCTGCTTCGTCCTCGGCTCGATCAGCTTCGGCGCCGGCTTCGCGTA
The DNA here is from genome assembly GCF_001280125.1 of Streptomyces sp. NRRL F-6492. Classification (GTDB taxonomy): domain Bacteria; phylum Actinomycetota; class Actinomycetes; order Streptomycetales; family Streptomycetaceae; genus Streptomyces. Next base: position 51,634 of record NZ_LGEG01000241.1, read on the forward strand.
CACCGGCAGATTCCTGGTGGACAGGAACATTCCGCCGCTGGTGCTCGCGGGCGGCCAGTTCGGCGCCGCCACCGTGCTCCTCCTGCTGGCCTTCCCCTTCCTGGGTCTCCAGGGCGTCACCTGGCGCGCCGACTCGGTGGTCTCGCTCCTCGTCCTCGGCGTGGTCTGCACCGGTTTCGCGGCGCTGCTCAACTTCGAGCTGATCCTCAAGGACGGGGCCGCGGTCGCCTCCACCGTCACCTACCTGATGACCGTCGTGGCCGTGCTGCTCGGCGCCGTGGTGCTGCGCGAGCCGTTCGGCCGGCCCGTGTGGCTGGGCGCGGCGGCGGTCCTCGCGGCCACCGGACTGCTCCGGCGCGGGCCGTCCCCGGAGAGGCGGACGCGGACCGCCGAAGCCGCCGACCGGACCTCGGCGCCGCCGTCGGGAAGACCGGACTCCGTGTGAGGGGCACGCGTGGCTTTCGTCGTCGAACTCGTCTTCCGCGGGGAAGGAACGGACCGGCCGGGGCTCGCGGAAGCCCACCGGGCCTACTGGAGGAGGATGGCCGCGCGCGGCCTCCTGCTCGGGGGCGGGCCCTGGCGGGACGGCGCGGGGGAACTCCTGCTCTGCGAGGCCCCGGACCGCCGCACGCTCCTGCGCGTGCTCCACGCCGACCCGTACGCGCGGGCGAAGGTCGTCGGGAAACCGAGGATCCGGGAGTGGAACGCGGTGATGGGCCACGTGGCGCTCACCGGCCCGGAGCCGGTCCCGCCGGTCATCCCGGTCCCGCCGGTCATGCCGCTGAGCGCCCGTGAGGAGTCCGCCGTACGCGAGGAGCTGACCGCCCACGAGCGGCGCATCGCCGCGATGGTGCTCGACGGCCTGACCAACAGGCAGATCGCCGGGGCCTTCTCGGTGTCGACCCGGGCCGTGGAGCTGCACCTCACCCGGATCTACCGCAAGCTCGGCATCCGCCGCCGCGCGCAACTGGCCGCTGCCGTGCACCGGTCGGAGGCGACGCCGGCCCGGGCCCCCGCACCCCCGGGCCCGACCGCGGAGGCGTGGCCGTACGGGCCGCCGCCGCGGGAGCCGTCCGGGACCGCCGGCACTCCCTGACCGGAGCGGCCGGGTCCGCGGTCTCCGGGCCCCGGGCTGCCTCAGGCCGCGAAGGCGGCGGCGATCGCGTGGCTGTCCTCGTGCATGTGGTAGCCGGTGATCCTCCCGCCGACGACGGTGAAGTGCAGGGCGAACGGGTTGGTGAACGTCCTCCCGGTGGCGACGACGCCGAAGCGGCCGCGCCCGGTGACGACCGCGTGGACGCCGTCGACGACGGTGGCGGTGACCGTGAACTCCTCGGGCGGGGTGAGGACGGTGCCCAGGACGGTGAAGAACCCGGCGATCTCGTCGCGGCCGGAACGGGCGCCGGTCCAGGGGACGTCGGGGGAGCCGGGGACGTCGAAGTCGACGGTGTCCGCGAACAGTTCGAGCAGACCGGGCAGGTCCCCGGTGCCGAAGCGCTCGAAGAAGGCGTCGACGGTGCGGAGGGTCTCGGGAGTGCGGGTCATGGCGGCGGATCCCTTGCTTCGTGACGGGCGTCGGGGCATGCGGAACGGAGCCGTGCGGAGGGGAGCCGAAAGACTCCAACCATCGGGTTGGAGTCTGGCACGCGCCCGGACCGAAGTCCAACCATCCGGTTGGGAACGGTTAGGGTGAGGCATGGCCTGGGACACAGCACGCACCAAACGCCTCCTGCTGGACGCCGCGGTGGAGGAGTTCGCCGCATTCGGCCCCGAGGGCGCCCGGGTGGCCCGGGTGGCGACCCGGGCGGGCGTCAACAAGGAGCGGATCTACCAGTACTTCGGCAGCAAGGAGAAGCTGTTCGCCGCGGTCCTGGAGTCCGAGCTGGGCAGGATCGCGGCCGCCGTGCCGCTGACCGCCGAGCACGCCGCCGACCTGGGCGCCTACGCGGGCCGGGTCTTCGACTACCACCGCGCCCATCCGCACTTCGTGCGCCTGCTGGCCTGGGAGGGCCTCCAGGGCGGGGACCGCGTGGCGGCCGAGGACGAGCGCGCGGGCCACTACGACGAGAAGATCGCCGCCGTCGCCCGCGCCCAGCGGGACGGCACCCTCACCGACGAGGTCGCCGCCGGACAGCTGGTGCACGCGGTCGTCGCCCTGACCGCCTCCTGGTTCATGCTGCCGCAGCTCACCCGCATGCTCGTGCCCGCCCTCGCGGGGGCCGGTCCCGACGCCCAGCGCGAGTCCCTCGTCACCCTGGTCCGCCGCCTGACCGCCTGACCGCCCGGCGCGGGGGCACGGGCGGGCCCGGCCACCGGGAAGGGGGCCGCCCCGGAGCACCTACCCTTGACGCATGACGAGCAGCAGCGACCGGAGCACCGCAGTGAGCGTTGACGGCACCAAGACCTATGAGATCCGCACCTACGGGTGCCAGATGAACGTCCACGACTCCGAGCGGCTCTCCGGTCTGCTGGAGGAGGCGGGTTACGTACGGGCCCCCAAGGGCGCCGACGGCGACGCCGACGTCGTCGTCTTCAACACGTGCGCGGTCCGCGAGAACGCCGACAACAAGCTGTACGGCAACCTCGGCCGGCTCGCCCCGATGAAGACCACGCGCCCGGGCATGCAGATCGCCGTCGGCGGCTGTCTCGCCCAGAAGGACCGCGACACCATCGTCAAGAAGGCCCCGTGGGTCGACGTGGTCTTCGGCACGCACAACATCGGCAAGCTGCCGGTCCTCCTGGAGCGCGCCCGCGTCCAGGAGGAGGCGCAGATCGAGATCGCCGAGTCCCTGGAGGCCTTCCCCTCCACGCTGCCGACCCGGCGCGAGTCCGCGTACGCCGCCTGGGTCTCGATCTCCGTCGGCTGCAACAACACCTGCACCTTCTGCATCGTCCCGGCCCTGCGCGGCAAGGAGGAGGACCGTCGGCCCGGCGACATCCTCGCCGAGATCGAGGCGCTGGTCGCCGAGGGCGTCTCCGAGATCACCCTGCTCGGCCAGAACGTCAACGCGTACGGCTCCGACCTCGGCGACCGCGAGGCGTTCTCCAAGCTGCTGCGCGCCTGCGGGCAGATCGAGGGCCTGGAGCGGGTCCGCTTCACCTCCCCGCACCCCCGCGACTTCACCGACGACGTGATCGCGGCGATGGCCGAGACCCCGAACGTCATGCCGCAGCTCCACATGCCGCTCCAGTCCGGCTCGGACACGGTCCTGCGCGCGATGCGCCGCTCGTACCGCCAGGAGCGCTTCCTCGGCATCATCGAGAAGGTCCGCGCCGCCATCCCGCACGCGGCCATCTCCACCGACATCATCGTGGGCTTCCCCGGCGAGACCGAGGAGGACTTCCAGCAGACGATGCACACCGTCCGCGAGGCCCGCTTCGCGAACGCCTTCACCTTCCAGTACTCCAAGCGCCCCGGGACCCCGGCGGCCGACATGGAGGGCCAGATCCCCAAGGAGGTCGTGCAGGACCGCTACATGCGGCTCGTCGCGCTCCAGGAGGAGATCTCCTGGGAGGAGAACAAGAAGCAGGTCGGCCGCGTCCTGGAGGTCATGGTCGCCGAGGGCGAGGGCCGCAAGGACGGCGCCACCGACCGCCTCTCGGGCCGTGCCCCCGACAACCGGCTCGTCCACTTCACCAAGCCGGACGAGGGCGTGCGCCCCGGCGACGTGGTGACCGTCGAGATCACCTACGCCGCCCCGCACCACCTGCTCGCCGAGGGCCCGGTCGCGGCGGTCCGCCGCACCCGCGCGGGCGACGCCTGGGAGAAGCGCACCGCCGAGAAGCCGAAGGGCGTCCTCCTGGGCCTTCCCGGGATCGGCGCCCCGGCCCCCCTCCCGCCGGCCGAGGTCCCGGCCTGCGGGGCGTCCCACTGACCTGGGATCCGTCGGTCCCGGCGGCTTGTCGTCCCCGGGACCGGCGGGCCCCGGGCGGACCGGGAGCCGTCCCCGGACGGCACCGGCCCGGCGCAGTAAGGTGCGGATCATGCTTGTCGCCGCAGCCGTCTGCCCCTGTCCGCCGCTCCTCGTGCCCGAGGTCGCGACCGGCGCCGCCCCCGAGCTGGACGCCGTGCGGGCCGCCTGCGCGGACGCCGTCGGGCTGCTCGCCGCCGCCCGCCCGGACCGGCTGTACGTCGTCGGGCCCGCGGACGGCGGCGCGGACGGCGTCTTCCCGGCCGGTGCCACGGGCTCCTTCGCCGGATTCGGCGTCGACCTCTCCGTACGCCTCGGCGACGGACCGGCCGGCGACCGCCCCCTCCCCGTCTCCCTCGCCGTCGGGGCCTGGCTCCTCGACCGGGCCGGCTGGGCCGGCGCGCCCGTCGAGGGCCTGGCCGTGGGGGACGATGCTCCTGCCGGGGACTGCGCCGGGACCGGCCGCGAGCTCGCCGCCTCCGCCGGGCGCGTCGCCCTCCTCGTGATGGGCGACGGCAGCGCCTGCCGGACCGTGAAGGCCCCCGGCTACCTCGACGAGCGGGCCGCCGGCTTCGACGCGGAGGCCGTCCGCGCCCTCGCCGGGGCCGACGCCCCCGCGCTGCTCGCCCTCGACGCGCGGCTCGCGCACGAGCTGAAGGCGTCCGGCCGGGCCCCCTGGCAGGTCCTCGCGGGCGCCGCCGAGGGCGCCGGACTCGACGGCAGGCTGCTCCACGAGGACGACCCCTACGGGGTGGAGTACGTCGTCGCCGCCTGGTCCTGAGCGGCCCCGGAAAGCATCCCGGGCACGACGACGGCGGCGGAGTCACTCCACCGCCGGTCCCGGGCGTGCCAGGGGTGCCGGGCGTGCCAGGGGTTCCGGGGGTCCCAGGGGTGCCGGGGGTGCCAGGCGTCCCGCCGGTCCCGGTCCCCGGAGCGCCGCCGTCCTTGTGACCCATCCGGTCGATGGCTTCCTTCGCCTTGCCCGTACCGGAATGGATCTTGTCGCTGTACTTGCCCTTGGTCCTCTCGTCGACCACCTTCGCCGCCTTGTCCAGGCCCTGGTCGATCTTCCCGCCGTGCTGCTGCGCGAGATCGGCGACCTTGTCCTTGGCCGGGGCGAGCTTGGCCTTCAGCGAATCCAGGAGACCCATGGGGCACCTTCCCTCCGCGGACCCCACGGGTCCGTCCTCGTGTCCTGCCCCCAGCGCCCGGGGGCCTGCCTACGCGCCTTCGGCCGCCTCGGCGCCCTCCGTACGGTCCGCGTTCCCGCTCTTCTCCGAAGAACGCGCGACCGCGTCCGTCTTCTTGCGCCGCCGGACAGGCCCTGAGGCGAGAACCTATGGCAAAACCTTGCCAAAACACCCATACCGAATCCTCAGCCTACTCGGAGGGAGGGGTCCCCGCGACGACCGACGGCCGCACGCCGCGTACGGCGCAACGAGGCCGGCCGGGGCCCGTCACGCAGCTCGTTCGGGGACGGGCCCGGAGGTTTGCGAGACTGGGGCGGTGAGAAGCGCAGCTCCCGCCCCGCGGGTCATCGCCGTCGTCGGCCCCACGGCAGCCGGAAAGTCCGATCTGGGTGTCTTCCTGGCCCAGCAGCTCGGGGGCGAGGTCGTCAACGCCGACTCGATGCAGCTGTACCGGGGGATGGACATCGGGACCGCCAAACTGGCGCTCGACGAGCGCGGCGGCGTCCCGCACCACCTCCTCGACATCTGGGACGTCACCGAGGCCGCCAGCGTCGCCGAGTACCAGCGCCTCGCCCGCGCCGAGATCGACCGGCTGCTCGCCGCCGGCCGCACCCCGGTCCTCGTCGGCGGTTCCGGCCTCTACGTGCGGGGGGCCGTCGACGCCCTGGAGTTCCCCGGCACCGACCCCGCCGTCCGGGCCCGCCTGGAGGCCGAGCTCGACGAGCGCGGCCCCGGCGTCCTGCACGCCCGGCTCGCCGCGGCCGACCCGGAGGCCGCCCGCGCGATCCTGCCCGGCAACGGACGCCGCATCGTCCGGGCCCTCGAAGTGATCGAGATCACCGGCAAGCCCTTCACCGCCAACCTCCCCGGCCCCGACTCCGTCTACGACACCGTCCAGATCGGCGTCGACGTGGCCCGCCCCGAACTCGACGAACGGATCACCACGCGCGTGGACCGGATGTGGGAGGCCGGCCTCGTCGACGAGGTGCGCGCCCTGGAGGCGCGGGGACTGCGCGAGGGCCGCACCGCCGCCCGCGCCCTCGGCTACCAGCAGGTCCTCGCGGCGCTCGCGGGGGAGTGCACCGAGGACGAGGCGCGCGCCGAGACCGTCCGGGCCACCAAGCGTTTCGCCCGCCGCCAGGACTCGTGGTTCCGCCGCGACCCGCGCGTGCACTGGCTCAGCGGGGCCGCCGAGCACCGGAGGGAACTCCCGCGAGAGGCGCTGTCGTTGGTCGAACGAGCGGTTACAGCCTGATCACGTGATGGCATCGGGACGCACTGCCCGTCATTCCGGCGGGCGGGAGCGTGCCATCATCGAGCATCGATCGACCAAGTGGAGTCCGAGTGGGGAGGGCGCGTGGCGATGGAGGCCGGCCCTCGCGACAGAGAACAGCACGAAGCGTTCCTGGGCGACCCGACGGCGGGCCCGTCGGGTGAGACCCCGGGCCGTCCCGGGCATCCGGTGGACGACGCTCCGGTCGGGACCCCGGGACTGACCCCGGACGGGCCCGACGACGCGGTCGGCACCGCCGTCGAGGTGGACGCCGACGAGGTCGAGGTCGAGCTGCGCCCCCAGCGGCGGCTGCGGATCTGGCAGCTGGCCCCGATCGTGGGCCTCGCCGCCGTCGGCTCGCTGATGTTCGCCTTCCCGCTCGCCTTCGGCTCCGGGGACGGCGGCGCCGTCGTCGCCATGCTCGGCCTGCTCATCAGCTCCTGCGCGGCGGGCTGGGGCGTCATGGCCGCCCGCAAGGTCGGCCACACCTGGCCCGGGCTCCCGGCGCGCGGCTCCGGCGAGCGCCCGGACTGGCGCGTCCTCGCCCTGTACGTGGCGACCATCGGGGCCCTGGTGACCCTCGCGGTCTGGCGCGTGGCCCGCCTCCGCTGACCCCCCGCCGGGGCCGGTAGCCGATCCTCCGGCACGGCACCGGTCCCGTACGCGCCCGCGTGCCCGCCCCGTACAGTTGATCTCGTGACCAGCACGCAGACCTCCCCGCTCCGTTTCCTCAAGGGCCACGGCACCGAGAACGACTTCGTGATCGTCCCCGACGCGGAGAACGCCCTCGACCTGCCCCCCGCCGCCGTCGCCCGGCTCTGCGACCGGCGGGCCGGCATCGGGGGCGACGGGCTGCTGCACGTCGTGCGCAGCGCCGCCCACCCCGAGGCCCGGCACCTGGCCGACGAGGCCGAGTGGTTCATGGACTACCGCAACGCCGACGGCTCGGTCGCCGAGATGTGCGGCAACGGGGTCCGGGTCTTCGCCCGCTACCTGGAGCACGCCGGACACGTCACCGCCGGCGAGGTGGCCGTCGCCACCCGCGGCGGGGTCAAGCGCGTCCACCTCGACAAGGACGGCTCCGTCACCGTGGCCATGGGCCGCGCGGTCCTCCCCGGGGCCGCCGCCACGATCACCGTCGACGGCCGCAGCTGGCCCTCCCGCAACGTCAACATGGGCAACCCCCACGCGGTCGCCTTCGTCGAGGACCTCGACCACGCCGGGACCCTGTTCACCGAGCCCGCCTACGCGCCCGCCTCGGTCTACCCGGACGGGGTCAACATCGAGTTCGTCGTCGACCGGGGCCCCCGCCACGTCGCCATGCGGGTCCACGAGCGCGGCGCCGCCGAGACCCGCTCCTGCGGCACCGGCGCGTGCGCCGTCGCCGTCGCCGCCGCCCGCCGGGACGGCGCCGACCCCGCGGAGACCGGCACCCCCGTCACGTACACCGTCGACGTCCTCGGCGGGACCCTGGTCATCACCGAGCACCCCGACGGGCGGATCGACATGACCGGCCCGGCCGTCATCGTCGCCGAGGGCACCCTCGACCCGGCCTGGCTCGCAGAGGCTCCCGCGAACGCCGCAGGCCCCGGAATCGAAACTGTCAACGACTGAATCATCGCTCGAATGGGTGATCCGATTCACGCTGAGCGAGAGCGTGACTGCGCCGCGTGGTGGGGTCGGTAGCATCAAGCACCGGCCCCCGGGCACGCCTGGCCCGCCCACCGCCGGTCTGTCGCCGGAGGTGCCCCATGAGCGCAGAGGCCACCAACCCTGTGAGCGCGGCGGACGACGCCGCCACCGACGTGACCGTCCGCAGACGCGGACGCGCCCGTATCGACCTGCGCCGGCTCGGCCGCGCCGCCCTGCTCGGCGCCACCGCCGGACCGGCCCCCCGTGACCGGCTGCCCGACGCCATCGGCCACGTGGCCGAGGCGCACCGCGCCCACCACCCCGAGGCCGACCTGACGGTGCTGCGCCGGGCGTACGTGCTGGCCGAGTCCTCGCACCGCGGCCAGTTCCGCAAGAGCGGCGAGCCGTACATCACCCACCCGCTCGCGGTCACCCTCATCCTGGCCGAACTCGGCGCCGAGACCACCACCCTGACCGCCTCCCTCCTCCACGACACCGTCGAGGACACCGAGGTGACCCTCGATCAGGTGCGCCGCGAGTTCGGCGACGAGGTCGCCTACCTCGTCGACGGCGTCACCAAGGTCGAGAAGATCGACTACGGCGCCGCCGCCGAACCCGAGACCTTCCGCAAGATGCTCGTCGCCACCGGCAACGACGTCCGGGTCATGTCGATCAAGCTCGCCGACCGCCTCCACAACATGCGCACCCTCGGCGTGATGCGCCCCGAGAAACAGGCCCGGATCGCCCGGGTCACCCGGGACGTCCTCATCCCGCTCGCGGAACGGCTCGGCGTCCAGGCCCTCAAGACCGAGCTGGAGGACCTGGTCTTCGCCATCCTCCACCCCGAGGAGTACGAGACCACGCGCGCGCTCATCGCCGCCCACCCGCACGCCCCCGACGCGCTCGGCGCCGTCGCGGAGCAGGTCGACGCCGTCCTGCGCGAGGCGGGCATCGGCGCCGAGGTCCTCGTCAGGCCCCGGCACTTCGTCTCCGTCCACCGCGTCCGCCTCAAGCGCGGCGAGCTGCGCGGCTGCGACTTCGGCCGGCTCCTCGTGCTCGTCGCCGAGGACGCCGACTGCTACGGGGTCCTCGGCGAGCTGCACACCTGCTTCACCCCGGTGATCTCCGAGTTCAAGGACTTCATCGCGGCGCCCAAGTTCAACCTGTACCAGTCCCTGCACACCGCCGTCGCCGCCCCCGACGGGGCCGTGGCCGAGGTCCTCATCCGGACCCACCGGATGCACAGGGTCGCGGAGGCCGGGGTCGTCGCCCTCGGCAACCCCCACGGGGGCCAGGAACCGGCCGAGCCGCCGGAGGGCACGGCGCCCGAGGACGGCGAGCGCGTCGACCCCACCCGGCCCGGCTGGCTCTCCCGCCTCCTCGACTGGCAGCAGTCCGCCCCCGACCCGGACACCTTCTGGACCTCCCTGCGCGCCGACCTCGCCGAGGACGACGAGATCACCGTCTTCCGCGCCGACGGCAGCGCCCCCGGCACGATCAGCCTGCCCGCCGGCGCCAGCTGCGTCGACGCCGCCTACGCCCAGTACGGAGAGGCCGCCCACTCCTGTCTCGGCGCCCGCGTCAACGGGCGCCTCGCCCCGCTGAGCACCGTCCTGGGCGACGGCGACACCGTCCAGCTGCTGCTCGCCCAGGACCCCGTGTCCGGCCCGTCCCCGGAGTGGCTGGACCACGCCCGCACCCCCGCCGCCCGGATCGCCATCACCGAATGGCTGCGGGCCCATCCCGAGAGCGCCGCGCCCGCCGCCCCCCGGCTCCCGTCGCCGCCGCAGTCCCCGCCCCCGGCCGAGCCCCGTCCGGCCGCCGACCGCCGCCCCGGCGCCGAACTCCACGCCGACCTGGACGGGGAGCGGCCCGCCGCCGTCCGGCCCGCCGGGTGCTGCACCCCCGTACCCCCCGACGAGATCACCGGCTTCCTGGTGCGCGGCGGATCGGTCACCGTCCACCGCTCCGGCTGCGCCTCCGCCGACGCCATGCGCCGGGTCGGCCGCGCCCCCGTCGCCGTCCGCTGGGGCGACACCGCCCAGGGCAGGGTCACCCTCGTCGCCGAGTCCTTCGGCCGCCCCGGGCTCCTCGCCGACCTCACCGAGGCCATCGCCGCCGCCGGGGCCGCGGTCGTCTCCGCGACCGTCGAGCCGCCCAGCGAGCAGCGGGTCCGCCACACGTACACCCTCCACCTCCCCGACGCGGCGGAGCTCCCCGCCCTCATGCGGGCCATGCGGGACGTGCCCGGGGTGTACGACGTGAGCCGCGCCCGCCACCGCGCGTCACCCCGCCCCCGCCCGCGCCGGGCGTGACGGGACGCAACCGTGACCGGACGGGACGGACGTACGGGGGAGGGGACCGGCACGTGCCCCCGGGCGTGACCCCCTTCGGGTGGCGGGCGGGCGAGCCGTCCGGGCGTGCGGCGAAAGCCCTGGTAGCCGTAGGTCCAGTCCTCCGGAAAGGCCCTGGTCCATGCCGTTCGCCCGTTTCCCCGTGCCGTTCGACCACACCTCCCCGCCCCGCTCCCGGTGGCTCCGCTCCGCCGCCCTGGTCGCCTCCTCGGCCGGGCTCGTCGCCGCCTCCCTGCCCGCCCCCGCGCCGCTCGGCATCGGCGACCCGCTCTTCCCGCACCTCGGCAACCCGGGCTACGACGTCCTCGCGTACACCCTCGACGTCGCCTACCCCGGCGTGAACACCGAGCCGCTCTCCGCCGTCACCCGGATCGACGCGCTCGCCACCGACGACCTGGAGCGGATCAACCTCGACTTCACCCACGGCGAGGTCTCCGCCGTGACCGTCGACGGCCGGCCCGCCGCGTACACCAGCCGCGGCGAGGACCTGGTCGTCACCCCCGCCGCGCCCGTCGGCGCGGGCGAACCGGTCCGGATCACCGTCACCCACACCAGCGACCCCTCGGGCCCCGCCGACACCGGCGGCTGGGTCCGCACCGGCGACGGCCTCGCCATGGCCAACCAGGCCGACGCCGCCCACCGGGTCTTCCCGTCCAACGACCACCCGGCGGACAAGGCGTACTTCACCTTCCGGATCACCGTCCCCGACGGGCTCACCGCCGTCGCCAACGGACTGCCCGCCGGCCGCGTTCGCCACGGCTCCACCACCACCTGGACCTACCGCACCCGCCACCCCATGGCCACCGAGCTCGCCCAGGTCTCCATCGGCCGCTCCGCCGTCGTCCACCGCGCGGGCCCCCACGGGCTGCCCCTGCGGGACGTGGTGCCCACCGCCGACCGGGAGCTCCTGGAGCCCTGGCTCCGCAGGACGCCGGGGCACGTGGAGTGGATGGAGCGGCAGGTCGGCCCGTACCCCTTCGAGACGTACGGCGTGCTCGTCGCCGACGCCACCACGGGCTTCGAGCTGGAGACCCAGACCCTCTCGCTCTTCGAGCGCCGCCTCTTCACGCAGCCGGGCCTCCCCGAGTGGTACGTCGACTCGATCATGGTCCACGAGCTGGCCCACCAGTGGTTCGGCAACAGCGTCTCGCCCCGCAGCTGGTCCGACCTGTGGCTCAACGAGGGACACGCCAGCTGGTACGAGGCCCTGTACGCCGAGGAGACCGGCGGCCGGTCCCTGGAGCGGCGCATGAAGGCCGCCTACGCCGCCTCCGACGGCTGGCGGGCGGCCGGCGGGCCCCCGGCCGCCCCCGAGCCCCCCTCGCCGGACCACAAGATCAGCCTCTTCCGGCCCGTCGTCTACGACGGCAGCTCCCTCGTCCTCTACGCGCTCCGCCAGGAGATCGGCACCGACGCCTTCCGGCGCCTGGAGCGGGCCTGGGTCGCCCGGTACCGCGACGGGAACGCCACCACCGCCGACTTCGTCGCCCTGGCCGGCCGCACCGCCGGACGCGACCTCACCGGCTTCCTCAAGGACTGGCTGTACGCGGAGAAGACCCCGCCCATGCCCGGACACCCGGACTGGCGCAGCGACCCTGCCGGGGGCGCGGGAAGGGCCCCGAAGGCCGGATGACCGGGTGACGGGCCCGCCGGGCGCCCCCGAAACCCGGATGACGGGCCCCGGCGGACCGTGTCACCATCGTCCGGTCGGCGGCGCGGCCGGGGTGCGGGAATCTTCCGGCACCCGTGCGCGTTGTCACCGGCACACACTCTTTCTCTCCTCAGACGTAAGGATCCAATGACCTCCTCTTCATCCCCTTCCCAGGACAACCAGAGCTTCGCGGAGACGAGCCGTACCGAGAGCCTTCGGGCCGATGCCCTGATGGAAGAGGACGTCGCCTGGAGCCACGAGATCGACGGAGAGCGGGACGGCGACCAGTTCGACCGCTCCGAGCGCGCGGCCCTGCGCCGCGTCGCCGGCCTCTCCACCGAACTTGAGGACGTCACCGAGGTCGAGTACCGCCAGCTGCGCCTGGAGCGCGTCGTGCTGGTCGGCGTCTGGACCTCGGGGACCGTGCAGGACGCGGAGAACTCCCTCGCGGAGCTCGCGGCCCTCGCCGAGACGGCGGGCGCCCTCGTGCTCGACGGCGTGATCCAGCGCCGCGACAAGCCGGACCCGGCCACCTTCATCGGCTCGGGCAAGGCGCGCGAGCTGCGGGACATCGTGGTCGAGACCGGCGCCGACACCGTCGTCTGCGACGGCGAGCTCAGCCCCGGCCAGCTCATCGCCCTCGAAGACGTCGTCAAGGTGAAGGTGGTCGACCGGACCGCCCTCATCCTCGACATCTTCGCCCAGCACGCCAAGTCCCGAGAGGGCAAGGCGCAGGTCGCGCTCGCGCAGATGCAGTACATGCTGCCGCGACTGCGCGGCTGGGGCCAGTCGCTCTCCCGGCAGATGGGCGGCGGCGGCGGTGGCGGCATGGCCACCCGCGGTCCCGGTGAGACCAAGATCGAGACCGACCGGCGCCGCATCCGCGAGAAGATGGCGAAGATGCGCCGGGAGATCGCCGAGATGAAGACCGGCCGCGACGTCAAGCGGCAGGAGCGGCGCCGCAACAACGTGCCGTCGGTCGCCATCGCGGGCTACACCAACGCCGGCAAGTCCTCCCTGCTCAACCGGCTCACGGGCGCGGGCGTCCTCGTGGAGAACGCGCTGTTCGCCACGCTCGACCCGACCGTCCGCCGGGCCGAGACGCCCACCGGCCGGGTCTACACCCTGGCCGACACCGTCGGCTTCGTCCGGCACCTTCCGCACCACCTGGTCGAGGCGTTCCGCTCCACCATGGAGGAGGTCGGCGACTCCGACCTCATCCTGCACGTGGTGGACGGCTCGCACCCCGCCCCGGAGGAGCAGTTGGCCGCCGTGCGCGAGGTCTTCCGGGACGTCGGCGCGGTGAACGTGCCGGAGATCGTCGTCGTCAACAAGGCGGACGCGGCGGATCCGCTGGTCCTCCAGCGACTGCTGCGGACGGAGAAGCACTCCCTCGCGGTCTCGGCCCGCTCGGGCCAGGGCATCGAGGAGCTGCTCGCGCTCATCGACGCCGAGCTGCCGCGCCCGAAGGTCGAGATCGAGGCCCTCGTGCCGTACACACAGGGCGGTCTGGTCTCGCGGGTGCACGCCGAGGGCGAGCTGGAGTCCGAGGAGCACACCCCCGAGGGCACCCTGATCAAGGCCAGGGTGCACGAGGAACTGGCGGCGCTCCTGGCGCCGTTCGTGCCCGCCGCGCACTGACCCCGGCCGTACGCGCCGAAGGCGCCGGCCCCCTCCCTTCGGGGAGGGGGCCGGCGCCTTCGGGCGTTCCGCGGGCGGGACGGGTCAGCGGGCGAACTTCTTGCTGACCACCTCGTGGGCCGCCTTGGCGCCGCTGCCCAGCTGCGGTCCGGCGAGCCAGCCGTTGCTCCCGGCCGGGCCGATCGAGGTGTTCGACACGAGCACGGTCCTCCCGTCCGGCAGCGCCCGGAACCAGCCGCCGCCGGACGAACCGGCGGTCATCGTGCAGCCGATCCGGTACATCACCGGGGTCGCGGGCGCCGTGGTGAGCCGCGTCGCCCGGTCCAGGCACTTGTGCATGATCACGCCGTCGTACGGGGCGGCCTGCGGGTAGCCCCAGGCGCCGACCGTCCCGGCCCGCGCGGGCGCCGGGGCGGAGAAGTCGACCGGCAGGGCGGCGCCGACGGTCTCCTCCAGGGACCTGCCGCCCCGCTGCGGCTTCACGTGCAGCACGGCGTAGTCGTACGGCCAGGCCTGGTTGGTGCCGCCGGACCTGATCCAGTCGCCCGAGGTCACGGCCCAGTCGGCCCAGTACTGGCCGTACGGGTACACCTCGTGCGGCTGCGCGTCGCTCAGCGCGGCGGGCGACCTGCCCAGGTCGTTGTAGGCGGGCACGAAGGTGATGTTGCGGTACCAGCCGCCCTTCTTGCCCGCGTGGACGCAGTGCCCGGCCGTCCAGACCAGGTTCGACTTCCCGGGCCGGCGGGGGTCCTTCACGATGGTGCCGGAGCAGACCATGTGGCCCTGCGGCGCGTCGAAGAAGATCTTGCCGACCGGGGCCGCGTTGCGGTGGTACGGCGTCTTCTCGCGCCGTGCCCGCACGGGCCGGGGCACCGGGTCGGTGCCACTGGCACCGGCCTGGGCGGTGACCGTCTGGTCCGGGCTCTTCGCGGACCGCATGCGCGCGGGGTCCCAGAGGCCCTCGATCACCGGATTGACGAAGTCCTCGGCCTCACGGAGCCAGGTGTCCCTGTCCCAGTTCTTCCACTCGCCGTCCCTCCAGCTGTCCGGGTCGACGCCGTGCTTCCTGAGCTTGTCGGCGAGGTCCCCGGTGAGGCCGGCGTCGCCGTCCCCGGCGTCGGCCGCGGGACCGCTCGCCCCGGCGGCCGGCTTGTCGGCCGCCGGGGTCTCGGTGGGGCCGCAGGCCGTGGCGGTCAGCGCGAGCGCCGTGACCAGGCCGAGGGCCGCGGGTACGAGTCGTACGGAGCGCATGTGGTGAGTTCCCCCTGAGGTGTGTCCCGCCGGGGCGTCCCGCCGGGGCGTCCCGTCGGGGCGTTCCGGCGGGACGTGCCCCGGCGTCCGGGGCCGGCCGCGGTCCGGCGCGGCCCGCGGGACGGGTGCGACATGGGTGGAGGCGGGACCCCGGGGTCCCGCCTCCGTGCCGGATCTACCGTCCGGCGTACTTCTCGCTGACCGCGTCGAAGATGCCCTTGGCCTCCGGGCCGAGGCGCGGACCCGCGAGCCAGCCCGCCGTCGACGGGCCGACCGAGGTGTTCGACACCAGCGCCGGCCGGCCGTCGCGGCCCTCGGCCACCCAGCCGCCACCGGACGAACCGCCGGTCATCGTGCAGCCGATCCGGTACATCGTCGGCTGGTTCGCCTTCAGGGACAGCCGGCCCGGCTTGTCCTGGCACTGGAACATCTTCTGGCCGTCGTACGGCTTCGCCGCCGGGTAGCCGGTCGCCGTCAGGCTCGCGATCTTCGGCACGGCGGGCGCGTTGAACTCCACCGGCAGCGCCGAACCGACGGTCTCCTCCAGGGACTTGCCCGAGGAGCCCTTCTCCGGGGTCACCTTGATGACCGCGAAGTCGTAGGGCGCGCCCGCGCCGCCCGTGCTCGCGCCCTCGGCGATCCACTGGTCGGAGGTCTTGACCCACTCCGCCCACCACACGCCGTACGGGGCGACCTGCTCCCGCGTCGCCTTCTCCAGGTCGGAGGTGGCCAGCGCCGAGTCGTTGTACGAGGGCACGAAGGCGATGTTGCGGTACCAGCCGCCCTTCTTCCCCTTGTGCACGCAGTGCCCGGCCGTCCAGACCATGTTGGACTTGCCCGGGTGCGCCGGGTCCTTCACGACCGTGGCCGAGCAGACCATGGAGCCCTCGGGGCCGTCGAAGAAGACCTTGCCCGACTCGGGGGCGTTGTCGTGGTACTTCGCGTCCACGGCCTTCGCCCGCACCGGCTCGGGGGTCGGGTCGGTGACGCCCTCGTCACCCGAGATGTCCTCTTCCGCGACCGGCTTGTCGGGGCGCTCGGCCTCCCGCATCCGGTCCGGGTTCCAGAGGTCCTCGATGATCGGGTTGACGAAGTCCTTGGCCTCACGCAGCCACTTGTCGCGGTTCCAGTTCTTCCACTCGCCGTCGCGCCACTTGTCGAGGTCGATCCCGTGTTCCCTCAGGCGGTCCTTCAGGTCCTCCGGAATCTTGATCTTCTCGGTCGGGCTCAGGCTCGCGGGCGCGCTGGGCTTGTCCCCCGCGTTCTCCTCGCTCGGCCCGCAGGACGTAACGGTGAGCGTCAGTACCGCGACGGCGGAAGCCGCCGTCAGCAGCGGACGAATCGATCGCATCTCGTGATCCCCCTGGGACTACGTCAACTTGTACGGCTTGCCCATGGGCTCGTTCCGGGCTCGTTCCGGGGCTTGCCCATGGGCGAACGGTGGCCGGATCCCGGCGGATCGCGGCCGACGGCCCCCACTATGCCGGTGCCGGAGGGGACGGTACGCGCCCCGTCGGCGGTTCCGGGCACCGTTCGGCCGTTGCCGTGCCGTGATCCGGGACACGCCAAGAACTTGCCTCCGGCCCGTGATCCCGGGGAGTTCCCGTCGTTGGTACGTACGGGGGACACAACGGAGGCGCCGGGCAGGGCCCTTGCGGCCGCTCCACGACGTCCCGATGTGCAACGCAACCGTTACAGCGGGAGGACACCGAGCCGTGGCCGTGACCGAATCAGCTCCGGCCGTCCCGGCGGAGCCGCACGCCCCGCCGGCCCCGCCGGACGCCCCGAACCGGGCGGGCGGAAGCCCCGAAGCACCTGAAGGGCCGGAAGGCGGGCGGGCCTCCCCGTCGGGGCGGACGGTGCGGGGGACCGGGTACGAGGGGATCCTGCGCCGCCAGTCCCTGCGCGAGTCCGCCGCCCGCACCTACGCCCGCTCCCTGCCGATCGTGCCCGTGCGGGCCCGGGGCCTGACCATCGAGGGCGCCGACGGCCGCCGCTACCTGGACTGCCTCTCCGGCGCCGGGACGCTCGCGCTCGGCCACAACCACCCCGTCGTCCTCGAAGCCGTCAGGAAGGTCCTCGACTCGGGCGCCCCGCTCCACGTCCTCGACCTCGCCACCCCCCTCAAGGACGCCTTCACCTCCGAGCTGTTCGCCACCCTCCCCGGCGACCTCGCCGACGACGCCCGCGTCCAGTTCTGCGGACCGGCCGGCACCGACGCCGTCGAGGCCGCCCTCACCCTCGTCCGCACCGCCACCGGCCGCGACGGCCTCCTCGCCTTCACCGGCGCCTACCACGGCATGACCTCCGGAGCCCTCGCCGCCTCCGGCGGAGCCCGCGACGTCCGCGTGACCCGGCTCCCCTACCCGCACCCCTACCGCTGTCCCTTCGGCGTCGGCGGCGAACGCGGCGCGGAACTCTCCGCCCGCTGGACCGAGAGCCTCCTCGACGACCCCAAGAGCGGCGTCACCACCCCCGCCGGAATGATCGTCGAGGCCGTCCAGGGCGAGGGCGGCGTCATCCCCGCGCCCGACGCCTGGATGCGCCGGATGCGCCGGATCACCGCCGACCGCTCCATCCCCCTGGTCGTCGACGAGGTCCAGACCGGGGTCGGCCGCACCGGCGCCTTCTGGGCCGTCGAGCACAGCGGCGTCGTGCCCGACGTGATGGTCCTCTCCAAGGCCATCGGCGGCTCCCTCCCGCTCGCCGTCGTCGTCTACCGCTCCGCACTCGACGCCTGGGAACCCGGCGCCCACGCCGGCACCTTCCGCGGCAACCAGCTCGCCATGGCCGCCGGCACGGCCACCCTCGCGTACGTCCGGGAGAACGGGCTCGCCGAACGGGCCGGCACCCTCGGCGCCCGCATCCTCGGGCAGCTCCGGGGCCTCGCCGCGGCCCACCCGTGCGTCGGCGACGTCCGCGGCCGGGGCCTGATGATCGGGGTCGAACTCGTCGACCCCGACGCGGCCGGGCCGGACGACGCCGTCCCGCCCGCCGCCCCCGCGCTGGCCCTCGCCGTCCAGCAGGAGTGTCTGGCCCGCGGACTCATCGTCGAACTGGGCGGCCGCCACTCCGCGGTGGTCCGGCTCCTGCCGCCGCTGACCCTCACCGACGAGCAGGCCACCGCCGTCCTGGACCGCTTCGCCGACGCCCTCGCCGCCGCCGAACGGGCCCGCGCCCCCCACCCGCCCCCCTCACGCCGGGTC
>NZ_LGEG01000242.1 GCF_001280125.1 Streptomyces sp. NRRL F-6492
GGGGGGGGGGGGGGGGGGGGGGCCCTCCCCGGGGGGGAAGGGCCGGGGGTGGGGGGGGTGGGGGGGGGGGCCCCCCCGGTCCCGTCAGGGTTTCGGGAAGGGGTGGGGTGGGGGAGCCCCCTCCCCACCCACCGGCGGTCTCCGCCGACGAACGGGGCGCGGGGTGCGGGGCACAAGGTCCCCCCCGCCCCCCAGGAGCCCCGCAGGGCAGCGCGCCGCCCCCACGGGAACTACCGGCACAATTGGGCGGTGCTCCACGACCTGTTCACCCCCTCCGTCCAACACGCCCTCGATCTCGTCGGCATCTTCGTGTTCGCCATCTCCGGCGCCCTCCTCGCCGTCCGGAAGAACTTCGACGTCTTCGGCATCGCCGTCCTCGCCGAGGTCACCGCCCTCGGCGGCGGTCTCCTCCGCGACCTGATCATCGGCGCCGTGCCGCCCGCCGCCTTCACCGACCTCGGCTACTTCCTCATGCCCCTGGTCGCGACGGTCCTCGTCTTCTTCCTGCACCCGCAGGTGGAGCGCACCCAGGTCGCCGTCAACGTGTTCGACGCCGCCGGGCTCGGCCTCTTCTGCGTGACGGGGACGACGAAGGCGTACGACTACGGCCTCGGCCTCACCTCCTCCGCCGCCCTCGGCCTCGCCACCGCCGTCGGCGGCGGCGTCCTGCGCGACGTGCTCGCCAACGAGGTGCCCTCGCTGCTGCGCTGGGACCGGGACCTGTACGCCGTCCCGGCGATCGTGGGCGCGACGACGGTCGTGCTCTGCATCCGCTTCGACGCCCTCAACGCCTTCACGAGCGGCGCCGCCGTCCTCACCGCCTTCGTGCTCCGCCTCCTCGCGATGCGCTACCACTGGCGCGCGCCCCGCGCCTGGAACCGCCGCTCCTCCACCCGCGAGGATCCGGAGAAAGCTACCGCTCAGTAGTAACCTGCGGTACCGTCGGATCCATGAGCACGAGCACCGAGACGAACGCCGCCGCGCCGTCCGCGGAGCCGTCCGCCGCGCCGTCCGTCGCGACGAACGAGTTCGACCGCGACACCGCCGTCACCCTCCGGGAGCCCGGCGTCTACGACGCCGACCTCTCCGCCGGCTGGACGATCATCCACGCCGTCAACGGCGGCTACCTCCTCGCCCTGCTCGGCCGCGCCCTCGGCCACCACCTCCCGCACCCCGACCCGTTCACGATCTCGGCGCACTACCTCACGCCGTCCGTGCCCGGCCCCGCGGTGATCCGGACCGAGACCGTCCGCACCGGCCGGACCCTCTCCACCGGCCAGGCCTCGCTCCTCCAGTACGCCGAGGACGGCACCGAGGTCGAGCGCATCCGCGTCCTCGCCTCGTACGGAGACCTCGACGCCCTCCCCGACGACGTCCGCACCAGCGCGACGCCCCCGGCGATGGCCCCGATCGAGAACTGCTTCGGCACCTCCGACGGCCCGGCCCCGGACCTTCCCGGCTCCTCCGCCATCACCGAGCGGCTCGACATCCGCCTCGACCCGGCCTGCGTCGGCTGGGCGATCGGCGCCCCCTCGGGCAAGGGCGAGATGCGCGCCTGGTTCGGCCTCGCCGACGGGCGCGAGCCCGACGCCCTCTCCCTGCTCCTCACCGTCGACGCCCTGCCGCCGACCTCCTTCGAGCTGGGCCTGAAGGGCTGGACCCCGACCGTCGAGCTCACCGCCCACGTCCGCTGCCGTCCGGCCCCCGGCCCGCTGCGGGTCTCCATCACCACCCGCAACCTGGCCGGCGGCTTCCTGGAGGAGGACGCCGAGGTCTGGGACAGCGCCGACCGCCTGGTCGCCCAGTCCCGCCAGCTGGCCCGCGCCCCGCGCGGCTGAAGCCACCGCCGCCCCCGCCCTTGCCGCACAGGGGCGGGGGCGGCGGCACAAACCGGCCAGGCGCGGGGAGCGCCCCGGCGGGCTCGTAGAATCGACCCACCATGGCTTACCTCGACCACGCCGCGACCACGCCCATGCTGCCCGAGGCGATCGAGGCGATGACCGCCCACCTCGCCGTCACGGGCAACGCCTCCTCCCTCCACGCCGCCGGACGGCGGGCCCGGCGGACCGTCGAGGAAGGGCGCGAGACCCTCGCCGCCGCCCTCGGCGCCCGGCCGAGCGAGGTCGTCCTCACCTCCGGCGGCACCGAGGCCGACAACCTCGCCGTCAAGGGCCTCTACTGGTCCCGCCGCGACGCCGACCCCCGCCGCGTCCGCGTCCTGGCCAGCCCGGTCGAGCACCACGCCGTCCTCGACGCCGTCGACTGGCTCGCCGTCCACGAGGGCGCGCGGGTCGAGTACCTGCCCGTCGACCGGTACGGCCGGGTGCACCCCGAGACCCTGCGCGAGGCGATCGCCCGCGACCCCGAAACCGTCGCCCTGGCCACCGTCATGTGGGCCAACAACGAGATCGGCACCCTCATGCCGGTCCGCGAACTCGCCGACGTCGCCGCCGAGTTCGGCGTCCCCCTGCACGCCGACGCGGTCCAGGCCGTGGGGCAGGTCCCGGTCGACTTCGCCGCCTCGGGACTCGCCGCCATGACCGTCTCCGGCCACAAGATCGGCGGCCCCTACGGCATCGGGGCCCTGCTCCTGGGCCGCGAGCACACCCCCGTGCCCGTCCTGCACGGCGGCGGCCAGGAGCGGCACGTCCGCTCCGGCACCCTCGACGTCCCGGCCGTCGCCGCCTTCGCCGTCGCCGCCCGGCTCGCCGCCGAGCGGCGCGAGGAGTTCGCCCGCGAGGTCGGCGCCCTGCGCGACGAGCTCGTCACCGCCGTCCGTACGGCCGTCCCCGACGCGGTCCTCGGCGGCGACCCCGTCGACCGGCTCCCCGCCAACGCCCACTTCAGCTTCCCGGGCTGCGAGGGCGACTCGCTGCTCCTGCTGCTCGACGCGGCCGGCATCGCCTGCTCCACCGGCTCCGCCTGCACCGCCGGCATCGCCCAGCCCAGCCACGTCCTGCTCGCCACCGGCACCGATCCCGACCTGGCCCGGGGCACCCTGCGCTTCTCGCTCGGCCACACCTCCACCGAGGAGGACGTGGCGGCGGTGGCCGGGGCGATCGGCCCGGCCGTCGAGAGGGCCCGCACGGCCGGCCTCACCTGAGGCCCCGGGGCCCTTCCGGCGGGCCCCGGCCCCGCCCGGGCCCCGCGGCCCCCTCACGCGGGCTTCTTCGACGCCTCCCGCACGAGCCGCATGTACCGGTCCCAGTCCCAGTGCGGACCGGGATCGGTGTGGTCGGTGCCCTCGACCTCGACGTGCCCGATGACGTGCTCCCGGTCCACGGGTATCCCGTACCGGGCGCAGATGTCCGCCGTCAGCCGCGCCGAGCCCGCGTACATCGCCGCCGTGAAGTCCTGCGGCCGGTCCACGAAGCCCTCGTGCTCGATGCCGATGCTCCGCTCGTTCATGTCCCGGTTCCCGGCGTGGAAGGCCACGTCGAGCTCCCGGATCATCTGCGCCACGTGCCCGTCCTTGCGGACCACGTAGTGCGTGGCGGCCCCGTGCCCCGGGTTCTTGAAGACCTTCAGGGCGGTCGCGTAGCTGCCCTGCACGACGTGGATCACGACCCGGTCGACCGTGTAGTCGTCCGGCCGGTCTGCCCGCCGCCAGTTCGCCCGCGCCGCCGACGTCCACTCGGCGGACGCGTGGTCGAGCTCCCCCTCGACCCGCTTCCGCCGCGTCCCCGGCAGCCGCCACCAGGCGCGCGCCAGCTCTTCCCGGGCGAGCACGGCCGTGCCCACCACGGCGGCCCCGCCGCCGAGCAGGACGGCCCGCCGTCCCACCGCCCTGTTCCCCTTGCTCCCCATGTCGTGGAGAACGCTTACTACCGCGACCGGGGTTCCCGGCGCCCCGTACCCTGGTGGGGCTATGACTGAGACCCCGCCCCAGCGCCCCCACGCCCGCCCCCTCCGGGTCCTCGCCGCCATGTCGGGCGGAGTGGACTCCGCCGTCGCCGCCGCCCGTGCCGCCGAGGCGGGCCACGACGTCACCGGCGTCCACCTCGCCCTCTCCGCGAACCCGCAGTCGTTCCGCACCGGAGCGCGCGGCTGCTGCACGATCGAGGACTCCCGCGACGCGCGCCGGGCCGCCGACGTCATCGGCATCCCCTTCTACGTGTGGGACCTGGCCGAGCGGTTCCGCGAGGACGTCGTGGACGACTTCGTCGCGGAGTACGAGGCCGGCCGCACCCCCAACCCCTGCCTGCGCTGCAACGAGAAGATCAAGTTCGCGGCGCTCCTCGACAAGGCGCTCGCCCTCGGCTTCGACGCGGTCTGCACCGGCCACTACGCCACCGTCGTCCTGAACGAGGACGGCACCCGCGAGCTGCACCGCGCCTCCGACATGGCCAAGGACCAGTCGTACGTCCTCGGCGTGCTCGACGAGAAGCAGCTCGCGCACGCGATGTTCCCGCTGGGCGACACCCTCACCACCAAGGACGAGATCCGCGCGGAGGCCGAGCGGCGCGGGCTCGCGGTCGCGAAGAAGCCCGACAGCCACGACATCTGCTTCATCGCCGACGGCGACACCCAGGGCTTCCTCGCCGCCCGCCTCGGCAGGGCGGAGGGCGACATCGTCGACGAGGCGGGCGCGAAGGTCGGCACCCACGAGGGCGCGTACGGCTTCACCATCGGCCAGCGCAAGGGCCTGCGGATCGGCCACCCGGCCGCCGACGGGAAGCCCCGCTACGTCCTGGACATCTCGCCGGTGAACAACACGGTGACGGTCGGCCCGGTCGAGGCGCTCGACGTCACCGCCCTGACCGCGATCAAGCCCCGCTGGTGCGGCACCGCCCCCGAGGGCCCCGGCCGCTACACCGCCCAGCTGCGCGCCCACGGCGGCGAGACGCCGGTGGGCGCGTCCCTGGAGGACGGCGAGCTGAAGGTCGTCTTCGACGAGCCCGTCCGGGGCGTGGCCCCCGGCCAGGCGATCGTCCTGTACGACGGCACGCGCGTGGTGGGCTCGGCGACGATCGCGACGACGACCCGCAGGACGACGGAGCCGGCCCCGGCCACCGCCTGAGCCGTCACCGCCCGGGGACCGGCCGGTCCCGGTCCCCGGCCCGGGGCGCCTCCTCCGGATCCCCGGTCGCCGGTCCGGGCGCGGTGCCGGCCGCCGCGAGATCGCCGGGAAGCAGCGGACGCATGAAAGTGCGCTCGTGACGCAGCACGCAGCCGCTGTCGTCGCGGATGCGGTCCGCCTCGATGAACTCGGGGTCCCGTCCGAAAAGCCTTCGGTACTCCTCGTAGGCGGCCAGGCCCGGAAAACTGAACAGGGCCAGGGCCTCGTCGCTCGCGCCCTCCGCCGGAAGGAAGTACCCGTGGTGCGTGCCGCCGTGGGCCCGCACCAGCTCCATCCAGCGGCGGCCGAACCGCTCGAAGGCCTCGATCTTCCTCGGGTCGATCGTGTACCGCACGACACATGTGATCATGGGCCAAGGCTAGGACCCGTCCGGGAAGCCCCGTTCCTCCGCGAGGGATTCCGCGAGGAACTCCGCCAGGACCGGGGCCAGGACGTGCGGGGCGACCTCGTGCGTCTGGCCCGTCAGGGTGCGGTGCCGGGCCCGGGGGAGGGCCGCCGCCAGGGCTCGGGCCGCGCGCCGGGTCTCCACCGGGCTGAAGCCCCCGTCGACCACGAGCACGCGCGCGGAGAACCGGCCGAGGGGCGCGCCGGTGTACGGCGGCTCGTAGACCGACACCGCGCCCACCGGCAGTCCGGCCGCCGCGGCGGCGAGGGCGAGGGTGCCGCCGGTGCCCGTGCCGTGCACGGCCGCCCCCGGCCCCGCCGCCTCCAGGACGGCCGCCAGGTCCTCGACCTCCCGCCCGGCGTCCCCGCGCCCCCGGCGGTCGTACGCCACGACCGGGAAGCGCCGGGCGAGCAGCCCGGCCAGCGCCCGTCCGCCCGCCGCCCCCGGGGCCCCGTCCACCAGGACGAGCGGCGGCCCGTCCCCGTCCCCGTACCGCTCGTACGCGACCGTCGTCCCGTCCCGTGACGTGACGCGTCCCCCGAACCTGTTCACCTCGTCCATGGCAGGGCAGACCGGGGCCGCCGCCGGAACTCATCGCCCCGGCCCGGACTTCTCCGGGAGCCGTACGGTGGGGCCCATGAACATCTGCGTCTTCCTCTCCGCCGCCCGCCTCGACGAGCGGTACACGGGCCCGGCCCGCGAGTTCGCCACCCTGCTCGGGAAGGCCGGCCACACCCTCGTGTGGGGAGGTTCCGACACCGGTCTGATGAAGGTCGTCGCGGACGGAGTCCAGGAGGCGGGCGGCCGGCTCGTCGGCGTCTCCGTCGACTTCCTCGCCCACAAGGCCCGCCCGAACGCCGACGAGATGGTCGTCACCGAGGACCTCGCGCGGCGCAAGGCGCTCCTCCTCGCCAAGTCCGACGCGATCGTCGTCATGGTCGGCGGCACCGGAACCCTCGACGAGGCCACCGAGATCCTGGAGCTGAAGAAGCACGGCAAGCACCGCAAGCCGGTGGTCCTGCTCAACACGGCGGGCTTCTACGACGGCCTGAAGGAGCAGTTCCGGCGCATGGAGGAGGAAGGCTTCCTCCCGATCCCCCTCGCCGACCTCGTCTTCTTCGCGGACGACGGCCCGGCGGCCCTCGCCCGCCTGGAGGCGGAGATCGCCTCCTCCGCGCCCTCCGTCCCCCGCTGATGCGAGCATGGGGGCCATGGCTACTCATGTGATCACCGGCGCCGGTTCCGGCATCGGCGCGGCCGTCGCGCGCCGCCTCCACGCGCGCGGGGACGAACTCGTGCTCCACGCGCGCGACGCGGGCCGGGCCAAGGAGCTCGCCGCCGAGTTCCCCGGCGCCCGCACCCTCGTCGGCGACCTCGCGGACCCGGACCGGCTGTCCTGGGCGTTCTCGCACCAGAGCCTGCCCGAGCGGGTGGACGGCCTGCTGCACGTCGCGGGCGTCGTCGACCTCGGGCCGGTCGGCGAGCTCACCCCCAAGACCTGGCACCACCAGCTGAACGTGAACCTGGTCGCCCCGGCCGAGCTCACCCGCCACTTCCTGCCCCAACTGCGGGTCTCCCAGGGCCACGTCGTCTTCGTGAACTCGGGCGCCGGGCTCAACGCGCACGCCGAGTGGGGCGCGTACGCCGCCTCCAAGCACGGCCTGAAGGCCCTCGCGGACTCCCTGCGCCACGAGGAGCACGCCCACGGCGTCCGGGTCACCTCGGTCTACCCGGGCCGCACCGCCAGCCCCATGCAGGTCAAGGTGCACCAGCAGGAGGGCAAGGAGTACGACCCGTCGAAGTGGATCGACCCCGAGTCGGTCGCGACGGCGGTCCTCGCCGCGCTCGACCTGCCGCGCGACGCCGAGATCAACGACCTCACCGTCCGCCCGGGGCGCTGACGAAGGGGCGGGGACGGCGCCCGCGCCGCCCCCGGAGCCCCCGGCACGTACGCTTCCCGGGTGAGCGACACGACCGAGAAGAACGACTTCCCCTGGGGCCCCGCCACCGGCGTCGGATCCCTGCCCGGCGGCGACGCCCGCGAGGCCGCCAAGACCGTCACCGGCTCCTTCGAGGACTTCCCGTTCCTCGCGGAGCTGCCCGCGCGCGGGCCCGGCGCCGACATGATCGGCCGGACGATCGGGATGCTCGTCGACCTGTACGCGCACGTGGAGCCGAGCGGCTGGCGGATCAGCGACCGGCCGGGCCGCGACACCCGGCGGGCCCGCTCCTGGCTCGGCGAGGACCTCGACGCCCTGGAGGAGTTCACCCAGGGGTACGAGGGCGCGCTCAAGGTGCAGGCGGTGGGCCCCTGGACGCTCGCCGCGGCCCTGGAGCTGCGCGGCGGCGAGGCCGCCCTCGGCGACGCGGGCGCCTGCCGGGACCTGACGGGATCGCTCGCCGAGGGGCTCCACCAGCACCTGGCCGAGGTGCGCAGGCGCGTGCCCGGGGCCCGGGTGGTCCTCCAGCTCGACGAGCCCTCCCTCACCGCCGTGCTGCGCGGCCGGGTCCGCACGGCCAGCGGGTACCGCACGTACCGGGCCGTGGACCGGCAGGCCGTGGAGGGCGCCCTGCGGGACGTGGCCGCCGTCCACGACGGGCCGGTGGTCGTCCACTCCTGCGCCCCCGACGTCCCCTTCGCGCTGCTGCGGCGGGCCGGCGTCGCCGGGATCTCGTTCGACTTCGGACTGCTCACCGAGCGTGACGAGGAGGTGATCGGGGAGGCCGTGGAGGGCGGCACGAAGCTCTTCGCCGGTGTGGTGCCGTCCACCGACGGCCCGTTGTCGGACCCGGGCGGTAGCGTCATGGGTGTCAGGACGCTGTGGCGCAGGCTGGGGCTGAATCCGGGGACCCTCGCGGAGTCCGTGGTGATCACCCCCACGTGCGGGCTCGCGGGCGCGTCGCCCGCCCACGCCCGTACGGCGCTCGCCCACTGCGTCCGGGCTGCGAAGTCGCTCGCGGACAACCCGGAGTGACCGGGGACCGAGGCACGGGAGGACGGACGAAGGTGGCAGTCGACGAGGGGGCCCTGCCCGCCGGGGCACGGGAGAAGCACGCGGACCTGGCCGAGCGCATCGAGGAGCACCGCTTCCGGTACTACGTGAAGGACCAGCCGGTCGTCAGCGACGGCGAGTTCGACGAGCTCCTGCGCTCCCTGGAGGCGCTGGAGGAGGAGTACCCGGAGCTGCGGACGCCCGACTCGCCGACCCAGAGGGTCGCCGGGCAGTACGAGACCGATTTCACCGCCGTCGAGCACCGCGAGCGCATGCTCTCCCTCGACAACGCCTTCGACGACGAGGAACTGGCCGCCTGGGCCGAGCGGGTCGCCCGGGACGTCGGCACGCCCGACCACCGCTTCCTGTGCGAGCTGAAGGTCGACGGCCTGGCCGTGAACCTGACGTACGAGCACGGGCGGCTGACCCGCGCCGCGACCCGCGGCGACGGGCGCACCGGCGAGGACATCACGCCCAACGTGCGCACGATCTCCGACATCCCCGAGCGGCTGAGCGGCGACCGGATCCCGGACCTCGTGGAGGTCCGCGGCGAGGTCTACTTCCCGATGGAGGCCTTCCTCGGGCTCAACGCCCGCCTGGTCGAGGCCGGCGACAAGCCCTTCGCCAACCCGCGCAACGCGGCCGCCGGTTCGCTCCGCCAGAAGGACCCGAAGGTCACCGCCTCCCGCCCGCTCCACATGGTGGTGCACGGCATCGGCGCCCGCGAGGGCTTCGACATCGCCCGGCTCTCCGAGGCCTACGGGCTGCTCCACGAGTGGGGCCTGCCCACCGCCCGGCACAACAGGGTGGTGGACACGCTCGACGAGGTGCGGGAGTTCATCGCGTACTTCGGGGAGAACCGGCACTCCGTCGAGCACGAGATCGACGGCGTCGTCGTCAAGCTGGACGAGATCCCGCTCCAGGGCCGGCTGGGCTCCACGGCCCGCGCCCCGCGCTGGGCGATCGCCTGGAAGTACCCGCCGGAGGAGGTCAACACCAGGCTGGTCGACATCAAGGTCGGCGTCGGCCGGACCGGGCGCGTCACCCCGTACGCGCAGGTGGAGCCGGTGACCGTGGCCGGTTCCGAGGTCGAGTTCGCCACCCTCCACAACCAGGAGGTGGTCAAGGCCAAGGGCGTCCTGATCGGCGACACGGTCGTGCTGCGCAAGGCCGGCGACGTCATCCCGGAGATCCTCGGGCCGGTCGCGGACCTGCGGGACGGCAGCGAGCGGGAGTTCGTGATGCCGTCCGAGTGCCCCGAGTGCGGGACGCCGCTGAAGCCGATGAAGGAGGGCGACATCGACCTCCGCTGTCCGAACGCCCGGACCTGCCCGGCCCAGCTGCGCGAGCGGCTCTTCTTCCTGGCCGGACGGCAGTGCCTGGACATCGAGCACTTCGGCATGGTGGCCGCCGCGGCGCTGACCGGACCCCTGGAGCCGGCGGAACCGCCGCTCGCCGACGAGGGCGGCCTCTTCGACCTCACCATCGAGCGGCTCCTGCCGATCAAGGCGTACGTCCTCGACCCGAGCAGCGGCCTGCCCAAGCGGGACCCGAAGACCGGCGAGGACAAGATCGTCACCGTCTTCGCCAACCAGAAGGGCGAGCCGAAGAAGAACGCCCTGGCGATGCTGAGGAACATCGAGGAGGCGAAGACCCGGCCGCTGGCCCGCTTCATCAACGGCCTGTCGATCCGGCACGTGGGACCGGTCGCGGCCGCGGCCCTGGCCCGCGAGTTCCGCTCCCTGGAGCGGATCGAGCAGGCGAGCGAGGAGGAGCTGGCGGCCGTCGACGGGGTCGGCGGGATCATCGCGGCGGCGGTGAAGCAGTGGTTCACCGAGGAGTGGCACCGCGAGATCGTGCGCAGGTGGCGCGCCGCCGGAGTCGCCCTGGAGGACGAGGGCGCCGGCGAGGACGAGGGGCCGCGCCCGCTGGAGGGCCTCACGGTCGTGGTGACCGGCACCCTGGAGAAGTTCACCAGGGATGGCGCAAAAGAGTCGCTCCAGGGCCTCGGAGCGAAGGTGACCGGTTCCGTTTCGAAGAAGACCTCCTTTGTCGTAGTGGGGGAAAACCCTGGTTCGAAGTACGACAAGGCGATGCAGCTGAAAGTTCCGGTTCTGGACGAGGGGGGCTTCTCGATCCTGCTCGAACAGGGACCCGACGCCGCCCGGGAGGCCGCGGTCCCCATCCCCGACGCCCCCCAATAGACCCTTTCCGTCCCGGAAAACGTCACCCGTTCGGCACATACCAGATGGTGAGGGGTGACCAGCCCTCATTCGGGCAAGACAGGAAGAGCGCTGCCCCTCGGAGCCCTCGGCGGCCTAATGTGGTGACCGTGCGTCTCGTCCTGCACGGCCGGGCGAGGGCTCTGCCGGTCGTGGCGTCAGGACAACGGCCCCGTGGTACGAGGAGCGGCCGCCCGCCGGCGGCCCCGCACCGGGCGACGACGGCCGGACGACGGACGGCCGCCTGCCCGCGGCCCATCGCACACCGACGGCACCGCCGCCTGTGAGAGGGACGGACATGGAACCGACCGAGAGCGCCGCCCCGGTCCCCCGGCCGCACGGCCGCGTGGTCCCCCGGGGCTCCACCTCCCGGCTGCCCGCAGCCGTGGTGGGCATCGCCGCCGTCGTGCTCGCCGCCGGGCTCCAGCAAGCCCTGACCGCCGGACACGGACTCTTCCCCGGCGGGGTCACCGGCTGGTCCCTCGCCCTCCTCACCGGCCTCATCGTCGGCCACCTGGTCGCCCTCGGCCGCGACCGCTGGTGGGGCGGCACCGGCTCCGGCGCCGCCCTCACCCTCGCCGTCCTGCTGCTCTACGGCTGGGTGCCCGCCGGACTCGTCTCGCTGACCGTCGTCATCCTCGTCGGCGCGGCCCGCCACCACCGCTGGCGACAGGGCCTGCTGCACGGCGCCGCCGACGTCCTGGGCGTCGGCGCCGCCGCCCTCGTCCTCGCCCTCTTCGACGACGTGCCCACCGTCCAGCGGCCCTGGCAGCCCCTCGACTGGACGATCGGGGACCTCCCGGAGATCGTGCTCGCCGCGACCACCTACCTCGTGGTCACCCGGCTCCTCCTGTGGTACACCCTCGCCCCCCAGGGCCGCGGCCTGCCCACCGTCGCCCGCACCGCCCTCCTCCGGCAGGGCCTCGTCGCCGTCGCCCTGCTCGGCATCGCCCCCCTCATCTGCGCCGTCGCCGCGAGCCGCCCGGTCCTCCTGCCGCTCTTCGCCGTCCCCCTCATCGCCCTCGACTCCACCCTCTGGATCGCCCGCGCCCGCGCCGAGGAGCAGCTGCGCGACCCGCTCACCGGCCTCCCCAACCGCCAGTGGCTCCTGGAGCGGGCCTGGACCGCCCTGGAGGACGCCGAGGGCGAGGGGGCCCGCGCCGCCCTCGTCCTCATCGACCTCGACCGCTTCCGCTCGGTCAACGACACCCTCGGACACCTCGCCGGCGACCGGCTGCTCCTCCAGATCGCCGACCGGCTCCGCCTCGCCCTGCCCCGCGGCGCCGAGGCCGCCCGGCTCGGCGGCGACGAGTTCGCCGTCCTGCTGCCCACCGCCGACTCCACCACCAGCGCCCAGCGCGTCGCCCGCCACCTCGTCGCCGAGCTGTCCTCCCCGCTCGACCTCGACGGCCTCACCCTCGTCCTGGAGGCCAGCGCCGGCGTCGCCGTCTTCCCCGACCACGCCCTCGACGCCGAGGGCCTGCTGCGCCGCGCCGATGTCGCCATGTACCAGGCCAAGCGGGACCGCACCGGAGTCGAGGTCTACGAGTCCAAGCGCGACTCCAACACCCCCGACCGGCTCGGACTCCTCGGCGACCTGCGCCGCGCCCTCGACGCCCACGAGGTCGAGCTCCACTACCAGCCCAAGGTCCGCTTCGACGGCCAGGTCGCCGGTCTGGAGGCGCTCGTCCGCTGGGTCCACCCCGAGCGCGGAAAGGTTCCCCCGGACGAGTTCATCGCCATCGCCGAGTCCTCCGGCCTGATGCCCCACCTCACCGAGTACGTCCTGGAGACCGCCCTCGCCCAGGTCGCCCGCTGGCGCGCCCAGGGCCTCGACGTCCCGGTCGCCGTCAACGTCTCCCCGCGCGACGTCCACACCCCCGGCTTCGCGGGCGCCGTCGCCGCCCGGCTCGCCCGCCACGGCGTCCCGGCCGGCTCCCTCCAGCTGGAGATAACGGAACACGTCCTCCTGGAGGACCCCCAGCGGGCCGCCGACACGCTCAACGGACTCACTGGCCACGGGGTCAAGATGTCCCTCGACGACTTCGGCACCGGCTACTCCTCCCTCGTCCACCTGCGCCGGCTGCCGGTCAGCGAGCTGAAGATCGACCGCTCCTTCGTGGCCCGGCTCGCCGTCGACACCGAGGACGCCGAGATCGTCCGCTGCACCGTCGACCTCGCCCACTCCCTCGGCCTCCTCGTCGTCGCCGAGGGCGTCGAGGACGACGAGACCTGGGAGCGGCTGCGCGACCTGGGCTGCGACGCCGTCCAGGGCTGGCTGGTCGCCGCCGCCATGCCGCCCGACGAGGCGACCGCCTGGCTCCTGGCCCGCGGCGAGCACGGCTGGCGCCGCCCCGCCGACCTCGCGCCCCCGGCCGACCTGGACCACCCCTCGGGGCAGGTCGCCCCCCGGAGCTGACCCGGCCCGGCGAAACCGTTTCACGGGCTGTGGCACCGGGCCCCTAGGATGGACCGACACCATCAAGCTCACCCCGTGAGGAACCGCATGCCTGGCATCACGCGCGAGGAGGTCGCCCACCTCGCACGGCTGGCGCGTCTGGAGCTGAAGGGCGAAGAACTCGATCACTTCGCCGGCCAGCTCGACGACATCATCGGCGCGGTCGCCCGCGTCTCCGAGGTCGCCGACCAAGACGTACCGCCGACCTCCCACCCGCTGCCGCTGACCAACGTCATGCGCGCGGACGAGGTCCGTCCGTCGCTCACCCCCGAGCAGGCGCTCTCCGGCGCCCCGGCCCAGGAGCAGCAGCGTTTCAAGGTGCCGCAGATCCTGGGGGAGGACTAACAAGCCATGACGGACAACATCATCATCAAGCTCACCGCGGCCGAGATCGCCGGGAAGATCGCCGCCGGCGAGCTGACCGCCGTCGAGGTCACCGAGGCCCACCTCGCCCGCATCGAGGCCGTCGACGAGAAGGTCCACGCCTTCCTGCACGTCGACCGCGACGGCGCCCTCGCCCAGGCCCGCGCCGTGGACGAGAAGCGCGCCCGGGGCGAGAAGCTCGGCCCGCTCGCCGGTGTGCCGCTCGCGCTCAAGGACATCTTCACCACCGTCGGCATCCCGACCACCGTGGGCTCGAAGATGCTGGAGGGCTGGATCCCGCCGTACGACGCGACCCTGGTCAAGAACCTGAAGGCCGCCGACGTCGTCATCCTCGGCAAGACCAACATGGACGAGTTCGCGATGGGCTCCTCCACGGAGAACAGCGCCTACGGCCCGACCGGCAACCCCTGGGACCTCACCCGGATCCCCGGCGGCTCCGGCGGCGGCTCGTCGGCCGCCCTCGCCGCGTACGAGGCGCCCCTCGCCATCGGCACGGACACCGGCGGCTCCATCCGCCAGCCCGCCGCCGTCACCGGCACGGTCGGCGTCAAGCCGACCTACGGCGCGGTCTCCCGCTACGGCATGGTGGCCTTCTCCTCCTCCCTCGACCAGGGCGGCCCCTGCGCCCGCACGGTCCTGGACGCGGCCCTGCTGCACGAGGCGATCGCCGGGCACGACCCGCTCGACTCCACCTCCATCGACGCCCCGGTCCCGCCGGTCGTCGAGGCCGCCCGCAACGGCTCCGTCGCCGGCATGCGCGTCGGCGTCGTCAAGCAGTTCCGCGGCGAGGGCTACCAGGCCGGCGTCCTGCAGCGCTTCGACGAGTCCGTCGAGCTGCTGAAGTCGCTGGGCGCCGAGATCGTCGAGCTGGACTGCCCCACCTTCGACCTGGCCCTCTCGGCGTACTACCTGATCGCGCCGTCCGAGTGCTCCTCGAACCTGGCCCGCTTCGACGCCATGCGCTACGGCCTGCGGGTCGGCGACGACGGCACCCGGTCCGCCGAGGACGTCACCGCCCTCACCCGCGAGGCCGGCTTCGGCGACGAGGTCAAGCGCCGCATCATCCTCGGCACGTACGCGCTCAGCTCCGGCTACTACGACGCGTACTACGGTTCGGCCCAGAAGGTCCGCACCCTCATCACCCGCGAGTTCGAGCAGGCCTTCGAGGAGGTGGACGTGATCGTCTCCCCGACGACCCCCACCACCGCCTTCCCGATCGGCGAGCGCGCCGACGACCCGATGGCCATGTACCTCGCGGACCTGTGCACCATTCCGACCAACCTGGCCGGCAACGCCGCCATGTCGCTGCCCTGCGGCCTCGCGCCCGAGGACGGCCTGCCGGTCGGTCTGCAGATCATCGCCCCCGCCCTGAAGGACGACCGGCTCTACAGGGTCGGAGCCGCCGTCGAGGCCGCCTTCGTGGAAAAGTGGGGACACCCGTTGCTGGAGGAGGCTCCGTCGCTGTGAGTGCCATGGCAAAGAAGGCCAAGAACTTCAAGAAGTCCAAGACCGGTCTGTACGTCTCGCTGGCCACCACCGCCTTCGGCGCGGTCAGCGTCGCCAAGCAGGCCAAGCTGGCCCGCAACGACAACGACGTCCTGCGGCTGCTCGACGCCGCGGTGTCCGCCGCTGCCATCGCGACCGGCCTGGCGATCCTCTACCGGGAGCTGAAGCGCCTGGGCGACGAAGACGTCCTGCTGGGCTGAGAGGGAAAGTCTCACCGTGACTGTCACTGAACTGCTGTCGTACGAAGCGGCGCTCGCCGAGTACGACCCCGTCATGGGCCTGGAGGTCCATGTCGAGCTCGGCACGCGGACCAAGATGTTCTGCGGGTGCTCCACCGAGCTGGGCGCGGACGCCAACTCGCAGACCTGTCCGACCTGCCTCGGCCTGCCCGGCTCGCTCCCGGTCGTCAACGCGATCGGCGTCGAGTCCGCCATCAAGATCGGTCTCGCGCTGCACTGCGAGATCGCCGAGTGGTGCCGCTTCGCCCGGAAGAACTACTTCTATCCGGACATGCCGAAGAACTTCCAGACCTCCCAGTACGACGAGCCGATCGCCTTCAACGGCTACCTGGACGTCCAGCTGGAGGACGGCGAGGTCTTCCGCGTGGAGATCGAGCGCGCCCACATGGAGGAGGACACCGGCAAGTCCACCCACATCGGCGGCGCGACCGGCCGCATCCACGGCGCCTCGCACTCGCTGCTCGACTACAACCGGGCCGGCATCCCGCTCATCGAGATCGTCACCAAGCCGATCGAGGGCGCGGGCGAGCGGGCCCCCGAGGTCGCCAAGGCGTACGTCGCCGAGCTGCGCGAGCTGATCCGCGCCCTGGGCGTCTCCGAGGCGCGCATGGACAAGGGCCAGATGCGCTGCGACGTGAACCTGTCGCTGCGCCCGCACGGCACCGAGAAGTTCGGCACCCGCTCGGAGACGAAGAACGTCAACTCGCTCCGTTCGGTGGAGCGCGCGGCGCGCTTCGAGATCCAGCGCCACGCGGCCGTCCTGTCCTCCGGCGGGACGATCGTGCAGGAGACCCGTCACTTCCACGAGGACGACGGCTCCACCACCTCCGGCCGCATCAAGGACAACGCCGAGGACTACCGCTACTTCCCCGAGCCGGACCTGGTGCCGGTGGCCCCCTCCCGCGAGTGGGTCGAGGAGCTGCGGGGAGGCCTGCCCGAGCTGCCGCGCGTGCGCCGCAACCGGCTGCGCGAGGAGTGGGGCGTGTCCGAGCTGGACATGCAGTCCATCCTCAACGCGGGCGCGGTCGACCCGATCGTCGCCACGATCGAGGCGGGCGCGGACGCGGCCTCGGCCCGCAAGTGGTGGCTGGGCGAGCTCGCCCGCAACGCCAACGAGCAGGGCGTCTCCCTGGAGGAGCTGGCGATCGCCCCGGCGGACGTGGCCCGGGTCTCGGCCCTGGTGGCCGCCGGCGACCTCAACGACAAGCTGGCCCGTCAGGTCATCGAGGGCGTCCTCGCCGGCGAGGGCACCCCGGACGAGGTCGTCGAGAAGCGCGGTCTGAAGGTCGTCTCCGACGACGGCGCGCTCGGCACCGCGGTCGACGAGGCCATCGCGGGCAACGCGGCGATCGCGGACAAGATCCGCGGCGGCAAGGTCGCGGCGGTCGGCGCCCTGGTGGGCGCGGTCATGAAGGCCACCCGCGGCCAGGCGGACGCGGCGAAGGTCAAGGACCTGATCCTGGAGAAGCTGGGCGTCTCCGAGGGCTGAGTCCCTCTCCGTACGCGTACGGACGAAGAGCGGCCCCGCACCGGAGTTCCGGTGCGGGGCCGCTGCCGTTCCGCTACTTGCCGAGCAGGGGGTCGGCGAGCACGAGCCGGCCCATGTCGCAGGAGTCCGCCGGGTCCTCGTACGCGATGTTCAGGCGTAGGCCGTGGTCCAGGTCGAGCGTCAGCTTCTCCGGCTTGCCCAGATCGATCACGCCGGTGTAGAGGGCCTTCCCGTCGACCGTGATGGTGAGGCGGGCGGTGGTCTTGGGCGAGGAGTCGTCGATCCCGGCGGTCATGGTGAGGGTCTTCCACTCGGTGCCCAGGTTGTACGCGGCGGACCCCGAGCACTCCTCGTCGATGCCCTCGGGGACCAGCGCCGTCTCGTAGTAGACGGCCTTGACCGTGCCGCTGCCGACGGCCAGCGAGGCGTACGGGGCGTCGCCCACGTCCTTGAGGGTGGTGAGGGAGACCGTGTCCGGTCCGGGGCCGGGGGTGTGCCCGGACGGGGACGCGCTGTCCGTCGGAGAGGCGGAGCCGGGCGTCTCCGCGGACGAGGGGGGATCCACGGGCGTGCCGGACGCGGTGCCGGCGGTGCTGGTGCTCCGGTCCGGGGCGGCGCCGTTCGCGGCATCGTCCCCGCCGGCCTTCCCGTCGTTCAGGAACCTCATCGCGACGGCCGTGCCACCGGCCAGCAGGGCGACCGCGAGGGCGGCGGCCAAGGCCACGGCGAGCTTCTTGCGTCTGGTCCGGGGAGGCGTGGCGGAGGCCGGCTCGGGCGCCCCGGGGCCGGCCACGGGCGCGACCGACGGGGCCGTCGGCGGATGCTGTGCCGCGACCGGCTGCCGGGCCGGTGGGGGCGGTACGACCGGTTGGGCGGTCGGGGCCGCGGCCGGGGTCCCGGGCTGCTGCGGGGCGAGGGGCCACGCCGGCGGGGCGACCGGGACCGGTGGTGCGGCCGGGACCGGCGGGGCGGCCGGGGTCGGCGGGACCGCGTCCGCGACCGTCGCCGGGCGTGAGGTCGTCGTGGTGGACACCACCCCGTGCCGTACGTCCTTCACCCAGGACGACAGGGAGATCGGGCGCCGCGCGGCGTCGGCCGAGGCGATGTCGAGCACCCGGTTCCGCTGGTCCTCCGGCAGCCCGGCGATCTGCGGCAGCGCGCGGAACGCGCCGACCAGCTGCTCGGGCGCGGTCGGCGGGGACTGCCCGCTGAGCAGGAAGTAGGCGATGGCGCCGAAGGCGTAGCGGTCGGTGGCCGGGGTGCGCTTGCCCTCGAAGATCTCGGGGGCCGCGTAGCCGGGGGTGAACCACACCTCGGCGGTCTGGTGGTCGGCGGTCAGCTTGCTGAGGCCGAAGTCGACGAGGGTCGCCTGCCCGTGCTCGTCCACCATGACGTTGCCCGGCGAGAGGTCGCCGTGGACGACCGTGCGCCCGGACGGGGTGGCCTTCCCGGAGTGCAGCCAGTCGAGGACGTCCGCGAGCTGCTCCAGGGTCCGCATCACCTCGCGCCGCTCGGCGGGGGAGACGAGGGTGCGCTCGGCCCGCCAGTCGCGCAGGTCGAGGCCGTCGACGTGGTTCATGACGAGCACCAGGGCCCGGCCGGTGATCGTCCCGGACTCGCCGGGCCGGTGGATCGGCGGGCCCTGGAAGTGCTCCCGCACGCCGACGACGCCGGGGCGGTGCACGAAGCGGAGCAGCTCGGCCTGCTCGTTCCACTTCCGGCTGATCCGCTCGAAGATCTCGGGCGTGATCGTCGTCTTCGAGTCGAGGACCTTGACGACGACCGGTTCCGCACCTCCCGCCAGTTCGATCTCGGCGAGGTAGAGCACGGCCTCGCCGCCGCGCCCGATGGACCGGAGGAGCCGGTACCGGTCGGGAGCGGAGTCGGGGCCGATGTGGTGTGCCGTCCTGCTCAAGTTTCCCCCAGGGCACAGTGATTGACAGGCGCTCAGCTTGCCGCTCCGGCGGTCCCGGGGTCAACGCGGCTGCGTACGCCCGGAATCACCCGGCCCCGGCGCGGGCTCCGGGGCCCCGGACCGGGCCTCGGGCCGCCCGTAACCGGGCCGGACCGCGCCTCGGCCCCGCCCGTAACCGGGCCTCGGGGCCCCGCCCCGTACCCGTGACGCACGACCCCCGTCATGGCCGGAAATCGATTGGATTCCCGTCACGTCCCCTTGGACGTTCACCACCGCGCCCCCGAGGGGCCTCCTCGTCGTCATCCCGTCTCACTACCGTCCCCGACGAACCACCCAATGGCTCGAAGGAGAACCATTGGCCGTCGACTGGAGGTCGGTCTTGTCGTCCGAGATGTCCCGCAGAAGGCTCCTCGCACTGGGCGGAGGCGCCCTCGGTGCCGCCGCGGCCGGATCGCTGCTGCCGCCGTCACTGCAGGCCGCGATGGCCGCGGAGCCCCACTCCGGAGGCCTTTCGGCGGTCCGGCACGTGGTGGTCCTGATGCAGGAGAACCGTTCCTTCGACCACTACTTCGGCACCCTCCGCGGCGTGCGCGGATTCGGCGACCGCAATGCCATTGAGCTTCCCTCCGGCCGCCCGGTCTTCGAGCAGCCCGCCGACGCCGGCCGCACCGTGCTCCCCTTCCCGATCCGGGACGCCGCCGAGGCGCAGCAGAAGGACCTCCAGTACATCGGCGATCTCGACCATTCCTGGGGCGGCGGCGCCAAGGCCTGGCACGGCGGCTGGATGGACGGCTGGGTTTCGGCCAAGACCGCCGCCACCATGGCGTACTACGACCGGCGCGACATCCCCCTGCACTACGAGCTGGCCGACACCTTCACCGTCTGCGACGCCTACCACTCGTCGATCCACACCTCGACGAGCCCCAACCGCAACCACCTCTGGTCCGGCTGGACCGGCCACGAGGCCGACGGCAGCCGGGCCGTCACCAACGCCGCCTACGCCGAGGCCACCCACCCCGGCTACGGCTGGTCCACCTACGCCGAGCGGCTCGAAGCCGCCGGGCGGAGCTGGAAGACGTACACCGAGTGGGAGAACTTCACCGACAACAACATCGAGTTCTTCACCACCTTCAAGAAGATCGCCCGCAAGGCGCTCGCCCGCACCGGCGGCCACACCTTCATGGAGTCCTTCTACGCCGCCGTGCGCGGCACGAAGGACCCCGCCGGGCGGGCCCGGCTCCTCGGCCTGCTCGAAGAGGGCGTCGCGGACCTCACGAAGGCCGAGCGCTCCCTCTTCGAGCGCGGGCTCCGCCGCGTCGAGAGCGGCACCCTCGCCGACGCCTTCCGCGCCGACGTCGCCGCCGGGACCCTCCCCGAGGTCTCGTACCTCGTGCCCTCCGCGATCGACTCCGAGCACCCGGGCTCCTCCTCCCCGGTCGCCTCCGCCACCCTCGTCTACAAGGTGCTCGACGCCCTCGGCTCCCACCCGGACGTCTGGCGCCACACCGTCGTCCTGATCAACTACGACGAGAACGACGGCTTCTTCGACCACGTCCCGCCGCCGGTCCCGCCCGCCGACACCACGGACGAGCGCTGGCAGGGGCAGCCGACCGGCCTCGGCATCCGCGTCCCGCTGCTCGTCGTCTCCCCCTGGTCGGTCGGCGGCTACGTCTGCTCCGAGACCTTCGACCACACCTCCGTGATCCGCTTCCTGGAGAAGCTGACCGGCGTCCGCGAGCCCAACATCACCCCCTGGCGCCGGACCGTCACCGGCGACCTCACCTCCGCCTTCGACTTCCACCGGGCCCGCCGGCGGCCCGAGGTCGAGCGGCCCGGCCCGGTCCCGCCGTTCACCGGCCGCTGGCGGCCCCGGCCCCCGGCCGTGCAGCGGATGCCCGTCCAGGAGCCCGGCGTCCGTCCCGCCCGCCCCCTGCCGTACCAGCCGGACGCCGCCGCCACCGTCCGCTCCGGTGCCGTCACGGTCGCGCTGAGCAACCGGGGGAGGGCGAGCGCGCACTTCGCCCTCTACCCGTACGCGGGCGAGTTCGCCGTCCCGCAGCACAAGGACGTCAGGGGTGCGGGGGAGTGGACCGTCCCCGTCCCGGGCGACCGCTACCGCTTCACGATCACCGGCCCCAACGGTTTCCGCCGCGAGTTCGAGGGCCCCGCCGCGGGCGGCGCCGAGCTGGCCACCCGGATCGACCACCACGACCGCGACCTGCACCTCACCGTGCGGAACACCGGCCGCGCCCCCGTCTCCTTCACCGTCCGGCCGCTGGGGTACGGGGACGAGGACGACCTCGCGGACTGGACCCGCACCGTCACCGTGAAGCCCGGCAGGACCCGTACCGTCGTCCACTCGGCCGCCGACGCGCACGGCTGGTACGACGTCGAGGTGACCGCCCCCGGAGGCTTCCGCCGC
The DNA here is from genome assembly GCF_001280125.1 of Streptomyces sp. NRRL F-6492. Lineage (GTDB taxonomy): Bacteria > Actinomycetota > Actinomycetes > Streptomycetales > Streptomycetaceae > Streptomyces. The sequence goes on from NZ_LGEG01000242.1 coordinate 21,094, forward strand.
CGGCTCATGGGCCACATCGAGAACGGGCGCGCCAGCGTCTCCGGCTGAGCGCGCGGTGAGCCGGGGCGCGGGGGCCGCGCGGGGGCCGGAGCCTCCGCGCCCGGCCCCGCGCCCGGCCCCCGCGCCCCGGTGAACGACACCCTTGTGACCATCGACACGAAAGGGGCAAACGATCACGTTCTGCTGCGAGAGTGGGCGCACGTAGGTCATGCGTTCTTTTCGGGCCGTTCCCGGGAAAGATCCACGAACCACCCAGGGAGCACCTCCTTTGGCAGCCATCGCCCGGTGGTGCGTCCGGCACCGCCTCGTCGCCGTCCTCCTCTGGCTCCTCGCCCTCGGCGGGGCCGGCGCCGGGGCGGTCCTCGCGGGGAACGCGTACTCCAACGACTACGAGGTCCCCGGCACCGAGTCCGGCCGCGCCACCGCCCTCCTCGAACGGGGCTTCCACGGCCTCGGCGGCGACGGCGACACCATCGTCTGGCACACCGAACGCGGCAGCGTCCGCGCCGACGCCGTCCAGGAACGGATGACCGGCGTGCTCCGCGAGGTCGCCGAGCTGCCCGGCGTCGCCGCCGTGACCTCCCCCTACGGGGACGCGGCGGGGCGGATCAGCGAGGACGGGCGCACCGCCTACGCCACCGTCACCTTCGCCGCCCGGGCCGACGACGTCCCCGAGGGACAGGCGAAGGCCCTCGTCGACACCGCCGAGGGCGCCGCGACCGACGACCTCCAGGTGGAGCTCGGCGGCACCGTCGTCGCCCTCACCGAGGCCCCCGGCGGGCACGTCGCGGAGGTCGTCGGCGTCGCCGTCGCGGCCGTCGTCCTCTTCCTCGCCTTCGGCTCGCTCGCCGCCTCCGTGCTCCCCATCGCCACCGCGCTCGTCAGCGTCGGCATCGCGTACTCCGGGATCGTGCTGCTCGGCCACCTGATGACCGTCGCCGACTTCGCCCCCATGCTCGGCATGCTCGTGGGCCTCGGCGTCGGCATCGACTACGCGCTGTTCATCGTGACCCGGCACCGCAAGGGCCTCAAACGCGGCCTGCCCGTCGCCGAGGCCGCCGAGACCGCCGTCGCCACCACCGGCCGCGCCGTCGTCTTCGCCGGGGCCACCGTCTGCATCGCCCTGCTCGGCATGCTGATCCTGCGGCTGGGCTTCCTCAACGGCGTCGCCATCGCCGCCTCCCTCACCGTCGTCCTCACGGTCGCCGCCTCCGTCACGCTCCTGCCGGCGCTGCTCTCCCTGATCGGCATGCGCGCCCTGTCCCGGCGCGAGCGCCGGACCCTGGCCGAGCACGGGCCGCAGCCCGAGCCGCCCACCGGCTTCGCCGCCCGCTGGTCCGCCTTCGTGGAGCGCCACCCCAAGCTCCTCGGGGCCGTCGCCGCCGTCGTCATGGCCGTCCTGGCGCTGCCCACCCTCTCGCTCCACCTCGGCACCTCCGACCAGGGCAACGGCCCGGCCACCGCGACCACGCGGAAGGCCTACGACCTGCTCGCCGAGGGCTTCGGCCCCGGCGTCAACGGCCCCCTCACCCTCGTCGCCGGACTCGACGGCGCCGACGACCGGATCGCCCTCGACCAGCTGCCGGCCGCGCTCTCCGCGACCAAGGGCGTCGCGGCCGTCTCCCCGGTCACGTACAACAGCTCCGGCGACACCGCCGTCCTCACCGTCGTCCCCGACTCCTCGCCGCAGTCGAAGGCGACCAGCGAGCTGGTCGACCGGCTGCGCCAGGACGTCCTGCCCGGGGCCGAGGCGGGCACCTCCCTCGACGTGAACGTGGGCGGCGTCACCGCCTCGTACGACGACTTCGCCGAGATCATCGTCGGCAAGCTGCCGCTCTTCGTCGGCGTCGTCATCGCCCTCGGCTGTCTGCTGCTCCTGCTCGCCTTCCGCTCGATCGGCATCCCGCTCAAGGCCGCCGTCATGAACGTCATGGCCGTCGCCGGCGCCTTCGGCGTCGTCGTGGCGGTCTTCCAGTGGGGCTGGGGGAGCGAGCTCCTCGGCCTCGGCAGCGCCGGCCCGATCGAACCCTTCCTCCCCGTGATCATGGTCTCCGTCCTCTTCGGACTCTCCATGGACTACCAGGTCTTCCTGGTCAGCCGGATGTACGAGGAGTGGCTGGAGACCGGCGACAACCGGCGGGCGGTCCGGGTCGGCCTCGCCGAGACCAGCCGGGTGATCAACTCCGCCGCCGTCATCATGATCTCCGTCTTCCTGGCGTTCGTGCTCTCCGGCGACCGGGTGATCGCGATGTTCGGCATCGCGCTGGCGGCCGCCGTCGCCCTCGACGCCTTCGTCCTGCGCACCCTCCTGGTCCCCGCCCTCATGCACCTCCTCGGCGGCGCCAACTGGTGGCTGCCGAAGGGGCTCGACCGCCTGCTGCCCCGGATCAGCGTCGAACCTCCGGAGTGCCGGGCCACCGCCGACGCGCGTGCGAAGATCCCCGCACAGCGTCTGACGGTCCCGACCACGGAGGAGAACGAGGATGTTCGCGATATCGCTGGGTGACGACGGCGCCGAGCTGCGGCCCCTGGAGCCCTGGCGGGCCGAGGAGTTCCTGGCCCACATGGACCGGGGACGGGAGTACGTCGGGCGGCACATCGGCCTGCCGGACGTCGTCACGGACCTGGACTCCGCCCGCTCCTTCCTCCGCTCGTACGCGGAGAAGGCCGCGAACGACGCGGGCCGGATCCACGGCATCTGGACCGGGGGCACCCTGGTCGGCGGCGTCATGTTCCGGACCATGGACGTGCGGTACGGCACCGCCGAGGCGGGCTGCTGGCTGGAGCCGTCCGCCGCCGGGAAGGGCCTGGTCACCCGGGCCTGCCGGGTCATCATCGACTGGGCGGTCGAGGAGCGCGGCATCCACCGCGTCGAGTGGTACGCCTCCACGGAGAACGGGGCGAGCGTCGCCGTCGCCCGCCGCCTCGGGATGACGAAGGAGGGCGTCCTGCGCGAGAACTACCCGCACCGGGGCACGCGCACGGACACGGAACTCTGGTCGGTCCTGGCCCCGGAGTGGCGCGCGGCGAAGAAGGAGCGGACGGGGGCGTAGCCCGCCTCCGGCACTTCTCTCGGCCCCCGGCGCCCCCTTCGGCACCCCGGCCGTCGGAGCCCCGTCCGCCCGGCGCCCCCCTCAGCACCCCCCGGCCGCCGGAGGCCCGTCCGCCCCGGGTTCGGCGCGCAGACGGGCGGCGACGGCTTCGGAGATCTCGGTGAGCGCGTCGAGCTGCGCCGGGGTCAGCGGTCCGGTCAGCAGGTGGCGGATGTGCTCCGCGCGCCGGGGGAAGGCCCCGGCGACGGCCTCCCGGCCCCGCGGGGTGAGGGCGACGACCGCGCCCCGGGAGGAGCCGGGACATCGCTCCCGGGTGATCAGGCCGCGCCCGGCCATCCGGGTCAGGTGGTGGTGCAGCCGGCTCTTCTCGAACAGGGTCACCCCGCTCAGCTCGTAGGGCCGCAGCCGCCCCTCCGGAGCCCGCACGAGCGCGCCGAGGATGGCGAAGTCCGGTTCGGAGAGGCCGGTGTCCTGCTGGAGCCGGCGGGCCAGCTGCGGCCAGAACAGCGTCTGCATCTCGAAGAACGCGTTCCAGGCCTTCTCCTCGTGCCCGTCGAGCCACTCCGAGGTGCCGCTCATCTCCACGCTCCTTGCCGTGCTGGGGGACCGATCCGTCAACCCCCCAGCACAGCACCCCCCGTTCCCGCCGGTCAATCCGGCCCGGCCGGCCGCGCGGGGTCAGCCGCGCAGCGGCGCGAGCGCCCCCGCCCAGGCCTCGACCTGGTCGAGCACCCGGGAGAGCTCCTCCGCGCGCCCCTCGCCGGGGGCGAAGGCGGGGTACGCGGGGAAGTCCAGCGCGATCGGCAGCGCCACCTGGGCCTGGACGGTCGCGATCCGCAGCTCGGCCGCGATCTGCCGCAGGTGCTCCACCGCGCGGACGCCCCCGGTGCCGCCGAAGCTGACGAAGCCCGCCGCCTTGTCGTTCCACTCGCCGTAGACGAAGTCGAGGGCGTTCTTGAGCACCGCCGGAACGCTGTGGTTGTACTCGGGGGTGACGAAGACGTAGCCGTCGAACTCGGCGACCTTCTCGGCCCACCGCCGGGTGTGGGCGTGCTCGTAGCGGCCGGACTGCGGCGGCAGGGCCTCGTCGTAGGCGGGCAGGTCGTACTCCGCGAGGTCGACCAGTTCATAGGCGGCGGCGGTGCGGGCGGCGGCGGACTTGTGCACCCACTCGGCCACGTCGCGCGTCACACGGCCCGGTCGCACGCTTCCCACGACGACAGCGATCTTGGGCATGGCTTCCCCTCGTCCCTCATTGAGTTGACGTGTCACCCCAAGGGTGCGCGCAGGCGGGGTGATACGTCAACCCGTCGCGGCCGCGGGCGCGTTAAGACAGCTCTCATACGGGACCCCTAGCGTGCGCCGCATGGACATCAAGACGACCGAGAAGACCGAGCCCACCGAGAAGAACGACGAGGCGGTGGAGGCGGAGAGCGGCACGGACCCGCACGGCGGCGACCTGGACGGGAAGCGGGCCGAAGTCCTCGGCGAGGGCCCCGGCGAGGAGCCCGAGGGGGACCTCGACGAAGACCCCGACGAGGACCTCGACGGGCAGGAGGCCCCCGCCGCCACGGACGCCGGGATCGGCGCCGGTGCCGCCGCCGTCGTCTCCGCCGCCCTCGGCGCCGTCGCGCTCACCGGCACCTGGGCCGGCAAGGTGGTCTCCGAGCGCGAGACGCTCGTCGGACAGATCAAGACCTCCGGCTCCGGCACCCCCACCCAGCAGATCAGCGAGATCTACGGCGACGCCTGGCACAGCACCGCCCTGGTGAACGGCGTCTTCGCCCTGCTCGCCCTGATCGTCGCCGTCGCCGTGCTCACCCTTCCCCGGCGCCCCGCCTGGGTCCGCGCGGTCGCCGTCGCCGGCGCCGTCCTGGGCGGCCTCGGCCTGCTCCTGTCGGTCGGCACCTACTTCGACCTGTTCCTGAGCCTCCCGAGCGCCGGCTCCTGAGCCCCTCCGGGGGGTGGTGCCCGAAACGGTGGTGGTGCGGCCGCGGGGAGGCGGCCGCCGGTGAGCCGGGGATCGTGAGTGTCCGGCCGCGATCGTGTTCGTGGCCGCGTCCGTACCTCCGATCCGCAGCCGCCGCAGACCTTGCCGCGGACGGCCCGACAAGCTCTACGGCGACAAGGGCCACGCATTCCCCACCTGCGGCGATGGCTCCGCTCTCGTGGCATCACGCCACGGATCGCCCGCCGTGGCATCGAGACCTCCGGGCGGCTCGGACACCACCGCTGGGCCATCGAACGAACCACGTCCTGGCTCACCGGCTGCCGCCGGCTCCACCGCCGCTACGAACGCGAGCCCGGACACTCCCTAGGGACGGTGGGGCCGGACGTACTCCACGCGGACCGCGTCCGGCGCGTACGGCGACTGCTGCTCGCCGGTGAGCAGGGCGTCGGCGGAGGCGTCGTTCAGGAGGTGGCGTCGGAAGAAGGCGGTCGTGTAGGCGGTGGTGATGCGGCGCTGGGTCGCTTCGTTCAGTTCGCGGTGTTCCTGTTCCTTGCCGTCCTGGGAGAGGCAGTGTCCGGGTCGCCGGCCGGGGACGGCGTCGTTCTTCGCGCCGACCTGTCCGCTGCGCGGGGACCACTGGGTGTTGACGTAGTTGTGGTTGCCGCCGGTCAGGGTGACGCCGTACAGCGGTGCCTGGTTCTTGTTCTTGTTCCAGTCGATGTACCTGCCGGTGTTGACCTGGTCGCAGGTGCCCCACAGGACGGCGAGCGGGACCTTGGTGACAGGTTCGTTGTCCCAGGTCGCGGTGGGGGCGAGACCGAGTACGGCCTTCACCTCGACGCCTTCGGGCCAGGCGGCGTGCCGGTCGTCGGAGGCGTGCTGCATCACTCCGCCGCCGCCCATGGAGTGGCCGAGGGTGCCGACCCGGCCGAGGTCCACGTGGCCGGTGAACTCCGCGCGGCTCGCCTCGCCGGTCCGCGTGTCCTTCAGCCTGCCCTTCAGAGGGCCCTTCCCCAGGGACAGTTGCCGCCAAAGCTCCAGGTGCTTGTTGATCAGCGCGGCGCGGGCCTGGTACACCGAGGGGGCTTGGCCGCCGCTGGTCGCGTTGATCCCGTTGGCGCCCATGGAGACGACGACGAAGCCCTGCCGGGCGAGGTCCCTGGCCAGGTAGTCGTAGCCGGAACTGCTGGGCAGGGGGGCGACTCCGTCCCGGCAGGGCCAGGACCACAGGGGGCCGGTCGCCTTCTCGACGAGCTTCTGCCGGCGTGCCACCTCTGCTTCGTCACCGGCCTTCTCGGCTTCGGCCAGGGCCTTCTCCGCGGCTTTCAGCCCGGCCTGCGCCTTGGCGTCCGCGCAGGTGTGCCACAGGCCGTGCTGCATCACGATCAGGGGATGCCTACCGCGTCCGAGATCCTTCGGGTAGTGGACGACGGCGGTGAGTTCGGTTCGGCCCTCGTAGGGAGCGGGCGGGGTGAACGCCCGGTCGCCGAGGTCGTACCGGACCTCGCCCACCTCCCGGGTCTCGGTACGGGGCGCCTCCTGGCCGGGCCGTGGGCCGGGAGCGGCCTCGCCGGCCGATGCCACCAAGGGCGCGACCGCTGTCGCCGCGATCGCCGCCGCGGCGGCGATCGCGGCCGTGCGGGCTCTGCGGGCGGGCCTCGCGGAGGAGGGCCGGCCGCGGTGTTTCACCGTCATTCGGTGTCCTGCCTTTCGGGTCGTCTCCGATCGTCGCGGGCGGGTCGGCACGTGGCCGGCACGCCGTCCCGGACGCCTGAGGCTCGCCATTGTCGTTCTCACGTGTCAGTGACCTGTCAGGACGATGTCGGAAGGTCGTCCGTTCTCGGCCGGCGCTCATCCGCTTCCGTGAGGGTTCCGGGGATCCCGTCACCGTGAGCCCGGCCGACGGCCTGGGGCTCGGGGCCGGCCCTTCGATCCGGGGGCGAGCACCGCAGCCGGTGGGCAGGAGGTTCTGGGCCGCGGCCCGACAGGTGCGGGCCCACGGCCCGAACTCAAGGACGACGAAGTCGACGGACGGGCCCGTGGTGCTCCGGGCGTTGGAGGGCTGGAGGCCGCGGGGCGCCCGGCACGGAGCGTCCGTGTCGTGGACATCGACTTCACCACCGGGCGACGGAGTCGACTCCGCAGCACGGCGTCAGCGGGGTCCCCGTCGATGCCGCGCCGGGCGACACGCGCGTCGGTGCGATTCGCCGGACAGCTCGCGCCGGCTGTGCGTGGCGCGGTCGCGCGGCGACGAACCCGCCCCGTCGTGGTGGGAGGATCCCGCGGCCCGCCCGGTCGCCCCGGCCGGGCGGGCCGACCGCCGCCGTCCGGCCCGCCCGGCCGTCGCCCTCGGCGCCGGGCGCCGGGGGCACCGATGTGCCGGCCGGTGGGAGGGGCCCGCCGCCCGTTCGCTCTTCGGCACCACGACAAGGTGCCGGGACCACTGGCCGCTCGGCGCGTTCCGCGCCGCGTACGGCCTCTCGTCACTGACCAGCTCCCGCTGCGGAGGGCCGGGTGGTGTCTCTCCGGCTCCTTGACGCGCAGCCGGCACGCGTCCTGGACCGGCTGGAGAGGGGCACGAGCTGATCGCGGAGCTGATCGTCCGCCCGGACCGGGCGCTGGTCGCGATGGCGGACGGCCTCTCGCGGCCGGAGGCCGTCCGCAAGATCATGGACCGGCCCGGTGGATGCCTGCTGTCGCACCTGAGCCACGCGGAGGGACAGCGCTTGGGCCCCACTGCCGTACGCGTCGTCGTCCGAGCAGCACCGCCCGGTGGCGCGTGGGGGCCCGGTGCGGATGCTCAGCGGCGGCGTCGGACGCCTCGTCCTCGCAGCCTGGTCCTGGCGGTCCAGGCGGCCGCTGCCGTGAGAAGGGCGCACGCTGCCCCCGTGCCGAGAGGCAGCAGGCTGTCCGCTTCCTCGCCGGCCCGGGTCGCCGCCCGGGGCGTGTGCGGTTCGTCCGCGGCGTGGGTGGCGGGTGATCCGGCCGGTTCGGACGGCGGCGTGCCACTGTGGTCGGCCGGGGGGACCGGAGGTGCGGATGCGCCGGCCTTGCGGAAGGCGTCGCCGACGAAGGCCAGCACCTGGTCGTGCAGGCGTGCCCCCGCCGTGCCGTCCTCCATCATGTCGACGCCGTGCACGTGGCTGTCGAGGATGCGGATCCGCTTGTCCTTCGCGCCGGACGCCTCGTACAGGGCCCGTACCTCGTCGGCGAAGGTCTGGTCGCCCGTGGCGGCGGCGAAGAAGGAGGGCACCGTCACCTCGGCGAGTCCCGGGAGGGGGTTCATCGCCGGGAGTGCGCGGGGCGAGGACAGGATGAGCAGGCCGACGAGGCCGGGGATCCCGGGGGCGGCGGTCGCGGTCGCGGTACCGCCCATGGAGGCTCCGCCCGCGAGGACGCGTGTCGCGCCCCGGTTCCTGAGCTGCTGGACCGCGGCTCGGACGTCCCGGTCGAAGTGCAGGTTGTCGGCCCTGCCGCCGCGCTCGGAAGCCCCGCCGTGCACATTGCGCTGGTCGTAGACGACGACCTGGTAGCCGGCGGCGGCGAGCTCCTCCGCGAACGCCAGCCAGCTGCAGATGTTCCAGCCGTTCTCGTGCGAGAGGACCACGCCCCGCGGCCCGCTGCCCAGGACGAGACCGGACAGCCGGACGCCGTCCGCGGCCGTGAAGCTGACCGCCTTGTCGCGCAGCCGCTTCGGCACGCACGCGTTGACGGGAGCCTCCTTCCGCTGCGGGCCGTGCTTCGGGAAGGTGGAGCCGACCGGCTGTGTCCACCGCTGGGGAGCGGACTGGGCTGTCGCGGCGGCCACGGCACCGGGCAGGGCGAGCGGGCCGACCAGACTGAGGGACAGGGTCAGCGAGAGGGCACCGGGTGCCCGGCGGGCCCGGCGGGCGGAAGGAGCGGCGGTCATGGCTCCTTGGTAGTCGAGCCGTGTCAGGGAGTCGTCAGGAACTTGCCTGATTCCGGTGGGGAGGGCGCGAGCGGCAGGGCCGTGGCACAAGGAACGGGCCAGCTGGCCGGTTGCCTGTGACTTACGATCGTCGCCATGCGCGCGCACATCCTGGTCGCCGAGGACGACCGAAAGCAGGCCGAGCTGGTGACCCGCTATCTGGAGCGGGAGGGGCACACCGTCCGGACCGTCCATGACGGCCGGGAGGCGCTTGACCAGATCCGTCTGCGGGAGCCCGACCTCGCCGTCCTCGACTGGATGATGCCGCGGGTCGACGGGCTCGACGTGCTGCGCGTCCTGCGGGCCGAGGGCCGTGAGCTGCCGGTCCTGCTGCTGACCGCCCGATCGACCGAGGACGATCTGCTGCTCGGTCTCGACCTCGGTGCGGACGACTACATCACCAAGCCCTACAGCCCGCGGGAGCTCGTGGCCCGCGTGCGTACGCTGCTGCGCCGAACAGCGCGGAGCGGTCCGCCGCAGGCAGACGACGGCGACCTGCGCGTGGGGGCGCTGCGGGTCAGTCCCGAGCGGCACGAGGTCACGGTGAACGACCGCCCCGTCGAGTGCACACCCGGAGAGTTCCGGCTGCTCGCCGCGATGGCCGCCCGGCCGGGGCAGGTCTTCACCCGGGACCGGCTCCTCGACGTGCTGCACGGCTTCGGCCACTACACCACCTCCCGTGCGGTGGACATGCACATCATGAACCTGCGCAGAAAAACCGAGGACGACCCCCGCACCCCCCGTCGGCTGGTCACCGTCTTCGGGGTCGGCTACAAACTCCTGCCACCCGACGGCACCGAGCGGCCCGGCAAGTCCGCGTCGGCCCGTCCGGCCGGAGAACAGGACGAGGAAACCAGCGGTGAGACCGTTCCCGGAGCCACGCGTGCCGAGTCGTGAACCGTACGGCCGCGTCCCCCTGCACAGGAGGCTGCTGTTCCGGCTGTTCCTGGTCTCCGCCGTGGTCGGCGCGTGCAGCGTGGCCGCCACGGCCTGGCTGACCGCGAGGACGGCGACCGGGGCGATCGAGCGGGAGCAGGGGCAGATCGCCGCCGACGACGCCCGGATCCGTGACCGGCTCCTGGGCTACGCGGCCACCCACACCTCCTGGGACGGCGCCGGTCCCGACGTGCGCCGCTTGTCCGAGGAGACCGGCCGGCACATCGTCCTGACCTCACTGGACCAACGGCTCCTCGCCGACTCCGCGCCGCACACCTCCCCTCCTCCCGCACGATCTGCGGCCGTGCTGGACCCGCTCGCCCTCGACACCGCCCCCCTCGACGCGGCCTCGCCCGGCACACACGGCACCGGGGGCCGGATCGACCCCCGCGCGGTGGGGCCCTACCGCCTCACCGGGACCGAACGCGCCCGTCTGGTCCGCTACGCCGAACAAGAAGTGGCGTGTCTGGAGAGGAACGGGATCAAGGCCGCCGTCGACACCGCCCCCAACGGCCGCCCCGCCATCCGTCACCTCGGCCGCTCCACCACCCCCAGCCCCGCCCCCCTGTGCGAGCGGGTCCTGGAACGGACCACGACCGACACGGAACGCAGGGCCCTGGACCAGCTCGACACCCTCGTGGCCGCGTGCCTGCGCGGGACCGGCATCTCCGGCATCCGGGTCGGCCTCGACTTCTCCTGGTCCACGACGGCGACCGGCACGACGACGGCGAACAGCGACGACATCACCTCCTGCGTCGCGCAGAGCCGCCGCGAACAGCTCAAGGCCCACGTCGCCCCACCCGCCAGACTGTCCCTGGGGCCGACCACCGGAGCCGAACACACCGCCTTCGGCCTCTCCTCCCGCAGCACCGCCGAAGTCGCCGGCCTGGCGGCCCTGGTGTTCGCCCTCTCCATGGGCGCCGCACTCCTCGCCGCCTCGCCGGTGGTCCGGCCACTGCGCAACCTGACCCGCGCCGCCCAGCAGATGAAGAACGCCGACGGCGGCGCGCCCGTACCCGTCCGCGGCCACGACGAGATCGGCAGGCTCACCGCCGCCTTCAACGACCTGTCCGAGCACCGTGCGCGGCTGGAGAACCAGCGCAAGGCCATGATCAGCGACATCGCCCACGAACTGCGTACTCCGCTCAGCAACATCCGCGGATGGCTGGAAGCGGCCCAGGACGGCGTCGCCACCGCGGACACCGCGTACATCGACTCCCTGCACGACGAAGCCCTTCTGCTCCAGCACGTCATCGACGACCTGCGCGACCTCGCCGCCCTCGACGACGGCCGGCTGACCCTCCACACCGAGCCGACCCCCCTGCGCTCCCTCCTCGACCAGGTCGCTGCGGGCCACCAGGCCCGCGCGCAGGCCGAGCGGATCACCCTCACCGTCGACGCGGACGAGGACCTGTGGCTGGATGCCGACCCCGCACGGCTGCGCCAGGCGGTCGGCAACCTCGTGACCAACGCGATCCGGCACACACCCGCGGGCGGCGCGGTCACCCTCACCGGTCACCCCGCCGACCAGGAGGAGGCGGCTCCCGGCGCCGGCGGGGGCATCCGCATCGAGGTGCGCGACACCGGCCCCGGGATCGCCGAGGACGACCTGCCGCACCTCTTCGACCGCTTCTGGCGCGCGGACAAGTCCCGCACCCGGCAGTCCGGCGGCAGCGGACTCGGCCTTGCCATCGTGCGCGACCTCACCGAGCTGCACGGCGGCTCGGTGAGCGTGACCAGCGAACCGGGACACGGCGCCCTGTTCGGACTGTGGCTGCCCGGCGGACACGAAAGCCAGGGGGCGGTTGCCGCCCCTTGAAGCGGGGATCGAGTACGCCGGCGCCCTCCCGACGCCGCCCCGGAGACAGTCGCCGCCGACGCCTCGCGGTCACCCGCACGTCGCCGGCCCCACCCTGAGGGCGCTTCACCTCCACCGGGGGCGCCACGCACCGAAACCAGGTCCACGACTCATCGGGCACGAGCTGTTACACCCGATCGGTCGTGCACCGCTCAACGAACGATCACGCCATCAGAAACGACGTCCTAAGGCCCCCGGCACCCCTTCGGCGGGCCGCGCCTAAGGACCCCCGTGCCCCGAACATGCGGCACACGCCCGATGCGACCGGACCCCCTGGGAGACGACCGTGGAGGCGTCGCGAGAGGCGACGCCCCACCGGACCCACCCAGGGAGCACCCGTGTTCGAGTACGAGATCGACCGCATGAACCACGCCCAGCTCGTCCGCGAGGCCGCCGCCCGGCGCCTGTCCCGCGAGGCCGCCGCGTCCGCCGGCCGGGAGCCGCGCCCCGGCCGCCGGAGCGGGGGCCGGGACGCGGAGGGGCCGGTGGACGACGACGGCGGCCCCGGCGGCTTCGTCCGGGCCGCGTGACCCTCCCGGTGGCCTCCGGCCCCCGTACGAGCGCCCCCGCGGACGCCTGTGCGATGCTCGGCTCCGTGGAGACCAGGTCCGTCAGCCCCGTCTTCGTCGGCCGGGCCGGCGAACTCACCGCCCTCACCGAGGCGCTCTCCCGCGCGACCGCGGGAGAGCCCCAGGCCCTGCTCGTCGGCGGCGAGGCGGGCGTCGGGAAGACCCGGCTCATCGAGGAGTTCACCGGCACGGCCCGCGACCGGGGCGCCGTCGTCGCCCTCGGCGGCTGCGTGGAGCTCGGCGCCGACGGACTGCCCTTCGCCCCCTTCTCCGCCGCCCTGCGCGCGCTCCGGCGCCTGCTCCCCGACGAGCTGACCGCCGCCGCCGACGGCCAGCACGGCGAACTCGCCCGGCTGCTGCCCGAACTGGGCGACCCCGGCGGCCACGACCCCGCCGACGAGGACTCCACCGCCCGCCTCTTCGAGCTGACCGTACGGCTCCTGGAACGGCTCGCCGCCGACCGCACGCTCGTCCTCGTCCTGGAGGACCTGCACTGGGCCGACACCTCCACCCGCCACCTGCTCACCTACCTGCTGCGCACCCTGCGGCGCGGCCGGATCGTGGTCGTCGCCAGCTACCGCGCCGACGACATCCACCGCCGCCACCCGCTGCGCCCCCTCCTCGCCGAACTCGACCGGCTCCGCACCATCCGCCGCATCGAACTGCCCCGCTTCACCCGCGCCGAGGTGCACCGCCAGCTCACCGGCATCCTCGCCGCCGAACCCGACCCGGGCCTGGTCGAGGAGGTCTTCGAACGCTCCGACGGCAACGCCTTCTTCGTCGAGGAGCTGGTCGTCTCCCACGAGTCCGGCTGCGTCCCCGGACGGCTCGGCGACTCCCTGCGCGACCTCCTCCTCGTCCGCGTCGAGGCCCTCCCCGAGGACGCCCAGCGGGTCGCCAGGATCGTCGCCGAGGGCGGCTCCACCGTCGAGTACGGCCTCCTCGCCGCCGTCGCCCGGCTCGCCGAGGACGACCTCATCGAGGCGCTGCGGGCCGCCGTCGGCGCCAACATCCTGCTCGCCGTCCCCGACGGCGACGGCTACCGCTTCCGGCACTCCCTCGTCCGCGAGGCCGTCAGCGACGACCTGCTGCCCGGCGAGCGCTCCCGCCTCAACCGCCGCTACGCCGAGGCCCTGGAGGCCGACCCGGCGCTCGTCCGGGCCGACGAGCGCGCCACCCGGCTCGCCACGTACTGGTACCACGCCCACGACCCGGCCGAGGCCCTGCCCGCCGTGCTGCGCGCCTCCGTCGCCACCCGCAAGCGCCACGCCTACGCCGAGCAGCTCCGGCTCCTCGAACGGGCCATGGAACTCTGGGACGAGGCCCCCGCCGGGGTCCGGGACTCGCTGCGCCCCGTGGACTACGCCGAGACCTATCCCCCCTGCGGCTGCGACCCCGAGACCACCCCCCTGCGCTACCTCGACCTGCTCGCCGAGGCCGCCGTCGCCGCCCGGCTCAGCGGCGAACGCGAACGCGCCCTCAAGATCGGCAGGACCGCGCTGCGGCTCCTCGGCGGCGAGGAGGAGCGCGACCCCCTGCGCGCCGCCTGGTTCTGGACCGAGAAGGCCCGCCTCCAGTCCAACCTCGGCCGGGGCGACGGCCGCGAGGAGATCGCCCGCGCCCAGGAGCTCGTCAAGGGCCTCCCGCCCTCCGCCGTCCACGCCGTCGTCCTCGTCGGCGCCGCCGGCTGGGGCATGCTGCGCGACCCCGGCCCCGACGCCCTCGCCGCCGCCGAACGCGCCGTCGAGTACGCCCGCCTCGTCAAGGCCGAGTCGATCGAGCTCAACGCCCGCCTCACCCTCGGCACCATCATGGTCGCGGCCGGCGACGTGGAGACCGGCCTCGCCGCGATGCACGAGGTGCGCGAACGGACCACCGTCCTCGGCCAGTTCACCGAGACCGCGCGCGCCCACATCAACATCGCCTCCGCCCTGGAGTCCCTCGGCCGCTCCCACGAGGCCGTCGAGACCGCCGAGGCCGGCATCCGCCTCGCCCGTACGTACGGACTCGTCGACAGCGTCGGCTGGGCCGAGGCCAACCGGGCCGAGTCCCTCTTCTCCCTGGGCCGCTGGGACGAGGTCCGGGAGGCCGCCGAGCGGCTGCTGCGCTCGGCCACCAGCACCAAGCCCCGGGGCTCCGCCTCCCTCCGCCTCGCCCAGCTCGCCGCCGCCGGGGGCGAACCGGACGCCGCCGCCCGCCACCTCGCCGACGCGCGGGCCGTCTACGGCACCCGCGACCCGATCCCGCAGTACACCCTGCCCATGGCCCAGGTCGCGGTCGCCGTGGCCGCCGCCGAGGGCCGCGTCGCCGACGTCCGGTCCGAGCTCGCCGCCGCCGAGCGGGGCGGCTTCCCGCCCGGCACCCACCGCTACGGCTGGCCGCTCGTCCTCACCGCCGTCACCGCCGAGGCCGACAGCCGGGGACTGCCCGCCGCCGACGACGGCCGCGACGAGGCGCTCGCCCTGATCCGCCGCTGCCTGCGCGCCCTGGCCGCCCCGGTCCCCGTCTGGGCCGCCCACTCCCGGCAGGTCTCCGAGGAGCTGGCCCGCGCCGAGGGCCGCGAGACCGCCGCCCGCTGGGCCGAGGTCGTCGCCGCCTACGAGCCGCTGGACCGCCCCGCCCAGCTGGCCCGCGCCCGCTACCGCCTCGCCGACGCCCTGCTCGTCGAGGGCGGCCGGCGCGAGGAGGCGGCGGCCCTGCTGCGGGAGGCCCGCGCCACCGCCGACCGGCTCGGCGCCCGCCCGCTCCGCGAGGACGTGGAACTCCTCGCCGCCCGCGCCCGGCTCTCCCTCGCGCCCGAGGAGCGGCCCCCGGCACCGGCGGAGCCCGTGGACGACGCCTTCGGCCTGACCCCCCGCGAGCAGGACGTGCTGCGCCTGGTCGCGGCCGGCCGCACCAACCGCCAGATCGCCGGGGAGCTGTTCATCTCACCCAAGACGGCCAGCGTCCACGTCTCCCACATCCTCGCCAAGCTCGGGGTCGCCGGCCGGGGCGAGGCCGCCGCCCTCGCCCACCGCCTGCACCTGGTCGCCGCGCCCCGCTGACCCGCCGCCGGACGGCTCCTCCGGGCGCGGGACCCGTATCGTCACCCGCCCCGACCGCAGGTCCACCGGCCCGCGCCCGGGATCCGCGTCCCCCTGGTCCTCCCGGGTCAGGGCGAGCCGCTGCCGCTCCTCCTCGGTGTGCCGCCGCCCCGGTGCGAACAGCTCCGCCATCGGATCGAACACGGTCCCGCCTCCCTCACTCCACCCGGAGGCGGAGGATCCTGTCGTCGCCGGGCCCGGGCGTCCCCCGGGTGTCGGTCTCGTTGGTCACCAGCCACAGCCGGTCGCCGCCCGTCGCGAGCACGGTCCGCAGCCGTCCGTGGTCGCCCTCCAGGAACGCCTCGGGCTCCCCGGAACGTTCCGCCCCGGAGAGCGGGACCCGCCACAGCCGCTCGCCCCTGAGCCCGGCCATCCAGATCGACCCCCGCGCGTACGCGATCCCGCTCGGGGAGGCCTCCGAGGTCTTCCACTGGGCCACCGGGTCCACGAAGCCCTTCCTGCCCGCCCGCCCCTCGGCCTCCGGCCAGCCGTAGTTCTTCCCGGCCCCGACCAGGTTCAGCTCGTCCCAGGTGTTCTGCCCGAACTCGGCCGCCCACAGCCGCCCGTCCGCGTCCCAGGCGAGCCCCTGCACGTTCCGGTGGCCGTACGAGTACACCACCGAGCCCGGGAAGGGGTTGCCCGGCGCCGGCCGGCCCTCCGGCGTCATCCGCAGGACCTTCCCGCCCAGCGACTCCCGGTCCTGCGCCAGACCGGTCTCGCCGGTCTCGCCCGTCCCCGCGTACAGCATCCCGTCGGGGCCGAACGCGATCCGCCCGCCGTTGTGCGTGAACCCCTTGGGGATGCCGGTCAGCACCGGCTCCGGCGGGCCGAGCCGGTCGCCGGCCCCGCCCCCGTACCGCATGCGCACGATCCGGTTGTCCGAGGACGCCGTCAGGTACGCGTACACCCACCCGTCCCGGACCGCGAGGCCGAGCAGTCCGCCCTCGCCGCCCGGCACCACCCCCGGCACCTCGCCGAGCGGCCTCTTCGCGCCGGTCCGCCCGTCGATCCGGGTGACCGTCCGCTCGTCCCGCGAGGAGACCAGCAGGTCGCCGCCGGGCAGCTCCGCGAGCCCCCAGGGCGACTTCAGGCCCTCGGTCAGCGTCCCCGCCACCGTCACCCGGCCGGCGGCCGGGGGCGCGGAGGTCCCGGGGGTCCCGGAGGGGGCCGGTGCGGACGCGGAGGCCGACGACGGGGCGGTCGCCGGGCGCTCCTCCGCGCTCCCCGGGGACGCGCCCCCCGAGGAGCAGCCCGCCGCCAGGACCAGCGCGGCGGCGCCTCCCAGGGCCTTCAGGACGACAGGACGTTTCATGGCGCGCTCCCCTTCGGAGGGTCCGGCGGGCTCGACGGGTCGAACGGCATCCCTACCCCTGAGAACACCCGCCGGCCCGGCGAGGTTCCCGGCCGGGCCGGCCGGCCCCGGACCGCTCAGTCCCAGGACCCCCGGGGCGCCGGGAGCGCCGCGATCTCCGTCAGGTCCGCCGCCGTCAGCCGCAGCGAGGCCGCCGCCGCGTTCTCCACCGCCCAGCGCTCCCGCTTCGCCCCCGGCACCGGCACGACGTGCCGCCCCCGGCCCAGCACCCACGCCAGGGCCACCTGCGCCGGGGTGACGTCCGCACCGTGCCGCGCGGCCACCCGCCGCAGTCCTGCCACGAGCGGCTGGTTCGCCGCCATCATCTCCGCCGTGAACCGGGGGTGCCGGGCCCGCGGGTCGTCCGGCTCGAAACCGCCGCCCGGGGTCAGCGTCCCGGTCAGGAAGCCGCTGCCCAGCGGCATCGCCGCCAGGAAGCCGACGCCCCGGGCCGCGCACCAGGGCAGCAGCCGCGCCAGCGCCTCCTGCGACCACACCGACAGCTCGGCCTCCACCGCCGCCACCGGGAAGACCTGCTGGACCCGCTCCAGCTGCCGGATCGTTCCCTCGTAGCCGTCGCGGCCCGCGCCCCGGCGTCCCGACCGGGCGCCGACGGCGCAGAGCCCCAGCGCCCGCACCTTGCCCGCCGACACCAGCTCGGCCATCGCGCCCCAGGTCTCCTCGACCGGCACCTCGGGATCCGCCCGGTGCAGCTGGTACAGGTCGATGACGTCGGTCTGGAGCCGCCGCAGCGAGGCGTCGCAGGCCCGACGCACGTACCCCGGGCGCCCGTTGGCGACCACGTGCTGGTCGCCGACGAGCAGCCCGCACTTCGTCGAGACGAACGCGTCGGCCCGGCGCTCCTTCAACACCCGCCCCAGGAGCAGCTCGTTGGTGAACGGGCCGTACATGTCGGCGGTGTCGAGCAGGCTCACCCCGGCGTCGAGGGCCGCGTGCACGGTCCGCAGCGAGCGGTCCCCGCGCTGCTGCGAGCGGCTGTACGCCCAGTGCATCGGCATGCACCCCAGGCCGATCGCACCCACGTCGAGCGCCGCCGCCCCGATAGTCCTGCGCTCCACCTGCCGGTACCCCTCCCTGTGCCGCCCCCAAAGTAACCAATGGGGCACGGGATTCTTCGCATAGCCTCCCGGACATGAGATGCGAAGACACGGCCGCCGACGTGTGGCTCCCGATTCCCGCGGACGAGATCGAAGATCTTCCCGAGCCGGGCGAGTCCGGCCTGAACTACCGCTTCTGGGACGGCGGGCCGGATTTCCCGGCCGATCCCGCGCACTGCGCCTTCTACGTCGTCCCGTACATGAAGGGCTCGGAGATCGCCGTCCGGCCGATGGGCGGCATAACCTCGGTCCGGGTCGTGCAGACCCTGTCCGCGGGCATCGACCACGTCACCCCCGGCATCGGATCGCTGCGGCCGGGCGTCGCCCTGTGCAACGCGAAGGGCGTGCACGAGGCCAGCACCGCCGAACTCGCCCTCGCCCTGATCCTGGCCTCGCTGCGCGGCATCCCCGGATTCGTGCGCGGCCAGGACGCCGAGGAGTGGCGGGACGGCTTCTACCCGGCGCTCGCCGACAAGTCCGTCCTGATCGTCGGATACGGCTCGATCGGCGCCGCGATCGAGGACCGGCTCGCGCCCTTCGAGTGCGCGCGGGTCGCGCGCGTCGCACGCTCGGCGCGCACCACAGGGCGCGGCCCGGTCCACGCCCTGGCCGACCTGCCGGCGCTCCTCCCGGAGGCCGACGTCGTCGTCCTCTCCACCCCGCTCACGCCCGCCACCAGGCACCTCGCCGACGCCGGGTTCCTCGGCCGGATGAAGGACGGGGCACTCCTGGTGAACGTCGCCCGGGGCCCGGTCGTCGACACGGACGCGCTGCTCAAGGAGGCCGGGAGCGGCAGGATCACGGCGGCGCTCGACGTCACGGACCCGGAACCGCTGCCGGCCGGGCACCCTTTGTGGCACGCTCCCGGTGTCCTGATCAGCCCCCACGTGGGTGGTTCCACCTCCGCCTTCATGCCGAGGGCGAAGCGGCTGATCGCGGGACAGCTGCGGCGGTTCGCGGCGGGCGAGGACCTGACCAACGTCCTCCTCACCACCGGCTGAGCCGCCTCCGGGCGGCGCACGCCGGCGCACACCGGACACAACGCCCCTGGTCGTCACGGAGAGTACTGCGACCCTGTCCCTGAGTGACCAACCTGGTGTATCGTCCCGGAGCGGGGGACTGCGTCGAGTACGGGCTGACGCCGGGGAGCGAAGTGACGGGACATCAGATTCCGAGGGGGGCGACGGGTGGAGCACGGCCTGAGGACCGACGGTCCGACACGACGGCGCCGCCGGCCGCCGGCCTTCCGCGCCTCGTCGCCGGCCTCGTGTGCTCGGTGCCGGACCAGACCGCGCCGCACCGGTCGCCAGACCCGACGGGGCCGCCGGACACCTGCGGGCGCCCGGTGGCCGGGGGCGGCACGCCCCCGGACCACGGCGCCCCCGGCCCCCACGACTGCGACGGACACGCCCCCGGGCGTGCCGACGAGCCGCCCGCCCGGCCGCACGACGCGGCCGCGTGCGGGAGCCCGGCGCCGGAGGGCCCGGTGAGCGCCCCCGGCGCCGTCCTCGCGCGCCGCCCCGTCGGCGACGGGGACCCGGCGGACCCGGCGCCCCCGGCACCCGGGCGCCCCGGCGCCGGGGCGGTCCTCGCCCAGGTCGCCCTGGGGCTGCTCTGCGCGGGCTACACGACCGGCGCCTCCCTCGGCTGGGGCTCGCCGCAGACGGCGCTCTTCATGGGCGACTTCGGACTGAGCGCCGCCGCCCTCACCGCCGCCGTCTCCTGCTACCTCTACGCCCGGGCCCACCGCGGCAGCGCCCGCCCCGCCTGGCTGCTCTTCGCCTTCTCCTCGTTCATGGCCGCCGCGGGGAACGCGGTGTGGGGCTGGTACGAGGTCGTCCTGCGCACCGAGGTGCCGGACTTCTCCGTCGCCAACCTCTTCTTCCTGCTCTTCGCGCCGCCCGCCATCGTCGGCCTCCTCGTCCTGGCCAAGAAACCCGCCAACCGGGCCGGCTGGGTCTGCCTGGGGCTCGACACCTGGCTCATCGGCGGCTCCCTGCTCACCCTCTCCTGGAGCCTGGCCCTCGCCCGCAACGCCCACTTCGAGGGCGAGTCCGTCGCCCGGGCCGCGCTGTCCCTCGCGTACCCCCTGCTCGACATCGTCCTCGTCAGCATGGTGCTCGTCCTGCACTTCCGGCGCTCGCAGGCGAACCGCTCCGCGACCAACACCGCGATCGCCGCCCTCGCCCTCACCGTCCTGTGCGACGCCCTCTTCACCTCGCCGCTGCTCCGCGAGAACTACGCCTCCGGCCAGCTCCTCGACGCCGGCTGGTTCGCCGGCTCCCTGCTGCTCGCCTACGCGCCCTGGGGGGTGCGCCGGCTCCCGGACGGCGCGGCCGCCGCGCGCGGCCCGGGGCTGCACAGCCGCCCGGTCGCCGGCTCGCTCGCCGCCCTCACCCCGTACCTCGCCGCCGCCGTCTGCACCCTCGGCATCCTCTACAACGTGGTCGAGGGGCGCCGGGTCGACCGCGTCGTCGTCCTCACCGGCTGCGCGGTGGTCCTCGCCCTCGTCGTACGGCAGGGCATCATGCTCCTCGACAACATCGCCCTCACCCACGAACTGGCCCACAAGGAGAACCACTTCAGGTCGCTCGTGCAGGGCTCCAGCGACGTCATCATGATCGCCGCGCCCAACGGCAGGCTCCACTACGTCAGTCCGGCCGCCTCCGGGGTGTACGGGCGGGACGCCGACGAGCTCATCGGCACCGAACTCGCCGCCCTCATCCACCCCGAGGACCTCGGCGCCGTCGTCCACGAGGTGCGGCGGTTCCTCGCCGCCTCGCCCGCCGAGGAGCCCACCACCCGGATCGAGTGCCGCTTCCGCTCCGGCCACGGGGGCGCCTCCCGCTCGGGCGAGGCCGGGGGCGGGGGCGACTGGCTCAACGTCGAGTCGACCGTCAACCGGCACCAGGGCGGCCTGATCTTCAACAGCCGGGACGTCACCGAACGCGTCCGCCTCCAGGCCCAGCTCCAGCACAACGCCGAGCACGACCCGCTCACCGACCTGCCCAACCGGGCCCTCTTCACCCGGCGGGTCCGGCAGGCCCTCGGCGGCCGCCGCTCCTCCGACCCCGGCACCGCCGTGCTCTTCATCGACCTCGACGGCTTCAAGGGCGTCAACGACCGCCTCGGCCACCAGGCCGGCGACGAACTCCTCGTCCAGGCCGCCCGCCGCCTCCAGGACTCCGTACGGGCCGGGGACACGGCCGCCCGGCTCGGCGGCGACGAGTTCGCCGCCCTCATCCTCGGCGACGGCGGCCGCGACCGGGCGGCCCGCAGGAACCAGGTCCAGGAGATCGCCGACCGGCTCCGGCTCACGCTCTCCCGGCCGTACCGCCTGGACGGCGGCCAGGAGGTGCGGGTCGCCGCCTCCATCGGCGTCGCCTTCGCCGAGCCCGGCACCGACGCCGGCGACCTGCTGCGCAACGCCGACCTCGCCATGTACCGCGCCAAGGCCGCCGGCAAGGACCGCGTCGAGCTCTACGCCCCCCAGATGCAGGCCGAGGTCGTCCGGCGGACCGAGCTGGCCGCCCGGCTGCGCACCGCCCTCCACGACGGCGAGTTCGCCCTGCTCCACCAGCCGGTCGTCGACCTGGCCACCGGCCGGATCGCCGCCGTCAGCGCCCAGGCCCGCTGGCGCTCCGCCCAGGGGATCCTCTTCACCCCCGCCGAGTACCTCCGCGTCACCGACGACGGCGAGCGCACCGCCGAGCTCGGCCGCTGGCTCCTCGAAGAGGCCGTGGAGCAGGCCGCCGAACGGGCGGGAATCGGCCATCGCACCCCCGTCTCCATCCGCCTCTCCGCCCGGCGCCTCCTGGACCGCTCGCTGCCGCTCGGCTCCGTCGAGTCCCTGCTTACCCGGCACGGCCTCCCGTCCGGCTCGCTGATCGTCGAGCTCGCCGACAGCGACCCCCGGATCCCGCTCGACGAGCTGGAGCAGCGCCTGGTCGCCCTGCGCAGGCTCGGGGTGCGGATCGCGCTCGACGGCTTCGGCAGCGGACACGTGGCGGTCAACGCCCTGCGGCGGCTCCCCGTCGACCTGCTGAAGCTGGACCGGGGGCTCGTCGAGGGCGTGGTCGAGTCCGCCCGGCTCCGCAAGATCACCCGGGGCGTGCTCCGCATCGCCGTCGACCTGGGCGTGCGCACCGTCGCCGACGGCGTGGACGTGCCGGAGCAGGTCGTCGCCCTGCGCGCCATGGGCTGCACCCATGCCCAGGGCATGGCCTTCTCGGGCCCGCTCGACGAGTACCGGCTGCGCAGGGCCCTGGTCCGGGACGAGTACCCGCTGCCCGGGGCGATCCCCGTACCAGCCGGAAACCGCCCCTCGATCCGCTCACATGATGAGACGCCCGTCCCACCCACTTGACAGTGAAGCGGGCTGAGGGAGAGGGTCAGTGCCATGCGCACCCGAATTCTCGTACTTGGAAAGCGCGTCGGCTGAAGCAGGGTCACCGTAGGCCCGGCTTAGAACGCACCCGACGCGCTCCCCTCGCTTGCCTCACGGCACGAGGGGTTTTTTGTTGCACCGACTCACCTTGAAACCGCCGCAAACCCTCGTAAAACACTTCGCAAAAACCCTCTGCTTCGAGAAGAGATGCTGATGACCGAGCAGGCCACCGGGCACCATCCGCAGCCGCGGCCCCGTAACGGCGCACCGACCTCACCCGTCGAGCACGTCACGGGTGCGCAGTCCCTCATCCGCTCTCTCGAAGAGGTGGGCGCGGACACCGTCTTCGGTCTCCCCGGCGGCTGCATCCTCCCGGCCTACGACCCGCTGATGGACTCGAAGAAGGTGCGCCACATCCTGGTCCGCCACGAGCAGGGCGCGGGCCACGCCGCCACCGGCTACGCCCAGGCGACCGGCAAGGTCGGCGTCTGCATGGTGACCAGCGGCCCCGGTGCGACCAACCTGGTCACCCCGATCGCCGACGCGCACATGGACTCCGTCCCGATCGTCGCGATCACCGGCCAGGTCGCCTCCAAGGCGATCGGTACGGATGCCTTCCAGGAGGCGGACATCTGTGGGATCACGATGCCGATCACGAAGCACAACTTCCTGGTGACGAAGGCGGAGGACATT
>NZ_LGEG01000243.1 GCF_001280125.1 Streptomyces sp. NRRL F-6492
CCCCCCCCCGCCCCCCCCCCCGCCTCCCCCACGGACGCGGGCTCCGCGGGCGCCACGGCCTCCCCGGGCGCCGCGAGCGCTCCGGCGCCCACGCCCTCGCCGTCGGACCGCCGCCACCGCCCCTCGCGTCCCGACCGGGACGAGGGCGGACGGGACGGAGACGACCGGGGCGGGGACGGGGACGGCTGGGACGGGTGGGACGGGAGCGGACGGGACGGGGTGGGGCGGGGAAGCACCGGCCCCGAAGTCGTCGACCTCCAGCGGCGGCTCCAGCAGCTCCAGCTCTATCCCGGCCCGGCCGACGGCGTCTTCGGCGAGTCCGTGGAGACGGCCCTGCGCCGCTACCAGGTGGCGCGGAACATCCCTCAGGAGGACGGGGTCTACGGCCCCCTCACCCGCGCCGTCCTGCGGACCGAGACCGACTGAGCCCATCCCCGTCCACCCACCCCCTCACAGGAAACCAAGAAAGGTTCACGCACATGAGCTACACCGGAAGAGCACGCACGCGGCTGAGCAGCGCCGTGGCCGTCGCGCTCGTCCTCGGCGTCACCGGCGCGGGCAACGCCCTGGCCGCGCCCCAGGCTCCCGCCCCGGGAACCGCCCGGACCTGCCCGGCTCCCGGCCAGGAACCCCGGATCGGTCACGAGCCGCGGTTCCTCGACGCCAACGTGGCCCTCTACGCAGGCGGCGACTACACCGCCGACGGCGCCACCGCCGAGGCCGAGGGCCTGCTCGTCATCGGCGGGAACGCCACCTTCGCCAAGGCGTCCGGCGGCACCTTCAACGTGGGCCGCGTCGGCGCCGGTTCCGGCATCCTCCCCGACTCCGGAGCGGTCATGCTCTCCGTGGGCGGGAACCTGACGATCGCCCGGGGCACCCGGGTCGACGTCGGCCACGGTCTCACGGCCGGCCCCCGCTACGGCGGCGCGGTCCGCGTCGGCGGGAAGATCGACGACAAGGGCGACCTGGAGACGAACGGCGGCAGCCGCGCCTCCGACCTGGGCGCGCGGGCCGCCCTCGCCCCGTACGACGCCTTCGGCGACACCATACGGGGCGAGTCGACGTCCCTGGGCGCGCTGAAGCCCACCGGCACCAGCGAGCGCTCGGGCGACACCGTCTCCTTCAAGGGCGCCGGCTCCACCGGCCCGCAGGTGTTCGAGATCTCCGCCGGGGAGCTCGACGGCGCCTCGTCCTTCGACTTCCGGGCGATCCCCGACGGGGCCTCGGTCGTGGTGAACGTGACGGGTGACCGGCCGGTCGGCGTCTCCCCGCTGTCCGTCGGCTTCAACGGCGACCGCGTGGACGCCTACGACTCCGCGCGCTTCGGCGAGGCCGCGTCCCGGATCCTCTACAACTTCGAGGCGTCCCCGTCGATCACCCTCGGCGGCGGCGGGAACTTCATGGGCTCGATCCTCGCGCCCGAGGCGTCCGCCGACCTGACGGCCAGCACGAACGGCCGTGTCTACGTCGGCGGGGACCTGCGGACCCACGGCTCGGGCAACGAGACCCACAACTACCCCTGGAACGGCTCCTCGACGTTCGCCTGCAAGCCGACGCCGGGCACCACGCCCGCACCGACGCCGACGTCCACGCAGCCCGGGACCGAGCCCTCCGGGCCGGCGCCCTCCACCACGCCCCCCACCGGCGAGGGCACCACCCCCGCCGCGCCGGGGACGACGGCGCCGGGCACCTCCGAGCCCTCCGCGCCGCCCACGGAGGACGCCTCCGCCCCGGCCGCGCCCGGCACGACCGCCCCCTCGCCGTCCGCCACCGGCACCGGTGACGGCTCGCTCGCGACCACGGGAGCGCAGTTCACCCCGTACGCGGTGGCGGCCGGAGTCCTCGGCGCCGCCGGCGCCGGGATCCTGGTGCTCACCCGCCGCCGCCGGGCCCTCGGCCGGCACTGACCCGGCGACGCCGGTGTCGTCGTCGGCGGGCGGTTCCCCGTCAGCCGACGACGGCACCGACCGGTGCCGGTGCCGGTCGCGGCGCCCCGGCCGCGTACCCTCGCCCCGGAGCGGCGCTCCGTCCCGGTCCTGCGGGACACGGCCGGACGCACGACGAGCGGGGAACGGAAGATGGGCGAGGGGCCCGGGCGGAGGACGCGGTCCGCCGAGTCCGGCGGGGACGGGCGGGAGCGGTCCGCGACCGTGCGCGTGTTCATCGCGCTCGCGCCGCCCGACGACGCGAAGGACGAGCTGGCCGAGGCACTGGGCCCGGCCTACGAGGCGTACCCGCGCATGCGGTGGAACCGCATCCAGGACTGGCACATCACGCTGGCGTTCCTCGGCGAACTCCCGGTCGCGACCGTTCCGCCCCTGCGGCCGCCGCTCGCGGACCTCGCGGCCTCGCGCCGGCCGGTCGCGCTGTCGCTGCGCGGCGGCGGGCACTTCGACGACCGGGTGCTGTGGAGCGGGATCGACGGGGACCTGGAAGGACTGCACGGGCTCGCGGCCGAGGTGCGCGCCGTGGTCGGGGAGTGCGGGATCCCCTTCGAGGACCGGCCGCTGCGCCCGCACCTGACGCTGGCCCGCGCCCGCCGCGACGATCCGGCCTCCGTGGTGGAGGCCGCCTCGGGGCTCGCCGGGTTCACCGGGCGCCGGTGGCTGGCCGGGCGGCTGCACCTGGTCGGCAGCGACTACGGCCGGGGCCCGGGGCCGATCCGCTACCGCGACATCGAGTCCTGGCCCTTCGGCGGGACCTGAACCCGTCCGCCCCGGCGCGCCCGCTCAAGGGCCGTACATTCCGCGGCAGAGGTCGGCCGCTCCCATGGGGGCGTCGATCTGTTCGGCCTGCCGGCAGAGCCGGCGCAGCTCGGGCTGCCCCGCGGTGACGGTGGACGGGCGGCTTCGGGTCCGGAGGGGCTTCTTCTTCGGGGGGTGGGGGACGGCTCGCGCCCGGTTCTTCCCCGTCCTCTTCTTCTCCTTGGACTTCTTCGACTCCTTCGGACTCTTCGGCCTCTGCGGTCCCTCCGCCCTCTCCCTCTCCCTCTTCTCCCCCCGCGCCCGGGCCGGTTCGGGCCGGGGCTCCGTGGTGGCGAGCGTCTCGCGCGGGGCCGCCTGCGTGGGCGCCGGCCAGGTCGGCAGCGGCGAGGGGGCGCGTTCGGCGGCCGGGTCGAGGGCGGCGGGGCGGTCCGGCGGGCCCGGCGCGGGGCCGTGCGGGACGGCCACGCAGCCGGCCGTGAGGAACGCGGCGGTCAGGAGGTACGCGGTGCGGCGGGCGTGCATGGGGCCACGCTGCCCGAGCCCGTACGGGACGGGGAGGCGGCGCGGCCCGTATCACCGTGACGAGTGAACCGGACCCCTCGGGCGAACGGGTCTTGGGACCGGCTCACGTCGCGTTCAGGGCCACCGTCGGGTGGAGACGGGCGGCGCGGAACGCCGGGTAGAGGCCCGCGATCACACCGATCAGGAGGGTGGCGGCCAGTCCTCCCGCCAGGGACCGGGGCGGGACCACCGGCGTCCACCCCTGGAACCGGGCGAAGCCGTAC
This sequence comes from Streptomyces sp. NRRL F-6492, assembly GCF_001280125.1. GTDB lineage: Bacteria > Actinomycetota > Actinomycetes > Streptomycetales > Streptomycetaceae > Streptomyces. Next base: position 3,491 of record NZ_LGEG01000243.1, read on the forward strand.
GCCGCCGCCGCGCCCAGGAGCGAGCCCGTCGTCCCCCGAGCGCCGAGCGCCGAGAGCAGCAGCGACTCGGTGCCGAGCACCAGGGTCGTCAGGCCCTCGTCGGCCGCGGCCCTGGCGGCGAGCGCGTCCGAGGGGCGGGAGACCTTGACGCCCGCCTCGTCCCCGGGCCCGAGGGCGCGGGCCTGAGGGCGCGGGCCAGGACCGCCCGCACGTCCTCCACCGACGCGTCCGTGGACCGTTCGAGGACGGTGGTGGGATGCCCGTCGAAGCCGAAGTGGCGTTCGGCGGCGGGGAATCCGGCCAGGGCCACCCGGTCCGGGGTGGGGGCCAGTTCGATCGGCTTCCGCCGACACCGTACGGGCCTCCCTGGCGCTGCGGGGCTGGACGGACCGGGTGCGGACCCGGCTCGACGAGGGCGTACGGGCGGTGGTCGACCGGCGCCGGGTCGACGTGATCGTCGCGAACCTGGTGGGCAACGCGCTGCGGCACGGCGCCCCGCCGGTCACCGTGACCCCCGGGACGCGGACCGGGGCGGACGGCGCGTGGGGGGTGCTGGAGGTCGCCGACCACGGCCCCGGGCCGCCCCCGGAGGTCCGGGAGCGGGTCTTCGACCGGTTCTACAAGGCGGACGCGTCCCGTGCCCGGGGCACGGCCGACGACAGCGGACGGGGCGGCGGGCTCGGCACGCTCGTGCGGGAGCTGGGCGGCTACCCGGTGACGGGCTCGGGCACCCGGGGCACGGCGCGCCTGGAGGACCCCTACACGGGGAACGGGCGCGACCAGGCCACGGGCCGGCTGGTGTGCGCGCCGGCCCGCGCCCGGTCCGTCCTGGAGCCGGCGGCGCGCGCCGAGGACGTCGAGGTCACCCTGCGCCCGGCCGGGGGCCCGGCGGTGGGACCCCACCGGTGCGCGGACTTCCTCACGGGGTGAGGAGACCGGCCGGGGCCCGCGGCTCGTCGCGGCCCAGGAGCCGCGCCAGGGCGTCGCAGGTGTCCGGGTGGGCGGACAGGAGCGCGGCGCCGGCCGTGCCCGGGGGCGGTCCGCCGGCCGGGGCCCACTCCTCGTCGCAGCCCAGGAGCTCCGCCAGCGCGTCACAGGTCGCCGGGTGGGCGGACAGGAGCGACGCGCCGCGCGGGACGGCGGTGGCCGCCGGGGTGGTGCGGGGCGGGGCCGGGGGCCGGCGCCACGGCGGGATCCAGGCGTCCAGGGCGGGGAGCCGGGCCGGGAAGGTCCGTCCCGCCTCGCGGATGAGCAGCGGGGCGAGGTCCGCGGCGGTCGAGCGGAGGGTCGTGACGAGGACCGGCAGCCAGGGCAGCAGGACGGCGTCCGGCAGCCGCCCGAAGGCGTTCGACACGGCCTCCACCACGACGTCCGCGAGGCCGGGCACCGGTTCGAGGGCGTGCACGAAGCCGCTGAGGTAGCGCGGGTAGGAGGGCACGACCAGCGGGCTGGCGAGCAGTTCGTCGCAGCGGGCCCGCAGTTCCTCCCGGGAGAGGGTGCCGAGCCGCACCTGCGCCGCCCAGAGCAGCGCCGTCTTCGCCGGGTCCTTCGGGTGCGACTGGGCGACGGCCAGTTCCAGCTGGGTCCTGTCGCAGCCCAGGGACAGGGCCAGGCCCTCCATGCCGAACAGGAAGCCCAGCATGGCCGCCACCTGTCCCACCGTCGCGTCCTCGTCCCGGAAGGCCGTCGGCAGCAGGGTGCAGTAGTGCGCGTACCCGGCGCGGACGAAGGACTCGATCCACGGGGGCAGCGCCGGTTCGGCGGTGCGGTAGTACACGAGGAGGCCGCGCACCCGGCGCAGCACCTCGGGGGCTCCGTCGACCGTGCGCTCGCCCGACAGGACCTCCAGGGCGCGGGCGCCCAGCTCGTCGGCGAGCCGCCGGCCGCCGAGGTACAGGGTGGCGTCCTCGACGGCCGCGAGGACCTCCGCCGCCGTCGCCCGTGCCCCGTGGGCGGTGCGGCGCAGGCGCTGCTCCAGGACCTGTTCGAGGCTGACGCCCTCGTAGCCCAGCTCGATGAGGGCCCGCTGGTGGGTGCCGAGGGCGAGGTCCCAGGACTCCTGGACGGACCGCTCGCCCAGCCGCCGCTCCCCCGTGATCGGGCGGGCCGCGCCGTGGGGCATCAGGCGGCGCAGCATCCACAGCACGTCGGAGCAGGCCCGCAGTTCCGGCCGGGAGGCCGTGTCGAGCAGGGCCCGTCGCACACCCCGCTGCTGGAGGTCGAGCTCCAGCGGGGCGAGCCGGTCGTGCACGTCGCGGGCGAGGGGCGGCAGCGCCTCGTAGCCGACCCGGCCGATCCGGTCGCCGCCCATCATGCTCTCGACGATCCCGCGGACGTCCCGCCGCCCGGGCACGGTGTCCTTCTCGATGCAGGTGACCGCCGCGTCCTGGAAGTCGTACGGGGTGGGCTTGGCCCGGTCCCGCATCCCGGCGAGCAGGATCGAGGTCTCGAAGACGGCGATGGCGTCGGCGGTGGAGGCGAGGTAGCCGCTGCGGCGGGCGGCGCGGACGACGTCCACGGACCAGCCGAGCAGTTCGGCCTCGTCCAGGGCGTCGAGGGCGGGCGGCCGCTGGAGGAAGCCGGAGAGCCGGTCCTCGGCGGTCGCCGGGTCCGGGACGGGGTTCGCGGCGGGCGCCGCCGACTTCTTCGCCGCCGACTTCTTCGCCGGGGTCTTCCTCGTGCCGGCCTGACCCGCCAGGCGGTACGGCTCCACGCGGGTGCGCCCGAGGTTCTTCGTCCACTGCGCCGCGGCGATCGACACGGAGCCGGAGGCGAGGCCGAACTGCGCCTCGACGGCCGCGTGACTGGACGGGATCAGCCCGTACTGCCAGGTCGTGGCGGTGCGCCGGGGGATCTCGAAGCCGTCGGCGCCGTGCACGCCGAACTCCTCGACGCGGCTGGCGGCGTGGAAGGCGCCGCAGACGTACAGGCAGTCCGCCGGGTCGGTGCCGGTCGCGGCCAGGTGCTCGCGCATCCGGGTCCACATGTACCGCTCGCGGTCCTCGTCGACGCGGACGCGGTCCCCGTCGCCGGGGGCGAGCCGCCGGAAGAGGCTGCCGATGAGGAACATGACCTGGCGGTAGGTGTCGTGGTCGCCGTCGCCGAGGGGGACCTCGACGTACTGGTGCCACCACTCCGACCAGTGCCGCACCTTGCCGTGGCGCAGCAGGTGCTCCTCCAGTTCGGCGAAGCGCGGGCGCAGGTCCCCGATCTCGACGCCGACGGCCTCGCCGTGCAGCGCGGCCCCCGACCCGGGCTCGGCCTCGGTCCCGTCCTCGGGGACGTCGTCGCCGGCCGGCCGGCGGGTGTCCCACTGGAAGACGTGGTCGGAGGAGCGGTCGACGAGGACGAGTTCCACGCCGGGGGTGTCGAGGGCGTACGCGACGGCCTGGTACTCGGCGGAGGCCTCCGTGATCGGGGCGACGACGGACAGCGGGGCCCAGTCGGGCGGGAAGCCGTCGATGTCGCTCGCGAACGCCTGCACCGCGACCGGCAGCCGGCAGTTGCGCAGCTCGGTCAGGAGCGGGGCCATGTCCTCGCACAGCTCCAGATAGACGACCCTGGGCCGCTTCTCGCGCAGCCGACGGGCCATGGCGAGGGCGGAGGCGGGCGAGTGGTGGCAGACGGGGAAGATCTCCAGCGGTTCGCGGACCGCCCGGTCGACGTCGTCGACCATGCCGAGGAGGATGTCCTCCAGGGCGTCCGGTCCGCCCGCGAACTCCTCGGCGGCGGTCTGCAGTTGTCCGCGCAGCGGGGCGAAGGCGCGGGCGGTGTCCGTCCCGGCGCCGGGGGCCGTGCGGCTCTCGGGGGCCGTGCTCATGCCAGCTTCGCGATCGCTTCGCGGCCGCCCTCCAGGAACTCGGGCCAGGGCCCGCCCTCCTCCTTGCCCCGGGGCTCGACGACGCCGTGGAGGTACTTGTTGAGGATGGCGAGGTCCTCGGGCTCGCGGCGGGCGAGGGTGCCGACGAGCGAGGCGGCGAGGGTGCGGGCGGTCAGGGCGCGCTCGCCGAAGAAGTTGCCGTGCAGGATCGAGTCCTCCAGGACGCCGATCTGTTCGGCGGTGGAGAGCGCGGACTCCAGCTTCTCGTCGTCGCCGCCGGCCGCGGCGGCGGAGGCGCGCAGGTCGGCGAAGCTCCGGAGGAGGACGTCGAGGAGGGTGGGCGGCACGTCCAGCTCGATGCGGTGGCGGCGCAGCAGCTCCTCGGTGCGGAAGCGGACGATCTCGGCCTCGCTCTTCTTGTTCGTCACGACCGGGATGCGGACGAAGTTGAACCGGCGCTTGAGCGCGGAGGAGAGGTCGTTGACGCCCCGGTCGCGGCTGTTGGCGGTGGCGATGACGGAGAAGCCGGGCTTGGCGAAGACGATGTTCCCGCCGTCGGCGCCGTCGAGTTCGGGGACGGAGACGTACTTCTCGGAGAGGATCGAGATGAGGGCGTCCTGGACGTCGCTGGTGGAGCGGGTCAGCTCCTCGAAGCGGCCGATGGTGCCGGTCTCCATGGCGGTCATGATCGGCGAGGGGATCATCGACTCGCGGGACTGCCCCTTGGCGATGACCATGGAGACGTTCCAGGAGTACTTGATGTGGTCCTCGGTGGTGCCGGCCGTGCCCTGGACCACCTGGGTGGAGTTGCGGCTGATGGCGGCGGCGAGGAGTTCCGCGAGCCAGCTCTTGCCGGTGCCGGGGTCGCCGATGAGGAGGAGGCCGCGGTCGGAGGCGAGGGTGACGATGGAGCGCTCGACGAAGCTGCGGTCGCCGAACCACTTCTGCGCCACCTCGCGGTCCAGTCCGTCGGCGCGCTCGGAACCCAGGACGAACAGGCGGACCATCTTCGGGGACAGGCGCCAGGAGAACGGCTTGGGGTCGTCGTCGATCGACTCCAGCCAGTCGAGTTCCTCGGCGTACTTGATCTCGGCGGGAGCGCGGAGCAGGTCGGACATGCGGAGGGCCTTTCGGGTTCTCGGGTCTTGGGGCCTGCGGGTCTTGAGGTCTGCGGATCTCGGGGCCTGCGGGTCTTGGGGCCCGCGGGTTCTCGGGTTCTCGGGTCCTCAGGTGAGGAAGGTCTTGAGCTCGTGCACGAGCTTGTCGACGTGGCCGGAGATCACCGGGGTGCCGAGCGCCTTGAACCGCTCCCGGAACCAGGGGTTGACCTCCTGCCGTCCCGAGCTGGTCACCGAACCGACGGGGAGGAACCGCACGCCGGAGCGGTGGACCGCCTCGATGCCCTCGAACAGCGGCTGCGAGCGGTCGAACTCGTAGAAGTCGGAGATCCAGACCATGACGGTGTTCTTCGGTTCGGCGATCTTCGGCCGGGCCATGGCCATCGCCACGGGCCCGTCGTTGCCGCCGCCGAGGTTGGTGCGCAGGAGCACGTCGAACGGGTCGCGCACCCAGGGGGTGAGGTCGATCGCGCGGGTGTCGTACGCGACGAGGTGGACGTCCACCTTGGGGAGCCCGGCGAAGATCGAGGCGAGGATGGTGCAGTTGACCATCGAGTCGACCATGGAACCGGACTGGTCCACGACCACGATCAGCCGCTGGGGCGTGGTCCTGCGGGTCGTGTGCCGGTAGTGGAGGCGGTCGACGTACAGCCGCTCCTCCTCGGGGCTCCAGTTGGTGAGGTTCTTCCAGATGGTGCGGTCGAGGTCCAGGTTGCGGAAGACCCGCTTGGGCGGGACGGAGCGGTCCAGCTCGCCGACGGTGGCCTTCTCCACCTGGGTGCGGAGGACTTCGGCGACCTCGTCGACGTAACGCCGGATGAGGGACTTGGCGTTGGCGAGGGCGTCGCCGGAGAGGTTGCCCTTGTCTCGGAGCAGCTGCTCGATCAGGGACATGCTGGGGATGAGCCGGGCGGCCAGCTTCGGGTCCGCGAGGACCTCGCGCAGGCGCATGCGGCTCACGAGGTCGGCCTCGACGGCGCCGAGTTCGGGTCCGAGGCCGCCGGCGGCCGGTCCGGCGGCCCTGCCGCCGCGCAGCCCGCCGGGCGGGCAGCCGAGCGCGCGCTCCAGCCATCCGGCGTCCGACTGCCAGCGGGCCAGCTGCCCGGCGGACACGGCGCCCGAGCCGGTGGAGAAGACGTTGAGCAGGAGCTTCGAGGCGAGGGCGGCGCGCCGGACCTCGGCGGCCCGGTCGCGCGTCCCGTCCGGTTCGGCCTCCGGGGTCATCAGGCCGTCGAACGCGTCGGCCAGTTCCGGGTGGCGCTGGACGACGGAGTCGACGGAGGTGCCCGGATCGAGCAGGGCCGGCGGCAGACCGATGTCCTCGACGACGGCGAGGCTCGCCGACTCCAGGGCGGGCTGCTCCTCGGGGTCGAAGAGCCGGGCGAGCAGACGCCAGTAGACGACCTGGCGACGGTTGTCGTGGGAATCGGGAACGGGGCCGGTCCCGGTGGGGTCCGTGCTGGTCGGGTCGGTCCCGGTGAGGTCCGTCCAAGTGGGGTCGGTCATGTGCGCAGCAGCTTTCCGGCTCGTTCGCGCAGGACGGCGACCGCGTCCGTGGCCGCCTTCTCCGCGCGGGCCCCGGTCTTGTCGGCGGTGCCTCCGGCCCACGCGCCCGCGTGGACGGCGACGGTCTTCTTCCGGACGGTCGTCTCGACGGCGAGCGGCTGGATGACGAACTCCCCGGCGTCCCAGCGGAGCAGCCCCAGGCACGCGCGGGACGCGAGGACCGCTTCCGGGGTGAGCGGGCCGGCGGCCGGAATCCGGTCGGTGTCGACGGCCAGCCGGTGTCCCGCGACCGTGAGGGCGGGCGTTCCGCCGTCCGGGTGCTCCGCCGCGTATCCCTCCAGGAGGACGGGGACGGCGATGCGGGACGGGTGGCGGTCCAGTGGGGCGGTCACCGGGTCGGTCGCGGTGGAGAGGATCACCCGGGCCGTGGCGAAGGGGTCGGCGGGCTCTCCCGTACGGGCCCGCCCGTCGTCCCAGAGGAGGTCGCCCCCGGCGGTGACGGGCATGGCGTCGAGCTCCATGGAGCGGCCCTCGCCCGCGGCGGCGAGCAGCGACATGCGGGGCCGGAGCAGCTGCCACGGGCCGGCGCCGACGACGGTGTCCGGTTTGGGCGCGGACACCGCGGCCCGGACCAGGCGGGGCGCGGTGCCGTCGGCGGGCTCGAACACGGCGTGGACCTGGGCCTGTACGGCGGTCGCGTGCTCCTGGAGGTCGACGCCGAGCGGCAGGAGGCGGCCGGTCGCGGTGGAGACGGCGGTGGCGCGGTCGGCGCCGGGCAGGGTGAGGAGCAGGGCGCGCGACCACAGGTCGGCCCAGCGGCGCACCGGGACGCGGTCCAGGGTGACTCCCGGGCAGGAGGCGGCGAGTTCGGCCGCGAATCCGTCGAGGAGCGTGGCCTGCCGGCGCAGCGACGGGTCCGGGAGCAGGGCGGAGACGACGGGCGCGGCGCCACCGACGAGGTCGTGGTCGATGCCCCGCCAGCCGGCGCGGGCGAGGTCGCACAGCCAGGCGCGGGCGGCGGCGAGCACGTGCGCGGCGGGCTCCTCCCCCGCGGCGCCCGGGGGCGTCGGCCCGGCGGACGGACGGCCGGTGGCGTCCGCGACGCGGGCCGTCAGGGCGTCGTGCGCGGAGCCCATGAGGGCGGTGCGGGCGGCGGCGAGCGCGACGAAGTGGTCCTCTCCGGCGGCACCGGCCGCGGCCTCGTCGGCCGCCTCGGCGACCCGCGTCGCCAGCGGTGTGCCGGCGACGGCGTCCACGAGGGCGGCGAGTCCGTCGGCCTGTTCGGGGCCGGGGCGGAGCAGTCCGGCGACGAGCACCCGGTCGAAGGCGTCGACGGCGTCCAGGGCCTCGTCGAGGCCGTCGAGGGGATCGCCGAGCAGGTCCGTACGCATCAGGCCACCGTCCTGGTCGGCGGGAACCAGTGCATCTCGGGCACCGGCAGGGTGGTCGGTTCCAGTTCGAGGTAGGCCAGGTGCCGCAGGAACCGGCTGAAGACCGGGGCGGCGGCCGAGGTGTCGCCCTGCGCGGGGCGCGTGGCGGTCATCGCCGAGACGAGCGCGGGGGCGTCGGGCTCCGTGCCGGGCGTGTCGGCCTTCAGGTAGCGGGCGACGCGTCCGGCGCCGTACTGGAGGACGGCCTCGCCGACGAGCGCGCGGAGGTGGTTGCAGAACGTGCCGCGGGCGCCGCCGCAGGGGCGGTTGTTGTTGGTGCTGCACGCGAACGCGTACGTCCCGGCGGTGATCGAGGACACGTACACGCGTCCGATGTCGGATCCGCTGGACACGACGCCCTGCAACCGTCCGTCGGCCAGCTCGACGAACGGCACCTTGGCGAGTTTCCGCGGTCGCGCGGGCGGTACCACCCGCGTCGTACTCGACCTCTCCCAGACCGGCAACGTACCTCTCCCATGCACGTCGAAGGGGGTGTTCACGCCCGTCCGGCGGAACGTCGACGAACCTATCCCCGGCCACTGACAACGGCTCCGGGCTTCGTCGTCGTGGGGGCCCGGGCGGGTCTTCGGGGTGCTTCGGGAGAGTCTTCGCGCGTCTGCGCGGCGGGGAGTTCGGGCCGTGGGCCTCGGGGAGCAGCGTGACCGCTTCGGTGTCCGCGCGACGGCGAGCGGGGCCCGGCGGCCGGTGGGGCCGCCGGGGCGCGCTACGGCAACGCGCGCGTGAGCCAGGCCACTTCGCCGTTCTCCTCCGTGGAGACGCGGTCCCGTTCGAACCCGAGCTTCTCCAGGACGCGCAGCGACGGCGTGTTCCAGGTGCCGACGGTCGACCAGAGGCGCTTGCGCCCGGTCGCGACGGCGGCGTCGAGGACGGCGCACGCCGCCTCGGTGGCGTAGCCGTGTCCGTGCGCGCGCTGGAACAGCTCGTACGCGATCTCCGGCTCCTCCAGGGTGGTGCGGCCGATGATCAGCCCGCAGTAGCCGATGAAGTCGCCCTCGTCGCGGCGCCGGACGGGCAGCAGGGCGATGCCCGTCCTCTCCGTCGCGGCGAGCAGCTCCGCGACGGCAGCCCGGACGCGCTCGACCGGGGGTGTTCCGTTGCCGCGTTCGGAGAGGAGGGCGCTGAACTCGGCGGCGTCCGACTCGGCCCACGGCCGCAGTGTCAGGCGTTCGGTCTCCAGGTGGTACGCCATCGTCTTGTACGGAGTCATGCCCCTCACTCTGCCCCACGGACGATCACGGACCGGGGCCGGGGCGGATTCGGGGCGGAGTACGGGCGTGCGTGGTCACGCCCCCGTCGTGGAGCCGGGGCGGACGATCATCAGGACGGTGACGGTGGCCCACAGCAGGTTGAAGACGCCGGTGAGCGCGGCCAGTCGGCCCGGGTTCACGGGGGTCGGCGGCGCGGTGGGACCCGCCGTCCCGGTCAGGGCGCGGTCCTGGGCGGGCAGGACGAGCAGGGCCAGGACGCCGGCGGCGGCCGCGGTCAGCAGGATCGAGGTGATCAGCCAGGCGTCGCCGAGGACGCCGAGGCTGTTGGCCGTGGCGAGGCCGAAGACGGGGACGGCGACGCCGACGCAGGCGTAGACCCGGCAGATGCGGTGCAGTGTGCGCAGGGTCGTCCGGGCGTCGCCGTCACCGGGGTCGCCGAGGGCGCGGCGCAGCGTCGCGGGGAACATGCTCGCGGCGACGGTGACCGGGCCCACGGCGACGATGGCGGCCAGGACGTGCAGGGTCAGGAGCAGCTTGGTCATGCCCGGCGCTCCGGGGCGGTCCGGCGCTCGCCGGTCACCTTCGAGGCCGGAAGGCGGCCGGCCCTGGAGGTCCCCCGGAGGGTGTCGCCGTCGACCGTCACGTCGAACGCCAGGTTCAGCCGCATGGGCTTGGTGACGGACTGCTTCCAGGTGAGCCGGTCGCCGTCGAGGGCGAGGTCGCCCAGCGGTACCTCCTCGCCGGCTCCGCGGGCGACGCCGGTGAGGACGGTGTCCTGCACACGGAGTTCGAGCACGGCCTTCATCGTGCCGACGGGGGTGGAGACGGACAGGTTCCAGGTGCCTTCGACGGACATGCCGATGCCTTTCCTGACGGTGTGACGCGGGAGGGGGTGAGGGGGTGAGGGGGTTCAGAGGGTGGCGGGGGCCGGGCCCCGGGCGCTCCAGACGGTGCCGCGCCGCTCGTGGGCGAACAGCTCCTCGACGGCGTGGGCGACGCGGGGGCCCAGCTCGCGTTCGAGGAGGTACAGGCCCAGGTCGAGCCCGGAGGTGACACCGGCGCCGGTGACCAGGTCGCCGTCGTCGACGACCCGGGCGCGGACCGCGTGGGCGCCGGTGGCGTCCAGCATGTCCAGGCCCAGGTGGTGGGTGGTGGCGTGACGCCCCTCCAGCAGACCCGCCATGGCCAGGACGAGGGAGCCGCCGCAGACGGCGGCGACGGTGACGTCCGGGTCGTCCATCGCCCGCGTGAGGAGTGCGGGGAGTTCGGTGGTCAGCGTGCGGCCCAGCAGCACCGGAACGAACTCGTCCCGCCGCCACTCGCGCCCGCCGGCGCCCACCTCTTCCTCCGGGACCTCGCCGGGCTCGCCCACGCGGCCCGAGGCTCCGGGCACCAGGACCACGTCCGACCGCTCCGGGTCGAGGGCGCCGACGGCCCGCAGCGCCAGCCCTCCGGTGCCGCTGATCACCTCGCGGGGGCCCTCCGCGGAGACCAGCTCGACGGTCACCGCGCCGCCCGACGCCACGCCACCGGCGTACAGCACCTCGTAGGGGGCGACGACATCGAGCGGGTCGAAACCGTCGAACAGGACGATCTGGATGTGCACGGGACGTTCCTCCGGGGTCGCGTTCTCTCCGACGCGTCGAAGTCAACCGTCCGCCGACCCGGTCGCCCAGTGGCAGGAGTGACAGCTTTCAACGGGAAATCGCCAAGGGCCTGCGAGAGCCTGGGAGGTACGGTGACATGGGAATGTCCGTCTGCGGTCCCGGATCCGCAGTACGGCGAGGAGATAGGTTCTGGCCATGCACACAGTCGCCGTTCTCGCGTTGGACCGGGTGATCCCGTTCGACCTGTCCACCCCGATCGAGGTCTTCTCGCGGACCCGTCTGCCCGACGGGCGGCCCGGCTACCAGGTCCGGGTGTGCGCCGAGCGCGACGAGGTCGACGCCGGAGCCTTCGCCCTGCGGGCCCCCTGGGGCCTGGAGGGCCTGCGGGACGCGGACACCGTCATCGTGCCGGGCGTCGCCGACCCCACGGCCCCGCTCTCCCCCGCCGTACGCGACGCGCTGCGGTCGGCCGCCGCCGACGGCACCCGGATCGCCTCCCTCTGCGTGGGCACCTTCCCCCTGGCCGCCACCGGGCTCCTCGACGGGCTGCGCGTCACCACGCACTGGCAGGCGGCCGGGCTGCTGGCCGCACTCCACCCGGGCGTCGAGGTCGATCCGGACGTCCTCTACGTCGACAACGGCCGGCTCCTCACCTCGGCCGGCGCGGCCGCGGGCCTGGACCTGTGCCTGCACATGATCCGCCGGGACTACGGGTCGGCGGTCGCCGCGGACGCCGCCCGCCTGTCGGTGATGCCGCTCGAACGCGAGGGCGGTCAGGCGCAGTTCATCGTCCACGACCACGCCCCCGCGCCGCAGGGCTCCGAACTGGAGGCGCTGCTCACCTGGCTGCGGGAGAACCTGGGCCGCGACCTCACCCTGGCCGACATCGCCGCGCGGGCCGGGACCAGCACCCGGACCCTGATCCGGCGGTTCCGCGACCAGACCGGCACCACTCCGCTCCAGTGGCTCCACCGGGCCCGCATCCGTCAGGCGCAGCACCTGCTGGAAACCACGGAGCACTCCGTGGAACGCATCGGCGGCCAGGTCGGGTTCGGCTCGCCCACCACGTTCCGCGACCGCTTCAAACGCACCACCGGCGTCAGTCCGCAGACCTACCGGCGCACCTTCGGCTGAGCCGGCGGTCCGGGGCCGACCGGTCGGGGGTCCGGTGGAGCCGCGCCGCCGAACGGGTTCGGCCGGCCGGGGACCACGCGCCGGACCAGTGCTCGGCGCCGTACTCCTCGAACCGCTCCACCCCGGTGCACCCCGGTTTCGCCGCGGGGCGCACCGCGCGGTCGTCGACGGTCCGGGTGCGGATCACCACCGGTTCGCCGGGGAGCGCCCCGGCGAACCGGTCGAGCACCGCCGCGCACGCCTCGGCGGCGTATCCGCGTCCCCACGTCTCCGGCAGGAGCACGGAGCCGAGTTCGACTGCTCCGGCACCCGGGCGTTCCGCGTCGCGCCGGTCGAGCGTGATCACGCCGACCATCGCTCCGTCGAGGTCGACCACGAAAAGGCCGGGGCGCCGCCCGGGCACCTCGGGCATCGCGCGTTCGAGTTCGTCGCGCGGCCGGAGTCCGCCGATGTGGGCGCCCGCCTCCGGCGACGCGAACAACTCGACGAAGGCCGCGCGGTCCCGGGCCTCGGAGGCGCGGAGCACGAGCCGCGCGGTCCCGATCGGGGCGGGCGGCCAGGCGGCGGTCAGCGGTCCGGGCACGGCGGGCAGCCCACCGCACACCCGCCGAACGGCGTGCGGTCGAAGCCGTCCGGCCCGCCGCGCCGCACGGGGGATGATGGGGGTGGAAGAACGGAACACGAGGTCAGGAGCTTGCATGGCGAAGCGGGTCCACCAGCCCCGCGAGGACGCGGAGTTCGATTTCATCCTCGGGATGAGCGGAGTCCCGGTCCTCGCGTACTTCATCGGGACGTGGCCCAAGGCCGTCGAGGCCTGCCGGGCGATGGACCTCGTCGTCGGCGGCATCGCCGACGCGTACGCGGGCCGCCTGACGGTCGTCCGCACCGACATGACGCGCTGCCCGGCCGCGACCGGGCGGTACGGGGTGACCGGAGCCCCGTCCTGCGTCCTGCTGAAGGAGGGAGAGGCGGTGGCGCACGGCACGGGCCCCATGACCACCGCCGAGGTACGGAACCTCCTGGCCGGCCACCTCTGAGTCCCGGTGCCTCCGCCGGGTGCGCGAGGGGGCCGGCCAGGTCCCCCTTCCCCACCCGGGCAGCCCCGCCGGAGAACCCGCGCCTACCGGGGCATCGCCCTGCCCTCCTGAGGAGCACCCGGCCGGGCCGGCGCGACCGCTTCCCGGCGCGCCGGAGGCAAGTGCGATGATCGCGGGATGACCGCCGCACCCGCCTTCCGGCAGTTCACCTCTCCGGACGACGTCACCCCGCGCGTCCGGCGCACCCTGGTCGAGTGCTGGGTCGAGGTCACCAACGCGGGCGGCGCCGCCGGATTCCCGTTCCCGCCCGTCGACACCGCCGCGGTGGCCCCGGCCCTCGACCGCGTCGCCGAGCGCCTCTCCCCCGGCACCGACCGGCTGCTCACGGCGACCGTGGACGGGGAACTCGCGGGCTGGCTCGTCGTCCGCCGCGACCCGTTCGAACTGGTCGCGCACTGGGGCACCGTCCACCACGTGCAGACCCGCACGGCCGTACGCGGCCGTGGGATCGGGCGCGCCCTCATGGAGGAGGCGCGCGGGGTGGCGAGGGAGGAGATGGGCCTGGAACAACTGCGTCTCGCCGTCCGGGACGGCCTCGGTCTGGAGGACTTCTACGGACGGCTCGGCTGGAGGGAGGTCGGCCGGTGGCCCGGCGCCCTCCGGCTCGCGGCGGACGACGACCGCGACGAGATCCTCATGCTCCTCGCGCCGCTCTGATCCGTGCGCCGGGGGAAGGGGCGCGCGTTTTCGGGGCGCCGGTTCGGCCGGGGCGGGATCGCTCCGGCCGGAGCGTGGTCAGCCGCTCGTGGTGACGGTCCCGGGGTCGACCACCTCGCCGGCCGACGGCTGTTCCACCTCGACCTTCTCGTTGTAGTCGCTGAACAGCGTCTCGCTGGGCTGCTTGCCGCCCTCGGAGACGGCCTTGAGGATGTAGGGGTCGCCCTCGGTGGCGACGTACAGGGTCAGTTTCTCGCCGTCGGCCCGCTGCTTGGTGAGGGTCAGGGCGTCCTTGCCGTCGACCTCGGTGGTGGCACCGCGCCGCATGCCGTCGCGCTCGGACTTGTCGCTGTCCATGGCGGCCAGGAGGGTCTGCTTGTCGCACATGCCCCGGGTGGACTTGTCGCCGGGCTCGCTCTTGACCCACTTGCCCTGGAGCCGGTCGATGGCCGTGTCCGTGCCGGGCCGGCCCTGCAGGGCGTTCTGCCAGAACCGCTCGTTGCCCCGGACGTAGACGTTCTGGCCGGCCTGCCGGATGTCGGCCTTCGCGTCGTTCATCGACAGGGTGCCGAGACAGTTGTCCTTCTCGTCGACCTGGAACTCCGTCTTCACGGCCGCGGGCGCGTCCTGTGCCTTCGAAGTGCCGGTGATCCGTACGGAGTCGGCGTCGCGGGTCGCCTTCACGGCCTCGGCCGCGATGGCGTCGGCGCTCTGCCCGGCGAAGGCCTCGTCCGAGTCGCCGTCGCCGCAGCCGGCGAGAGCGGTGGCACCCACGCAGACCAGCGCCGCGGCGAGAACGGCGTTCTTCCTCAGGATACGTGCGGCCATGGTGTCCCCTTCCCTGCGGAACATGTAGTTCCGCTTCACCCGGTTCGATTGCTGTGCGGCCTCACGTACCCGTCTTTTCAGAAAAGAACGGAAATAATCAGGACATCGTTTCCGGCCACGCGGTCCGAGTACGTGTCCGGACCGGCATCCAGATCCGTGTCCGAGTCCGCATACGCCGGGCCCCCTCCCCGCCCGGCCAACCTCCCCCCGCCCCGAGCCCCTTGACCTCCACGTACGGTCCTCGCGTGTAACCCGTACGGCAGCCGCCACGCGTCCGCACGCCGGGGCGCCCCTTTTGCGCGGGCGGCGCGGCGGGCACAGCCTGGCCACATGACCTCTGACATCCCCGGCGGGGCGACGACCGTTCCCGCGCACACCTCGGGCCCCGGCAACACCGTCGTGCGCTACGGCGACGAGGGCGCCACGCACGTGCTCGGCGTGTACCTGGACCCGCGCTGCCCGTACTGCAAGCGGATGGAGAACGGCTTGGGCACGGTGATCCGGGAGGCGGCCGACGCCGGGCGCTTCCGGATCGAGTACCACTTCGCGACGTTCCTCGACGACGGCGGCGGCAGCGGGTCGCTGCACGCCCTGGCCGCGCTGGGAGCGGCACTGGACGAGGGGAGCGGGCCGTTCGCGCTCTACCTGAGGCTGCTCTACGCCGAGCAGCCGCCCGAGGAGGAGGACGGCTTCGCCGACGAGGAGACGCTGCTCAAGCTGGCCGAAGAGGTGCCGGGGCTGGCCACCGGGGCGTTCGCGGGCAAGGTGTCCGAGGGCGTCTACCTGCCCTGGGCGCGCGCCGTCTCCGCCGCCTTCGAGCGCGGCGGGGTCGAGGCCACGCCGACCGTGCTCGCCGACGGCGAACCGGTCGCGGTGCTCGGCCCGGGCGGCTACGCGGTGACACCGGAGGCGTTCTTCGCGCAACTGTCCGAACGCTGGGGGTGAGGCGGAGGCGGCCGGGGAGACCCGCCGCCGACCCGGGGCACCCGTTCGGCGGAACGCCCCCGGCCGAACTCCTCGCGTGACGGGGACCGGGACGGTCTCCGGTGGATCGGGAGTTCGACCAGCCACGGTCGACAGCACCGGCAGACGAACGGGCTCCGGGTGCCGGGCGTCATCACCCGTACGAGGGACAGGGTGGCGGGCCGGACCGCACCTCGGCCACGATGCCCGGATGCGGGATGACGAACCGCTGGAGGAGTGGGCGCGCCGGCGCGACGGGCGCCGGGCCGCCTCGAAGGGCAAGCGGCGCGCGGTGCCGCTCGGCGACGGCCCTCACCGCGCGGCCCATGTCGCCCCAGGCGCGCCGAGAGCGATCGAGGAGTGGACCGGCACGGAGTGGCAGGTGGTCGGTGTCGTCGAGAGCCTGGCCGCCGCCCAGGCTCTTCCGCACCCGCCGCCGCCCGAGCGGGCGAAGCCTGCCGAGCGGGACCGGCCCTCGATGGGCGAGGGCCGGGGCCGACACCGAAAGCCCACCTCGGCGGAGGAACGGGACCAGTAGGCGACCCGACGCCCGAAGGCGGTCACTGCACGCCGGCGTCGCTCGGCGAAGGCGCGCCGCAGAAGCAGGCCGCGGGAGTAGACGGTCGCCGACCGGGCGCCAACGGCCGGGATGACCGACGACACGGCCCGCCGCCGCCCCCGAGATTCCGAAACGGCGCGCGAACCGGAGAACGGTCAGGTTCGCGCGCCCCTGCGCACTGACCGCACAAGCGGTACGGCCGGCCGCTCCCCGCTCGCAGAAGCACCCATCACCCCCCACACCCTCGGGCCGGCTTCGCCCGCAACCAGCAGAAACCAGATCCCACCACCTACCCGCGCTTGCAGATATAGCGCGTATGCAATTATTGTCGAAGCATGCAAAGGGATCGTTCAATCAATTCCGGAAGGGGACGAGCCATGCCGCTCGCGCTACTCGCTCTCGCGGTCGGGGCCTTCGGCATAGGGACGACCGAGTTCGTGATCATGGGTCTACTGCCTCGGATCGCCACCGACTACGGCGTCTCCATCCCCACCGCGGGCCTGCTGGTCACCGGCTACGCGCTCGGTGTCGTCGTCGGCGCGCCGCTGCTGACCGTCCTCGGCAACAAGGTGAGCCGCAAGCGGATGCTCATGCTGCTGATGGGCCTGTTCGTGGTCGGCAACCTGCTCTCCGCGCTCGCCCCGAGCTTCGGGCTGATGCTGACCGGCCGCGTGGTCGCCTCGCTCGCCCACGGATCGTTCTTCGGCATCGGGTCGGTCGTGGCCGCCGAGCTGGTCGCGCCGGACAAGAAGGCCGGTGCCATCGCCACCATGTTCACCGGGCTGACCGTCGCCAACATCGTCGGCGTGCCGCTCGGCACCTTCATCGGGCAGGCGATCGGCTGGCGCACCACCTTCGCGGTCGTCGCCGCGCTCGGTGTGGTCGGGCTGCTCGGCATCGCCCGGCTCGTGCCCGCCATGCCCCGCCCCGAAGGCGCCCGTCTGCGCGGTGAGCTCAAGGCCTTCCGCAACCCCCAGGTCCTGCTCGCGATGGCGATGACCGTGCTCGGTTTCGGCGGTGTCTTCGCCGCGATCACCTACATCGCGCCGATGATGACCCACGTCGCCGGTTACGCGGACGGCTCCGTCACGTGGCTGCTCGTGCTCTTCGGCATCGGCATGTTCCTCGGCAACCTCCTCGGCGGCCGCTTCGCCGACCGCGCGCTGATGCCCATGCTGTACGCGGCCCTCGGCGGCCTGGCGATCGTGCTCGCGCTGTTCACCGTGACCGCGCACCACAAGGTCCTCGCCGCGCTCACCGTCCTCCTCATCGGCGCGCTCGGCTTCGCCACCGTGCCGCCGCTGCAGAAGCGCGTCCTCGACCATGCCCACGGCGCACCGACCCTGGCGTCCGCCGTCAACATCGGCGCCTTCAACCTCGGCAACGCGCTCGCCGCCTGGCTCGGCGGCACGGTCATCGCCGCCGGCTTCGGCTACACGGCCCCGAACTGGGTCGGCGCCGTCCTCGCCGCCGCCGCGCTCGGCCTCGCCCTCTGGTCCGCCGCGCTGGAGCGCCGGGCCCCGGCGGCCGACGCCGACGCCCCCGAGGCCGTCGACGGCGGCGCCCGCGTCCCCGTACACCACTGACCCCCCTCCCCCGCCCCGGGCGAACCACTCCAAGAGAAGGCCGCACCCCCATGTCCCTCCCCCACGTGCCCACCGTCGCCCTCAACGACGGCACCGAGATCCCCCAGCTCGGCTTCGGCGTCTTCCAGGTCCCCGACGACGAGACCACGACCGCCGTCGCCCACGCCCTGGACGCCGGGTACCGCTCCGTGGACACCGCCGCCGTCTACGGGAACGAGGCCGGTGTCGGCCGGGCGCTCGCCGACTCCGGCATCGCCCGCGACGAGCTGTACGTCACCACCAAGCTGTGGAACGCCGACCAGGGCTACGACGCCACTCTGCGGGCCTTCGACGACAGCCTCGCCAAGCTCGGCCTCGACCACGTCGACCTGTACCTGATCCACTGGCCCACCCCGGCCCGCGACCTGTACCTCGACACCTGGCGCGCCATCGGGACGCTGGTCGCGGACGGACGGGTCCGCACCGCCGGCGTCTCCAACTTCCAGCCCGCGCACCTGGAGCGGCTGCTCGACGGCGGCGGCCCCGTGCCCGCCGTCAACCAGATCGAGCTGCACCCCGGCCTCCAGCAGCGCGAGCTCCGCGAGCTGCACGCCGTCCACGGGATCGCCACCGAGGCGTGGAGCCCGCTCGCCCAGGGCGCCGTCCTCGCCGACCCGGTCGTCGCCGGCATCGCCGCCCGGCACGGGAAGTCCCCCGCCCAGGTGGTGCTGCGCTGGCACCTCCAGCTCGGGAACGTCGTCATCCCCAAGTCCGTCACCCCCGCCCGCATCCGCGAGAACCTCGACGTCTTCGACTTCGTCCTCTCCCCGGAGGAGATGGCGGCGGTCGCGGGCCTCGACCGCGGCCTGCGCACCGGGCCGGACCCCGACGCCCTGAACTGAGTCCGCCGGGACCGGCGGCGGAGGCCGGTGGTTCTGCCGATGCCGGCCGGGCGCCGGACGCGGAGAGTGGCCGGGCCAGTCCAGGACCCGGCCGCTCTCCGTTCCTGTCGGAGGGCGGCCGCCCCACGACACGAGAGGACGACTCCGTCGTGAGACGACACCTTGCCGCGGCCGCCGCCACCGCCGCCTCCCTCACCCTGCTCCTCGCCCCCGGCGTCCGGGCCGCCGACGCCTCCGCCGCCAATCCGTACGAGCGCGGCCCCGCGCCGACCCGGGCGAGCGTGGAGGCGCTCCGGGGCCCCTACGCCGTCTCCCAGACCGGCGTCTCCTCCCTCGCCGTCACCGGTTTCGGCGGCGGGACCCTGTACTACCCGACGTCCACGGCCGACGGCACCTTCGGCGCGGTGGTGATCTCGCCGGGGTTCACCGCGTACCAGTCCTCCATCGCCTGGCTCGGGCCCCGCCTCGCCTCGCAGGGGTTCGTGGTGTTCACCATCGACACCCTCACCACCCTCGACCAGCCCGACAGCCGGGGCCGGCAGCTCCTCGCCGCGCTCGACTACCTGACGCAGCGCAGCGCCGTACGGGGCCGGGTCGACGCGAGCCGCCTCGGGGTGATGGGGCACTCCATGGGCGGCGGAGGGGCCCTCGAAGCCGCCAAGAGCCGGCCCTCCCTCAAGGCGGCCGTCCCCCTCACCGGCTGGAACACGGACAAGACCTGGCCCGAGATCACCACGCCCACCCTGGTCATCGGCGCGGACGGGGACACGGTCGCGCCCGTCGCCACCCACTCGGAGCCCTTCTACGAGAGCCTGCCGGGCTCGCTCGACAAGGCGTACCTGGAGCTGAACGGCGCCACGCACTTCACGCCGAACACCTCCAACACGACGATCGCGAAGTACGGCATCGCGTGGCTCAAGCGCTTCGTCGACGACGACACCCGCTACGAGCAGTTCCTCTGCCCGCTGCCGCGGCCCGACCTCACGATCGAGGAGTACCGGGGCAGCTGCCCGCTCGGCTCCTGACGGCCCCCGCACCGCCTGTGCGCCGTCACAGGGCGGGGCTCCCGGGTCTGGTCGGCCGCCCAGACCCGGGGGCCTTCCGCCGTTCCGTACCGTACGGATCGGTAACGTGGCCGGTGTGAGCGGAGCGACGCACGTCACCGCCCCCGGTCCGCGGCTGTACGACCGCGCGGCCGAACTCGCCGCGGTGGCCCGCCTTTCGGCCCCCACCGGTACCGGGGACGGCGGGATCCTGTTCGTCACCGGAGGTCCCGGCGAGGGCCGTTCCGCCCTGCTCGCCCGGGCGGCCGGCGACTTCCCCGGCACGGCCCACCGGGTCGCCGCGCCCGGCCACCGGGTGCCGTGGAGCGGTGCGCGGGCCCTGTTCGCCGCCCTCGCGCCCGGGGCTACGGACGCCCGCCGGGCGCTGCGGACCGCGCGGGGCGAGGACGGCGTCGCCGTGGCCGTGTCCGGGCTCCTCGGGGACCGTCCGGTCCTGCTCTGCCTGGACGACCTGCACCTCTGGGACGCCCATTCGCGGGCCGCGCTCGCCGCGGCGTGGCGGCGGGGCCCCCTGCCGGGCCGCCCCGGACCCCGCTGGCTCGTGTCGGCCGCCCGCCACCACCGGCCGCCCGGTGTGCCGGGGGCGGAGACCGTACGGCTCGGGCGGCTCGGCCCGGACGGCGCGCGGGCCCTCCTCGGCGACCTGGCCGCCCCTCCCCCGGCGCCGCCGGTCGTACGGCGCCTGGTGGAGGAGGCGGCGGGGCATCCCGGTGTCCTCGTCTCGGCGGTACGGCGTCTCGGCGCCGCCCAGCTCGCGGGCACCGCGCCCCTCCCGGAACCGCCGGTCGACGGGGCGGTCCTCACCGAGGTGTACGGCGGCTTCCTGGAGCACCTGCCCGCTGACTCCCGGCGGCTGCTCACGGTGGTGGCGCTCGCGGGCCGTACCGGGGAGGAGGGCGCCGCCACGGCGACGCGCCGCCTCTCCGGCGTCGCCGTCGACGCCGTCCTCGACGGCGCGCGGGCGACCCGCACCCCCGCGGAGCCGCTGGACGGTCTGGTCGCGGACGGGCTGCTGCGCCGCGTCGACGGGCTGCTCCGCTTCGAGGACCCGTTCCTCGGGCGGGCCGTCCTCGCGGCGGCCCCGGCCTCCCGGCACCGCGAGGCCCGGCGGGCGGACGTGCCCCGGGCGGCCCGTACGGCGTCGGCGCTCGCCCGGGGCGAGCGCCACCGCGCCGACCGGCTCGGACCGCCCGCCGCCGTACGCGCCCTCGCCCCCGTGGTCCGGGGCCGCTCGCACCTCGTGCGCGGTCTGGCGGCGCTGGCGGACGGGCCGGTCATGGACGCGCACGAGGCGCTCCTGCGGGCGGCGGAGCTGCTGCGGGACCGGGCGCCGGCCGAGGCGTCCGACGCCCGGTTCCTCGCGATGGAGGCCGCCTGGGCCGGGGGCGACGCCGACGCGTGCCTGGTCGCGCTCGACCGCGGCGGGGACGCCGGGGGGACGGAGCGCGACTTCCTCGACGGGCTCGGCGCCGCCCTGACCCTGCGGTTCGACGAGGCCCGCCCGGCCCTGGCGCGAGTGGTCGCGCGGGACGGCGCCGAGGACGACCCCCGGCTGCTGCTGCGGGCGGGGTCGGCCGCGCTGGTGCTCGGCGACACCGCGGCGGCGGCCCGGGTGCACGCCCGCGCGCTCGCCCGGGCCCGGGCGGAGCACCGTACGGCCCTGCTGCCGCGCGCCCTCGAACACCTCGCGTACGCCGAGCTGCGGGACGGGCGGTACAGCAGGGCCGCGCGCACCGCCCGGGAGGGGCTGCGGGCGGCGGAGCCGACCGGGCAGCGGAACGTCGCCGCCCACCAGCACGCCGTCCTGGCCCTGGTGGCCTCGGTGGCGGGCGACGGTGACGCGGTGGCGGAGCACGCGGGTCTCGCCCTCGACACGGCGCGCCCGCACGGCCTCGTCCAGGCGGCGACGCTCGCGGAGTGGGCACTGGCCCGGGCCGAGCTGGGGCGCGGTCTGGCCGCGCAGGCGGCCGCGCGGCTCGTTCCGCTCGTCCGGGCCGGGCCCCGGGGCGGTCACTTCGCGCTGCGGATGCTGGTGGTGCCCTGCTTCGTGGAGGCGGCCGTCGCGGCGGGGCGGGCGGCCGAGGCCGGGGCGGCGGCCGCGGAGTACGCGGTCTGGGCGGGGTACGGCGTCGACGGCGCGGCACCGGCCCTGCTGGCCCGCTGCCGGGCGCTGCTCGCGCGGGGCGAAGAGCGCGGGGAGGGCGGGGAGGCGGCGTACTGGTTCGGTGAGGCCGTCCGCCGCCACGACGGCTGCGGCAACGACTTCGAGCGGGCCCGGACCCTCCTCGCGTACGGGACGTGGCTGCGGCTCCGGCGGCGTCCGGGCGCGGCGCGGGGGCCGCTGCGGGACGCCCTCGTCACCTTCGAGCGGTCGGCGGCGGACGGCTGGGCCGACCACGCCCGGTCCGAGCTGCGCGCCACCGGCGGCGCCGGCGGCGGGGCCGCCGACCCGACGGCGTGGGGCCTGCTCACGCCGCAGCAGCAGCGGATCGCCCGGCTCGCCGCGCAGGGCGCCACCAACCGGGAGATCGCGGGCCGGCTCACGCTGAGCCCGCGCACGGTCGACCACCACCTCCGGGGGGTGTTCGCCCGGCTGGGCATCCGTTCCCGGGTCGAGCTCCCGGGGCTGGTCGGCGCCGGGCTCCCGGCTCAGGCCGGCGGTACGGAGGCGAAGGGGCTGGTGTCGAGCCGGGCGAGGAGGTCGGCCGGGCCGTCGTAGACGGCGATGGCGCCCGCACCGGTCAGATCGGCCTCGGGGACGCCGCCGCACAGCACCCCGGCGACGGCCACTCCGGCGCGGCGGGCGGCCTTCATGTCCCAGACGCTGTCGCCGACGAACACGGCCCGGTCGGCCGGCACGCCCACGAGGGAGAGGGCGTGCTCGACGGGGTCGGGGGCGGGCTTGCCCTCGTCGACGTCGTCGGAGGTGGCGGTGTCCGTGAGCGCGTCGTCCGCGTCGATCGCCCGGCGCAGGGCCGTCAGCTCGCGGCTCCTGGCCGAGGTCACCAGGACCACCTTCCAGCCGTCGCCCGCGAGCTTCCGCAGCAGGTCGGCGGCGCCGTCGAAGGCCTGGAGCCGCTCGAAGTACGTCCCGTAGAGGGTGTCGTGCGCGGTGCTCAGGCGCTCGTCGTCCGACCGGTCGCGGTCCTGCCCGAGCAGGTGGTCGAGGAGCCGCCCGCCCGGCAGGCCGATGGACCGGTGCACGGCGTGCATGGTGACCCGGTGGCCGCCCTGGCGGAGCGCCTCCCACCAGGCGACGGTGTGCAGGTGGTTGGTGTCGGCCAGGGTTCCGTCGACGTCGAAGAGCGCTGCGCGGTCGCGGTCCATGGTCGGGATCTCCTCACGGGGCACGGGTGTGGTGCGGGACGGGCACCCGGCGGCTACCCGGAACGCCTCCGTTCAGTCGCCGCCCCGGTCACCTCTCCGCCCGCGGGATTCCTCGGGGCCCGTCGGCGCGTCGGAACGCCTTCGCGGGGCGGCACCACGGAGCATCGCGGTGCGGAGGCGTCGGGCGGGTAGGCGCGCACAAGATCGCGCCCGACCCGGGACGCGTCCCTCGCCCACCGGAGGAGGAGTACTTCATGCCCCACCGCTCCGTATCGCTCGCCCCGCTGCGCCAAGGGCGCCTGTGGCAGTGGTGGGAGCGCCAGCGGCGGGACCCCTTCGTGGTCCAGACCCTGCGTTCCACCGCGGCGGCGACGATCTCGTACGTCGTCGCCCTCCAGCTCAGCTCCGAACCGGCGCCGCTGACCGCGCCGCTGACCGCGCTGCTCGTGGTGCAGGTGACGCTGTACTCGACGCTCGTGACGAGTCTGCGGCGGGTGAACTCCGTCGTCGTCGGCGTCCTCATCGCCATCGCGTTCAGCGTGCTCGTCGGTCTGACGTGGTGGAGCCTCGCGATGGTCATCCTCGCGGCCCTGGTGGTGGGGCGGTTCGTCCGGGTGGAGGAGTTCGTCGCCGAGGTGGCGATCAGCGCGATGCTGGTCCTCGGCGTCACCCAGGTCGCCGACACGGCCTGGGACCGCGTCCTGGAGACCCTGATCGGCGCGATCGTCGGCATGGTGTTCAACATGGTGCTCGTCCCGCCGGTCTGGGTGGACACCGCCGGGGACTCGATCGTGGACCTGGCCCGGCGGATGCGCCAGCTGCTCCTGGGCCTCGGCGAGGAGCTGACGGATCCCGACGTGCCCCGCGAGCCCGATCCGTTCGGCGACTTCGACGGGCCGACGTCCGTGGACCTGGCGGCGGCGCGGCTCTACGAGGCGCGGCGCCTGGACAACGACGTCGCGGACGTGGACGCGGCCCTGCGGCAGGCGGAGGACAGCCTGCGGCTGAATCCTCGCGTGAAGGAGGGGCTGCTGCACCGGATCGTGCTGCGGACGGGGCTCGACACCCTGGAGATCTCCGCCGTGGTGCTGCGCGTCCTGACCCGGACCCTGACGGACCTGGCCCGGGAGCGGGACGGGGCGGTGCTCTTCCGGCCGGAGACGGCCCGCACCCTCCAGGAGGCGGTGCGGCACCTCGGGGACACCCTGGTGAGCTTCGCGGTCCTGGTCACCTCGCACTCCAGCTCCGGCGCGGAGACGGCGGAGAACCGTCTCGCCGAGCAGTTGGAGGCGGCCCGCGAGGCCCGTGACCGGGCCGCCGGGATGCTGAGGACGGAGGCGGCGGACGACCCGGAGCGCTGGCAGCTGTACGGCGCCCTGCTCGCCGAGGTCGACCGCGTCCTGAACGAGCTGGACCCGGACCACCGGGGCCGCCGTCTCATGGAGGAGCTGGACCGGCACACGCGCCTGCGCGAGGAGCGGCGGCGCAAGGTCGCCTCCCTCGCGGGACGCCGCGCGCGCCGCTCCTCCTGACCTCCTCCCCCGGCGCGGGTCAGACGGGGCGCAGGGCTCCGTCGGCGCGCAGGTCGGCGAGGGCGGGATAGCCGTCGACGGCCATGATCAGGTCGGCCTCGGCGAGGAGCGAGCGCAGGACGTGGACGACGCCGTCCGTACCGCCGAGGGCGAGTCCGTACGCGTACGGGCGGCCGACGCCGACCGCCGTGGCGCCGAGGGCCAGGGCCTTGACGACGTCGGCCCCGGTGCGGACGCCGGAGTCGAAGAGGACGGGCAGGCCGTCGGCGGCCTCGACCACCCCGGGCAGGGCGTCGAGGGCGGGCAGGCCGCCGTTGGCCTGGCGTCCGCCGTGGTTGGAGCAGTAGACGCCGTCGACCCCGCCGTCCCGGGCGCGGCGGACGTCCTCGGGGTGGCAGATGCCCTTGAGGAGGATCGGCAGGTCGGTGAGGGAGCGCAGCCAGGCGAGGTCGTCCCAGACGAGCGGCTTGCCGAAGACGCCCGCCCACTCCACGACGGCGGCGCGCGGGTCCTCCTCGGGGGGCTTGGGGAGCCGGGCCCGGAAGACGGGGTCGGAGGTGTAGTTGGCCAGGCAGTGTCCGCGCAGCTGGGGGAAGTTGCTGGTGGCGAGGTCGCGGGGGCGCCAGCCGGTGATCCAGGTGTCGAGGGTGACGACGACGCCCCGGAAGCCGGCCGCCTCGGCGCGGTGCACCAGGCTCTCCGCGAGGGCCCGGTCGGTGGGCGTGTAGAGCTGGAAGAGGCCCGGGGTGTCGCCGAGTTCGGCGGCGACCTCCTCCAGGGGGTCGACGGTGAGCGTGGAGGCGATCATCGGCACTCCGGTGCGGGCGGCGGCGCGGGCGGTCGCCAGGTCGCCGTGTCCGTCCTGGGCGCAGAGGCCGATGACGCCGACGGGGGCCATGAAAAGCGGCGAGGGCAGTGTCATGCCGAAGAGGTCGACCGACAGGTCGCGCCGCGCGGCGCCCACCATCATGCGCGGGACGAGCCCCCACTTGCGGAAGGCCGTGGCGTTGGCCTCCTGGGTGTACTCGTCGCCCGCGCCGCCGGCCACGTACGACCACAGCGAGGGCGGCAGTGCCGACCGCGCCTTCGACTCCAGTTCGGCGAAGGTCATCGGCAGCGCGGGGACGGTGCCGAAGAGGCCCTCGAAGTAGATCTCGTTCTGGTAGTCGCCGAAGTGCGGGGGCATGGGCCCGTCCCTTCCTATCGGGGGCGGGCGCCCGGGCCGCCCGCCGTGGTGCCGTCCAGGGTGCCCGTCGCGGGCCTCCGTGACCATGGGTCGGGCCCATGTCTCCCGTCCGGGCCGCCCGGCGGATGATGAGGGGATGACACGCACCTTCGAAGAACTCGTCGCGGAGGCCTCCGCGGCCCCGGTCGACGGCTGGGACTTCTCCTGGCTCGACGGGCGGGCGACCGAGCGGCGCCCCTCCTGGGGATACCACCGGCTCCTCGCCGACCGGCTGGCCACCGCCTCGGCCGGACTGGACGTCCAGACGGGCGGCGGCGAGGTCCTGGCCGGGGTTCCGGTGCTGCCGCCGACGATGGCCGCCACCGAGTCGTGGCCCCCGAACGTCGCCCGGGCCACCGCACTGCTCCACCCGCGCGGGGTGGTGCTCGTCGCCGATCCCGACGAGCCGCCGCTGCCCTTCGGGGACGCCGCCTTCGACCTCGTCACCAGCCGGCACCCGGCGACCGTGTGGTGGTCGGAGATCGCCCGCGTCCTGCGGCCGGGCGGCACCTACCTCGCCCAGCACGTCGGACCCGCCAGCGTCTGGGAGGTGGTGGAGCACTTCCTCGGGCCGCAGCCGGAGGCCGCCCGGGCGCGTCACCCCGACGACGAGGCCGCGGCGGCGCGGGCGGCCGGGCTCGACGTGGTGGACCTGCGCACCGAGCGGCTGCGGATGGAGTTCCACGACATCGGCGCGGTCGTCTGGTTCCTGCGCAAGGTGGTCTGGATCGTGCCCGGGTTCACGGTCGACGCCCATCTGTCCCGGCTGCGCGACCTCGACGCCCGGATCCGCGCGGAGGGGCCGTTCGTCGCCCACTCCGCCCGGACCCTGATCGAGGCGCGCAGGCCCGCCGCGTGACGGGCGCGGGCCCCGCTCAGGCGCGCGCCGGCGGGAGCCCCCAGTCGAGGCGCAGGACCGCGAGGTCGTCGGAGTGCCGGCCGGCGTTCCGCGCGTGGGTCTCCTTGATGAGGAGGTCGACGTGGACGTCCGGGTCCTCCGTCGGCAGGGTCGCGATCAGGTCGAGCAGTCCCTCGACGCCGAGCCGCTCGTTCGTCGTCCCGCTGTGGCCCTCGGTGAGGCCGTCGGTGTAGAGGGTCAGGGCGCCGGTGGCGGGGAGCGGGACGACCGTGGGGGGCCAGCGGTGGGGGCCGGGGAAGATGCCCAGGGCGATGCCGTGGGCGGCGTCCAGCTCCCGGGTCCCCCCGGGCGTGGTGAGGAGCGGTTCGTGGTGGCCGGCGAGGTGCAGGGTGGCGGTGCCGGCGTTCTGGTCGAGGGTGAGGAGGGTGCAGGTGGCGAACATCTGCTGGCCTCCGCGCTCGGCGAGCAGGATGCGCTCCATCAGGTGCAGCAGGTCGTCGCCGCGGTGTCCGCCGAGCACGAGGGAGCGCCAGGCGATCCGCAGGCAGACGCCGAGCGCGGCGGCGTCGGGCCCGTGTCCGCTGACGTCGCCGACGACGGCGTGCAGCAGTCCGTCGTCGCCCTCCACCACGTCGAGGAAGTCCCCGCCGAGCAGGGCCAGGGTGGCGCCCGGCAGGTAGCGGGAGGTCACCTTCACCGTGGAGGTGTCGAGGATCGGCTGGGGCAGCAGGCCGCGCTCCAGGCGGGCGTTCTCCTCGGCCCGCAGCCGGGCGGCCTGGGCTTCGGAGTTCGCGCGTTCGGTCTCGCTGCGGTAGACGGCGTAGCGGACCGTCCGGTGCAGCAGGTCCGCCTCGACCTTTCCCTTGACGAGGTAGTCCTGGGCTCCGGCGGCCATGGCGTCGGGGCCCGCCTGCGCCTCGGCGAGGCCGGTCAGGACGATGACGGCGGTGTGCGGGGCCATGGCCCGGACCGTGGTGACCGCGTCGGTGCCCGACACGTCGGGCAGGTGCAGGTCGAGGAGGATGCAGTCGATCGGCGTGCCGGCCAGTTCGGCGCGGGCCCCGGCCAGGGTGGTCCGGGTGGTCAGCTCGAAGCGCAGTCCCGTGTCGTGGAGGAGTTCCTCGACGAGCAGGGCGTCGCCGAGGTCGTCCTCGATCAGGAGGATGCGGTACGTCGGTTCGTGGGGCGCCGGGGCCCGGCCGATCGCGGTGGTGGTCATCGCGTCGGCTCCGTGCCGGAGCGGACGGCCTGCGGCAGGGCGGCCGGTTCGGGGGTCTGCGGCGGCTCGGTCGCCAGGGTGAAGGTGATGCGCGCTCCGTGGCGGTACTCGGTGTCGACGGCGATGGTGCCGCCGTGGAACTCGACGATCTTCTTGCACATGGCGAGGCCGATGCCGCTGCCGGAGTACACGTCCTTGGTGTGCAGCCGCTGGAAGATCACGAAGACCTTGTCGGCGTACTCCGGGGCGATGCCGATGCCGTTGTCGGTGACGGTGAACCGCCACAGTTCGCCCTCCCGGGCCGCCGTGACGCGGATCCTCGGCGCTTCGTCCGGGCGGCGGAACTTCACCGCGTTGCCGATCAGGTTCTGCCAGAGCATCCCCATCTGGGTGGGGTCGGCGACCAGGGCCGGCAGCGGGTCGTGCGTGATCTTCGCCCCGGACTCCTCGATGCCGACGCTCAGTGCGGACAGGGTCCGCTCCAGGACCTCGTCGAGGTCGACGCTCTGGTGGGCGTTGTGCAGGCGTCCGACGCGGGAGAAGTCGAGCAGGTCGTTGATGAGGACCTGCATCCGGTTCGCCCCGTCGACGGCGAAGTCGATGTACTGGTCGGCCCGGCTGTCGAGCTGTCCTCCGTAGCGCCGCTGGAGGAGCTGGGTGAAGCTGGAGACCTTGCGCAGCGGCTCCTGGAGGTCGTGCGAGGCCACGTACGCGAACTGCTCCAGTTCGGCGTTGGAGCGCTGGAGGTCCGCGGCCTGGGCGTCGAGGCGCAGGCGCGCCTCCTCGGTGAAGGCGAGTTCCCGCACCAGGCGGCGGCGCATGAAGTCGATCTCCTCGCCGAGGCGCCGCAGGTCGGCGGGGCCGGACGGGGTGATGGGGTGCTCGAAGTCGCCGCCGGCGATGGCGCGGGCATCCGCGCCGAGCCGGTCGAGGGGTTCGTTGATGCCCCGGCGCAGCCCTTCGAAGATCAGGGCCGTCAGCACGGCGATGAGGATCGCGATGGCGCCGAACACCCAGTTCCGGACGCCCATCGTGTTCATCAGCTCGTCCCTGGTGCGGAGGCGCTCCGCGCGCAGCCGTTCCTGCTGCTCGCCCAGGGCGGCGCGCACGGTGTCGAAGCTCTCCTTGCCCTCGGCCGCCCGCTGGACGGCCAGCGGCGAGGACGAGCCGGGCGGCGCGGCGGCGATCGGTCGCGCGATCCGCTCCTGCCAGGCGGTCACGGCCACGCGCACGGTTTCGAAGTCGGCCAGGGCGGCCCGGTCGCCGGCGAGGAGCCCGGAGAGCTGGGCGGTCCGCGACTCCTGTTCGGCGACCCCCTCCCGGTAGGGGGCGAGGAAGTCCGGGTTGCCGGTCAGCCCGTAGCCGCGGATCCCGGTCTCCTGGTTGAGGACGGCCGATTCCAGCCGGATGGCCGTGGTGAGCGCGGGGGACCGCACGTCCACGAGTTCCTTGCTGAGCGACTCGGTGCGCGAGAGGATCCAGCCGCCCGTCACTCCGAGCAGGGTCAGGACGACCAGGGATATGGCCGCGCCCACGCGAAGCCACCGCCGGGTCGTCCATGCGGACAGTCCCCGCTCACGCGATCGCTTCCCATCGCCGGTCATGGTGCGGACTCCTCTGCTGCGACAGCCGCGAAGGTGCGGCGCGATCACTGTAATGGGCGACAACGGTTGTTGTCGCCGGGCTGCCCGGGGACCTAGAGTGCCGGGTGTGCCAGGCAAGAACTTCGTGTTGCGGACCACTCCGCAGGAAACGGCCGCCGCCGCGGAGACGGCGGTCGGCGAGCTCGCGCAGCGCCTCGTCCAGCGTCTCCTGAACGATCACTCGCGCCCGGCACCGGACGACCGCGCGCAGGCCCTGGCCCTGCTCCACGTCCTGGACCACGTCCAGAAGGCCGCCGAACGGCTCCAGCAGGAGGCGGTCACGGCCGCCGCCCGCGCGGGAGCCGGCTATCCGCAGATCGGCGCGGCCTGCGGCATGACCCGCCAGGGCGCCCGCCGCCGCTGGCCGGGGCTCTTCGACCACTCACACGACAAACCCACGGAGCAACCGATCATGACCACCCCCGCCCGCCCCTTCGACGTCCTGCTCGTCGAAGACGACGTCGCCGACGCCATGCTCATCGAGGAGGCACTCTCCGAGCGCGGGGCCCGCAATCTGGTCCAGGTCACCGACGGGGTCGCCGCCCTCGAACACCTGCGCGACCCGAACACCGCACGGCCCGACCTCATCGTCCTCGACCTGAACATGCCCCGGATGAACGGCCGGGAGCTGCTGAAGGTCCTCAAGTCCGACGAGAGCCTCCAGACCATTCCCGTGGTCGTCCTGACCACGTCGACGGCGCCCGACGACGTGACCGGGGCGTACAGCAGCCACGCCAACGCCTATGTGACCAAGCCGGTCAACCTGGAGGAGTTCGAGCAGGCCGTCCAGAGCATCGACGCCTTCTACCTCGACACCGCCGCCCGGCCGCGCCCCTGACGGCGCCGGGCCGCGCTCCCCGCGTCCGGGAGGAGCGGGTTCAGGCCAGGTCGATGCGGGCCGTGATGCGCTTGCCGACCGGCTCCCGCCGGACGCGGAGGTCCTGGGCGACGGCCTTGACGATCTCCAGGCCGTGCTGACCGATCCGGTCCGGATCGGCGGCGTGGGCCTCCGGCACCGTGGGCTCGCTGTCCCACACCACCACGTCCACGGTCCCGGCGACGATGCGCAGTTGCAGCAGGACCGGGCCCGGGGCGTGCCTGCGGGCGTTCGTGACCAGTTCGCTGACGACCAGCCGCGTCAGCTCCGTCGCGCGCGCGGAGACGGGCACGCCCCAGACGGTGCGGGCCTTCTCCAGGAAGGCGGTGGCGTGGTCGCGGGCCTCGGCCGTGAGTCCCTCCCCCTCGTCCCACGCGTAGCCGACCTGCATGAGGCCGCCCTCGGGCACGGCACAGTCGTCGCCGTCGCCGGCCTTCGTCGTCATCGTTTCCCCCCGTGTTCACGCGCGCGTCCACCCGCCATGACGTCGTGTCCACCCTAGGTGTTCCCGGATGCGGCCGAGAGGGCCGATCCGGGGGTCAGTCGCCCGGCGCGATGAGGACGACCTGATCCCGCGCGTGCCAGTACCGTACGCGGGTCTTGGGCGGGTTGAGACGCGTTCCGTGGCCGGGCGCGGTCGCGGAGCGGTAGCCGATGGCGCATTCGCCGCGGCGGGCGGCCGACGCGGCGACGGCGGCGAAGGAGGTCGTCCGGCCGGTGGTGACGTAGTGGGCGGCCGGGCGGAGGTGGAGGGTGTTGCCGGCCGGGGAGAGGAGTTCCTCGAACACGGCGGTCAGGTGGGGGTTCTGGGAGATCTGGGTCATGAGGAGGCCGACGAGCCTGCCGCTGACGACGAAGTCGGCTCCGGAGGCCCGGGGCGCGATCAGCCGGTTGCGGTCGTCGGCCATCTCGGTGACGACGGGCACGTGGTGGCCGCTCTCCTCCTCCCTGGCCCGCAGGTGGAGGAGGGTGACGAGCGTCCGGTCGTCCGGGTCGCCGCGGCCGGGGCGGGGGTCGGGGCCGAGCACGATCACCACGTCGTAGCCGGTGAGGTCGAGGGCGTCCGTCGTCGACCGCAGCGCGGGGTCGCCGGGGTGGTGGTGGACCGGCATGCGGGGGGCGAGGGCCGCGGCGACGGACCGGACGGCGGCGGCCGTCGCACCACGCGGACCGGCCACGACGTCGAGGGTCGAGCCGGGCGGTGTACGGCGTGACAGCTGGTCGGCGATCCGGGGCGCCCTGCGGTTCCAGCCGAGGAGGAGGATCCGTTCGGCCGGGGCGGGGGCCGGGTGCGGCGCGGGGGTGAGGGCCCTCGGGTCGTGGGGCACGGAGAGGTCGGCCAGCCGGGTGGAGTACGCGTCCCGGGCGATCACGAGGAGGCCGTCGCCGTCCCGGAACCGGGCGGGGAGGGGCGGGTTGAGCGCCACGGTCCCGTCGTCGTGGGCGATGCCGACGGCGATGGACTCCGGGCAGGCCCCGGCGGCCTCCTCGAAGGTCAGGCCGGGCAGGCGGGGGTCGCGCAGGGTGTGGAACTCGTGTCCGGCGAAGTCGAGGAGTTCCTGGTGGACGAGGGAGAGTCCCGGCTGCCGGGCGCAGTCGACGACGAGCCGGGCCGAGATGTCGTCCACGTCCAGGACGGTGGTCCGGGGGCCGCCGGCCAGCCGGGCGGCGGCGAGGTGGCGGTCGTCGCGGACGGCGGCGACGACGCGGACCCGCCGGTCCTCCCCCAGGGAGGCGGAGAGGGAGAGCAGGGTCTTGACGGTCTCGGCGTCGTCCCGGGGGTCGTCGCGCGGCAGGACGAGGACGCAGTCCGCGGTGGCCGGGCTCACCCGGGCGAGGGCGACGGGGTCGGCGGGACGGCCGGTGCGGCACAGGACGCGGGTGCGGCCCGTGGCGCGGGCGGTGGTGTGGAGGTCCTCCTCCATGGCGGCCTTGTCCCGGTCGGCGAGGACCGCGATCACGCGGCGGTACCGGTCGGTGTGGGCGGCGGCCAGTTCGGAGACGACGGTCGGGATCTGTTCGGACCAGCCGAGGACGACGGTGTGGCCGCGCTCCAGGATCACGGCCCGGCCCCGGTCGAGGGCCATCAGCCGGTCGGTGAGGCCGGTGGTGATCAGGCTGACCAGGGTGGAGACGTACAGGAGGGCGATGAGGGCGAGGAGCACGGACAGGACGACGCGCAGGGGCGGTCCGACCTCGCCGCCCAGGCGCATGGTCTGTCCGGTGCTGCGCCAGACCGCCGCGATCCTCGACCCGAGGGTGGCGGGGGCGCGTTGGTCGGTCCACACGAGGAGGGCGCTGACGGGGACGACGAGCGCCAGGCAGCCGAGGGCGAGCCAGCCGCAGAGCGCCGGTATGCCGCGGGCGAGGGTGGTGTCGAACCAGTAGCGGAGGCGCGCCTCCGCGGAGGGGGCCGGGTACGGCGGCCGGGGCCGGGTGTTCGCGGCCCGGCCCGTTCCGGGTGCCCGTGGGGCGTTCCGTTGTCCGGGAACGACCTTGTTGCCTTCTCTGCGCACGTCGGCAGCGTGGCGCCCCGCCGCGTCCGGCGGGGCGCCATCGCCGGGGATTCATCCCTTCGTGAGCGACCGGAGGGGGTCGGGTCAGCCGTTCGGGTCGAAGGTGATCCCGGCGGGTTTGGCCTTGGCGAGGTGGGCGGCGAAGCTGCCGTCCTTGAGGCCGAAGTGCGCGCTGCCGAAGTCGGCCGCGACGAGCTTCTCGCGGATGCCGGCGGGGTAGCCGTTCCAGCCGACCAGGGTCGGGAACTGCCAGGTGCGCCGGTGGTTCTCGGGCGGTTCGTCGTCGGTGCCGGCGGGGCGGAAGCAGTGGGTGCCGATGCCGTCCTTGTGGTAGACGACCTTGGGGTGGTCGCCGTCCCAGCGGATCCGGTCGCGGGCGTAGGTGTCGAAGTCGCCGTGGGCGGAGGTGGAGACGTACTCCGCCCGGCCGTCGCGCACCCACACCACGACGTGCTCCCAGTCGTGGCGGTGTCCGCCGAGGCCGCTGCCGGCCACCGCCTGGTCCTTCTCGAAGTAGAGGGCGTAGAGGATCGCGCACCAGCCGTTGTTGCACTTCGCGCGGGAGTACCCGTTGGTGCCGGCGAGGTCGGAGGCGTCGCGGCACTGGCCGTTGAGGGCGCCGGACGGCTTGAGGCCGCCGTTGAGCGTGCCGTCGGGGCCGATCGCGGCGGTGGAGTAGCAGCCGTCCGTGTCGTAGTCGAAGGCGGGCTGGAAGGCCTGTTCCAGTGCGTCGGCGTTGCCGGGCAGGGCGGGGGGCGGTGCGGCGAGCGCGCTGCTCGGGAGGGCGATGACCAGCGCGAGGGCGCCGGCGAGGGCGAGGGCGCCCCGGGCGGCGTACGCGGGTGTCTTCAACTGCGTCCCCTTGGGTCGGACGGCGTCGGGCGGTGGCGTGCGGGGGCCGTACGGCGTCGCGGGGCGCCGCACGGCACGCGTCATCGTGACATGACCGCGTCAATATGGGGAGACGTCCACCGCTCCGGACGGTGAACGCCGCCCGTCGGGCACCGGACCGGCGCGCCCGCCTTTTCGTCAAAACATCTAGACGATACGTATCGTCTCGTCTAAGGTGATCGTCATGACCACCGCTTCTCCCGCCCACATCGCCATGTTCTCCATCGCCGCCCACGGCCACGTGAACCCCAGTCTGGAGGTCATCCGCGAGCTCGTCGCCCGGGGCCACCGCGTCAGCTACGCCGTCCCCGCCTCCTTCGCCGCCAAGGTCGCCGAGACCGGGGCCACCCCCGTCGTCTACACCTCGACGCTGCCGACCGACGCGGACCCGGAGGCCTGGGGCACCGAACTCATCGACAACATCGAGCCGTTCCTGGCCGACGCCGTGCAGGCGCTCCCCCAGCTCGCCGAGGCCTTCGACGGGGACCGGCCGGACCTGGTGCTCCACGACATCACCTCGTACCCGGCCCCCGTCCTCGCCCACACGTGGGGCGTCCCCGCCGTCTCCCTCTGGCCGAACCTCGTGCCGTGGGAGGGGTACGAGGAGGAGGTCGCCGCGCCGATGTACGCCGAACTCAAGGCCTCGCCGCGCGGCAAGGCGTACTACGCCCGGTTCGAGGAGTGGCTCGCCGGACACGGCGTCGACACCCACCCCGACCGGTTCGTCGCCCGGCCGCGCCGCGCGGTCGTCCTCATCCCGCGCGTCCTCCAGCCGCAGGCCGACCGGGTCGACGAGTCCGTCTACACCTTCGTCGGCGCCTGCCAGGGCGAGCGCGCCGACCAGGGCGAGTGGCGGCGGCCGGCCGGCGCGGAGAAGGTGCTCCTGGTCTCCCTGGGCTCCGCCTTCACCAAGCAGCCCGGCTTCTACCGGGCCTGCGTCGAGGCCTTCGGCGACCTGCCGGGCTGGCACGTCGTCCTGCAGATCGGCAAGTTCGTCGACCCGTCCGAACTCGGCGCCCTGCCGGACAACGTCGAAGTGCACTCCTGGGTGCCCCAGTTGTCGATCCTGCGGCAGGCCGACGCCTTCGTCACCCACGCGGGCGCGGGCGGCAGCCAGGAGGGCCTGGCCACCGCCACCCCCATGGTGGCCGTGCCGCTGGCCACCGACCAGTTCGGGAACGCCGACATGCTCCGGTCCCTGGGCGTGGCGCGCCACCTGCCGCTGGCGGAGGTGACCCCCGAGCGGCTGCGGGAGGCCGTCCTCGCGCTCGCCGGCGATCCCGAGGTGGCCCGCCGCGCGCGCGAGATCCAGGAGTCGATGGCC
Source organism: Streptomyces sp. NRRL F-6492 (assembly GCF_001280125.1). Classification (GTDB taxonomy): domain Bacteria; phylum Actinomycetota; class Actinomycetes; order Streptomycetales; family Streptomycetaceae; genus Streptomyces. The sequence goes on from NZ_LGEG01000243.1 coordinate 38,383, forward strand.
CGCGAGGGCGGCACCCGGCACGCCGCCGACCTGATCGAGGCGGAGCTGCCGGGCTGACCTCCCGGCCCTCCCGGCGCGCCGATTGTGAACGCCTCGCCAACAGGCGGCCGGAGCCGTTGCCCCTCCTCCCCGGCACCGATAGGAATCAAGGCACATACGTGATTCCGCACATAGTCGGCGAGGAGGAGGCATGGCCCTGGAGTACGGGCTGCTCGCCCTGCTGTCGTTCCGTCCCCTCTCCGGGTACGACCTGCTCAAGTGGGTCGAGACGGAGGGGCGGTTCATCCGCTCGCGGATCCACCACAGCCAGATCTACCGGCTCCTCGGCCGGATGGTCGCCGACGGCCTGGTGGACTACCGGGTCGACCCCCGCGAGGGACGGCCGGACGCCAAGGTGTACCGGCTGACGGAGGTGGGCCGCGAGGCCCTCCTCACCTGGGTGCGCTCCCCGTACGAGCCGACCGGCCGCTTCCAGGACCCGGACTTCCTCACCCGGTTCGCCTTCGCCGCCTCCCTGGAGCGGGAGGCGGCCCTGCGGCTGATCGACACCGAACTCGCCCACCGGCGCGAGCAGATCGCCCGCAGCCGCGACCGGGACCGGACCCTCGTCTTCGAGGACCCGCTGCCCGAGGTGGACCAGGAGCTGACCCGGCGGGTCTTCGAGGAGATGCACCGGTACGGAGCCGCCTCGGTGGACCGCTGGGTGGAGTGGCTGGAACGGACGCGCACCCTCCTCGCGGACCCGACAGAAGGGAAGTCCGTCCGATGAGGGCGATCATGGTCATGTTCGACAGTCTCAACCGGCGGATGCTGCCGCCGTACGGAGGCGAGCGGACGCACGCCCCGAACTTCGCGCGGCTCGCCGCGCGCGCGGTGACCTTCGACCGGGCCTACGCCGGATCGATGCCGTGCATGCCGGCCCGCCGCGAACTGCACACGGGGCGGTACAACTTCCTGCACCGCAGCTGGGGGCCGCTCGAACCGTTCGACGACTCGATGCCCGAGCTGCTCAAGCAGAACGGCGTCCACACCCACCTCGCCAGCGACCACCCGCACTACTGGGAGGACGGCGGCGCCACCTACCACGGCCGGTACAGCACCTGGGAGTTCTTCCGGGGGCAGGAGGGCGACCCGTGGAAGGGGCAGGTCGCGGAGCCGGAGATCCCCGAGGACCTGAAGCGGATCCGTTCGGCCGTCTACCGGCAGGACTGGGTGAACCGGCCCCACATGGCGACCGAGGACCTGCACCCGCAGACCCTCACCTTCGACGCGGGCCTGGAGTTCATCCGCACCAACAGCGCCGAGGACCGCTGGTTCGTGCAGATCGAGACCTTCGACCCGCACGAGCCGTTCTTCAGCCACCAGCGTTACAAGGACCTCTACCCGCACGCCTACGACGGGCCGCACTTCGACTGGCCCGACTACAAGCGGGTCGTGGAGAGCGACGAGCAGGTCGCGCACGCCGGGTACGAGTACGCCGCCCTGCTCTCCATGTGCGACCACTCGCTCGGCCGGGTCCTGGACGCCATGGACGAGCACGGACTGTGGGACGACACGCTCCTGGTCGTGAACACCGACCACGGACTGCTGCTCGGCGAGAAGGGCTGGTGGGGCAAGTCCGTACAGCCCTGGTACAACGAGCTGGTCCATCTGCCGCTGTTCGTCTGGGACCCGCGCGCGGGCGGCGCGGGCGAGCGGCGCGACGCCCTGGTGCAGACCGTCGACCTGGCCCCCACGCTCCTGGAGTTCTTCGGCGTCGGACGCCCGGACGACATGCAGGGCTCCCCGCTGCCCCTCGCCGCCGGGTCCCCCGCCGTGCGCGAGGCCGGGCTCTTCGGCATCCACGGCGGGCACGTGAACGTCACCGACGGCCGGTACGTCTACATGCGGGCGCCCGTCGCCGCCTCCAACACCCCGCTGGAGGAGCACACGCTGATGCCGACGCACATGCGGGGCCGCTTCACGCCCGCCGAGCTGGCGGACCTGGAGCTCGCCGAGCCGTTCGGCTTCACCAAGGGCGTCCGCACCCTGCGGATGCCGGGCCGGACCTTCGTCAACCCGTACCAGCACGGCACCCTGCTGTTCGACCTGGAGACGGACCCCGAGCAGCTGGACCCGGTCGTCGACGACGCGACGGAGCTGCGGCTCGCGACGCTGCTCGTGGAGCTGATGCGCGCCACGGAGGCGCCGCCGAGCCAGTACGCGCGGCTCGGACTGCCCGCCGAGGGGCCGGTGACCGGGGATCACCTGCTCGTACGGGCGCAGCGCGAGCAGGCCCGGCGGGCCTCGCTGCCGCTGCCGCGCGCCGAGGACTACCCGGAGGGGCGCCTGTCCCTGCGGACCCCGGTGGCGGCGCTGATCGGCGATCCGGTGGCGGTGGAGGTGCTCCGGCGGCACCTGCCCGGGATCGCGGACTCGGAGCTCCTGCAGTTCCTGGGGCCGACCCCGCTGATCGACGTCGCCGCCATGGCGGGCGGCATGCTGCCCGCCGAGCGGCTCCGGCTGGTCGCGGAGGAGCTCGCGAAGCTCTGAACGCCTCCCCGTCACCCCGCCGTACGGGCGGGGTGACGGGAGCGGGGTCAGACGACGGCGCCCGTACGGCGGCGCGGTGCGGGAGCCGCCGGGGCGGGGGCCGGACGACGGGTCTCCAGGGTCACGGCCAGCGGGACGGCGGTGAAGACGGTGGACGCCATGCCCAGGACGACACCGGCCAGCAGCGCGACCGAGAAGTCCGTCAGCGAGTCCCCGCCCAGGACGGCGAGCGCCACCAGGACGAAGAGCGCGCCCATGCCCGTGTTGACCGTGCGCGGAAGGGTCTGGGCCACCGCCCGGTCGGCCAGGTCGGTCAGCGGTACGCCGCCGCGCCGCCGCAGTTCCCGCAGCCGGTCGAGCACCACGACGGAGTCGTTCACCGAGTAGCCGACGACGGTCAGCAGCGCGGCCAGGAACACGCTGTCCGCCGGCTTGCCCAGCCAGGCGAACAGGCCGATCACCAGGAGGACGTCCTGGGCCATGGCGGCGACGGCGGCCGTCGCGTACGTCCAGCGGAACCGCACGGTCAGATAGAGGAGCTGGGCCGCGACCGCCAGGCCGAGCGCGAGCAGGGCGTGGGTGCGCAGCTCGCTGCCCAGGCTCGGGCCGATCAGGTCGTCGCGCTCGACCGTCACCGGTCCGGCGACCCCGGTGAGCGCCTCCCGGATCTCCCGCTGCTCGCCGTCGCCGGTCTCCTTCACCCGTACCGACACGTCCCCGTCGCCGGTGGTCTGCACGACGGCGTCGGAGAAGCCGGCGGCCGCGACGGCCGCGCGGGCCGCGTCGGCGTCCACCGGGCGGTCGGCCGCGTACTGGACGACCCGGCCGCCGGTGAACTCGACGCCGAACTCCACGCCCCGGACGCCGATCCCGGCGAGGGCCACCAGGAGGAGGCCGGCGCAGCCGGTCAGCCAGCGGCGGCGGTGGGCCGTCAGGCGCGGGACGCGCCGGGTCAGACGGGTCCGCAGACGGCCGAGCCCGGCCATGCCGGTCACCGCCGGCCGCCGGCGCACGGCGGGCAGCCGGAGCGCCGCGTCGGCGAGGAGCCGGGTGATCACCATGGCGGTGAGGAGCGAGGTCACGACACCGACGGCGAGCGTCACGCCGAAGCCCTTGACCGGGCCGGTGGCGAAGACGAACAGCAGCCCGGCGGCGAGCAGGGTGGTGACGTGGGAGTCCGCGACCGCGCTCCACACCTTGCCGAACGCCGTCGTCACCGGCCGCCGCAGATCGCGCCCGGCGGACCGGCCCAGGGCCGCGTACTCCTCCCTGGCCCGTTCGAAGACCAGGACGTTGGCGTCGACGGCGATGCCGATGGCCAGGACGAAGCCGGCGAGGCCGGGCAGGGTGAGGGTGGCGCCCAGGGCGACCACGGCGGCGTACGAGATCAGGCCGTACAGCAGGAGGGCGACGGTGGCGAGGAGGCCGAGGAGCCGGTAGACGGCGATGACGAAGAGCCCGGTGCAGGCCAGGCCGATCACCGCCGCCAGGGCGCTGGCCCGGATCGCCTCCGCGCCGAGCGTCGGGCCCACGGTGCTCTGCTCGACCGTCGTCACGGGGACGGGCAGCGCGCCGCCCTGGACGAGCGCGGCGAGGTCGCGGGCCTCCTGGCCGGAGAAGCCGCCGGTGATCTGCGCGGAGCCGCCGCCGATGCCCGCCCCGCAGGGGACGCCCGTCTGCATGCCGGGCGCGGAGACGATCCGGTCGTCGAGGACGACGGCGACCCTGCGGGCCGGGTCCCCGGGGGAGGCGCAGGCGGCCTCGCCGGTGATCCGGGCCCAGTCGCCCGCGGCCCGGTCGCGGAAGGAGAGGTCGACGGTCCAGCCCCGGACGCTCGTGGTGTCGAGGACGGCCTCCGCGCTCTCGACCCCGTCGCCGGTGAGGGCGGGGGCGGCCAGGGAGAGGAAGCGGCCGGGCGCGTCGGGGTCGGCGAGGACGCGCGTGCCGTCTGCGGCGGCCGGTCCGGCCGGTCCGCCCGCCTCGCCGGTGACGGCGTGGAAGGTGAGCTGGGCCGTGCGGCCGATGGTCTCGGCGGCCTTGCGCGGGTCGCGCAGGCCGGGGAGTTCGACGACGATGCGGCGCTCGCCGGAGCGGGCGAGGGAGGGCTCCGCGACGCCGAGTCCGTCGACGCGCTTGCGGAGCACCTCCAGGGCGCGGTCGGTGGCCGCGGCGTCGGCGCGGGTGATGGGGCCGTCCTCGGTCTGCAGGACGATGCGGGTGCCGCCGCGCAGGTCGAGTCCGAGGCGGGGCGGGGTGGTCAGGGTGATCCAGAGGGAGAGCGCGACGACGGCGAGCGCGAGGAGCGCGCGCCACAGCGCGGCACGAGAGGACATGGGTACTCCACAGGCAGCGCACGGGCCGGCCGGGCGCCGCCCCGGAGGGGGCGCGGGCCGTTCCCGTGCCGGACGTACGGTCGGAAGCGCGTCGGCGACCGGCCCGTGGACATGCCGGGGGCCCGGACGGCGACGCGGGGGAACGTCAGCTGTGCCGGGTGGGGGGAGGGCCCCGGGGGTCCCTCGGGACGTGGGGCCCGCCGGGCGGCGCCCGCTCGCGGCGGGGATCGCCGGCGAGGAGGCCGCGCGGGGGGAGGGAGAGGTCGAGGGCCGCGGCCGCGGGGGCGGCGGGCGCCGCCGGGAAC
>NZ_LGEG01000244.1 GCF_001280125.1 Streptomyces sp. NRRL F-6492
GGGGGCCGGGGCACCCCCCGGGCGCTCGACTCCCCCAACCCCCGACCGCCGAGCGGAATCTGGCGCTCCGTCAGAACACGCACACCCCTTGATGTGACGTGCCCATGTCGTCACGCTGTTACCTGGCGCACCCCGTACGGAAACCTGGCGCCGCCACGATGACCGGGCCGCAGCCCGGCGCCCACGGGGACGGCCCGCCAAGGTCCCCCCACGTCAAGGGAGTTCACATGACCGTCCGCAATGTCTACGCGCGTCGACTCGCCGTGCTCGCCACCTCGGCCGCCCTCACCGTCACCGGTCTCCTCGCCACCGCGCCCGCCGCCCAGGCCGCCATGCCCACCCCGGTCAGCGCCGCGACCGCGCGCACCTACCTGGCCGCCCTCACGGTGAAGGCGGAGGGCTCCACCTCGGGTTACAGCCGGGACCTCTTCCCGCACTGGATCACCCAGTCCGGCGCCTGCAACACCCGCGAGACCGTCCTCAAGCGGGACGGGAAGAACGTCGTCACGGACTCCTCCTGTGCCGCCACCGGCGGCAGCTGGTACTCCGAGTACGACGGCGCCACCTGGACCGCCGCGTCGGACCTCGACATCGACCACATGGTCCCGCTCGCCGAGGCCTGGCGCTCCGGCGCCAACTCCTGGACCACCGCCCAGCGCCAGTCCTTCGCCAACGACCTGACCCGGCCGCAGCTCATAGCCGTCACGGACAACGTCAACCAGGCCAAGGGCGACCTCGACCCGGCGAAGTGGATGCCCTCGCGGACGGCCTACCGCTGCACGTACGTCAGGGCCTGGGTGCACGTGAAGTACCACTGGAACCTGAGCGTCGACTCCGCCGAGAAGAGCGCCCTCCAGTCCGCCCTCAACGGCTGCTGACACCAACCCACTTGAAGAAACGTCACGGCGGGATTGCCGGGAAGTGAACACGACCGCACACTTCCCGGCGGTCCTATGTTGAACTTGCAAGTACTAGTGAGGCAACCCTAACCTACGGTCTCATCGGTTCCGTCCCCCATCTCGTCCGCCGACGGACGAGGCCAGACCGAAGGAGTCCACCCCATGAGCAACACCAGCAATCCCGGCAGCCCAGCCACGCCCGGGAAGACGGCCGCCGCGAGCACCGGCGCCGGCGCCGAGGGGACGGCCGGCCTCGCGGCCCGCCTGAACCGGGCCCAGCCGTACGCGCTCGGCCTCTTCCGCATGGTCGCCGGCCTGCTCTTCGCCTGCCACGGCGCCGCCTCGCTCTTCGGCGTCCTCGGCGGGGCCCACGGCGGCGGCACGGTCGAGGCGGGCACCTGGCCCGGCTGGTACGCGGCGGTGATCCAGCTCGTCGCGGGCGGCCTGGTCCTGCTCGGCCTCGGCACCCGCAGCGCCGCCTTCCTCGCCTCGGGCTCCATGGCGTACGCGTACTTCAAGGTCCACCAGCCCGAGGCCCTCTTCCCGCTGCAGAACGGCGGCGAGCCCTCGGCCCTGTTCTGCTGGGTCTTCCTGCTGCTCGTCTTCACCGGACCGGGCGCACTGGCCCTGGACCGGCTCTTCGGGGCCGGGGCCCGCGACGGCGCGGCCGTGACGGTGCGGGAGAGGAAGACCGAGGAGCGCGAGGAGCAGGCCGCGCCGGTCACGGCCTGACCCGAACCCGGCCCACGGGCCCGGAGGACGTACAGGACCGGGAGGCTGCACGAGCCTCGGCGTCCTACAGGAGAGGGCCGGTGTCCACAGCGCGGATTCCGGCCCTTTCCGTACGGGTGCGCACCCGGTGCCGGCCCCCGTACCGGACGATTCCCTTCAGGTTCCCGCACGTTCCCGCACGTTCCCGCACGTCCGAACACCGGCGTCGCGCACCGGGGCCGGCACCCCTCCGGACGTCGGCACCGGGCCCCTCCGGGCGTCGGCACCGGGCGTCGGCACCGGCCGGGCACCCACCCGGCGGCGGATCCCCCGTTCCGCGTAGGCTCTGCCCCTGTGAATCTGCTCGACAGCCTGGGCTCGCTGCGGTCGCTCACCGCCGGTCCATGGATCTACCCGGTGGTGGCGACGTCGATCCTGCTCGACGTCTTCCTGCCCGTGCTGCCGAGCGGCTTCCTGGTGATCACCGCGGCCACGGCGGCGACCGCCGCGACGGCCACCGCGACCTCCCCCGACGTGCCGTCGCTCCTCCCCCTGCTGCTCTGCGCGGCCACGGCCTCGGTGCTCGGCGACTTCCTCGCGTACCGGCTGGCGCGCCGGGGCGGGGCCAGGCTGGACCGGGCGATAGCGCGCTCACGGCGCCTCACCCTGGCGCAGGAACGTCTCGGCACCGCCCTCGTCCGGGGCGGCGGACTGCTCGTGGTCCTCGCGCGCTTCGCCCCGGCGGGCCGCTCGGTGGTCTCGCTGGGCGCGGGCGCGGCGAAGCGGCGCAGCAAGGAGTTCCTGCCGTGGTCGGCGCTCGCGGGCGTGGTCTGGGCGTCGTACAGCGTGGGGCTCGGCTGGCTGGGCGGTCAGTGGCTGGGCGCGACCTGGTTCAGCGCGGGGGTGTCGACCCTCGCGCTCTTCCTGGCGGGCGGCCTCGCCGCGTACCTCATACGGCGTCCGGCCGAGGCTCCGGCGCCCGCTTCCTGACCGCCGGGTGCGGGTGCGCCCCGCGCACCTCCAGGCCGTCGAGGAGTCTCGCGGTGGCCTCGGCGACCTCGTCCACGGCCCGCTCGAAGACCTCGCGGTTGTGGGCGGCGGGGGCGCGGAAGCCGGAGATCTTGCGGACGTACTGGAGGGCGGCGGCGCGGATGTCGTCCTCGGTCGCCTCCTCGGGCAGTGCGGGCGGGCGGAGCGTCTTGATGCTGCGGCACATGCCTCCAGTGTGGCGCGCCCCACCGACAACCGCGCCGGCCCGACAACCGCGCCGGCCCGGACCCCCGCCCCTACGCCCCGACGCCGCCGAGGCCGCGTCTGCTCCGTGCGTTGATCTCGGCGGTGCGGGCCCGCAGCTCGTGCAGGGGCGTGGCGGGCTGGACGTCGACGGGCTCGGCCTCCCACTCGGTGCCGCCGTGGACGGCGCGGATGCGGAAGCGCCCGGAGACGCTGTCCAGATAGAAACCGACCCGCCCGGTGGCGGTGTCACGGACGAGGTCACCGACCTCGGGCAGTGGCTGCACGCGTCCCCTCCGTCCCGAACCTGAAGCATGGGGACACTCAGGGAAGCGCGGCGGACCCGCCCTGTCAACGTATCTCTAGAGATGTCCCCCGATGGATGGATCGACCGGTCGGGACGGCGTACACGTGTGCTTCCGCGTCGAGGGGTGCGCCGTAGGGTGTCCCGCAGATGAAGGGAGTGGTCCACCCGTGACTGACCAGGACAGCGCTCGACGGCCCAAGTACCAGCGGATCGCGGACGAGTTGAGGGCCGCGATCCGTTCGGGCGCCTTCGCGCCGGGCGACCGGCTCCCCGGCGAGAACGACCTCATGACGACCTACGAGGTGGCGCGGATGACGGCCCGGCAGGCCCTCTCGGTCCTGCGGACCGAGGGACTCGCCGAGGCGCGCAAGGGCTCCGGGGTGTTCGTCCGCGTCTTCCGCCCGCTGCGCCGCCGGGGCATCCCGCGCCTGGCGGGCGACCACTGGGGCGGCGGCCGCTCGGTCTGGTCGGCGGACGTGGAGGACCGGGACCTGGTGGTCGACCGGATCGAGGTGGGCGAGGCGGAGGCCGGCGCCCGGGTCGCGGAGGCGCTGAACCTGCCGCCGGGCGCGCCCGTCTGCGTCCGGAGCCGCCGGTTCGTCCTGGACGACAGGCCGGTGCTGCTCTCCGTCTCGTACCTCTCCGCCGACCTGGTGCGCGGGACGCCGATCGCCGAACGGGACACGGGTCCGGGCGGCACGTACGCGCGCCTGGCGGAGCTGGGCCGGCGGCCGGTGCGCTTCCGGGAGGAGATCCGCTGCCGGATGCCGACGGCGGACGAGTCGGAGCGGCTGGCCCTGGAGCTGGGGACGCCGGTGGTCCTCATCGACCGCACGGCCTTCACGGAGGCGGGGGTGGCGGTGGAGCTGAACGAGATGACGCTGGACTCGTCGTCGTACGTGCTGGAGTACGACTTCGACGCGTAGGGCCCCGTCCCGGGCGGGCCCCGCGAGCGGTCCGCGTCACGCGCCCGGCCCGGCGGGCGTCCCGATCCGGGCGTCCCGGTCCGCCCCGGGGACGAACCGCAGCCCGGGGTCGGCGTGGGCGATCTCCCCGGGGTACTCGGCGGCGGCGAGGGCGACGGCCTCGGCCGGTTCCGCTCCCGGCCCGACGTGGGTGAGGACGAGGCGGCGGGCCCGGGCGTCGGCGGCGCTCCGCCCGGCCTGCGCGGCCGAGTGGTGCCCCGGCCCCTCCCCGTCGGCCTCGCAGAGGAACAGGTCGCAGTCACGGGCGAGTTCGACGAGGGAGGGGCAGGGCTCGCAGTCCCCGGAGTAGACGAGCGAGCGCCCCCGCCCGTCCTCGACGCGCAGGGCGAAGGCGGGCGGGCCGCCGTGCTCGACGGCCCGGGAGCGGAGGGTGAGCCCGCCGACCCGGGTGACGTGCCCGTCGTACAGCTCCTCGACGGCGAAGGCCTTCTCGACGGGGCTGCGGACGGGCCCGTTGGTGAGGAAGCCGGCGAGGCGGTCGGCGGTGCCGGGCGGGCCGAGGAGCGGAAGCGGCAGGGGGAGGTCGAGTCCGCCGTACAGCAACGCGTAGGAGGCGGTGAGGAGATCGGCGCTGTGGTCGGCGTGCAGGTGGGAGAGCCACACGGCGTCGATCTCGCCGAGTGCGGCGTACCGCTGGAGCTCCGCGAGGGTGCCGGTCCCGGCGTCCACCCACACCCGCGCGCCGCCGCCCTCGACGAGGAAGCCGGAACAGGCGTTGTCCGGGCGGGGGTAGGGGGTGGCGGATCCGAGGACGGTGAACCGCAGGACGTCGCTGACCATGCGCCGACCCTAGAACACCCGTATCCCTCCGGCCCCCGCTTTCCCGGAACTTGTGCAGAGGGGGTGAAGGAGCTGCGTATCCTGTGTGCGCGCCGGGCCTCCACCGTCGGGGATCCGGCAGAAATCGAGGGACATCCATGCTTCGTGCACGCACGCTCGCGGCCCTGACCGCGGCCGCCGCCTCCGGCGTCCTCCTGCTGCCCGCGCAGGCCCAGGCCGCCGGTTCGGTCCACCTGTACAAGATCTGGTACGACAGCCCCGGCACGGACAACCGGTCCGCCGCCAGCCTCAACGGCGAGTACGTGCAGATACGCAACACGACCAACGCGGCGGTCAACCTGCGGGGCTGGACGCTCACGGACGCGGCCAACCACAAGTACACCTTCGGGAACCTCACCCTGGGCAAGGGCAAGATCGTGACGGTCCGCACGGGCCGCGGCACGAACACCGCCGCGAACGTCTACCAGAACCGCGGCGCGTACGTCTGGAACAACGACCGCGACACGGCGACGCTGCGCAAGTCGAACGGCGCGAGCGTCGACACCTGCTCGTACAACTCGACGCGGGTGGACTACAAGTGGTGCTGAGGCGCGACCGCGCCTGAGGGGGTGGGCCCCGGAGCCCGGGGCCCACGCCGAAGACCCCTACTCCTCCCCCTCCCGGGGTACTTCGCCACCCCGGGCGCGCTCCACCTTCACGCTCTCGGCCCGGACGCTCTCCACGAGCACGCTCTCGGTACGGGCGGCGGGAACTTCCTGCCGCACGTCGGAGTTGACCTGCCCGCCGAGCGTCATGACGTTCAGGGTGGCCGCGTTCTCGTTGGCGATGGCCTTCTCGACCCGGGCGACCAGCACGGAGAACGCCTCCCGCTTCGACAGGCCGCGATAGGGCCCCACCTTCGTCTCGAAGTAGACGCGCTCGTGCCCGAGGAGCTGCTCGGTCGAGCGGTAGTTCTTCCACTGCTCCCGGTACCGGTAGACGCTCTCCAGCGACACCGCGGCGACGACGACCACACTCAGGACCGTGGCCGTGACCCGGGCGAAGCCCAGGTCCAGGTTCACGAACACCGGCACGAACGCCGCGCCGACGACGGACACGGTCCGCATCCGCAGGTGCATCGCCTTCATGCGGGTCGCCTTGGCGTCGTACCACCCCTGGTACTGCTCGACCCTCGTCTCGATGTACCGCTGCGGCGTCATCTCGCCGCCCTGAAAGCCCTGTTCGGGCACGTCCCCCACCTCAGCCATGCCGGGAGTAGACCCGCGCCCCGACGCCTCCGTCAACTCTCCGCCCATTCCCCCGGGTCCCGCCACGAGGTACGTTCGCCCGGAACCCGACGGCTCTGCCCTCAGCGGCACTTCAAGGAGGCCCCCGATGTCACGAACCCACACCGCCATGGCCCTCGGCGTCCTCGCCGCCGCCCTGGTGACCCTGGCGGGCCACGCCGCGGCCAGCGCCGCCACGGCCGGCGAGCGCGAGACGGGCACGGTCAAGACGGTGGTCGTGGCGTCGGCGGGCGACAAGAAGGTGGAAGTGATCAAGGCCTGACCCGCAACGACTCCGCCTCGAACACGAAAAGCCCCGGACCGATCACGGCCCGGGGCTTTCGCACGCGGATCCGACGCGATCCTCAGGGCCGAGTCCGGCGACACCACACACCCCTTCGGCGTGGCCGCCACGGCGGGCACGACCGAGAGCCGGTGGCGGTTCACGGGCCGGCTGCCCGGGGGCGCCGCACCCGAGGCGGTGTCAGCACCCCGTGCCACCATCCTCCCGTGCTGAAGATTCCCGGTTACGAGCAAGGCCCGCTGGTCCAGGGCTCCGCCTATCTGAACGACCCGTTGTTCTGGCCGGTGCACTTCGGCACCTGCCTGCGGAGCGAGGACGCGCAGCGGGCCGCGTTCGGCGCCGACTGGGACGCCGCGGCGGACCTGCTCCACCTGCTGCACGACGAGCGCGAATGGCCGGTGTTCGACGTGCCCCTGCGCTCGGGGCACACCTTCCACGTCGTCTACCGCAACGTCGAGGGGGAGCGCGGGGTGGACTACCTGATCCATCACCCGACGTGGCCGGCGGCGGAGACCGTCGCCGTGGACGACGGTCACTTCATGGGACCCGGCACGGCCTGGCCGGAACTGCTGTCCGTCGCCCGGCAGCCGACGACAGGAGGCCTCGACGACGCCGACGCCCGCCTCCTGCTGCTCTTCCCGACGCTCGGCGACGCGCTGCTTCCCGACGACGCGGCCACCACCCTCACCTCCGCACTCGCCGCCCGCACCGTCATCGAGGAACCCGCGGAGGTGGCGCGCATGCTCCTCCACCACCAGGGCCAGTGGGCCCACGCCCACTGGAGGCGGGCGGACGGCGCCTGGATCAACGACGGAGGACACTCCCACCGGAACCCCGCCAACGCCTTCGCACTGCCCCCAAGCCGCCTCGTGGAGATCAGCGACGCCCTGAACGACGGGGAAACGACGGCTCACCGGGACCACACCTGAGAGCCGTACGGGCCCGCGCCGCGCCACGGACGACGGGACGGCGCACCTCCCCCGAAGGCACGGAGAAGCCCCCGGCCGCTGCGGCCGGGGGCTTCTCGTCTGTGGGCGCGGACGGTTTCGAACCGCCGACATCTGCTTTGTAAGCCTGGCACCCGCAGCTGATCCGTCATCGCAGCTCAGACCCTCTGCGCACTGCGACGGCTGTGACAAGTGGTGGACGCCGTAGCGATCCTCCAGTGACCGTGGTTGACCGTTCGATCTGGCACGCATCTGGCACGCGTCCGCCGGCTTCCTCATCGACCGCGAGCAGCCGCACCTTCCGTCAGGTCGGTGACACGCCGGGCGGTCACCAGGTAGCCCGCGAACCTGACATCCGGCCTGGCCTTCGCCCACCCGTCTGCCTTCTCCACCGGTACCAGTACGGTCGTGCCCGGAACGGGGTAGTTCACCTTGTCCGTGGCACCCGGGGGCACCCCGTAACGGCAGTGCACCTCGTCGATCGACACCACCTCCACCGAGGTGGGCGCGTGTCCCTCGTCCTGGCCGTGATGCTCTTCGCAGAAGTCAATCTCATCCGCGCGTTCGGCACCGACGATGTCGGCATAGTCCTCCGGATCGACCTCCAGCAGCGTCCACGAGACAACGTCCCCCGGCTTGAAATTCTCTCCGCAGCACTGCATCTGCCAGTCATCGACCCAAATCGTCAACGTCATGGCGTCATTGTCCACCGAGCGACCCACGCTCAAGAGGGCCTCGGACAGGACTGCCAGCGGTGGCAGTGCTGTCAAGGAGAGATGTCGGGCCGGCCCGGGGCTTGCCGCCCTTCGGCAGCCAACTCTTCGCTTTCCAGAGCCGCGATGGCGCGCCGACGCCACCTGACCGTCAGCACCGTGGCGACCACACCTGCGAGTAGGGCCATGGCGACGCTGCCCCACACCACGGCGGCAATCGCGTACCCGAGTGTCTCCAAAGCCTTTCACGCTCCCGCTTCGTCATCTTCGTCGCTGCCCACGGTCTCCAACAAACGCCGCCTCGCCTGCTCCAGGCGGCCGACGTAGTCAGGCATGAACACCTCGGGCAGAGTCGTCTCCAACGTTCCGGAAATCGCGTAGATCCCCGACCAGGCCGCCCGGTCCGGCACGATGGCGTCCAGCTTGTCGGACTGCATCATGACTTCATACAGCCAGTCAGACAGGACGAATGCCTGGTCACGCGTGAGTTTGATGATCACAGGTTCTTCGTCCACACGGTGACCGTACAGCCAAGGTCGGAAGAGCGGCTGTGGACTGGAGTTGTTCTGGAGCGAGCGACCTACAGGCGTCGCCCGCGTCCGGCATGACGATTCGAGCCACGGACGTCAGTGCCGGTTGATCGGAACCTCGTAGACGATCTCGCACAGGGAAGCAGGTACGACGATGTCCGCCGTCTCTACGGGCCTGCCCTGATCGCTGTAGTACGTCCGCCGGATGTGTGTGACGAGCGCGGCCTTCTGGATCCCGAGAAGTGACGCCTCCTCTGCGGTGGCCTGCCGTGGTTCGGGCTGCTCGACGGCATGGCTGACCGTGACGCCGATCTCGGCCATCCGGTTCACGACGCCAGCCCCGGCGTGAGGCCCACCCTCAGGAAGGACGATGAGCGTCCCGCCGGTGAGGTCGTACGGCTCCCAGCTCGTCGACAACTGCATGGGTCGCCCGTCGGTAAGGAACTCATACAACGTACGGACGCAAAGGGCACCCTCGGTGATGCCGAGCCGCGCCGCGATCTCCGCCGGCGCCGGAACCTTGGCCTCGGTCCGGCTCTCCCAGTCCCCCTGCTTACCCAAGGCCTTCATGTCAACCCGGAACGGCGAACCGCCACCCTGCTCGCGCGCTGACGAGCGGACCACGCGCACACGCTGACGAGGCTCCGCGACGTACGTTCCGGATCCCGCCCGCCCCTCAAGAACCCCTTGGGAGATCAGCAGCTCCTGCGCCCGACGGACGACGTTCTCGCCGACGCCGCACTCCTGGCCGATCTGGGCACGCGAGGGGAGCCGGTCTCCAGGCTCCCACTCGTGCTCCGCGATCCTCCGCCGGAGTTCGTCAGCGATGCGGAGATACGGCGGCTGCTGCTCAGGCATATGGAAAATCTAGTCCACTAGCCCTAATCTAGTTAACTAGCTTCACGCAAAGTGATCCCTTGGTGACGGAGGCTCTCCTGTGCCCGCTTCGACAGCAAGCGCGGAGGACATCGCCGCCAGGTTGTCCGCCCTCGGACTCACCACGCGCGTGGAGGAGCACGCCCGTCACACGTGGATCGAAGCGGAGGTGCCGGAATCGCTCCCCGCCGAGACATGGCGGGAGGCCTTGGAAGTGGTGGCGGAGGCCGATCGATTCGGACTCCAGGCCAGCAGCTTGAGCGGCCGCACCTTATGGGCCGCCGTACACAGAACGGTCCCCGCGACGGGCGCTGTCCGGGGACCTGGCCATCAGCGATAGGAGCTGATCAGCGTGTTAAACCGTATCCGCCGTGCAGTTGGGCGCACCAGAGTGCGTCCTTTAGGGACGCCGTGCTTCGTGCCGCCGGAGGTCAACTGATGCATGTGAAAGCCGTCCCCTACCGATCGAGCTCGTGTCGGATCGGCACGCACCACGAGTGTGCACAGTCCTCGCCGTCCCTGGCGCCGGTCGGCGTCCCCGTGATCTACGAGGCGTGCGACTGCCCCTGCCACCCGGCGGCTGGCCGGGAAGCGCCGGAGGAGGCGACCTCATGAGGAGCTGGACGCCGAGCGGTGCGCTGGCCTCCAGCGTCGAGATCACCTCGGCCAACGTCCAGCGGGGCGACGTCATCCAGATCGGCGGCCAGCCGTGCCGCGTGGCCGACCTCATCCAACTTCCGGGCGGTGCGAAGCGCCTCTTCTTCGAGTCGGGCGAACTGCTGACCATGCACTCCCGAACCCGGCTCATCGCCTTGAGGATGCAGAGAGTTGGTGATCAGCGCCGTGGCCTCTCGCCGTCACGTCATCGCCGATGACCTCAGGGCCCAGATCTCGACCGGCCGCTTCAAGGCCGGCGACCGCCTGCCCTCCGAAGCCCAACTCGCCGCCCGCTACACGGTCAGCACACCGACCCTGCGGAGCGCCCTCGCACTCCTCCAGGCGGAAGGCCTCGTCGAAAAGGTCCACGGCAAGGGCAACTTCGTCCGTCTCCCTCTTCGCACGATCAAGTACATCGGGGGCGGCCTTACACCACCGACTCCGGCTCTGCAGATCAGCATCCGCGCCACCAAAATCCGGGCACGCGGCCACCTGTCCACCTTGCTGCGAGTGCCAGCAGGGAGCCCCCTCACCGAATTCCACTGCCTGAGCCACGACGACACCTCCCCGCACAGCCTGGCCCGCGTCTACATCCCTCGCGATCTGGCGCCGGCTGTCATACCGGACGAGTCGACTTGGCCCGCAACCATGGCGACACCACTAGCCGAGATCGAGGAGAGGCTCTGCGCTCGCCTCCCCACCCCGGTGGAAGCAGCAACCCTCCGAATCAGCCCGACCCTTGCTGTTCTGGCTGTCACCCGCGTAGCGACTGATACCGCCGGCCGCGTCGTGGAGGCAGCGCTCCTGGCCCTCCCCGGCGACCGTGCGGAAGCCGTCTTCGCCACCCACTACACGGCCGACAACAGGAGGGTCGAACGATGACGCCCCACAACGAGCTCCGACTCCTCCCGTGGTCAGGCCCCGACGGCAAGCCCTGCTTCCTGAGCACTGACACCAGCGACGGCCCCGTGTCTCGACTGGCCGACTACACCGAAACCACCCAACTCGCCGTCGGCACAGAGCTCCTGGAGCACGCCCAGAAAGTACTCATCGACGAGACGTCGGATCTGGAAGAACTCCGCCTCTTGGCGTCGGACCTCGCTGGCGCCCTACGAGACGCACTCCGCGTAGCCACAAGCCGCGGCCACCGCCTCCCGGCCACTCCCGCTCATGAGGGCGACGACGAAGGGCCGCGGCTACCCGCTGCGGCCTTCTGCTAGCAACGCATCACCAGCGCAGAGAAGCCCCGGGCCAGAGCCCGGGGCTTCTCTGCACACAGCGCCGGAGAACGCATGCCATGAGAGCAATGTCGCTGGTCAGCCACCCACTCAGCCTGATGCGCCTCCGGAGGGTAGGTGTTCAGCGACCATCCCTGCCTCGCAGGAGCCCTGACCGTCCGCTCAATCGCGGCACGCGTTTCGCGCACTACGCGCGCGCGAAACGCTAACCTAGCAGTCGGACGTCTCCGGCATGGGATACAGGTGTTCAATGTCAGGCTGCCGGCCACCAGCCAGTGGGTCGATCACAGTGCGACTAAAGGATGCAGCAACACCTCTTTAGCGGAGCAGGGAAAGTGGGGGCACTTTGGGCGAACTGTGGGGCAAGGCCGCGCTCGGAAAGATCTTCATCTCGCACTCCTCGGCCGACAAGTCATTCATTCGCAGCCGCATCGTTGCCCCTCTGGAGAAGTTGGGATACAAGACATGGCTCGATGAAAAAGAGTTGATGCCAGGAGATCCCCTGCCACGTCGGGTGGCTCAAGGGATACGCGAAGCGAAGGTTCTGATCGTGGTTGTGTCGATCTCCTCCGTCAAGTCGGACTGGCTGAGATACGAGCTCAACGTGGCGGTAGACCTGATGATCAAGGGAAGCCTCCGCCTGGTCCCTGTGATCATCGATCAGGTGCAGATTCCCTCCGAGCTTGAAAGCCTTCTTTACGCAGATATGCGAAAGGGGATGCGCGGCGGCTTCAAAAAGATTGCCACAGCCCTTGAATACGAGGCGGCACGGTACCCTAAACCGGCCTCTCAAGTGTCTGTAGCTTCCGAATTCAGCTATCTCCGCGGCCAAGCGTATGAAACCATCCTGGCCGACGAAGCTGGCCGTGGCTTCTTTCATGCCTGGACGGACGTATCTGCCACGCGATCGATCAACTGGTCAGGATTTACTGTGCTTAACGTTGACGTGCGCGTTGACATGGTGCACAACTACGTCAATCGTAATGTCTTCGACTCTAGTGACCTCGATGACTGGATGGCGCAACTTGACGAGACCTCGGTTGACTTCGCGCTGCTAATCTTTGAGGGCGACATCAAACCTGAAGCAACCGCCAGTTTCAGCCAGCCGAAAGAATCCGTTTGGGTACAGACCTTCCCCGAAAGCCTTCTGACCGGAAGCCGTTCACATATCATTATTGAGGCCGGTGCCGAAAAGTCGCCAGAGCAGATCGAGAAGAGCCTGCGAGATGCCGTTAAGGTGATGACAAAGCGTGTTGCCAATCGCAGGCCGTCGATTTTAGAGGCAACAGGGATGGATACCCAATTGAGGGAATCATCGCCTGAATGACAGGTTCGCGCTCCAGATCATTCGTCGCCCTATTTGTTGCACGGACGCCGCGTGCGCGGATCTCAGCCCACCTTGCCACCACAGCCCAAAGTAGCGTCTGAGTACGTCTGACTCAGACCGGCCACGTGTGGACCGCAGCCTGTTGGCCATCCCCGACCCGTGACTTCCCAAAGTAGATTGGCGCCATGGAACAGATGTACAACCTGGAAGACGTTTTCAAGCTCAACGGAGTGCCCGACATTACCTTTGTTCGGCCGGTTGAGTTCCCACGCCTCCTTGTGGCGCTTAGGACTAACGGACGTGGGGTTGTAATTGAAGGGCCCTCGGGGATCGGCAAGACGAGTGCGGTGACTAAGGCTCTCGAAGAGCTCGGAATCCAGGCCGATGTCCTGACTCTCAGCGCCCGCAAAAAGGCCGATCTTGAGCTCATTAATGAACTTCCCGATATCGATTCCGCCGGCCTTGTGGTCATCGACGACTTTCATAGGCTTGATCCAAGCATCAAGCTAAGGATTGCGGACTATCTGAAGGTCCTCGCGGACGAGGAGCGAGCCGACACCAAGATCGTAATTATTGGCATCAATCGGGCCGGTGAGTCACTAATTTCGTTCGCGCCCGACCTTTCTGGGCGAATCGAAATTATCAAGTTCGAGGTCAATCCCGATGATCGCGTCGAGGAGCTCATCCGCAAGGGGTGCCAGGCGTTGCATATCGAGTTTCCCTTCGAAAAGGAGATCGTCCATTCAGCGGACGGGAGTTTCAACATTGCCCAGATGCTCTGCCATGACGCCTGCCTTGCTGGTGGAGTGATGGGCACCCAAGACGACTTCTCCTCTCTTTCGACATCTTTCGAGTTGATTAGGGAGCGTGTTCTTGATCGACTCAACACTTCGTTCTATCGTCGTGCAGAAACTTTCGCCAAAGGGAAGAAGCTGCGGCGCGAAGGAAGGGCACCTTACCTGCAGATCCTCAAATGGCTTTCGGAGTCCGAAGAGTGGACTATCGACATGGATCGAGAATTGTCCAAGCGCCCTTCCCTGCGGGGTAGCGTGGGGCAAGTGGTCGAGAAGGGACACTTGGCTAACCTGTTGGACGAGATCGACTCAATCCGAGACCTCTTGCACTATGATAGTGAGGCCCGGGTACTGGCAGTCGAAGATCCGAAATTCTTTTTCTTCATCAAAAACCTCTCTTGGAATAAGTTCGCTGAGCGGCTCGGGTATCTGGATGTGACGTTCTCATCTCGGTACGACTTTGCACTCTCTTTCGCAGGGAGCGATAGAGATGTTGCGCGATTGCTTTTCGATGCTCTTTCCGAGATGGAATTCGAGGTCTTCTACGACGCTCACGAGCAAGACCGCATTCTGGCGGCCAACGTTGAAGAGTACCTCGCTCCAATCTATAAGAGCGAGGCGACCTACGTAGTTGCAGTTCTGGGCGAGGATTATCCAAAAAGGATTTGGACTAAGTTCGAATCAGAGCAGTTCCAAACGCGATTTGGCGAAAATTCCGTCATTCCTGTCTGGTTCGCTGATACCGAATACGGCATCTTTGATACATCGCGTAGTTACGGCGGAGAAGTTGTCGATCGTAACCAGCCCTTGGAGCCGCAGGTTGATAGGATCGCCGCCCTACTGGCCGCGAAAGTCAAGGAGCATCGCATCCAGGGCAACAATGGATCGCTAGGAGCCGAGCAATTGAGCCTTCCCGACTCAGAAGAAGAGGTGTCAGAATAATGCGAGCGCCGTCTAGTATCGACGTGAAGCTGAATCTGAAGTTCTTTGAGATCAGCGGCACGTGGCAGCCTAATGATGCTGAGCGCCGGGCAGCTTGGGACCTATACGTTGAGCTGATCACAAGGGTCACCATTGCACCGATGCGGCAAGATGAGGGATTGCTGCGAGAGGCGCTAACCAGCGTCTATTCCATCTTCGCCAGTACGCGAGAAATCCTCAAGCGTTATGGTCCTGAAGTTGCCGAGCCGAAGAAGAATGGACAATACAATTTCGCCTTCCTCGCCATAGCTCTGCTGAACTACGAACTCCGGCCCATTCTTTCGAAATGGCATCCCGAGCTGGAACAGTGGGAGACACTGCAAGAGCCTGCCGTATCGCGTCGTGAGCATGAAGCGGCCTGGAGCCGCAGCGTGGAACTTAGAGAAGAGCTCAGCAATATGCGGAGGACCATCATGGTCTACGCAAACACTTTGGGTGCTGCATGCGGTGTCCCTGATCTCTCTTCCGCTGTGCCTGAAGCATGAAAAATGCTGGCAGTGCCTAGAGGTAGAGGTCGGCGGAGCGGCTTTGGGCTGGAGCTGCTTTGGGGCGAGTGATCATGGCCCCGTAAGCTTTCGGCGCGTCGGGCAGTCTGTGGACCTGCCCGGTAAAGCACGACGTTGGGGCCATGATCTTAGAGGCTCGCCCCAAAGTGACTGCCTAAAGCCGTGGAGCCGACCGCCCCAGCCACAGAGGGGTTGACCACCCATCAACCCGAGCCGTCAGGCGTGCGGACGGCGGCCGGGCTGGAGCGGGGCGCAGACAGGAGCGCAGGCCCGGGCGACGGGCCGCGCGCGCCGCGCCGTGCGCGGCGGGCGCCTTGATGAAGTAGAGAAAGTCTTACCGCGCTGGCCTCAGAGGGCGATTGGCTTGTAGGCCATGGCTCTCTCGACAACCTTCTCGGGCGTCAGCTCGGGGTCGAGGTCCCAGAAGATGTAGTCGCTGATGTGCGGGCAGGACAGGCCCCGTTCAAGGGTGGCCAGGATCTGGGAGGACTCTGCCTCGGGCGTCTCTGGGTTCATGAGGCGTTCGACGAGGGGGATCGCTTCCTCGCGGGTCATCCGCAGTGCTAGTTGCGTAGTCACTTGTGCGTGATCAGCTGGCGGCCGTCGTGGCTGCGGACGTGGGGGCCGTTTTCGTCCAGGGCGTCTAGGAGGCGGATCGCGTAGACCTCAGCCATGCGCTCCTTGACCTCGGCCGGCGTGAGCCAGTCGACCGCGGTGGATTCGTCTGAGGTTCGCTCGGTACCGCCGGAGGGCTTGCAGCGGAAGACCAGGGCGACGATGCCGCGGGTGGTGTTCTTGTAGACGCCCGTCAGCTCGTCCACCTCGACGTGGATGCCCGTCTCCTCCAGGACCTCGCGGGCCACGCCCGCTTCCGGAGCCTCGGTGAGTTCGAGGACTCCGCCCGGGAGTTCCCACGTGCCATTGTCCGCTCGGCGGATGGCCAGGAGGCGCCCGTCTTCGCGCACTACCGCTCCGGCCACGGACACCGAGTGGAGTGGCGTTGACTTTGTTCCCGCGCTCCCGTTACTCATGTACAGGAGCATATGAGAGTGGGTAGGACTGTGGGAACTCCAGCAGGAGCTGGCAGAGCCGTACCTAGGTACGTGCAGATTGCGGACGAGATCGTTCAGCAGATCCGGTCTGGCGTGCTGAAGCCCGGCGACATGGTGCCCAGTGAGTCCGAGCTCGTCGAGCGGTATGGGGTCGCCGGCGGGACCATCCGTAAAGCCATGGTTGAGGTACGGGCCAGTGGTCTCGTCGAGACCCGGCATGGCAAGGGGTCGATCGTGAAGGACCGGCCTCCTGTGCGACTTCGGTCCTCGGATCGGTTTCGCGCTTCGCATCGGCGGGGCGGTAAGGCTGCCTACCTCGCCGAGTCCGCGCAGTCCGGCGCCACTGCAAAGGTGAGCGTTCTCTACATCGGGCCCATGGAAGCGCCCGCGGACATCGCCGAACGGCTCGGTGTCGATGCGGGGACACAGGTACTCGCGCGGCGGCGTCTGTACTTCCGGAACGGGACGCCCGTCGAGACCGCCTCGTCGTACCTGCCGTGGGACGTTGTGAAGGACATCCCCGAGCTGTTCGCCGAGAACCCTGGCCCCGGCGGCATCTACGCCCGGCTCGAAGACCACGGCCACACCTTCGCCGAGTTCGTCGAAACGCTTCAGGCCCGGCCGGCCTCGAAGGCGGAAGCGTCCGAGCTGGCCCTAAGTCCTGGCGCCTCCGTGGTGCACCTGCTGCGGGATGCCGTGACGAAGGAGGGACGGGTCGTGGAGGTCTGCGACACCCTCATGGCTGCTGACCAGTTCGTTTTCCAGTACCGGATCCCCGCGACCGACTGACGCGCGCTCAACTTCCCTCAACCCGCTGCGGTTTCCTTCTGCGGCGGGTTGACTCATGTATAGGAGTGGTGCACTCTTCTTCATGTCACTCCTATACAGGAGTGAATGAGCCCAACCTCTATAGAGGAGTGATCCGCTATGCGTCAGATCCCCGTCGACACGTCCGCCGCGATGGTGATGGTGGCCCAGCCCCCGGCCCCGAAGATCGCGAACCGGCAGACCGGCGAGATCGCCACCGACCGGGACACCGGTGCCCCGCTGATGACCGTCGACGTCATGTTCGTCATGGACGGCAACGCCGAGATCCTCAACCTGACCGTCCCCAAGACCGGCATCTCCGAGGAGCTGTCCATGGGCACCCCGGTCGCCCTGACCGGGGTCGTCGCCCGGCCGTGGGAGAACGAGTTCAACGGCCAGAAGCGCCACGGCATCAGCTTCCGCGCGGTCGCCGTCACCTCGCTCGCCGCCGCGAAGGTCGGCTGACCCATGACCGCGTTAACGGTCACCCTCGCGCTGGTCGCCACGGTCGCACTGCTGCTGCAGTGGCAGCGTCCGGCCTGGTACTGGATGAGCTTCGGTGTCGTCTTCGCGGTGGTGCGGATCCTCGCCCGGTACGCGTCGGTCATGGACGCGTGTGGGCTGACCGTCCCGCCCTCGCGCTGGCGCCTGGCGCTGGCCCGGATGACCGGCCGGCCCATCCCCGACTCGCGGGCGCCCCGGATCCTGCGGCTACGGCCGACGCGTACCGGGCTCGTACTGCGGGTGAAGCTACGCCCCGGTCAGGACGCGTTCGACTTCTCCGCTGCCTCGGACCGGCTCCGGCACTCTTTCGTCATGCAGAACGTCACCGCCCGGGAGATCCGCTCGGGTGTCGTCGAGCTACGGATGACCGGGTACGACGTCCTCAAGCGGGTGCAGATGCCCGCGGCCGCCCGTGGTGGGGTGATGCGGGTTCCGGTCGCCATGCGGGAGGACGGGGAGGTCTACTACCGCGACTACCGCCAGACCCCGCACGCGCTGAACGTCGGTGCCACCCAGTCCGGAAAGTCCGTCTATCAGCGCAACCTCGTCGTCGCGCTCGCCACGCTGGATGTCGCCCTCGTCGGGATCGACTGCAAGCAGGGAGTCGAACTCGCCCCGCTCGCCAGACGGTTCACCGCCCTGGCCGACAACCCTGATGCAGCTGCCGACCTCCTCGACGCCCTTGTCGAGCACATGGAGGACGTCTATCAACTGATCCGAAGCGAGCAGAGATTGAGTGCAGACCTGCCGGATGCGGAGATCACCGCCGACATCTGGGACCTGCCCGATCACCTACGACCGACGCCGATCGTGCTCCTGGTCGATGAGGTCGCCGAACTCGCCCTCTTCGCTACGAAGGAGGAGGAGAAGCGGCGGGATCGGATCATCACCTCCCTCGTCCGGCTCGCCCAGCTCGGCCGCGCCGCCGGTATCTACCTGGAGGTCTGCGGGCAGCGCTTCGGCTCCGAGCTCGGCAAGGGCATCACCATGCTCCGCGCCCAGCTCACCGGCCGCACCGCCCACCGCGTCAACGACGAGACCTCTGCCAACATGGCCTTCGGCGACATCGCCCCGGACGCCGTCCTCGCCACGGTCCAGATTCGCACCGACCGTCCCGGCACCGCTGTCGCCGACAACTCCTACGGTGGGTGGGTCCGCATCCGTACTCCCCACCTCGCGCTCCGGCGAGCCGTGAACATCGCGAACTCCCACGCCTACCGAACGCCCGAGATCCCCGCGCTGGACGCCTTCCGGCCCGTCCTGCCGCCCCTGGGCAAAGCCGCGGCGCCCTCGACCGTCACGGCTCCTGTGATCGCCTGAATCCCCTCGCTCCACGGCGGCGTGACCGCTTCACGCCAGGTCCCTACCCCGCCCATGCCCGAAACCGGAAGGAGGACCCCTGATGCCTCCCATCCGCCGACCGGACGCCGTCCTCGTACAAGCCGTGATCGCCGGCGCCCTGTCCTTCGCTCACCTCCACGACCTGGCTGCGGCTGCCGGACAGTCCGGTTGGAAGGCTTGGGCCTACCCAGTCTCCGTGGATCTCCTGCTCGTCGCCGCCTGGCATCGGCTGCGGACCTCGCGGGCCGCCGGTGAACCTGCCCGCTCCGCCTGGACGTGGTTCATGGTCGCCCTGGCCGCGTCGCTCGGTGCGAACGTCACCACCGCCGGGCTCCTCGACCTCGGCCACGTCCCCGCCTGGCTGTGCATCCTCGTCGCGGGCTGGCCCGCCCTCGCGTTCCCCGGCGGGACCCTTCTTGTCCACTCCCCTGGACATCCGGCGGTCACCAAACCTGCCGAACCCGACACGGACACTGGGCACCCCTCGGCTGTGGAAGCGGTCATCGAGCGGGACGACGTGGCCGAGCCGGAGCCCGAGATGGCCGACGCCCCGGCCCTCCCCTCTCCGGAACCGGAGCCAGTCCCGGAGTCCGAACCCGCCCCCGTGGCCGTACCACCGGCGCTCGTCGCTCACGCCCGGAAGATCGCCGACGACTACCGCACCCGCACCGGCTACCCGATCGACGCCGACACCCTCCGCGCCCGCCTCGGCGTCCCGCCCCTGATGGCCAACGCCATCGCCGCCCAGCTCGACTGAAGGGAGACCCTCATGGCCGCTCGCGACCACTTCCACTCCGTGATGCGGATCGGTCCGGTGCAGATCGGCACCCACCGCGACCGCCACGGCCGCACCAAGTACGCCGCCGTGTGCACGGCCGACGGCTGCGGCTGGTCCGCCGAGTACTCCAGCTCCTCGGCCGCCCAGCTCGCCGCCCGTACCCACCGCTGCAAGCCCCGCTGACCTCGAAGGAGACCCGCGTCATGGACCTCCCGCTCTGGCTCGCCCTGATCGTCGTCGGCGGCCTCGGCATCAAGCTCATCCGCCCGCCCTGGTGGCTCGTCGCCGTGATCCTCCTCGGCGGCTACCTCCTCGCCGACAGCGTCCTCGCCCCGCTCATCGACAACACGCTCAGCAAGTAGGGAGAACCGTCATGCTCCAGCCGCGCATCCCGGTCAACCCGCTTCCGACCGGCATCGTCACCCCGCTCGTCCAGCCGACCGTCACGGCCGACATCGCGCCCCACCACACCGACCATGCGGCGGTCTGCACCCACCATCACGCCCCGGCCCCCGCGCCGTCCTCCGCCGTCCGCTTCAGCCCGGCCGGTCTGGCTGTCGTCGTCGCCGGCGGCGCGGGTGCCGTCCTGGTCGTCGGCACGGTCCTGGTCTCCATGCTCCTCGCTGTCGCCGTCAGCGCCGTCTCGGTCGCCGTCTGCGCCGTCGTCCTGCGCTCGCTCCTCAACGGCCAGCACCGACAGCGCTAGTCGTCGAACTCGAAGCCCGACGCCTCCGCACGGGCAATGATGTCGCGGACGGCCTCAGGGCTCGTGATGACGGATCCCAGGGCCGCCTTGAGTCGTGCGAGGTCGCTCGGACTTCCGACCGCGCAGAACATGCCGGCCTCGCTGTCGAAGTCGAGGTCCTCGGCAATGTCCGGCCAGGCGAACTGCACGAGACCTTCCCAGAAGTACCCGTTCGGCTCGTGCCCGGCGGCGGCTACAGCGGCATCGGCAGCCAAGCCACCGGCATTGAAGGTCAGCGAGTGCTCGCCGTCGAATTCATGCAGGTTGATCGTCACGGCGTGATCCTCCCACCGCCCTGTGACAGGGCCGCCCGATCTCTCAGGGCGCCTATCCGGTCCCCACCCACGCCGATCCCGGTGGGCTTCTCCAGTCACCGCACTAGTCGGCCTCCGGGCGGCTCAACCGCCAAGTCTCCGCCGCCCGGAAGCCCCGCCCCTAGCCAGCTCGCAGAACCAGAAGGAAGCACTCCATGATGACCGTCCCAGCCGCCTCGTCGACGGGGTTCGACACCGCCACCCTGGGCGACATGCTCCGGGTGGCCGGGTCCCCCGGCTTCGACCGCTGGAAGGAACAGATCCACCGCACCGGCGGCTGCTCCCACCCCATCCACCTCCAGGGCTGGACCCTCACTCGCGACAAGAGCACCGGGGAGATCCTCCACCGGTACTCCACCGACACCGAACCGGGCGCCCGGCTCCGGATCGCGTGCGGCAACCGCCGGGCCTCCCGCTGCCCCGCCTGCGCGTGGACGTACGCGGGCGACACGTACCACCTCATCCGCGCCGGCCTCGCCGGAGACAGCGCCCGGGACATCCCCGCCACCGTCCGCGAACACCCCCGGGTGTTCCTGACCCTCACCGCCCCTTCCTTCGGACCGGTCCACAACCGTCCCGCCACCCGCCCCTGCCGCTGCGGCGTCCGCCACGCCGAGGACGACGCCAACCTCGGCACGCCGCTCGACCCCGACTCGTACGACTACGCCGCCACCGTCCTCTTCAACAACCACGCCGGACAGCTCTGGCAGAGGTTCACGAATCGCCTCCGCCGGGAGATCGCCGCCTCGGCCGGCCTCTTGCAGCGGGAGCTGAAGGAGGTCGCCCGGATCTCGTACGGGAAGGTCGCCGAGTTCCAGAAGCGTGGCGCCGTCCACTTCCACGCCGTCGTCCGCATTGACGGCCCGGACGGTCCCGACTCGCCACCGCCGTCGTGGGCGACCACCGAGCGTCTTACTGACGCCATCCGCGCCGCCGCCACCCATGCGTACACGACCATCACCGTCCCCGCCGCTGATGACCAGCCGTTACGCCGCCTTCGGTGGGGCACCCAGCTCGACATCCGGCCCGTCAAGGCCTTCGGTGACGGCTCCGACATCACCGAACAGGCCGTCGCCTCGTACATCGCCAAGTACGCCACCAAAGCGGCCGAGACGACAGGCAGTCTCGACCGTCGCATCGGCAACCGTGGGGCTCTGGTCCTCCTCGGCGTCCCCGATCACACCCGGCGCCTTGTCGAAGCCTGCTTCGACCTCGACCTGCTCTACCCGGACCGCCGCCTCCTCGCCTGGGTCCACATGCTCGGCTTCCGGGGGCACTTCTCCACCAAGTTCCGCCAGTACTCGACCACCCTGGGCGAGCTCCGCCAGACCCGCGCCGACTACCGCGCCGCCCAGGAACGCACCGCCCGCGGCCTCGACGACATCGAGCCGGACACCGTCCTCGTCCTCGCCTCCTGGTCCTACGTCGGCCAGGGTCACTCCCCCGGTGAAGCCGCTCTCGCCGCCTCGATCGCCCGGGACATCCAGCTCAACCGTGAGACCGCCCGCGAAGCCCTACGCGACCAAACCGCCCTGGAAGGAGCACCCGCATGACCGACCGACTGCTGATCGTGGGCCAGGCCGCTGAATTCCTCGGCACCACCGAGAGGTTTCCGCGTCGGCTCATCGCCGAGCGCCGGATCGTCTTCGTCAAGGTGGGTCGGCATGTCCGCATCCCTGAGCGGGCCTTGGAGGAATTCGTCGACGCCCACACCGTCCAGCCGATCACCACTCGTCGCCGACTCGCGGCGGTGGCCTGATGGCGAACAGCAAGGGGAAGCGGCGACGCTTCGGAGCAGTGCGCAAGCTGCCGTCAGGGTGGTTCCAGGCTCGCTATCAGGGGCCGGATGGGCTGACGCGATCGGCTCCCGAGACGTTCGCCTCGCAGACCGATGCCGATCGGTGGCTCGTCCGCAAGGAAGCGGAGATCATCGACGGCAAGTGGAAGAACCCGGACGACAAGGTTCTCTTCGGGGTGTACGCCGACGCCTGGTTCAAGGAGCGCGACTACGCCGCGACCACCCGCGAGCGCAGCGGCAGCGCGCTACGCCTCCACGTCCTCCCGACCTTCGCGGACGTGGTCTTGAGTGAGATCACCACGCCTCAGATCCGCCGGTGGCGTGCCGGCCTCTTGGAGTCAGGAGTCGGTGAGCCGACGGTCGCCAAGGCGTACCAGATCCTCCGCGCCATCATGAAGACCGCGGTCGACGACGAGCTGATCCAGCGCAACCCCTGCCGTATCAAGGGCGCCGGGGCAGCCAAGACCGCCGAGCGGCCGTTCCTCGACGTCACCGAGGTCTTCCAGCTCGCCGACGCCGTGCCGGCGCGCTTCCGGGTGTTCATCCTGCTGGCAGCCTTCACCGGCCTCCGCTTCGGGGAGCTCGCCGCCCTCCAGCGCCATGACGTCGACCTCGACCGGCGAACCGTCGCCGTACGGCGTGCCCTGGCCGAGACCCGGACGGACGGCCTCCTGGTCAAGACGCCCAAGAGTGCGGCCGGTGTGCGTACCGTCGCCTTCCCGGCCTCGCTGGCGGAGAGCCTGGCCACTCATCTCGCCGTCTACGCCAAGCCCGGTCGGACCGGGCTGGTCTTCACCGGAGCCCGCGGCGGGCAGCTGCGCCGGAACAACTTCCGTCGGCTGTGGCTGCGGGCCCTGAAGGACACCGGCCTCCGAGACGTCCACTTCCACGATCTGCGCCACACCGGGAACACCCTCGCCGCGACCGGCGGCGCCACGACACGTGAGCTGATGCAGCGGATGGGGCATTCGTCGGTGCGGGCCGCGCTGATCTATCAGCACCTCGTGAACGGGCGTGACCACGCCATCGCCGCCCATGTCAACGAGCAGATCAAGAAGGTCCGGCCGGGCGAGTCCGGCGACGCATCTGGCACGTAACTGGCACGGCGCCCCTCCCCCGCCTTCCCGGCCGGGGAACGGATAAGGCCCAGGCTCCCGGTTCAGTACCGGTGACCTGGGCCTTTGTCTATCTACCTACTGGTGGGCGCGGACGGTTTCGAACCGCCGACATCTGCTTTGTAAGAGCAGCGCTCTACCCCTGAGCTACGCACCCGTGGAAGAGGCAACAGCCTACATGGCCCGTGGGTGGGTGCCGCAAACCGATACGGCCGAGGGGGCGGGGGGGGTAGCCCCACCCCGGGACGGTGGGCCGCCGGATCGTGACGGGGGGTGTGCGGGGCGTAGTTTCGGGGGGTCGTCGTGATTCTTCTGGGGGTTGGTCGTGGGTCGTCGGGGTCGGGTGCTGGTCGCTTCCTGTGGGGTTCTGGTCGGGCTGCTCGGGGTCGGGGGGTGCGGGACCGCCGATGCCGAGGGGGCGGCCGTGGAGAAGAGGAGCTTCGCCCTGGAGGGGGGCGCGCTCACCGTCGACTCCGACAACTCGCGGCTGGTGATCACGCCCGCCGACGTCGACGACGTGCGGGTCGAGCGGCAGGTCGACGGGTGGGTGTTCATGGGGTCCGGGCCCGAGGCCAGCTGGAAGCTGGTCGACGGGCGGCTGACCCTGCGGGTCGAGTGCGACGCGGTCGCCTCGAACTGCGCGGCCGTGCACCGGATCCAGGTGCCCCGGAAGGTCGCCGTCACCGTCGAGAGCGACAACGGGGACGTGACGGCCGAGGGGCTCGCCACGCCCCTGAAGGTGCGGACCGACAACGGGGACGTGCGGGTGCGGAAGGCCGCCGCGGCGCTCGACCTCGGCAGCGCCAACGGGGGCGTCACCGTCGACGCCGGCACCACGTCGACCGACCTGGCCGTACGGACCGACAACGGGGACGTCCGGCTCGCCCTCGGAGCCGTACCCCGGAACGTCGACGTCGCCACCGACAACGGCGGCATCACCGTGGAGGTCCCGGAGGCCGAGTACGCCGTGGTCGGGAGCAGTGGGAACGGGGACGTCCGCGTCGACGTGCCCGAGAACGACGGGAGCGGGAACGGGGTGCGCGCCCGGAGCGAGAACGGCGACGTCACCGTCCGTACGGCGAACTGACCGGCCCGTGTGTTCGTCCTTACCGGGTGGGAGAATGGACCCGGACCGGGCACGGCGGACACAGCACGGGAGAGGTACGTGGCGGCGAGCGATACGAGGAGCGCGTCGGCGCCCAGGATTCCTTCCGCGTTCCGGCTGGCGCTCCTGCTGCCCCTGGTGGCGGGGGCGGTGCTGCCGGGCGCCTTCGCCGGGGGCGGCACCCGCCGCTGGTTCGGGGGGCGGGGCGAGGGCCAGCGGGCCGAGGCGCAGGCCGCGAAGGACGCCGCCGCGGCCGCGTTCTACGAGCTCGACACCGCCCAGCGCGGGCTGCGCCTCTCGATAGAGGCCATCACCGCCGTCGACGGCTCCCCCGAGGCGGTCCGCGCCGTCGAGGGCTTCGAGGCGCTCGGGCGCCGCATCGACGAGGTCAGCCACGCGTACATCACCGCCGTCGACGCCCACGACCTCGACCGCGACGAACTGGACGCCGCCACCGCCTCCCGGGCCCGCACCGAACTCACCCGCGCCAAGGACGAGCTGGACCGGGTGAAGGGCGAGCTCGACCGGTTCGAGGCGGGGCTCGCCCCGCTCCTCGGGCGCGCCGAGACCCAGCTCGCCCGGCTGGCGCCCGCCGTCGAGCGCGCCCGGCAGGCCCTGCGCGGCGCGAGCGACGCCCTCGACGCCGTACGGGAGGGCGGGCTGCGCGCCGACGACCTCGCGCTGCGGCTCGCCCGGCTCGGCCCCGAGCTGACCCGGCTCAACGAGGGCGCGGGCCGGCACGGCGTCCCCGAGACCCTCCAGCGGGCCGACCGGGTGCTGCGGGACGCCGAGGCCGTACGGGCCGAGGCCGAGCGGCTGCCCGAGCGCGCCGCCGAGATCGACCGGCGCCTCGTCTCCCTCCGTACCCGCACCGAGGCGCTGACCACCCGTGCCGGAGGCGTCGAGCCCGTCCTGTCCGAGCTGCGGCGGCGCTTCTCCGCCGCCTGCTGGCAGGACCTCCAGCACGTGCCCGAGCAGGCCGCCACCACCCTCCGGCAGGCCGGGGAGCGACTCGCCGAGGCCGGGACGGCGCGGGCCGGGCAGCGCTGGCCCGACGCGACGTCGCTGCTCTCCACCGTCCGCGCCCTCCTCGACTCGACCGACGAGGCCGTCTCGGCCGCCGGCGACCGGCTGCGCCGCCTGGAGGCCGTCGCGAAGGACCCGAACGCCGAGGTCGACCGCGCCCGGTTCGCCGTGCGGGACGCCCAGCGGCTCGCCATGGACGGGCGGACCACCCCCGACCCCCGGCACGCCGCGCCCCTCGACCGGGCCGTCGCGCGCGTCGACCGGGCCGTCGCCTCGCTGGAGGGCCGCCACCCCGACTACTGGCACTTCCTGACCGAGCTGGAGGACGTCCGTGCCGCCGCCGCCCGGGTCGTCGGGCAGATCCGGGAGGAGCGGGGCGGCGGCGCCGGTCACTGACCGGTCGGAGCGGCGGGGCGGCCGGCCGGTCAGCCTCTAACCTGTCCCCATGCCTCGTTACGAATACCGCTGCCGCACCTGCGGCGACACCTTCGAGCTCAGTCGGCCCATGGCCGAGTCCTCCGCTCCGGCCGCCTGCCCCGCCGGACACGACGACACCGTCAAGCTGCTCTCGGCCGTGGCCGTCGGCGGAAGCGGCACCGCCGCCCCCGCGCGGAGCGGCGGGGGCGGCGGTGGCGGTTGCTGTGGCGGGGGCTGCTGCGGCTGAACCCGTGACCGGGGGCGTCAGCCCGCTGCCGCCGCCCTGAAGCGGCGCAGGATCTCCTCCCCCGCCGCGACCCCGCGCTCCGCGAGGACGTCGAGGTGGGGGGCGGTCCAGTCGCTGTCGGCCAGTTCGCCGTGGCCCGGGCGCCAGGCCCGGTCCGCGGCGAGCAGCAGGTCGGCGTCGAGCAGGGAGTCCCCGGCGGCCAGGGTGAGCGCGGCGCCGGTGCGGCGGGCGAGCTCGCGGACGGCCGCGCTCTTGGTGAGCGGCTTCGGCACCGCGTACACCTTGCGGCCCTGGAGCGAGACGGTCCAGCCGCGCTCCCCCGCCCAGTGGCCGAAGAGCTCCAGCCAGCCCTCGGGGAGCAGGTCCCGCTCGATGACCAGGTAGGTGAACAGGTCCTCGGCGACCCGGTGCTTGCGCACCCAGGACTGGTCCGTGGTGGCGGAGAGGTACGCGCGGACCTCGGCGAGCGGCGCGCACTCGCCGGCCAGCCGGTCGAGGACGGAGGCGTGCCAGGCCTCGTCGGAGACGCCGTCGACGAGGATGTGCCCGCCGTTGGCGCAGATCGCGTACTTCGGCGCGGTGCCGGGGAGCTGGATGCGCTGGTACTGCTTGCGCGTCCGCGTCGTGGTGGGCACGAAGACGGTCTCGTCGGCCAGTCGCGCCAGGAGGGCGGCCGCGTCCTCGGTCATGTAGGAGAGCGGCCTGGACTCGTGGACCTCGACGCAGAGCAGCCGGGGCGCGAGCGCGTCGGGCATGCCGAGGGCGAGGGCCGCGGACGAGTAGATGAGGGTGCGGTCGAGGTCGCTGGCGACCAGGACCGGCGCCGGGGTCAGGACCGGGGCCCCGGCCGGGGCTTGTACCGGAGCCGGATTCGGAGCCGGATTCGGAGTCGGAGTCGGGATCGGGGCCGTGCCCGTCGTCGTACTCACCGGGACGTCACCGCCTTGCCGTCGGCGCCCGTCGCGCCCCTGGTGTACTTGGGGTGGATCAGGCCCACACAGCTGTACGGGAGGTCGTCGACCTCCTCGACCGGGACGCCGCGCTGTTCGGCGAGCAGGCGCACGTGCGCGAGGTCGGCCTCCGCGCCCCGCTTGGCGAGGATCTTCCAGGGGACGCGGCGGAGCAGGACGCGGGTGGTCTCGCCGACGCCCGGCTTGACCAGGTTGACGTCGTGGATGCCGTACTCCTCGCTGATCCGCTCCACGGCCGCCCAGCCTTCCCAGGTGGGGGCGCGGTCGGCGGTCAGGAGCTCCTTGACGTCCGTGTCGACGGTCGCGGCGACCTCGTCGAAGCGGGCGGCGACGGCGTCCAGGAAGGCCTCGGAGACGTCGGAGCCGGCCAGCTCGCGGTAGAACTTGGCGCCGTGGAAGTCGTCCGGTCCGACGAGGTCGGGGCGGAGCACGGTGCGGGAGATCAGGCCGGAGACCGTGGAGTTGAGGCAGGCGGAGGGGATGAGGAAGTCCTCGCGCGTGCCGTAGGTGCGGACGCAGGAGCCGGGGTCCGCGAGGACCGCGATGTCCGGGTCGAACCCGTCGAAGTCCTCGAGCGCCTCGGCGAGTTCGCGGGTGATGGCGCCCTTGCCGGTCCAGCCGTCGACGAAGACGACGTCGGCGGGGTCGTGGTGGGCGGCGAGCCAGCGCAGCGCGTTGGCGTCGATGCCCCGGCCGCGCACGATGGAGACGGCGTAGTGCGGGAGGTCGAGGCCGTGGCGGGCCCGCGCCCAGCGGCGCATGAGGACGCCGACGGGGGTGCCCGCGCGGGCGAGCGAGACGAGCACGGGGGTTCCGGCGCGCTCGGCGAGGACGGTCTCGGTGACGGTGCCGACCGCGCGGGCGATCCGGGCGGCGGAGCCCTCCAGGGCGGCGTGGAAGAGCTCCTGGTAGCGCTCGCTGGGCTGGTACTCGACGGGCAGCGACTCCGCGTAGTGGGCGCCGCCGCTCTGGATGGCCTCCTCGCGCTCCTCGGTGGGGGCTTCGAGTTCGACGTCCGAGAGGTCCTGGAGCAGCCAGCCGACCTCTTCGGGTGCGTAGGAGGAGAAGGCGGGGCCGCGGAGGGGCTCGGGCAGCATGGAGCTCCTTTCGGGAGCTTCGGTGGCGTCGGGGCGTTCGGTGCCGGTTTCGGCGGTGTCTTCTTCGGCTCCGCCGTTCTCGACGGTTCGCGTGGTCCCGGTGGTTCCGGACGGGTACGGGGCGGCCCGGGGCACGTACGAGGGCACCACCGCGAGCACCACGTGCGGCACGTGCCGCGCGAGCCGGGCCAGGAGGCCGTCCGGGGCGTGCAGGGCCGGGGTGTCGGCGGCGGAGTCGACGACGAGGACGACGGCGTCGAAGCCGCCGCCCGCCACGTTGTAGGCGTAGCGCTCGCCGGGGCCGTCGGCCGGGTCGTCGTGGGCGGGGAAGACGAGCCGGGTGCGGATCGCGTAGCCGGGGTCGTCGACGGCGAGGACGGGCGAGCGGGTGGTGGTGGAGTACCGGACGTCGTGCCCGGCCTCCTCCAGGGCGGTGCCGAGGCGCAGCGGCGCGTACATCAGCTCCTCGAAGCCGAGGACGAGGACGCGGCCGGTGCCGGTGCCGGTACTGGTGCCCGTGCCCGTGCCCGTGCCCGTGCCCGTGCCCGTGCCGGTTTTCGGGGCCTGTGCGGCCTCCAGCGCCCGCGCCACCCCGGCCGCCAGGGACGGCAGGGCCGCCTCCAGGCGCTCCCGGTGCTCCGGCGTGAAGCCGTGCCGTCCGCCGTCGGGCAGCCCCCGGGGCCAGTCGAGACCGGCCCGTACGGCGGCGGTCGCCGGGGCCGGGGCCTCCGGTTCCGGTGCCGCCTCGTGCTCCGCGACCAGTGCCCGGCCCTTCTCCAGGACCCCTTCCGGGAGGCGTACGGTGCCGGACGCGCGGGCGATCAGGTCTATGCGGGCGCCGATCTCCTTGGCGAAGGCGTCCAGACGGCCGAGGTCGGCGGCCGAGCGCATGTCGACGAGGGCGACGACGACGTACCGCTCGCGCGGGTAGTTCTCGTGCAGGTCCCCGATCGTGTTGAGGACGGTGTTGCCGGTGGAGAACTCGTCGTCGACCAGGACCAGGGGGCCCTCGCCCGCCAGCAGCTCGGGGTCCTCGGGGAGCAGCAGGTGCGAGGTGGCGTGGGAGTGGGACTCCTCGAAGCCGCCCGCGCGGGCGACGCCGGGCACCGGGCGGCGGGTGGAGTGGAGGTACGGGGCGAGGGCCAGGCCGTCGGCGACGGCGTGGCCCAGGGCGGTGGCGGTCTCCGCGTAGCCGAGGACGACGGCGCGGGCGGCCTCCTCGTCGCCGAGGAGCGCGCGCACGCGCCGGCCGAGGTCGAGGCCGGCGCCGTACACCACCGAGGGGCGCTGCGGCACGTGCTTGCCGAGCACGCCGGAGACGAGCAGGTGCGCGCGCTTGGGGTTGCGGCGCAGTGCGAGGCCCAACAGGTCGGGCAGCTCCTCGTCGCCGATCAGTTCGACGCCCAGTCGCTCCGCGACCCACGTTCCGGTCCACACCACGTCGTCGACGTCCCTTCGTCAGCCGGCCAGTCCGGCGGTGAGCAGCTCCACGAAGCCGACGTCCTCCTTGGCGACGCCGAAGACCTCGGCGCGCAGCAGGATGCGTTCGGCCCACGCGCGGTGCGGCTTCACTTCGTTCATCTTGTTCGTGTACGCGGAGCGGAGCACCCCGCCGCCGCCCCGTTCGGGCCGCAGGATGTCCTGGGCGTCGCTCCACTCCTCGTGGCTGACCACGGAGAGCGCGTGCACCGGCACCACGTGGGTGGGGTGGATGCAGGTCTTGCCGAGCAGGCCGTTGGTCCGGTCGAGTTCGATCTCGCGCAGCAGGCCGTCGAGGTCGTGCTCTATGAGGGCGGTGCGCAGGTCCTCGGCGCGGCCCTCCAGGAAGGGGCTGCGGCGCAGCTGGGGCTTGAACATGCGCTCGCCGGGCCGGAAGTACTCCCAGACGGGTCCGGTGATGGTGAAGCCGGTGCCGTCGGCGCGGCCGAGGACGTTGACGACGTCGGAGATGACGTGGGCGACGACCTTGACGTCGTACGCGGTCATCTCGGGCGAGCGGCGGAGCCCGTAGGCGGAGCAGAAGTCGGTGACGCCCAGGCGCAGGGCGAGGACGCGGTCGCGGTACTCGCCGGTGAGGGCGGCGATGCCGGCGAGGGTCTCGACCCGGGTCTCCAGGTGGAGGAGCTCGGGGGACTCCAGGACGGGCATGGCGAAGAGGCGTCTGCCGCTCGTCCGCTCGGCCTCGACGAGCGCTTCGAGGAAGGCGCGGCCGCGGTTCTCGGTGAATTTGGGCAGTACGAATCCGGACAGCAGGCGAATCGTTTCGCCGAGACGGTTCGCGAGGTCGGTGATCTGGCCGGGCTCGCGGACGCGGATGAAGAGCAGGGGCACGTCCGTGCCGCCGGCGGCGAGGTCCGCGAACTCCTGGACGAGGTTGTCCTCGCCGGCCTCGACGTCGGCGTCGCTGATGGAGTCCTCCAGGCAGAGCACCATGGAGACCACGCCGCGGGCGGCCTGTTTGCGCACGGCGTCGGCGAGCCGCGGCCGGGTGGCCGGGCTGTAGAGCGTGGCGCCCAGGGCCGTGGCGAGCGTGTGCGCGGGCGAGTCGGCCGTGAACGCGGCCGGCTCGCGGTGGAACAGCCCGGCCCGCTTCGCGGACGGGATGTGCCCGAAATGACGCATATGAATATCCCGTCTGCCTCTCTGTGTCCCGGCGACACGTGGCCGGTAATAGTACGTAGACGCGAGTGTCCCCGGTCCCCCCAGCGTATGAAATTCAGGTAACCCGTCCACGTCCGTCGGTCTCGTCCCGGTCTCGGTACCGCCCCCGCGTTGTCCGCGGGTCGGCCGGGAGGGCAGGATTGCGGTCATGACGCACGCGATGCTGAAGGGCTCCAACGTCCCTCTCGACACCGCGGCCGTACGGGCCGTGCTCCGCTGGACCCCGGGCCCCGGGGTCCCCGACGTGGACGCCTCGGCCCTGCTGCTCGGGCCCTCCGGGCGCGTGCGGTCCGACGAGGACTTCGTCTTCTACAACCAGCCGCGCCACCCCTCGGGGTTCGTGCGGCGGCTGCCGAAGAAGCGGGACGCCGCGGGCCTGACGGACACCGTCGAGGCCGACCTCGGCAATCTCGACGCCTCCGTCGACCGGGTGGTGATCGCGGCCTCCTCCGACGGCGGCACCTTCCGCTCCGTCTCCGACCTGCGGATCCTGCTGTACGACGCCACCGGCCCCGAGCGCGAGCCGCTGGCCCTGTTCTCGGTGACGGCGGAGACCGGCGAGGAGACGGCGGTCATCTGCGGCGAGCTGTACCGGCGCGGGGACGGCTGGAAGTTCCGCGCGGTGGGGCAGGGCTATCCGACGGGCCTCGTCGGCCTCGCCACCGACTTCGGCATCTCGGTCGACGAGGACGCCCAGGACGGCGCCCAGGAGGGCCGCGACGGCCTTCCCGGGGCCCCGGGGCCCGCACCGGCCCCGGAGGGCTCCCCGGCCCACGGCGCGCCCGCCACCGGCCCGGTCGACCCCGACGCGACCGTGCTCCACCCTCCCGTACCGCCGCAGCCCTCGGTGCCGCCCCGGCCGGACCGGGCGCCCGCCTACGGCTACCCGCACCGGCCGGCGAGCGGCCCGGCCCCCGCGTACGGCTATCCGCAGCCGGTGGGCGCCGCGGAGCAGAACCCGTCCCCGGACTTCCGGATGCCGCCGATGGGTCCCCAGTTCGTCAGGTCCTGAACGCACGGTCCGGGCCACCGGCTACGTCTTGGTCTTGTAGCCGCGGCCCCACTGGAGCCCCCAGCCGTACAGCCGGTCCAGCTCCGCCTGGAAGCCGTACACGAACCGCACCTCGCGCCGGACCGTCAGGTCGCCCTTCACGTTCTCCAGGGAGAAGACCGCGCAGGAGCGGGCCTGCGGGGCGCGCTCGTCGAGCTCGATCTCGATCCGGGGGCCGTTGCTCGGGTAGAGCGTGACCTTGGCGTGGGTGCGGTCGAAGGCCGGCGTCTGGTCGTAGATGTAGACGAAGAACAGCAGCCGCTTGATCTCGTCCCGGTGGTCCAGGTTGACGAAGACCGTCTCCCCGGAGGAGCCGCCGAAGCGGTCGTCCCCGCTCAGCTTCACGTACGGCGCCGCGTTCAGGTCGCCGAAGAAGTTGCCCAGCGGCTGCACCACGCCCTTGGAGCCGTCGGCGAGCTCGTAGAGGCAGCCCAGGTCGAGGTCGACGTTGACCATGCCCTGGGTGTGGGCCTGGACGACCTCGGGCTTGAAGAACTGGGCGGGGTTGCGCAGCAGCCGGCCGCTCTGGCGGGAGCGGCCCTCGATGTCGGAGGTCCGCATCCGCCAGGAGAGGTTCACCCGGAGGTTGCCGGTGGCGGCCCCCTGTTTGCTGAGCGAGACGGACGGGCGCCGTTTCGTCAGGTCGATCGCGTTCGACACGGCGTTGCCCGAGTCGAACTGCGCCGCCCTCCCCGCGAACAGGTTGTCCCAGAAGGCCATGCCGCCCCCACCCCCACCGCTCGTCTGCATCCCCACATGCCCGCGGGGCGGCCGGGTGCTCCGGCCGCCCCGCAGTGAAGCGTTCCTCATTGTCGGGGGTGTCACACCCCCGACGTCACCTCTGTCTTGTCTCCGGAGGAGCCGCCGCCCCCGGCCGCCGCGAGCGCCTTGTTGCGGCGGACGGACGACCAGAAGGACAGGGCGATCAGGATCACGCCGATGGAACCGGTGATGAGCTCGCTGATCTCGTGCTGGATGGTGACGAGCAGGATGACGGCGAGCGCGCCGATCGCGTAGTGCGCGCCGTGCTCCAGGTAGACGTAGTCGTCCAGGGTGCCCTCGCGGACCAGGTAGACCGTGAGCGAACGGACGTACATGGCGCCGATGCCGAGGCCGAGCGCCATCCAGAAGATGTGGTTGGTGATGGCGAAGGCGCCGATGACGCCGTCGAAGGAGAACGAGGCGTCGAGGACTTCCAGGTACAGGAACAGGAAGAACGCGGCCTTGCCGGCGAGGCCGACCGCCGAGACGGGCTTGCCCTCGGCCTTGGCCTTCTCCTCCTCCTCGTGCTCGCGCTCCTCCTCTTCCTCCAGCTTGTTCTCGAAGAAGCCGGAGAGGCCGCCGACGACGAGGTAGGTGATCAGACCGGCGACGCCGGAGAGCAGTACGGTCGCGGACTTGTCCACGTGGCCGACGCTGGTGTGCGCGTGCGTCGCGAAGGTCATCGCCGTGACGAGCAGGGCGATGAGCGCGACGCAGACCGACAGCATGTCGACCTTGCCGAGCTTGGCCAGCGGGCGCTCCAGCCAGGCGAGCCACTTGATGTCGCGGTCCTCGAAGATGAAGTCGAGGAAGATCATCAACAGGAACATGCCACCGAAGGCGGCGATCGCCGGGTGGGCGTCCGTGACCAGCGCCTCGTACCGCTCGGGCTCGTCCAGGGCCAGCTGGACGGCCTCGATCGGGCCGACCTTGGCGCTGATGGCGACGATCGCGACGGGGAAGACCAGCCGCATGCCGAAGACCGCGATCAGGATGCCGACCGTGAGGAAGATCTTCTGCCAGAAGGCATTCATCTTCTTCAGGATTCCGGCGTTGACGACCGCGTTGTCGAAGGACAGCGAGATCTCGAGGATCGACAGGATCAGAACGACCCCGAACGCCTCCCACCCCCACTGCCAAGCGGCGAAGGCCAGGCCGATCGCCGTGATGGCGAACGACCAGCCGAAGGTTTTCAGAACCACTGTCTACCCCATCGTGAAATTACATGGCTTTACGAAACGTTGACCCCGAAGTCTAGAGCGATGCCCCGCAGCCCGGACGCGTACCCCTGACCGACCGCCCTGAACTTCCATTCGCCGTTGTAGCGGTAGAGCTCGCCGAAGATCATCGCGGTTTCGGTGGAGGCGTCCTCGGAGAGGTCGTACCGGGCGAGTTCCTGACCGTCCGTCTGGTTGACGACCCGGATGAAGGCGTTGCTGACCTGGCCGAAGCTCTGGCCGCGGTTGTCGGCGTCGTGGATCGAGACCGGGAAGACGATCTTGTCGCAGTGGGCCGGCACCTGGGCGAGGTCCACGATGAGGGACTCGTCGTCCCCGTCGCCCTCGCCGGTGAGGTTGTCGCCGGTGTGCTCGACGGAGCCCTCGGGGCTGCGGAGCTGGTTGTAGAAGACGAAGTACTCGTCCCCCAGCACCCGGCCGGCCTGGCAGAGCAGGGCGCTGGCGTCGAGGTCGAAGGGGGCTCCGGTGGTGGAGCGCGCGTCCCAGCCGAGTCCGACGAGGACCTGGGTGAGGTTGGGTGCGGCCTTGGAGAGGGAGACGTTGCCTCCCTTGGCGAGCGTGACGCCCATGATTCTGTTCCTCCCCGGTGGGTGATGAGGCACGTCCGGCGCCGCACTTCCGAGTGCGGCGCCGGACGGTTCGTGCGGTTCGGCTCAGACGTTGACGCCGAAGTCCTGCGCGATGCCGCGCAGGCCCGAGGCGTAGCCCTGGCCGACGGCGCGGAACTTCCACTCGGCGCCGTGGCGGTACAGCTCGCCGAAGACCATGGCGGTCTCGGTCGAGGCGTCCTCGGAGAGGTCGTACCGGGCGATCTCGGCGCCTCCGGCCTGGTTCACGACGCGGATGAACGCGTTGCGCACCTGGCCGAAGGACTGCTGGCGGTTCTCGGCGTCGTAGATCGAGACCGGGAAGACGATCTTGGCCACGTCGGCCGGCACGCCCGCCAGGTCGACCTTGACCTGCTCGTCGTCGCCCTCGCCCTCGCCGGTGAGGTTGTCACCGGTGTGCTCGACGGAGCCGTCGGCGCTCTTCAGGTTGTTGAAGAAGACGAAGTCCTGGTCGTTGCGGACCTTGCCCTCCTCGCTCACCAGGATGGCGCTGGCGTCGAGGTCGAAGTCCGTACCGGTGGTGGTGCGGACGTCCCAGCCCAGACCGACGGTCACGGCGGTGAGGCCAGGGGCCTCCTTGGTCAGCGAGACGTTGCCGCCCTTGCTGAGGCTGACTCCCACGAGTCCCTCCATAGGTTTCCAGGGGCAGCGCCCCCAGTCGTGCGTTGGCATCGGATCAACGTCTGGATCCTAGTGACGGGTTCCCGGTCGAAACAGTCGATTCGCCCGGTGAATCCGGGGGTGTCGGCCCCGGAGCCTCCCGGAACGCCCTCAGAGGGCTTCCAGCGCCTTCGCGTAGGCGGCGGCGTCGCGGGCGTCCGGCAGGGCGTTGACGACGCTCCAGCGGACGATCCCCGCCTTGTCGACGACGAAGGTGCCGCGCACCGCGCAGCCCTTCTCCTCGTCGAAGACGCCGTAGGCGCGGGAGACCTCGCCGTGCGGCCAGAAGTCGGAGAGCAGCGGGAACTCCAGGTCCTCCTGGTCGCCGAAGACGCGCAGGGTGGGGACGGAGTCGTTGGAGACGGCGAGGAGCTGGGTGTCGTCGTTGACGAACGCCGGGAGGTTGTCGCGGAGCGCGCGCAGTTCGCCGGTGCAGACGCCGGTGAAGGCGAAGGGGTAGAAGAACAGCAGGACGTTCTTCTCGCCGCGGAGGCCGGCGAGCCGGACGGTGCGCCCGTGGTTGTCCTTGAGCTCGAAATCCGGGGCCTCGGTGCCGACCTCGATCGCCATCGCGTGCGCGTCCCTCTCGACGGGGCCCGGTCCCGGGCCGACGGAATCCCGGGCCCTGGGCCGAAACGGTGAACCCCACCCTACGCCCGTGCGTGAAGGCCCCCGCCGGACCGGGTCCGGCGGGGGCCTCCACGTACGGGGTGGTTCAGCGCTTCGGGGTCGCCAGGCGGGTGCCCGCCCAGTCCTTGGCGACGACGATGCTCTTGGTCTGGGAGAGACCAGCGGTCTGCGCGGCATCGTTGATGTCGCTCGGCTCGATGTAGCCGTCGCGGCCGGTCTTCGGCGTCAGCAGCCAGATCACGCCGCCGTCCTCCAGAAGACTGATGGCGTCCACCAGTGCGTCGGTGAGATCGCCGTCCTCGTCGCGGAACCACAGGACGACGCCGTCGGCGACGTCGTCGTAGTCCTCGTCCACGAGATCGGCCCCGATGATGGACTCGATGCCTTCACGGAGATCCTGGTCGACGTCTTCGTCGTAGCCGATCTCCTGGACCACCTGTCCGGGCTCGAACCCCAGCCTGGATGCCGGGTTGGTCCGCTCCTCCGCGTGGTCCGCGGTCGCGCTCACGGCTTGCCTCCTGCTCATTCGGAAAATGCTGTGGGCCGCGCGTGTGCGCGCGGCGCTGGCCGTAGTCCACACGTGCCGGGGCGGATCGCGCAAGTACCCGGCCCCGGAGACCGCCGAAACGGTGACGTTTGGGGCCGTCTCGCCGCAACTTCCGGCACTGTCGGACCCCCTCCGCGATCGAGTGCGAGCGATTCGTCCGCTTTCGAGGACTTCTGACTCTTCAGTCTGCCGAACGCCCGGACGAAACGCATGCGCGGGTTGGGCGTAAGGTTGCGATTTGACCACACCGTGGCACCTGGAGGACGACCCCGGGGGTTACCCCTCGGTAAAGATGACGTCCGGTGTCGGCGGGGTACACGATGGAGATCCCGACCACCTTGTGGCCCCGTGACCACCCCGAACAGCGAAGGAAGAGCGTGGCTCCCGGATCCGATCGCAACCCGATCATCATTGGCGGCCTTCCCAGCCAGGTCCCGGACTTCGATCCGGAAGAGACCCAGGAATGGCTCGACTCCCTCGACGCTGCCGTCGACGAGCGGGGCCGGGAACGGGCCCGCTACCTCATGCTCCGCCTGATCGAGCGCGCCCGCGAGAAGCGCGTGGCCGTGCCCGAGATGCGCAGCTCGGACTACGTCAACACCATCGCCACCAGGGACGAGCCCTTCTTCCCCGGGAACGAGGAGATCGAGCGCAAGGTCCTCAACGCCACCCGGTGGAACGCGGCCGTGATGGTGTCGCGCGCCCAGCGCCCGGGCATCGGCGTCGGCGGCCACATCGCGACCTTCGCCTCCTCGGCCTCCCTCTACGACGTCGGTTTCAACCACTTCTTCCGCGGCAAGGACGAGGGCGACGGCGGCGACCAGATCTTCTTCCAGGGGCACGCCTCCCCCGGCATCTACGCCCGCGCGTACCTGCTGGACCGGCTGAACGAGGCCCAGCTCGACGGCTTCCGCCAGGAGAAGTCGAAGTTCCCGAACGGCCTCTCCTCCTACCCGCACCCGCGGCTGATGCCGGACTTCTGGGAGTTCCCGACCGTGTCGATGGGCCTCGGCCCGCTCGGCGCGATCTACCAGGCCCGGATGAACCGCTACATGGAGGCGCGCGGCATCGCCGACACCTCCAAGTCGCACGTGTGGGCCTTCCTCGGCGACGGCGAGATGGACGAGGTGGAGTCCCTCGGCCAGCTGTCCATCGCGGCCCGCGAGGGCCTGGACAACCTCACCTTCGTCGTCAACTGCAACCTCCAGCGGCTCGACGGCCCGGTGCGCGGCAACGGCAAGATCATCCAGGAGCTGGAGTCGATCTTCCGGGGCAACGGCTGGAACGTCATCAAGCTCATCTGGGACCGCTCCTGGGACCCGCTGCTCGCGCAGGACCGGGACGGCGTCCTGGTCAACAAGCTGAACACCACCCCGGACGGGCAGTTCCAGACGTACGCCACGGAGACCGGCGGCTACATCCGGGACCACTTCTTCGGCGACGACCACCGGCTGCGGGCCATGGTCGAGGGCATGTCGGACCAGCAGGTCCTGCACCTGGGCCGCGGCGGCCACGACCACCGGAAGATCTACGCGGCCTACGCGGCGGCGAAGGCCCACGCCGGCCAGCCGACCGTGATCCTCGCGCAGACCGTCAAGGGCTGGACCCTCGGCCCCAACTTCGAGGGCCGCAACGCGACCCACCAGATGAAGAAGCTGACGGTCGACGACCTCAAGCGCTTCCGCGACCGGCTGCACGTCCCGATCACGGACAAGCAGCTGGAGGAGGGCCTGCCCCCGTACTACCACCCGGGCCCGGACTCCGAGGAGATCCAGTACATGCACGACCGCCGCAAGGCGCTCGGCGGGTACGTCCCGACCCGGGTCGTGCGGGCGCGGCCGCTGGAGCTGCCCGACGACAAGGCCTACGCGGCGGCCAAGAAGGGCTCGGGCCAGCAGTCGATCGCCACCACCATGGCGTTCGTCCGCATCCTGAAGGACCTCATGCGGGACAAGGAGATCGGCAAGCGCTTCGTGCTGATCGCCCCCGACGAGTACCGCACCTTCGGCATGGACGCGTTCTTCCCGAGCGCCAAGATCTACAACCCGCTGGGCCAGCAGTACGAGGCGGTGGACCGCGAACTCCTCCTCGCCTACAAGGAGTCGCCGACCGGCCAGATGCTGCACGACGGCATCTCCGAGGCCGGCTGCACGGCCTCGCTGATCGCCGCCGGCTCCGCGTACGCCACGCACGGCGAGCCGCTGATCCCGGTGTACGTCTTCTACTCGATGTTCGGCTTCCAGCGGACCGGCGACCAGTTCTGGCAGATGGCCGACCAGCTGGCGCGCGGCTTCGTCCTCGGAGCCACCGCCGGCCGCACGACGCTGACCGGCGAGGGCCTCCAGCACGCGGACGGACACTCCCACCTCCTCGCTTCCACCAACCCCTCCTGCATCGCCTACGACCCGGCGTTCGGCTTCGAGATCGCGCACATCGTCAAGGACGGCCTGCGCCGGATGTACGGCCCCGAGGCCGAGGACGTCTTCTACTACCTGACCGTCTACAACGAGCCGATCCAGCACCCGGCCGAGCCGGAGGACGTGGACGTGGAGGGCATCCTCCAGGGCATCCACCGCTTCAAGCCGGCCGGGTCGGGCACGATCCCCGCGCAGATCCTGGCCTCCGGCGTGGGCGTGCCGTGGGCGATCGAGGCGCAGCGGATCCTCGCCGAGGAGTGGAACGTGCGGGCCGACGTCTGGTCCGCCACCTCCTGGACCGAGCTGCGCCGCGAGGCCGTGGCCGTCGAGGAGCACAACCTGCTCCACCCCGACGAGGAGCAGCGCGTCCCGTACGTGACGCGCAAGCTCCAGAGCGCCGAGGGTCCGTTCGTGGCGGTCTCGGACTGGATGCGCGCGGTGCCGGACCAGATCTCCCGCTGGGTCCCCGGCACGTACACCTCGCTGGGCGCGGACGGCTTCGGCTTCGCGGACACGCGCGGCGCGGCCCGTCGCTACTTCCACATCGACGCCCAGTCGATCGTGCTCGCGGTGCTGACCGAGCTGGCCCGCGAGGGCAAGGTCGAGCGGTCGGTCCTGAAGCAGGCCGTGGACCGCTACCAGCTGCTCGACGTGGCGGCGGCGGACCCGGGGGCGGCGGGCGGGGACGCGTGACGTCCTAGGGCGTGTGTCGAAAGTCCCGTCTGCCCGGCGGCGCCCGGCACACACCCCCTGAGGACGCGACACCCGCGAGGGGCGGTGGGACCGACGGTTCCGCCGCCCCTCGGCGTTTCCCGGGCCGTCCCGCGCCGTCTCCC
This sequence comes from Streptomyces sp. NRRL F-6492, assembly GCF_001280125.1. GTDB lineage: Bacteria > Actinomycetota > Actinomycetes > Streptomycetales > Streptomycetaceae > Streptomyces. Next base: position 39,782 of record NZ_LGEG01000244.1, read on the forward strand.
GCCTCCGTCCCTACCGCTCCCAGATCTTGAACGCTCTGACCTCGTAGGGCGACTGCGGCACCCAGGTCCCCTTCCCGGGATAGGTCTCGAACTCGCCCGTCTCCGCGCACTCGGCGGACTGGTAGGTGGTGACCGGCCGCCCGGTGCGGTTCGCGAGGGACTGGGCCGAGGTGCCGGCCGGCAGGGCGACGCAGCTGTCGACGTCGGTGGTGGCCAGCTCGTGCGTCCGGGCCCTGCCCTTGAAGTCGGGCTTGGACCAGAGGCAGAGCCGGCCGGGGCCGCAGGGGCCGAGCTTCGTCCCCTGGGCGGTGGCCCCGGCAGCGGCCCTGCCGGTCGCCGTGGCGGTCGCCGCGCCCGGCAGGGCGGTGAGGAGCAGGACCGCCAGGACGGCGGTCGTCAGCAGTCGCTTCGTACGCAGGTCGTTCAAGGTTCTCAACCCCCGGTTTCGTCACTCTCTGTGACAAGAACTCTGCCGGATGTCACCGCCTGTTGAGAAGGGGGCCAAAGCTTCTTCACTCGAACGGGCGACGGCCCCCGCCGGACCAGGTCCGGCGGGGGCCGTACGAAAGACGCGCGACAGACGCGCGAAATACTCGTGCGAGAAGAGGACGAGCAGGTCAGATGTGGGCGCCGCCCATGCCCGCCTCCGCGTTCTCGCCGCGCTTGGTCAGCAGGGCGACGACCGCCGCGACGACCGCGACGACACCGGCGACGGTGAAGGCCAGGCCCATGCCGTCCAGGAAGGTCTCGTGGATGACGCCGGTGATCGTCTGGACGAGGTCGGGGGTCATGCCCGGAGCCTTGGCCAGCTCCGGCGGCACCATGCCGAACTCGGCGGCCTGCTCCAGCTGCGGGTTGGGCGGGGCCGGGATGCCGGCTGCCTTCCAGTTGTCCGCGAAGACGCCCGACACCTTGGAGGACATGACGGCGCCGAGGACCGCCGTGCCGAGCGCGCCGCCGACCTGCATGGCGGCCTGCTGGAGACCGCCGGCCACGCCGGAGAGCTCCAGGGGCGCGTTGCCGACGATGACCTCGGTGGCGCCGACCATGACCGGGGCGAGGCCCAGGCCGAGGAGGGCGAACCAGAGGGACATGACGAGGGTGTCGGTGCCGGCGGAGAGCGTGATCATGCCGAACATCGCGACGGCCGTGCAGACCATGCCGCCGACGAGCGGCACGCGCGGACCGAACTTGGTGATCAGCACGCCGGCCAGCGGCGAGGAGACGATCATCATCGCGGTCAGTGGCAGCAGGCGCAGACCGCTGTCGACCGGGCTGAGCCCCTTCACGCCCTGGAGGTAGAAGGTCACGAAGAACAGGCCGCCCATGAAGGCGAAGGCCATCAGGACCATCAGCACCACACCGGCCGAGAGCGGCACGGAGCGGAACATGGCCAGTGGGATGAGCGGCTCCTTGACCTTGGTCTCCCAGAGGGCGAAGAGCACGAAGAGGAGCACCGCGCCGAGCAGACAGCCCCACGTCTTGCCGCCGCCCCAGCCCCAGGACTCGCCGGCCTTGATCAGGCCCCAGACCAGGGTGCCCATGGCGCCGGAGAGCAGCAGGATGCCGAGGATGTCGAAGGAGCGCGGCGCGTTCTCCGCGCGGTGGTCCTTCAGGATCACCAGGCCGAAGACGAGCGCGACGACGCCGACCGGCACGTTGACGAAGAAGACGGACTGCCAGCTGACGTGCTCGACGAGCAGGCCGCCGACGATCGGGCCGCCGGCCGTCGAGGCGCCGATGACCATGCCCCAGATGCCGATGGCCATGTTCAGCTTCTCGGCGGGGAAGGTGGCGCGCAGCAGGCCGAGGGCGGCCGGCATCAGCAGGGCGCCGAAGAGGCCCTGGAGGACGCGGAAGGCGATCACGGCCGCGATGGAGTCGGAGAGGCCGATCGCGCCGGAGGCGGCGGCGAAGCCGGCGATGCCGATGAGGAAGGTCTGGCGGTGGCCGAAGCGGTCGCCGAGCTTGCCGGCGGTGATCAGGGCGACGGCGAGCGCGAGCAGGTAGCCGTTGGTGATCCACTGGACCTGGGCGAGCGAGGCGTCGAGGTCGGCCTTGATGGCGGGGTTGGCGATCGCGACGATCGTGCCGTCGAGCGCGACCATCATCACGCCCACGGCGACGGCGAACAGGGTCAGCCAGGGATGGCCGCGCAGTCCCTTCGCCGGACCCGGCACGGGTCCCGGGGTGCCCCCCTGGCCCTGCGGGGCCTTTTCCACGGTGGTCTGACTAGTCATACCCGGAGGCTAGTGACAGTCGCTGACAATTGACAAAGCGATTCACGCGTCGGTAACTGTCACGTAGCTCACAGGTACCCTGAGCCGGACGAAATGGCGCGAAAACGCCCGTGGGGCGTCGGCGTAGAAGACATACGAGAAGAGGATCCCGAGGTGACCTTGCCCGGTCTGCGCGAGCGGAAGAAGCAGCGGACCCGTGACGCGCTGATCCGGGTGGCCCTGGAGCTCTTCACCGCCCGGGGGTACGAGCGGACCACGGTCGACGAGATCGTCGAGGCCGTCGAGGTCTCCCAGCGCACCTTCTTCCGCTACTTCGCCTCCAAGGAGGAGGTCGCCTTCGCCGTCCAGCAGATGGTGGAGGAGCGCTTCGTCCGCTCCCTCGGGCAGCGGCCCCCGGCCGAGGGCCCCCTCGACGCGCTGCGCAACGCCGTCCTCTCCTCCTGGGACACCATCGGCGAGGCCATCACCGAGGTCGTCCCGGTCGGGCTGTACCTGCGCACCTTCCAGCTGATCGAGTCGACGCCCGCGCTGCTCGCCGTCCATCTGCGCCGCTCCACCGAGATGGAGGAGACGATCGCCCGGATCATCGCCGAGCGCGAGGGCGTCGACGTGGACGAGGACCCGCGGCCCCGGATCGCGGTGGCCGCGTTCAGCGGGGTGATGCGGGTCACCGGGCAGATGTGGGGCCGGGGCACGGACCAGAGCCTGGAGGCCATCCGCGCGCTCACCGAGGACTACCTCGACCACCTCGGCCCGGCCCTGGCCCCGCACTGGCGGGGGCGGTGCGGGGACACCCCCTGAGGGCGGTACGGGGGGCGCCCCCCGGAGCACGCCCTGGGGACCCCTTGTACGGGACACCTCCCGGAACACGCCCTGGGGGCCGTACGGGGCATCCCCGGAACACTCCCCGGGGGCCCGGCCCCGAAGGCCCGCCCCGGGGGCCCGTACGGGACACCCCTTCGGAACACACCCCTGGGACCCCGTACGGGACCACCCCCGGATCACGCCCCGGGGCCCGTACGGGAATCCCCGGATCCCCCCGGGGTCCTACGGGACACGCCCGGAACGCCCCCGGAGGCCCCTCCGTCCCAGGACGTGCGGAGGCGTGACCTCCGTCCCACCTGGTACGGAACCGTCCCCACCGCCCCGTAGGGTGGCGGCCCGTGAGCCCTGTCGACACCGCACCCGCCCCCTTCGCCGCGCGCGCCCTCCTCGCGCTCGTCGTCGTGCTCGTGCTCCTCGCGACCACCGGGTGGACCACGGTCCGGCACCAGCCCCCGCCGGGTCCCTCCCGCGAGGCCGCGCTCGCCGCCTGGGCGCGCGACCGGGTCGACCACCGCCCGCTGCCCGGCCCGACGGCCCCGCCCCGCACCGTCGCGGCGTTCTTCGCCGGGCTCGGTCCGGCGGGCGGGGTCCGGCTCGCCGCCCGGCACCCGCTCGTCGTCGGCAACCTCAACGGCGCCCCGGTCGCCCTCCGCTACCGCGCCAACCGGATCACGCTCACCCGCGCGTACGACGCCGAGCGCGGCAGGGTCGACGACCCCCGGCTCTCCCCCGAGGGCCGCCACGAGGCTCGGCGCCGGATCGACCGCTTCGCGTCGCTGCTGCGGCCGGACCGCCGGATCCTCGCGTTCGACCCGACGGGGGCGGGGCGGGCCGCCGAGGTCCTCGGGGACCTGGAGCGGGCCCGGCGCGTCTCGGTGGTCGTGCCCGGCGTCGACACCAACCTCCTCACCTTCCAGCGGACCCACGGCCGGTACGGGGCTCCCGCCGGCATGGCGCGGGCCCTCTACGACGCCGAGCGGCGGGCCGCGCCCGGCGCCCGGGTCGCGGTCATCGCCTGGGCCGACTACACCGCGCCCGTCGGGATCGGCATCGACGCGCTGACCGGCCGGCTCGCCGAGGCGGGCGCCGCACGGCTCGTCGGACTGGCCGAGTCGCTCCCCGGCGACTCCCGGGTGGCGCTCTTCTGCCACAGCTACGGCTCCGTGCTCTGCGGGGTCGCCGCGCCCCGGCTGCCCGCCCGCGTGACGGACGTGGCCGTCTCCGGAAGCCCCGGCATGCGGGTGGAGCGGGCCGCCGACCTCGCCACCCCGGCCCGGATCTGGGCGATGCGGGACGCGGACGACTGGATCGCCGACGTGCCGCACCTGGAGGTGGGCGGGCTCGGACACGGAGCGGACCCGGTGGCGCCCGAGTTCGGCGCGCGGCTGCTCTCGGCGGGCGGGGCCGCCGGGCACAGCGGCTATTTCACGCCGGGGACGGTGAGCCTCGGCAACTTCGCCGCGATAGGCGTCGGCGCCTATCCGCGGCTGGTCTGCGCACGTGCCGGTGGCGCCTGCCACGACGGAATATCCGGCGCGGAAGGGCTCCGACGCGCGTAGATCCCACAATTTCGGGACCTTTCACAGGGGCGACGCCGGAGCGGGCGCCGCTTACGATGAGGCGTATGGGTGATGTGCTGGCCGGAATTCATGCCGCCTGGGAGTTCGAGAGCGACGCCCTCGTCATCCGCTTCGAACGGGGGAACCGCGCGCCGAAGCTGTTCCAGGTGCTGCGCGAACGCCGCGTGCCGTACGAAGCGCTGGCGTCCGTGACGCTCACGCCCGGGAAACGGAACACCGTCGTACTGCACGCCGTGCCGAGACCGGGCGCCGATCCGCTGATGGAGGCGGCCGCGGGGCAGCTCAAGGAGAGCTGCGATCCGTACCGGCTCGTGCTCCCGGCGGACCGGGAGACGCTCGCCGAGTACTACCGGGACGAACTGCGGGCGCTCCTGCCGCCGGAGCCGGGGGCCGCGGGGGCCACCGGACACGGCGGGGGCGGCCTGTACGACGGACTCGACGGACTCGGCGACCTCGAAGGACCCGGTCGGATCGACGGGCTCGGTCGGATCGACGGACCCGTCCGGATCGACGGGCTCGACGGGCCGGAGGGGACGTACGGGGCCGGCGGGATCGTGACGCCCGCCGAGCGGTTCCTCGTGTCGCCGCCCCCGGGGCCGCTGTCCTTCAAGGCGTACGACGGGAAGGCGTCCTTCGACGGCCGTGCGGAGGTCTCGTTCCGCTGGTTCTGGACGGGGGCCTCCTCGGAGAAGTGGAAGGCGGGCGACCAGACCTTCTCGGTCCGGGACCTGTGCGGGATCGAGTGGCGCTCGCCCGACGTCTTCGACGGGCACCTGCGGCTGGTGTCCCGGGACGGCGAGCCCCGGCCCACCCGGCCCGACCACGACCCCGCCTCCCTCGTCTTCGGCCTCGGTTACGGGCTCGTCCACGAGTCCCTCCCCTTCGCCGCGGCCGTCCTCGCGGCGATCCGGGCCTCCGACCGCGCCCCCGTGCCCGTCGGGTCCCGGACCCCCGGGGCGGTGGCCGAAAGGATTCGGCACCTGGGCGAGCTGCACCGGGCGGGGCTCGTGACGGACGAGGAGTTCTCCGCGAAGAAGGCGGAGTTGCTCGCGGAGCTCTGAACCCGGGCCGGAGTTCCGGGAGCGGGACCGAAGCCCGGGAGGGGACCGAAGCCCGGGAGCGGGACCGAAGCCCCGCGAGCGGGAACAGGACCAGGAGCCGGAACCCCCGGGTCATACCCCGGTACCAGCCCGCACCCCGGTCCCCGGTATGACGCCGGGGGCCGGGGCCGCTGCCTACGCTGGGCGGGCCATGACCACCGCACCGCGGCCCGAGCCGCCCACCGCTCCCCCGTCCTCCGCCCTCCGGGCCGGTGCCCGGCGGGCGGTCGCCCGGGCACGCGGGACGTTCCAGGGGTTCGGGGCCGCGCTCACCACCCCGACCGCCCCCGGCGCGCCCCTCCTCGCCGACGCCGCCTCCCGCTGGGTGCGGCTCCTCCCGTACGTCGTCGCGCTGGCCTTCACCGCCTCGCTCCTCCCCACCACCGTCCTCCTCCTCACCGACGACTACGGGCTCGACGGCGCCCTCGCCGGGGCGGTCGGCACCGCGCAGACCGCGCCGCTGCTGCTCGCCGTCACCCGTCCCCTCCAGGCCTGGTGGGTGGTCTTCGCCGCCGACGTGACCGGCGCGCTCCTGCTGCTCGCCGCCGACGGCCCGCGCGCCCACCTGTGGCCCTGGACCCCGCCGCTCGTCGTCGGCTACTGCGCGCTGATGCTCGCGCTCGGCCTGCGCGAGTCCCGCCGGGCGCTGTTCGGCGTCTGGCTGGCGACGGGAGCCGCCGGATACGTCCTGGAGGCGTTCCGGCCCGCCGGGTACACCAGCGTCCACACCCTGCTGTTCGTCCTGAGCGGGGTGCTGCTCCTGCTCACCTCGGCGGTGCGCGCGCGGGGCGACGCCCAGCGGCGGCTCGCGGAGCAGGAGACCATCAGCGAGGCCGAGCGGTCCCGCCGCACGCTCCTGGAGGAGCGGGCCAGGATCGCGCGCGAACTGCACGACGTCGTGGCCCACCACATGTCCGTGATCACCGTGCAGGCCGACTCGGCGCCGTACCGCGTCCCGGGGCTTCCCGACGCGGCCCGCGAGGAGTTCGGCTCCATCGCGGCGAGCGCGCGCGAGTCGCTCGCCGAGATGCGCCGGCTGCTCTCCGTCCTGCGCAGCGACGGCGGCGGGGGCGAGCTGGCCCCGCAGCCGGGGCTCGACCGGCTCCAGCAGCTGGTGGAGGCGACCGTGCGGGCCGGGGTGCCGGCCGAGCTGCGGCTCGCCGCCGACCTCGGGGACGTCCCGCAGGCGGTGGACCTGTCCGCGTACCGGATCGTGCAGGAGGCCCTCGCGAACGTCGTCCGGCACGCGCCCGGCGCCTCGACCCGGGTGTCGGTCCGGGCGGACGGGGGCCGGCTGACGGTCCTCGTCGTCAACGGGCCCTCCCTGGAGGGCGGTTCGTCCGTCGAGCGGGGCGCCCCGGGCACCGGGCACGGGCTCGTCGGCATGCGGGAGCGCGTACGGTTGACGGGCGGCTCGCTGGACACCGGGCCGCTGCCCGACGGCGGCTTCCGGGTCGCGGCCCGGCTTCCCCTGCGCACGGAGGACCCCGAGTGACCATCCGCGTCATCATCGTCGACGACCAGGCCATGGTGCGGGCCGGTTTCGCCGCGCTGCTCGCCGCGCAGCCCGACATCGACGTCGTCGGCGAGGCCTCGGACGGACGGCAGGGCGTGGAGGCGGCGCGGTCGGCGCACCCGGACGTGGTCCTCATGGACGTGCGGATGCCCGAGCTGGACGGGCTCGCGGCGGCCCGCGAGATCCTGTCCCCGCCGCCCGGGGTCACGCACCGGCCGAAGGTGCTGATGCTGACCACCTTCGACGTGGACGACTACGTGTACGAGGCGCTGCGCGCGGGCGCGTCCGGCTTCCTCCTCAAGGACGCGCCGCCGGCCGACCTGATCGCGGCGGTGCGGGTGGTGGCGGCGGGCGAGGCGCTGCTCGCCCCGTCCGTGACCCGGCGTCTGATCGCGGACTTCGCCGCGTCCCGCCCGGCCCCGCGCCGGGACACCGCGGCGCTGCGCCTGAACGGTCTCACCCCGCGCGAGACGGAGGTCCTGGAGCTGATCGCCCGGGGCCTGTCCAACCAGGAGATCGCGAGCGGCCTGGTCCTCGCCGAGCAGACGGTGAAGACCCACATCGGCCGGGTCCTGGCCAAGCTGGACCTGCGCGACCGGGCCCAGGCGGTGGTCTTCGCGTACGAGTCGGGGCTCGTGACGCCGGGCACCGCCTGACCCGGCGGTACGGCCCGCCCTGGGGGAAGCCCCACCGCCCTTCCGGGGGCCGGCCCCTCCTCCACCCCCTACCCCGGTATCAAAGGAGGGTTGGCCCCCCGGTGTGACGTGCCGTCACCCTTCCCCTTCCTACCTTCCTCCCGTCGCCGGACGACCGGCGGACGAGCGAGAAGCCGGAGAGGGAGGGCGGGCCCATGCGCCGCACGTCGAGGACCCTGATCACCGTGGCCCTGGTGGCCGCCGCGGTCGCCGGGACGGCCGGATGGGCGTCCGGGGGCGCCCAGGAGGCCGTGACCGGGGCGCCGGTCGGGACGGGGGCGTGGGTGGGTGCGGGGTTGCCGGACCCGGAGGGGGTGGGGCCGGCCGGGATCGCGCGGTTCTTCGCGGGGCTCGATCCCGTACGGAAGAAGAAGCTGGTGCGGGCCCATCCCGGCGTCGTCGGGAATCTGGACGGGGCTCCTCCGGAGCTGCGGTACGCGGCCAACGCGCTGACCACGGAGGGGCGGTTCGGGGAGGCGCGGGTGCTCGCGCACGATCCGCGCGGCCGGGGACAGGTGGTCCTGGTGTACGGGGACCTGGCGCGGGCCGAGCACGTGGCGGTGATCGTGCCCGGCTCCGACGTCGACGCCGGGCACGTCCGGCCCCTCGCGGACATGGCGGCGGCGCTGCGCCGGGCGACCGGGGACCGCACGGCGGTCGTCGCCTGGGCCGGGTACACCACCCCCGTCGGCGTCGGCCTGGACGCGGCCACCGGCCGGCTCGCCGAGGCCGGGGCGGAGCGGCTCGCCCGGTTCGCGGACGGCCTGGCGGCCGTCGGGGCGGCCGAGCCCTCGGTGTTCTGCCACAGCTACGGCTCGGTGGTCTGCGGGCTCGCCGCCCACCGGCTGAAGGCGAAGGACCTGGTGGTGTTCGGCTCGCCGGGGATGCGCGCCGAGAACGTCGCCGGCCTCGGCACCTCCGCGCGGGTGTGGGCGGCGAAGGACCCCACCGACTGGATCGACCGCGTCCCGAACGTCGCGTTCGCGGGCCTCGGGCACGGCGCCGACCCCACCGGGCCGTCCTTCGGCGCCCGCCGGATCCCGGCGGAGGACGCCGCCGGGCACGGCGGCTACTTCGCGGCCGGGACCTCCTCCCTGCGCGCGTTCGCCGCGATCGCCGAGGGGGACGCCCGATGAGCGCCCTCGTCCTCGCGCGCCGCGCGGCCCGGCGGATCGAGGCCGCCACCCCCGCCCACCGCGACCGGGCGGTCGACGGGCTGCGGGCCCTCGCCCTGCTCGCCGTGCCCACCGGCCACTGGCTGCTCGGCGGCTTCACGCTCTCCGCCGACGGCGCCCTCCACAACGCCAGCCCGCTCGGCGCCTTCGCCGGGCTCGCGCCGGTGAGCTGGGTCCTCCAGATGCTCGGGATCTTCTTCCTGGTCGGCGGGTACGCCTCCGTCCTCTCGTACCGGCGCCGGAAGGGGTCCACGGGCGCGTGGCTCAAGGGGCGGCTCGCCCGGCTCGGGCGGCCGGTGCTCGGGGTCACCGCCGTGTGGGCGGCGCTGCTGCCGCTGCTCCACCTCGGGCTCGGGGTGCCCGTGGACACCCTGCGGACGGTGTCCACGCTGGTGGTCCAGCCGCTGTGGTTCGTCGGGGTCTACGCGGTGGTCACCGCCCTCACCCCGTCCTGCGTGCGGGCCGCCCGCCGCCTCGGGGTGTGGGCGGCGGCCCCGCTGCTCGGCTCGGTCGCCGTCGTCGACCTGCTGCGCTACGGGCCGTACGCCGACGCCGTCCCGTCCTGGCTGGGCCTGCTGAACGTCCTGCCCGGCTGGCTCTTCGCCTATCAGCTCGGCGTCTCGTGGGGCGGGGGCCGGGTCACCCGGCGCCACGCCTGGGCCCTCCTCGCCGGCGGGGCCGCCCTCTTCGCCGCCCTGCTGCTCGTCTTCGGCTACCCGGCGTCGATGGTCGGCGTCCCCGGCGAGGCCCGCACCAACTCGCATCCGCCGTCGCTGCTCGTCCTCGCCCTCGCCGCCGCGCAGAGCGGCGCCGCGGTCCTGCTCCGCGACCGGATCGGCGCGCTCCTGCGACGGCCCGCGCTCTGGGCGCCGGTCGTGGTCGTCAACCTCTCGGCGATGACGGTCCTGTGCTGGCACCAGACGGCGATGCTCGCCGCCGCGGTCCCCGCCGCGCACGCCGGGGAGGTCGCGGGCCTGGTCGGCGCGCCCGACTCGGCGGGCTGGATCCTGGCCCGGCTCGCCTGGATGCCGGTCTTCGCCGGGCTGCTCGTCCTGATCGGGCGGTACGCGCGGGGCTTCGAGTCCCCGTGGACGGGGGCCGGGCCCGCCCGCCGCGCCCTGGCGGGGCTGCTCGCGGCGGGCTTCGGGGTCTTCGCCCTGGGGTGAGGTGCCCCGGGGCTCAGACCTCCCGGCCCACCGCCGTGAAGCTCATGTCCGGGTAGCGGTCGCCCGCCACCAGGCCGGCGATCGGCTCCAGCTCCGCCAGTTCGTCGCCGGTGAGGGTGATGCGGGTCGCGGCGGCGTTCTCCAGGAGGCGGGAGCGCTTGCGGGTGCCGGGGATCGGGACGACCGCGAGGCCGTGCACGGAGGCCCGCTGCTGGACCCAGGCGAGGGCGATCTGCGCCGGGGTCGCCCCGTGGGCGGCGGCGATCTTTCGGACCGGGTCGAGCAGGGCGGCGTTCCGCTGCGCGTTCTCGCCGGTGAAGCGGGGCTGCCGGGCCCGGAAGTCGTCGCCCCGGAGCTCCTTGGCGGCGTCCGCGAACGCCCCGGTCAGGAAGCCCCGGCCGAGCGGCGAGTACGGCACGAGGGTCACGCCGAGGTCGGCGGCGGCGCCGACGGCGCTGCGCTCCACGTCCCGGGAGAAGAGCGACCACTCCGACTGGAGGGCGGCGATCGGGTGCACGGCGTGGGCCTCGCGCAGTTCGGGCCCGGTGACCTCGCTCAGGCCCAGGAAGCGGACCTTGCCCTCCCGGACGAGCTCGGCCATGGTGCCGACGGACTCGGCGAGCGGGACCGCCGGGTCGCGGCGGTGCATGTAGTAGAGGTCGATGGTCTCGACGCCGAGGCGGCGCAGGCTGTTCTCGACGGCGCTCCTGATGTACGCGGGGTCGTTGCGGATGCCCCGGTAGGAGGGGTCGTCGGCGCGCCGTTCCAGGGCGAACTTGGTGGCGATCACGACCTCGTCGCGGTGGGCGGCGAGGAAGGGGGCGAGGAACTCCTCGTTGGCGCCGCTGCCGTAGGCGTCGGCGGTGTCGATCAGGGTGACGCCGGCCTCCAGGGCCGCGTCGAGGGTGTCGCGGGCGGCGGCCTCGTCGGTCGCGCCGTAGAACTCGCTGATGCCCATGGCGCCGAAGCCCTGGACCCCGGTCTCCGGGCCGTCCTGGCCTCCGAGGCGTACGGTGTCGATCCTGGTCACGCTGCTCATGAAGGTGTTCCTCCGCATACGGTGCCGTAGTGGCCGATCTTGAAGTCGAGCACGGCGAGCGTGTCCTGGAGCTCGGTGATCCGGGCGAGGACGTCCCGCCGGGTGGCCTCCAGGAGCTCGCGGCGTTCCTCACGGGTGTGGTCCCCGGCGCGCACCAGCTCGGCGTACCGGACCATGTCGGCGACCGGCATCCCGGTCAGCCGCAGCTTGCCGACGAAGGCGAGCCAGTCCAGGTCGCGCGCGGTGAAGCGGCGCTGCCCGGTGTGCGAACGGTCGACGTGCGGCATGAGGCCGATCCGCTCGTACCAGCGCAGGGTGTGCGCCGTGAGACCGGTCAGGGCGGCGACCTCGCTGATGGTGTGGTGCTCCCGGGTACCGCTGGTGCTCGCGATCGCGCTCATGCCTCCACGCTAAAACGTTGGAGTGCACTCGAAGCAAGTACTCCCAGTAGGCTCGCCCCCATGGAGAGCAGCGTGCCGAGCCTGGCGTCGATCGAGAACTGGCCCGTCCCCACCGCGGCCGCCGCCGTGGTCCGCGCGGACGGCACCCTGGCCGGGGCCCACGGCCCCACCGGGCGGCGCTTCCCGCTCGCCTCGGTGACCAAGCCGCTGGCGGCGTACGCGGTGCTCGTCGCGTACGAGGAGGGGGCGGTCGACCTGGACGAGCCGGCCGGGCCCGAGGGCTCGACCGTCCGCCACCTCCTCGCCCACACCTCGGGCCTCGCCTTCGACGAGAACCGGGTCCAGGCCGCGCCGGGCACCCGCCGGATCTACTCCAACACCGGCTTCGAGGCCCTCGGCGACCACGTCGCCAAGGCTACCGACATCCCCTTCGCCGAGTACCTGCACCAGGCGGTCCTGGAGCCGCTCGGCATGGCGTCGACGACCCTGGAGGGCTCGCCGGCCAAGGACGGCGTGTCGACCGTCGACGACCTGGTGCGGTTCGCCGCCGAGGTGCAGGCGCCCCGGCTGCTCGACGCCCGGACCGTCCTGGACGCGATGACCGTGACGCACCCGGGTCTGACCGGCATCCTGCCCGGCTACGGGCACCAGCGGCCGAACGACTGGGGCCTCGGCTTCGAGATCCGCGACGGGAAGTCCCCGCACTGGACGGGCGCCGGTTCCTCGCCGCGCGCCTTCGGGCACTTCGGGCAGTCCGGCACCTTCCTGTGGGTCGACCCGGACGCGCGGGCCGCGTGCGTGGCGCTCGCCGACCGGCCCTTCGGCCCGTGGGCGGTCGAGGCCTGGCCGGCGTTCACGGACGCGGTCCTGGCGGACCTGCGGGCGGCATAACCGGCCCGCCGGGGCCGTTTGTCGCGGCCGACGCGGGCAAAACGGAGTCCATGAGAGGCATCGACTCCGTCATAAGAACCGTGGCCCACGTGCTCGCGGGCATCCTGGTCGTCTGGATCCTCCTGGATCTGTTCGACGCGAACCGGGCGAACACCGTCGTCGACTGGTTCCACACGGCCGCCGACTGGCTCGCCGGCTGGTCGATCGGACTCTTCGACGTGTCCGAGCACGTCCTCCAGGTGCTGCTCGACTACGGCATCCCCGCGGTCGTCTACGTGGCGATCGCCAACCTCGTCTCCCGCCGGACGTTCGCCCGGCGGTGAGCCGTCAGTCCTCGCAGCGGGCGGCGGGCAGCGTCCCGTCGGCGCCGCTGATCGTCACCTCGGTCCGCCCCGCCGGGTGCTGCGCGTAGGCGGTCGTGCACACCAGCTGGCGGACGGCCGCCGCCGGGAGGCCCCGGACGGGGAAGGGCGCCCGGAGCCGCGCCGAGTCGGATCCGGCCGGGCCCGCCTCCACGTGCGGTGCCAGGTCCTCCCCCCTCGGCAGGGCGGTGGTGGCGCCGGCCGCGGCCTCGTGGGGCCTCGGGCCGGCCATCAGCGCGGCGAGGACCTTGTCGGCGGGGATCCGTCCGCCGCGCGGGGCGTCGGCGGAGGTCTCGTACCCCGGGCCGAACCCGTCGTACGGGACCCGGTCGGCCTCCGGGCCGCCCACCGGCTGGGTGGGGAAGGGTGCCTGGGGCCCCGTGTCACGGGCCATCGGCATCGACTGCCCGTCGGGATCGAGGAAGTAGAGCACCATCCGCTCCTCGGGGACCGGCTGGACGACGACGGTCGCGGCCCCGCCCGCCTCGACGACGTCGCTCTTCTGTATGCCGCAGCCGGCCAGGGCGAGCAGCGAGAGCAGCGCGGCGCCCGTCCGGCGCCTCACAGCGGCGTCCGTACGGTGAACACGGCTCCGCCCCCGGGGTGGTTGGCGGCCGTGACGGTGCCGCCGTGGAGCCGGACGTTCTCCAGGGTGATGGCGAGGCCGAGGCCGCTGCCCGCCGAGCGGGTCCTGGCCCGGTCCGCCTTGTAGAAGCGGTCGAAGACGTGCGGCAGGACCTCCGGGTCGATGCCCGGGCCCCGGTCGGCGACCTCCGTCACGAGCGTGTCCCCCTCCGCGTACAGCCGGACCGTGACCGGCGCCCCGCCGTGCCGCAGCGCGTTGCCGACGAGGTTGGCGACGACGACGTCGAAGCGGCGCGGGTCGAGCCGGGCCCTGATCCCCTCGTCGAGGTACGGGACGACCTGCGCGGGATCGTTCCAGTGGCGGTGCTGGAGGGTCTTGCGGACGCAGTCGGCGGCGTCGACCTCGTCCGTGTGGAGCTCGGCGGCGCGCGCGTCGAAGCGGGAGATCTCCATCAGGTCCTCGACGAGCACGGCGAGCTTCCCGGTCTCGGCGCTGATCAGGCGGACCGCGCGAGCGGTGTCGCTGTCGAGGCTCCCGGCGTCCTCGTCGAGGACCTCGGTGACGGCGAGCATCCCGGCGAGCGGGGTGCGCAGTTCGTGCGAGACGTCGGAGGCGAAGCGGCGGGCGCGGGTCTCGGCGGCGCGGAGTTCGGCGACGGAGCGTTCGAGCGCGGCGGCCGACTCGTTGAACGTGCGGGCGAGGTCGGAGAGTTCGTCGCTGCCCTTGGCGTGGATGCGGGTGTCGAGGCGGCCCTGCCCCATGTGGTGGGCGGCGTGCCGCAGCTCCCGCACGGGCCGCAGGACGCCCCGCGCGGCGAGCAGGGCGGGGACCAGGGCGACGGCGAGGGCGGGCAGGACGCCGTCGCGGGCGGCGGTGACCATGGCCTCGACGCCGGCCTCCTCCTCGTTCAGCTCCATGACGGCGTAGAGGACGAGGCCGGTGGGCCGGGCGGTTCCCTCGGTCGCGTGGGTCCGGAAGACGGCGGGGACGGCGATGGTCAGGTAGGGGGTGCCGTTCTTCACGACCCGCTGGAAGCCGGCGTGCGGGGTGGCGTCCCGGGCCCGGGCGCGGGCCCGCAGTTCGGGGGTGATGACGGAGGAGGTGGGCCGGTCGGTGGAGGAGACCCGGACGGCGCCGTACTCGGCGTAGACCCGCCAGGGGCGGGGCTTGCCCTGGCGGGCGATCCGGAGGACGTCGGACCGCAGGCCGTCGGGGTCGGGGGGCAGGGTGACGTGCAGCTCGTCGACCTGCTCGCGGAAGGCGGAGACGGCGGTGTCCTGGGTCTGTTCCAGGATGGCGTTGCGGGCGGCCCGGTAGGTGAGGGCGGCGGTGGTGCCGCAGCCGACGGCGGCGACGAGCAGGAAGGCGAGGACGAGCCGGGTCCGCAGCCCGAAGGGGTGCGGCCGGAGGCGCGGGGCGCGTGCCCGGCGGCGGCTCCAGGAAGCGGCGCCCGGACCCGTGTTACCGGCGCCCGGACTCGTGCTCATGCTGGTACTCGTGCTGGTACTCGTACGGATCCTCACAGCGGTCCGAAGCGGTAGCCGAAGCCGCGCAGGGTCTGGATGTAGCGGGGTTCGCCGGGGATGTCCTCGATCTTGTTCCGGAGCCGGCGGACGCAGGCGTCGACCAGCCGGGCGTCCCCGTGGTAGCTGTGCTCCCAGACGTGTTCGAGGAGCTGCTGCCGGCTGAAGACCTGCTCGGGGGCGGCGGAGAGGTGGAGCAGCAGCTTCATCTCGGAGGGGGCGAGGGCGATCCGCTCGCCCGCCTTGGCGACGGTGAGCCCGGCCCGGTCGATGGCGAGCTCCCCGTGGGACTCGACGGCGGACCGCCCGGAGCCGGGCTCCTCGATCCGCCGGAGCACGGCCCGTATCCGCGCCTCGATGACCTCGGTACGGGCGGGCTTGACGATGTAGTCGTCGGCTCCGGCCTCCAGGCCGACGACGACGTCGAAGTCGTCGCCCCGGGCGGTCAGCATGATGATCGGCAGCTGGCTGTCCTCCCGGACCCGGCGGCAGACCTGGACGCCGTTCATGCCGGGCAGCATCAGGTCGAGCAGGAGCAGGTCCGGGCGGAACTCGCCGAGCGCGGCGAGCCCCGCCTCCCCGGTCGGGGCGGTCCGCACCTCGTGCCCGCGCCGCCGCAGCCCGAGTTCGACGCCCTCGCGGACGGAGGGGTCGTCTTCTATCAGGAGCACGCGGGGCATGTGTGGAGTATCCCAAGGTCGTCGGGGCGGGTCACGGGCGGCGGACGGGAAGCCGGAGCCGTCCCAGCAGGTCCCGCAGTTCGGTGAGGCGCAGGGGCCGGGCCAGGACGGCGAAGACGGCGAGGATCGTGAGCGCCCCGGCGGCCCCGGCGGGCACGGCCCCGGCCGGACCGGCCAGGTCGGTGACGAGGAGCCCGTACCCGGCGGCGGGCACGGCGGCGACGAGCAGCCGCGCGAGCCCGGCGGCGGAACCCCCGGAACCGTCCGCCCTCCCGGCCTTCCCGGAGGCCCCGAGCCGCCGCCGCAGCACGTACGCCGTCACGCCCCACCCCGCCCACAGCGCCAGCGAGTACGCCCCCGCCATGCCCGCGACGGTCCAGCGCGCGGGGAGCAGGAGGTGTGCGGCGAAGGAGAGGCCCGCGTTCAGCCCGGCGATCACCAGGTTGAGCAGGAAGGGGGTGCGGGTGTCACGCAGGGCGTAGAAGGCGCGGGTGCACACGTACTGGCCGGAGAGGGCCACGAGGCCGGGCGCGAGGGCCATCAGGATCCAGGACATCGCGCGGATGTCGTCGTCGCCCGTCGCCCCGTGCCGGAAGACCGCCGTCATCAGGGGCACGGCGAGCGCGAGGAGCGCGCAGGCGGCGGGGACGACGGCGGCCGAGCTGGTGCGCAGCGCGTACGACACGTCCCGCCGGAGCCCGGCGAGGTCGCCGTCGGCCGCCGCCCCGCTCATCCGGGGCAGCAGCGCGGTCACCAGGGAGACGGTGACGATGCCGTGCGGGACGGCCCACAGCAGATAGGCGTTGTTGTATCCGGCGAGGCCCGCACCGCCGCCGGCCGCCGAGCCGCCCGCCGAGGTGGCGATCCAGGTGGTCACCCAGTACGCGCCCTGGTTGGTGAGGACGAGCAGCACCAGCCAGCCGGCCGACCGCAGCGGGGCCGTGAGGCCGCTGCCGCGCCAGTCGAGGCGGGGCCGCCAGCGGAACCCGGCGGCGCGCAGCGGGGGGACGAGGGCGAGGGCCTGGAGCGCGATCCCGGCGGTGGTGCCCCACCCGAGGAGCGCGGTCTCCCCGGCGCTGAGGGCGCCCCCGTCGCTCACCACCAGGAAGAGCCCGAAGACCGCCACCACGACGACGTTGTTGAGGACGGGCGTCCACATCATGGCGCCGAACCGCCCCCGGGCGTTGAGGACCTGCCCGAGGAGCGTGAAGAGCCCGAGGAAGAAGATCTGCGGGAGGCAGGTCCGGGCGAAGGCGACGGTGGTCTCCCGTTGCGCGCCCGTGTAGTCGGTGTACGTGTCGACGATGACGGGCGCGGCGAGCACGGCGGCGGCGGTGAGCGCGACGAGGGCGAGCGCGCACAGCGTGAGGAGCCGGTCTGTGTAGGCGACGCCGCCGTCCTCGTGCTCCTTGGCGGCCTTGACCAGCTCGGGGACGAAGACGGCGTTGAGGGCGCCGCCGAGGAGCAGCGTGTAGACGATCGTGGGGACGGAGTTGCCGACCGCGTAGCCGTCGGCGACGACGGCCGCGCCGAGTGCGGCGGCGACGACGGAGGCGCGGACGAACCCGGTGGCGCGGGAGACGAGCGATCCGGCCGCCATGAGGGCGCCGCTGCGCAGGACGGAGGCGGCCTTCGTCTCCGGGGCCGGGGCGGTCAGGACGGTGGCCGTCATCGGCGGGCCAGGTACGCCTGGAAGGCGCGGTGGAGCGCCTGGTTGGTCGTGCCCCGCATCGGTGTCTCCCACTCCCCCAGCGTTTCGACGACCCGGCCGCCCGTGCCGAGCTTCCAGCGGAGGAGGCCGTGGGCGCGGTCGTCCGGATCGAGGGTGGAGGGTACCCCGCGCAGGTCGTAGACGGCGGCGCCGAGGGCGTGGGCGTCGAGCAGCATGCGCCACTGGAGGGCGTTGGAGGGCCGGACCTCGCGGCGGTGGTCGGCGGAGGCGCCGGTCTGGTACCAGACGCGTCCGCCCACGGTGACCATGGTGTGCGCGGCGAGGACCTCCCCTTCGTGCCGGGCCAGGTACAGCTTCATCCGTCCCGGCTCCTCGGCGTTCAGGACGGCGTACTGGCGCTCGTAGTACGCGAGGGAACGTCCGAGCCGGAACCCGTCCCGCTCCTCCGTGATCCGGAGCAGCCGGTAGAACTCGGGCAGGTCGGCGGCGGATCCGACCGTGACCTCGACGCCGGCCTTCCGCGCCTTCCGCACGTTCCTCCGCCACTCCTGGTTGAGTCCGGACCACAGGTCGTCGGCGGTGCGGCCGGCCAGCGGGACCTGGAAGACGTGCCGGGGCTGGGCGTCGGCGCCGTCCTCGGAGTCGCCGCCGCAGCGCTGCCAGCCCCGGGCCCGGAGGCGTTCGGCGACGGCGGTCCCGAGCGGGTCGACCTCGTCGGCGAGGACGTCGGAGAGCCGCCGGCCGGTTCCGGTGGCGGCCTTGACGGTGGAGGCGTTCCACCGGCGGTGGGCGGGCGTGGGCCCGATGCGCACCGCGAAGGCCCCGGAGGCCCTCAAGTGCCCGAGGAGCGGCCCGAGCCAGCCGTCCAGATCGGGATCGGCCCAGTCGGCGACGGGCCCTTCGGGAAGGTAGGCGAAGTACTTCCGGGTCCCGGGGAAGGGCCGCAGGAGCACCAGCGCGGCCCCGGTCAGCCCGCCCCCCTCGGGCCCCCACCCCACCAACTGGTGGCTCCACCCCTCCTTCACCCGTGCCCACGCGGGCACTTGGAGGAAGCTGGGCCCGTCCCCTCCCCCGCGGGTCGCGAGGAACGCCCGGTAGGCCTCGGGGGTCACGGGGCCGAGCCGGAAGGGAGCGGGTCGTTCGACGGACGCGGCCGTCACGAGCAGCGCTGACACAACGAGGGCCTCCTGGTTCCGCCCCTCGGTGGTGGGGCGCACAGCAGGCTCACAGCCGAATGCGACCGGGCCGCGCGGCGTGTGTGACCGGACGATGACCGTTGCGTCGCAGCCCATGTCACACGGATGTTCGGAAACCTCCGCCGCGTTCCGACCGTCCTACAGTGCGGAACGACCCACCCTTTCCCACCCGCGGAGGCCTTTCCGTGCTGCCGATACGCACATCCCGTCCCACCCTCGCGGCCGTAGCGCTGGCCGTCTCGCTCACGGCCTGCTCGGCCCAGGCGGCGGACAAGAACCCGGCGGAACGGTCCGCGGCGCCACCGGCGAAGGTGGCGGTCGCGGACAGGACGGCGGGCAAGCCGGTGACGGTGACGGCCGCGAACGGCAAGCTGACCGCGGTGCGGATCACGGACGCGGAGGGCGGGGTCCTCACCGGCCGCGCGGACGCGAAGGGCACGCGCTGGACGTCGGACCGCAAGGCGGCCCCGGGCACCTCGTACACGGCGGAGATCACGGCCGCCGGCGCCGACGGCAAGGAGACGACCACCCGCTCGTCCTTCTCCACCCCGGACGCCGAGAAGGTCAACAAGCTGACCCTGGCGCCGGGCAAGAACACCACCGTGGGCATCGCCCACCCCCTCTCGATCGTCTTCGACCTCCCGGTGACGAAAAAGGCGGACGTCGAGAAGCAGCTCAAGGTCACGACCTCGAACGCCACCGAGGGCTCCTGGGGCTGGGTCAAGGACTGGTCGGGCCGCGACCGGGCGGACTGGCGGCCGAAGGAGTACTGGAAGCCCGGCACGAAGGTCACCCTCAAGGCCGACCTCAACGGCACGGACTCGGGCGGCGGCTGGTTCGTACGGGACTACGCCACGGGCTTCACGGTCGGTGACGCGCAGGTGGTGAAGGTGGACCTGGACAGCCACAGGCTCACCGTCCAGCGGAACGGCGGCACCGTCCGCACGATCCCGGTCTCCGGCGGCACGCCCGGCGGCGACAAGCGCTCCTGGCGGGGCACGGCCGTCCTGATGGCGAAGGAGGGCACCATCAACATGAACTCGGAGACCGTCGGCCTCGGCGACGCCTACGACAAGATGGTCGACTACTCGATGCGCCTGACCTGGTCGGGCATGTACGCCCACGCGGCCCCGTGGAACGCGCGGTACTTCGGCAACGCCAACCACAGCTCGGGCTGCATCGGCATGAGCGACGAGAACGCGGCCGCCCTCTACGCCCTGGTGAAGCCGGGCGACCCCTTCGAGATCAAGGGCGCCGACACCAAGGGCACGGTGGCCGAGGGCAACGGCTACGGCGCGTGGAACGTGAGCTGGGCCGACTGGAAGGCGAAGAGCGCGCTGAACTGAGCGCGGGGCCCGGGTCTCAACTCACCCACTCCCACGGGTGGTTTAAACGATTCGCACCTCCGGCCCGCGATCTCCTGACTACGCTCGGCGACAAGAACGCCGCGCGTCGCAGGCCGGAGGTGCTGACCATGGTCAACATTCAGGAACTCGATCCCAGCGCTTCCCCGCTGGACTACTACGGCTGGGAACTCCGCCGTCGGCGTGAGGCGCACCGGCTCACGCAACAGCAGCTCGGGGACGTCATCTTCTGCACGGGCTCCCTCGTCTGTCAGGTCGAAACGGCGAGGAAGCTGCCCACCCGCGAGTTCTCGGAGCGGGTGGACGCGGCGCTCGGTACGGACGGGGCGTTCTCCCGGCTGGTCGGCCTGGTGCTGCGCAGCCGGCTGCCGACGTGGTTCCAGCCGTACGCGGACCTGGAGGCGCGTGCCACGTACATCTCCGTCTTCCAGGCACAGGTCGTGTACGGCCTGTTGCAGACGCCGGAGTACGCGCGGGCGCTGCTGGCCGTCGACTACCCGGACAAGGTCGAGGAGATGGTGGCGGCCCGGCTCGAACGCCAGCGCGTCCTGGAGCGCAACGAGCCGCCGGCCCTGTGGGTCGTGCTGAGCGAGGCCGTGCTGTTGCAGGAGGTGGGCGATCGCAAGGTCATGCGCGAACAACTGGCCCACCTGTTGACCTTCCGCGACAACCCGTGGGTGCACATCCAGGTGCTCCCGTTCTCCGCCGGTGAACACACGGCGCTCATGGGCTCGTTCAATCTGCTCAGGTTCGAGGACGACCCCGACATCTTCTACACCGAGAGTTATGACCAGGGGCACATGACGGCCAATCCTTCCGTGATCAAGGATCGCTCCGTCGGCTACGCTCGGCTGCAAGCCACGGCCCTCTCTGTCGAGGATTCGGCGGCGCTGATCACCCGTGTGATGGAGGAACGCTATGGAGACCCGTCCTGACCTGACCGGAGCGCGGTGGCGGAAGTCGTCGTACAGCGGCACCAATGGCGGTGATTGCGTCGAGGTCGCCGACGGCTTCCCCGGCGCCGTCCCGGTCCGCGACAGCAAGAACCCCTCCGGTCCGGCCCTGGTCGTCGGCCCCGGGGCGTGGCAGGCGTTCGTGGACGGGCTGCGCTAGAGCGCGCGCCGCATCTCCCACACCAGTACCTCCGCGTCGCCGGTCGCGAGCAGGGCGAGGCCCTTCTCGTCGGTGGCGCGGGCCGCGTCGCCGGGGGTGAGGTCCTCGGTGCCGACGCGGACCGTGCCGCGTGCCACGTGCACGTACACGAAGTCGCCGTCCGGGAGCGATACCTGCGCGTTCTTCTCCAGGCGGTGGACGCGCAGGGTCGCGCCCGGGACCTCGTGCACGAGGTCCCCTCCGGTGCCGCGCACCACCTCGTACGACGGCTCCCCGCCGAACGACGGCGGGGCGAGCCACATCTGTACGAAGACCAGCGGGGCGTCGGCGTCGTTGCGTTCGACGTGCCGGACGCCCGCCGCCGCGCCGAGGTGCTGGAGGTCGCCGGCGCGGACGACCGTCGCGCGGCCCGTCGAGTCGCGGTGGGTGAGTTCGCCCGCCACGACCCAGGTGACGATCTCGGTGTGGCTGTGCGGGTGCTCGTCGAACCCGGCCCCCGGCGCGAGCCGCTCCTCGTTGCAGGCGACCAGCGATCCGAAGCGGAGGTTGTCGGGGTCGTAGTGCGGGCCGAAGGAGAAGGCGTGCCGGGTCTCGATGCCGGCCGCCGGGTCGCCCCCGGGGTACCGCTCGCCCGCGCGCTGGATGCGTATCACGTGCCCCACCGTAGCCACCCCGCCCCGCCCCCGCCGGAGGCGATCCCGCCCCGGCCCCGCACGTCGGCGTCCGGATAAGGCAGTCTTGTCCCCGTGCCTGAACCCGTGAACGCCTCCCATCCGCACTCCGCGACCCTGAAGCGCCTCGAACAGTCCTCCGGGCGGCTCGCCGCCGGCGCCATCGCGCGCATGGACGAGACGCTGCCGTGGTACCGCGCGATGCCGCCCGAGAACCGGTCGTGGATCGGCCTGGTCGCCCAGGCCGGCATCGCCGCGTTCACGGAGTGGTTCCGGCACCCGGAGACCCCGCAGGCGATCTCGACGGACGTCTTCGGCACCGCGCCCCGCGAGCTGACCCGGGCGATCACCCTGCGCCAGACCGTGGAGATGGTCCGGACGACCATCGAGGTGATGGAGTCGGCGATCGAGGAGGTCGCCGCCCCGGGCGACGAGTCGGTGCTCCGCGAGGCGCTCCTCGTCTACGCCCGGGAGATCGCCTTCGCGACGGCCCAGGTGTACGCGCAGGCGGCCGAGGCCCGGGGCGCCTGGGACGCGCGCCTGGAGTCACTCGTGGTGAACGCCGTGCTGTCCGGCGAGGCCGACGAGGGCGCGGTGTCGCGGGCCGCCGCGCTGGGCTGGAACTCCCCGGACCACGTGTGCGTGCTGCTCGGCACGGCCCCGGACGGGGACAGCGAGCTGACGGTGGAGGCGATCCGCCGGGCCGCCCGGCACGCCAAGCTCCAGGTCCTCACCGGGGTCCTCGGGAACCGGCTCGTCGTGATCGCGGGCGGCAACGACAACCCGCTCGCGGTGGCGAAGGCCCTGATCGGGCCGTACGCGCAGGGTCCGGTGGTGGCCGGTCCGGTCGTCCCCGACCTCCTCGCGGCGACCCGTTCCGCGCAGGCCGCAGCGGCCGGCCTCAAGGCCTGCTCGGCCTGGCAGGACGCCCCGCGCCCGGTCCTCGCGGACGATCTCCTGCCGGAGCGCGCCATCGCGTCCGACCCTTCGGCGCGCGAGCAGTTGGTGGAGGAGATCTACAGACCACTGGAGGAAGCGGGGTCGGCGCTTCTGGAAACTCTCAGTGTGTACCTGGAGCAGGCGAGCAGCCTGGAAGGCGCGGCGCGGATGCTCTTCGTCCACCCGAACACCGTGCGCTACCGGCTTCGACGTGTGACCGACGTCACCGGCTGGTCACCCTCCGACGTCCGTTCCGCCTTCACCCTGCGGATCGCGCTCATCCTGGGACGCTTGGCCGACGGGGATACGCAGTCCTAGACTTTTGTCGAACACCAACAATTCCCCCGACGGTTCTTCGTCCTTGTCCCCACGGGCGCTCGGAGCCGTCCCCAAGAGAGAGTGTGAGGGTGCTCGTACTCGTCGCTCCCGGCCAAGGCGCCCAGACGCCCGGCTTCCTGACCCCCTGGCTCGAACTCCCCGGCGCCGCCGACCGCGTGGCGGCCTGGTCCGACGCCATCGGGCTCGACCTCGCCCACTACGGCACGAAGGCGGACGCGGACGAGATCCGTGACACCGCCGTGGCACAGCCCCTGCTCGTCGCCGCCGGCCTGCTCTCCGCGGCCGCGCTCGGCGACGACCTGGCGCCCGGCGTGGTCGCCGGTCACAGCGTCGGCGAGTTCACCGCGGCCGCCTTCGCGGGCGTGCTCGACGACACGGCGGCGCTGCGTCTCGTGCGGACCCGCGGACTCGCGATGGCGGAGGCCGCCGCGATCACGGCGACCGGCATGTCGGCGCTGCTCGGCGGTGACCCCGAGGTGACCGTCCCGCACCTGGAGAAGCTCGGCCTGACGGCCGCGAACGTGAACGGCGCGGGCCAGATCGTGGCCGCCGGCACCCTGGAGCAGCTGGCCGCCCTGGAGGCGGACAAGCCCGAGGGCGTCCGCCGCGTCGTGGCGCTCAAGGTCGCCGGCGCCTTCCACACGCACCACATGGCCCCGGCGGTGACGAAGCTGGAGGAGGCGGCGGCCCTGCTGTCGCCGGCCGCTCCGACCACCCGTTACGTCTCCAACAAGGACGGCCAGGTCGTCATGGACGGCGCCGAGGTCGTGTCCCGTCTGGTCGGCCAGGTGGCGAACCCGGTCCGCTGGGACCTGTGCATGGAGACCTTCCACGACCTGGGGGCGACGGCGCTGATCGAGGTGTGCCCCGGTGGCACCCTGACCGGCATCGCCAAGCGGGCCCTCCCCGGCGTGTCCACGATCGCCCTGAAGACTCCCGACGACCTCGACGCGGCCCGTACGCTCGTCGCCGAGCACGCGGCCGTCTGACTAGGAGTGTCGAGAAGCATGTCGAAGATCAAGCCCAGCAAGGGCGCCCCGTACGCGCGGATCCTCGGCGTGGGCGGTTACCGCCCCACCCGGGTCGTGCCGAACGAGGTGATCCTCGAGACGATCGACTCGTCCGACGAGTGGATCCGCTCGCGCTCCGGCATCGCCACCCGGCACTGGGCCTCTCCGGAGGAGACCGTCGCCGCGATGTCGGTGGAGGCCTCCGGGAAGGCCATCGCGGACGCGGGGATCAGCCCCGAGCAGATCGGCGCCGTGGTCGTCTCCACGGTGTCGCACTTCCACCAGACCCCGGCGATCGCGACGGAGATCGCGGACCGCATCGGCGCCGGCAAGCCCGCCGCGTTCGACATCTCCGCCGGCTGCGCGGGCTTCGGCTACGGCCTGACGCTCGCCAAGGGCATGATCGTCGAGGGTTCCGCGGAGTACGTGCTCGTCATCGGCGTCGAGCGGCTCAGCGACCTGACGGACCTGGAGGACCGCGCGACGGCCTTCCTGTTCGGCGACGGCGCCGGCGCCGTGGTCGTCGGTCCGTCGGACGAGCCGCACATCGGCCCCACGGTCTGGGGTTCCGAGGGCGACAAGGCGACGACGATCAAGCAGACCGTCCCGTGGGACGCGTTCCACGGCGGCGACGTCTCGAACCTGCCGCTCAACCAGCAGGGCGAGATCAAGTTCCCGGCCATCACGCAGGAGGGTCAGGCGGTCTTCCGCTGGGCCGTCTTCGAGATGGCGAAGGTCGCCCAGCAGGCCCTGGACGCCGCCGGCATCTCGGCGGACGACCTGGACGTCTTCATCCCGCACCAGGCGAACATGCGGATCATCGACTCGATGGTGAAGACTCTGAAGCTGCCGGAGCACGTCACGGTCGCCCGTGACGTGGAGACCACCGGCAACACCTCGGCCGCCTCGATCCCGCTCGCCATGGAGCGGCTCCTGGCGACCGGGAAGGCGAAGAGCGGCGACACCGCGCTCGTCATCGGCTTCGGGGCGGGTCTCGTCTACGCCGCGACGGTCGTTACCCTCCCCTAGGCACCCGGATCTCCCGGAAGCCCCTTACCGAAGCAACCACAGAAGGAGCGCCACCATGGCCTTCACCCAGGAGCAGATCGTCGAAGGTCTCGCCGAGATCGTCAACGAGATCGCCGGCATCCCGACCGAGGACGTCGAGCTGGACAAGTCCTTCACCGACGACCTGGACGTCGACTCGCTGTCCATGGTCGAGGTCGTCGTCGCCGCCGAAGAGCGGTTCGAGGTCAAGATCCCGGACGAGGACGTCAAGAACCTCAAGACCGTGGGCGACGCCGTCGACTACATCCTGAAGAACCAGGGCTGATCCGGCCCTCGCTGTTCCGGTCAGCCACCCGGCGGTGGCGCCGCATTCCGACCATCACACACATGGAGAACGAATTCCTGTGAGCTCGACCAATCGCACCGTGGTCGTCACCGGTATCGGCGCAACCACACCGCTGGGTGGCGACTCCGCATCGACCTGGGAAGGTCTGATCGCGGGGCGCTCCGGCGTCCGTCCGCTCGAGGGCGAACGTTTCGCCGAGCTGCCCGTCAAGATCGCCGCGACGGCCGCCGTCGACCCCGGCGACGTCCTTCCCCGCCCGCTCGCCCGCAAGCTGGACCGCTCGGCGCAGTTCGCCGTGATCGCGGCCCGCGAGGCGTGGGCCGACGCGGGCTACACCGCTCCCGCCGGTGAGGACGAGAAGATCGTGCCCGAGCGGCTCGGTTCCGTCATCGCCTCCGGCATCGGCGGTGTCACCACGCTGCTCGACCAGTACGACGTGCTGAAGGAGAAGGGCGTCCGCCGCGTCTCCCCGCACACCGTCCCCATGCTCATGCCCAACAGCCCCTCGGCGAACGTGGGTCTGGAGGTGAACGCCCGGGCGGGCGTCCACACCCCGGTCTCCGCGTGCGCGTCGGGCGCCGAGGCGATCGGCTACGCCGTCGAGATGATCCGCACCGGCCGTGCGGACGTGGTCGTCGCCGGTGGCACCGAGGCCGCGATCCACCCGCTGCCGATCGCCGCCTTCGCCAACATGATGGCGATGTCCAAGAGCAACGACGAGCCCGAGAAGGCCTCGCGCCCGTACGACACCGGCCGTGACGGCTTCGTGCTCGGCGAGGGCGCGGGCGTCGTGGTCCTGGAGTCCGAGGAGCACGCGAAGGCGCGCGGCGCGCGCGTCTACTGCGAGGTCCTGGGCCAGGGCCTGTCGGCCGACAGCCACCACATCGCGCAGCCCGAGCCGACCGGCCGGGGCATCGCGGCCGCGATGCGGAACCTGCTGGACTCGACGGACCTGAAGCCGTCGGAGGTCGTCCACCTGAACGCGCACGCCACGTCGACGCCGCAGGGCGACACCGCCGAGATCAAGGCGCTGCGGAACGTCCTGGGCGACGACCTGGACCACGTCGCGATCTCCGCGACGAAGTCGATGACGGGTCACCTCCTGGGCGGCGCGGGCGGCATCGAGACCGTCGCGACGGTCCTGGCGCTGCACCACCGCCTCGCCCCGCCGACGATCAACGTCGACGAGCTGGACCCGGAGATCGACGCGGACATCGTCCGCGGCGAGGCCCGCCCGCTCCCGGAGGGCACGGTCGCCGCGATCAACAACAGCTTCGGCTTCGGCGGCCACAACGTGGTCCTGGCGTTCCGCACGGTCTGACCCGCGCCTCACGCCCGAGGCCCGCCCCCATCCCGGGGGCGGGCCTTCGGCGTGTCGCGTGCGGTTTCGGGCGCGTGGGGCCCGGCCCCGGCGTGGGGGCGGGCCTTTCCGGGGTGCGAGGGGGCGTCAGACGACCTGGTGGAGCCAGCGGACCGGGGCGCCCTCGCCCGCGTAGCGGAAGGGCTCCAGTTCGTCGTCCCAGGGCTTGCCGAGGAGCGCGGCGATCTCGGCCTCCAGCGGGGTCCCGCCCTGCGCGGAGCGCGCCAGGGCGGCCCGGAGGCGGTCCTCGGGGACCAGGATGTCGCCGTGCATGCCGGTGACGGCGTGGAAGATGCCCAGGTCGGGGGTGGCGCTGTAGCGCTCGCCCTCGGCGGTGGGGCAGGGTTCCGCCGTGACCTCGAAGCGGAGCGTCTGCCAGCCCCGGAGGGCGGAGGCGATCCGGGAGGCGGTGCCGGTCTCGCCCTTCCAGGAGAGTTCGGCCCTCCAGGTGCCGGGGGACGCCGGCTGGCGGATCCAGTCGAGCTGGACCCTCGCACCGAGGACGCCCGCCACCGCCCATTCGACGTGCGGGCAGAGCGCGCGCGGTGCGGAGTGTACGTACAGGACTCCACGTGTCGTCACCGGGACCTCCAGTGTGGGACGAGGTTCGCCTTTCCCAGCGGCCTCAGTAAACATCATCGGGAGCTGATCTTCACAAACCCTCAAAAAGGGGACAGGTTGTGACGTGATGTAATTTACCGGAGCCGGTCGGCGAGGGCGCCTCTGGTTCGACGGGGGAAAAGCTACCCTGCCGCACCGTCATCGGGGTGACGTACCGTCGGACCGATGACCGTGCACACGAAGCTTTCACCCGCGAGGACGCCGAAGGAGGGGCCGGGGATGCGCGGCCGACGCCGTTTCCGTACCGCCGTCGCCGCCGCGACGGCGGCGCTGCTGTGCGCCGGGGCGCTGGCCGGATGCTCCTCCGGGACCCCGGAGCGGCCCGCCCCCGCCAGGAGCGCGCCGGTCCCGTCCCCGACGCCCACCTCCTCCTGGAACGCCTCCCCCTCCTCCCTCGCCGCCGTCGGCGACTCCATCACCCGCGCCTTCGACGCCTGCTCGCTCCTGTCGGACTGCCCCGAGGCGTCCTGGGCGACCGGGACCGACACGGCCGTCAACAGCCTGGCGCTGCGGCTCCTGGGCCCGGAGAAGGCGGCCGGCCGCAGCTGGAACCTGGCGCGGACGGGGGCGCGGATGGCGGACCTCCCCGGGCAGATGACCGCGGCGGCGGCCCGGAAGCCGGAGCTGGTGACGGTGATGATGGGCGCCAACGACGCCTGCCGGCCGACTCCGGGCCTGATGACCCCGGTCGCGGAGTTCCGCGCCTCCTTCGCGGCGGCGCTCGCCCGGCTGCGGACGGCGGCGCCGGAGGCGCGGGTGTACGTGGCGAGCGTGCCGGACCTGAAGCACCTGTGGTCGACGGGGCGGACCGGCGGCGCGGCGGGCGTGTGGGACCTGGGGATCTGCGGCGCGATGCTGGCGGACGCGACGGACCTGGGACCCGAGGCGGAGCGGCGGCGCACGACGGTGTCGGAGCGGGTGGACGCGTACAACGGGGTCCTGGCGGAGGTCTGCGCGAAGGACGAGCACTGCCGGTACGACGGCGGGGCGGTCCACCGGTTCCGCTTCGACGGAGCCCAGTTGAGCCCCTGGGACTGGTTCCACCCGAGCCGGGACGGCCAGGCGCGGCTCGCGGAGCTGGCGTACCGGCGGATCACGGCGGAGTGAGGACCCCGGGGCGGATGTCAGGTTCCGCCCCGGGGCCCGGTCTCTCTGCTCTCTCCGCGGGCCGCGACCGGAGGGTCAGTCGATCTCCAGGACGGCCGTCAGGCGCACGTCGTCCAGGGAGTGGGCGGCCCTGACCTCGTATGCCCCGGGAACGAAGGTCCAGTCGTCCTTCTCCTCGTCCCGGATCTCGAAGGCCCGGCGGGAGAGCGCGATCCCGGCCTCGACGGTCTCCCCGGGCCCGGCCGCGACGCTCGCGAAACCGGCGAGGAGGCGGGCCGGGCGTTCGGCGGTGGAGGAGGGGGCGGGCGCCAGATAGATCTGGACGGTCTCGCGGCCCGGCCGGTCGCCGGTGTTGGTGATCCGGACGGTGACCGTGTCGGGGCCCGCGACCAGGGAGTCGTACGACCAGGTGGTGTAGCCGAGGCCGTGCCCGAAGGCGTACGCGGGGGTCCGGCCGCTCCGGTCCCAGGCGCGGTAGCCGATGAAGGGGCCCTCGGCGTAGACGAGTTCCCCGTCGGTGGGGACGACGTCGGTGACGGGGGCGTCGGCGAGGACGGCGGGCCAGGTGGTGGGGAGGCGGCCGCCGGGCTCCTCGGCGCCGGTGAGGACGTCGGCGAGGGCGGCGCCGCCCTCCTGGCCGGGGAACCAGGTGAGCAGGACCGCGGCCACGTCCTCGCGCCAGGGCAGTTCGACCGGGGAGCCGGCGTTGACCACGACCACCGTGTTCGGGTTGGCGGCGGCGACGGCCCGTACGAGGTCGTCCTGGCGGCCGGGGAGCGCGAGGTCCGCGCGGTCGAAGCCCTCGGACTCGACGCGTTCGGTGGTGGCGACGACCACGACGGCGGTGTCGGCGGCGCGGGCGGCCCCGACGGCTTCGGCGATCAGTTCGTCGGGGTCACGGCGCGGACCGAGGTGGACGAGGGAGAAGGCGACGGCCGGCAGCGGGGCCGCGAACTCCTCGTCGAGGGTGTGGAGCAGGGAGACCTCGACGGTCTCGCCGGCGGTGAGCGGGACCCGGGCGCGCTCGACCGGGGAGCCGAAGAAGGCCTCGAAGGGGTCGGTCTCGGAGCCCATGGCCTGGACGCCGTCGAAGACGGTCTCGCCGCCGACGGTGAGGACGAAGGCGCCGAGGCCGCGGGTGCCGAAGGAGTGCGCGCCGGTCTCGCGCGGGGTGAAGGTGCCGACGACCTCGACGGAGGCGAGGGTCTCGTGGGTGACGCCGTCGGGCAGGTCGCCGCCGATCCACTGGACCTGGCCGCTGGGCAGGGAGCCCTCGCCGAGGAGGTTCCCGGCGGCGTCGCGGCAGCGGGCGCGGAGGGTGAACCCCTGCCCGGCGGGGGCGGGTTCGTCGCTGGGGTCGGCGCCGACCGCGTACGTCAGGGAGCCTTCGGGCAGGGCGGCGGTGAGGCCGTCGAGCGGGGAGACGACGTGGTCGGGGAAGACCTGGGCGGAGCCGCCGCCGAGGACGCGGGCGTCGCGGGCGGCGGCGCCGGAGAGGGCGACGGTGGTGCCGGGGGCGAGGGGGAGGACCCGGGCCCCGTTCCGTACGGGATTCCCGTTGCGCACGGGATTCTCGTTCCGTACGGGATTCCCGCTCCGTGTGGAGTCTTCGCTCCGTGTGGAGTCTTCGTTCCGCGTGGAGTCTTCGTTCCGTACGAGGACGAAGCCGCGGTGGGCGATCTCGCGGGCGAGGGCGTCGCCGTCGATCGGGGCCGGGGGTTCGGTGACGGCCGGCGGGGCGCCTTCGAGGGCGCCGACGCGGGCGGCGAGCCGCAGGACGTTGCGCACGGCGGTGTCGACGGCCGACTCCTCGGCCTCGCCGGCGCGGACGGCGGCGGCCAGGGCCTCGCCGTAGACGGTGGCCGGGCCCGGCATGGCGACGTCGAGGCCGCCCCGGAGGGCGCCGGCGGTGGAGCGGGCGGCCATCCAGTCGGAGACGTTGACGCCGTCGAAGCCCCATTCGCCGCGCAGGACCTCGTTCACCAGGTGGTGGTGTTCGGTCATGGTCACGCCGTTGACCTGGTTGTAGGCGGTCATGATGCCCCAGGGCCGGGCGTTCTTGACGATGGCCTCGAAGGGGGCGAGGTAGAGCTCGCGGAGGGGCCGGGGGCCGACCCGGTTGTCGACGGTGAAGCGGTCGGTCTCGGCGTCGTTGGCGACGAAGTGCTTGACGGTGGTGCCGACCCCGCCGTCCTGGACGCCCAGGACGTAGCCGGTGCCGATCGCGCCGGTGAGGAGGGGGTCCTCGCCGTAGGCCTCGAAGTGGCGGCCGCCGAGGGGGCTGCGGTGCAGGTTGACGGTGGGGGCGAGGAGGACGTGGACGCCCTTGCGGCGGGCCTCCTGGGCGAGGAGCCGGCCGGCCCGGCGGGCGAGGGCGGGGTCCCAGGCGGCGGCGAGCGCGGTCGGGGAGGGCAGGGCGACGGAGGGGTCGTCGGCGGTCCAGCGGACGCCCCGGACGCCGATCGGGCCGTCGGACATGACCAGGGACGCGAGCCCGATCTCGGGCAGGGGGTGCAGGCTCCACATGTCCCGGCCGCCGAGCAGCCGGGCCTTGGCGTCCAGGTCGAGCCTGCCGAGCGCCGCCTCGACGGCCGCCTCCCGGGCGGCCTCTCCCGCCGCGCCCGCGTCCGTGCCGCTCTCCGCCATGGCCGTACCTCCTCGTCGACGTGCCGATGGGCCCATCGTGCACCGGTTTCCCTGTAGGGGGGTAGGCGATGTGATGATTCTGTTACTTATATGAAGAGGTACGGTCCTGTCCGGACGGACCTTCGGAAGGGAGCCCCGGGGATGGTGCGGGCCAGGAGCGAGGAGCGGCGCGCGGTCATCGTGCGCGCCGCCCTCGAAGTGATCGCCGAGCGCGGCTACCGGGGCGCGACCCTCGCCGCCGTCGCCGAGCGCGTCGGGCTGACCCAGCAGGGGCTGCTGCACTACTTCCCGACGAAGGAGGCCCTGCTCGTCGCGGTCCTGGAGGAGCGGGACCACTGGGACACCAGCGGCGGCGGGGGCCGCGAGGGCTGGCGGCTCGACCTGGTCGACTCCCTCGTGGAGTACAACGCGATGCGTCCCGGGATCGTGCAGACCTTCTCCGCGCTGCTCGGCGAGAGCGTCACGGACGGGCACCCGGCGCGGGAGTTCTTCACCGAGCGGTACGCCCAGGTGCGGGCGCACATGGCGGAGGTGCTGCGCCTGGAGTTCGGCGAGCGGCTGCCCGGCGGCCTCACCCCGGAGCGGGCGGCGCCGCTGCTCACGGCGGTGATGGACGGCCTCCAGTACCAGTGGCTCCTGGACCCCTCGGCGGTCGACATGCCGGGCGCCTTCCGGGACTTCGTACGGCTGCTGTACGGCGGGGAGGACCCTTCCTGACCCGCGCCGGTCCACGGGCGGGATGATGGGGGCCATGATCGTCGCAGCCACCCAGTTCGCCCCGGTCGCCGGGGACGTCGACGCCAACGCGCGAACCGTCGCCGGTCTGGTCCGGGCGGCCGGGGAGGCGGGGGCCCGCGTGGTCGTCTTCGCCGAACTCTGCCTGAGCGGATACGAGCCCGCGCTGATCCGGGACTCCCCCGGTCTGGTCCTCGCCGAGGACGACCCCCGGCTCGACCCCGTGCGGGAGGCGTGCCGCGCGGTGTCGGCGGCGGCCGTGGTCAACGGCCCGGTGCGGACGGCGGACGGTCGGCCCGGCATCACCTCGCTGGTGTTCGGCCCGGACGGCGGGCTCCTCGCCCGCTACGACAAGCGGCACCTGTACGGCGTCGAGCGGGAGGTGTTCGCGGCGGGGACGGAGGACGGGCGGTTCGCGCTCGACGGGGTCCGGTTCGCGACGGCCACCTGCTACGACAACCGCTTCCCCGAGCTCGCCGAACGGGCCGCGGCCGACGGCTGCGCGGTGTACCTGGCGAGCTCGGTGCTGACCGCGGGGAACGACTCGTTCACCGAGGTGTATCCGGTACGGGCCCGGGACTTCGGCCTGTACGTGGTGCTCGGCAACGTCCTCGGGACCAACGAGGACGGGGTGGGGCAGGGCCGCGCCGGGGTCTGGGGACCGGACGGGGAGCGGCTGGCGGACGCGGGCCCGGACCGGGCGGGCTTCGTCCTCGCCGAGGTCGGAGGGGTCGGAGGGGTCGGGGAGGTCTGAGAGGTCCTGTGTCCGAGAGGTCCTGTGTCCGAGGGATCCCGTGTCCGAGGGATCCCGTGTCCGAGGGGGCTCGGGCGCGCGGACGCCGGGCGGCCGTCGGGTCGGCCGCCCGGCGCGGGACCCCGTGACGGGACCCCCGGCCCGCTACGGGGCGCTCAGACCCAGCGTGTAGGCACCGGAGCCGCTGTACGCGTGGACCACGTAACGGTAGTAGCCGGCGGTGCCGTTGTAGCTGGTGTTCTCGTCGGCGGTCGCCGTGCCGCCCACGGCCACGTCGGACCAGCCGTACCCGTTCCACTTCTGCAGGTACAGGTCGTAGTCCTGGCCGGCCGGGCCGCGCAGGCAGCCCGTGTGGGTGCCGGACGTCGCCGCGTAGTAGTACGAGCCGTCGGGCTGGACCGCGGTCTGGCCGGACGTCAGGCTGCCCTGGTAGGTGCGCTGGGCGCCCGCGCAGCCGGTGGGCGGGGTCGTCGAGCCGACCGACAGCTGGTAGGTGACGGTGTGGGTGGCGGAGCCCGTGCCGGTGACGGTGATCGGGTACGTGCCGTCGGCGGTGCCCGCCGCGACCTGGACCGTCATCGTGGCGGAGTTGCCGGAGGTCACCGAGGTGGGGCTGAAGGAGACGGTGACGCCGCCCGGGGCGCCGCTCGCGGAGAGCTGGACGGTCTGCGCGTTGCCGCCGACGGTGCCGGTGTTCACCGTGGAGGTGACGGAGGCGCCCGGCTGGACCGAGCCCGAGGACGGGTTCAGGGCGAGCGAGAAGTCCGGGGTGCCGGTGCCGCCGCAGTCGGTCTCACCGGACTGGGCGGGGACGCCGATCGCGTTCCAGGCCGTCTTCACGGCGGTGCACTCGGCGCTGCCGTAGGTGTTCTTGGCACTGGTCAGGGTCGCCCTGCGGGCGGCGAGGTGGTTCCAGGAGGAGGTCTTCATGAGCAGGGCGCCCATGAAGATCTTGCCGGCCTTCTGGATGCCGATGCCGGTCACGGAGGAGGGGCCGCCGGAACATATGGGGCTGCTGGGCTTGCCGCCGCCCGGGTTGGAGCCCTCGGCGAGGAGGTAGAACCAGTGGTTCTGCGGGCCGGCCGCCGCGTGCACCTCGGTGCCCGAGGTCAGCTGGGTGTAGCAGTTGGGGTCGTTGTTGATGAGCGACGGGTTGTACATGTTGCGTATCGGCTTGTTGTTGCCGGTGAAGTTCAGCTTCTCGCCGACCGTGTAGTCCGGGGTGTCGTTGGGGTTGTTGGCGTAGTGCTCGGTGAGCGCGCCGAAGATGTCGCCGGTGGACTCGTTGAGGCCCCCGTTCTCGTTGGAGGAGCCGGCGCTGCCCGGGGTCCGGTCGAAGATCTCGTGGCCGTACTCGTGGGCCACGACGTCGATGCCGGTGAGCTGGTTGGTGCCGTTCTGGTTGCGGCCGTAGGTGGTCTTCGTACCGTCGTAGTACGCGTTGACCTCGCTCAGTCCGGCGCGGGCCGGGACCATGCCGCCCTGCCCGTTCTGTCCGTTGTAGCCGAACCACTCCTTGAGCATGGAGTGTTCCTTCTGCGCCGCGTACATGATGTCGACGCAGGCGGTCACCAGGTCGTTGGCGCCGTTGTTGCCCCACGGCGGGGTGCCGGTGTAGGCGCTGCCGTTCTGACCGCCGCACTTGAAGGAGCCGCGGGTGGTGTCGGTCATGGAGTTCGCGGCGGTGTCGAGGGTGACGTTGCCGTTGTGGTAGCCGCGGCCGTCGGCGTGCAGGATCTTCTCGGTGGACCGCGCGACGGCCCCGGTGCGGGCGTCGACGTGGGTGTCGAGGGAGCTGGGGGCGCCCTTCGCGGTCCGGCCGACGACCAGGGTGTGCCAGGTCAGGACGGGCTTGCCGGCCTTGAGGAGCACGGTCAGTTCGGGGGTGCTCGCGGACTCGACGGAGGCGAGCTGCCCGCGGGCGGTGGCGAGCGCCGCGGCGGCGGGGACCTCGGCGGTGGTGGTGGCGAGCCTGATCGCGGGGGCCTTGACCCCGGTGACCTCGCGGACCGCGCCCGTGGAGTCGGTGAGGACGACCGCGTCGCCGCCGCCGGCGACCGGGAGGCCCTTGTAGGTGCGCTCGTAGGCGGCGTAGTACAGGCCGTTCGCCCAGGGGGTGACGGAGGTCCGGACGAGCTCCTCGCCGGCGCCGTGCCGCAGTTCGTCGAGGCCGCTCTCGGCGGCGGTGTCGGCGGCGGCCAGGGCGAGGGACCGGCCGTGCCCCGGCGGTACGGGCTGGGCCTGCGGTCCGGACGGGGCCTGCGGGGCGGCGGTGGCGGGGCCGGCGAGGGCGGTCGCGAGGCTCGCCGAGAGCGCCAGGGCGGCCACGGCCGCCGTGAGTCTGAAGGGGTGCACGAGTGCTCCGTTCGAGGTGGGGGATCCGGGGTGGGGATTCCGGGCCGGTGATCCGGGGTGCGGGATCGGGGTGGGGATCCGGAGTAGGGATCCGGGGTGCGGGATCCGGAGTGGGGGTCCGGGGTGAGGATCCGGAGTGGGGAAGTCGGATCGTCGCGCCGAGTATGGGCGCGGACACGGCCGCTCCGGGACATCCCATCCGGCATAAGACGCGGGTTATGGTGCGGCCGCGCGGTGCTGCGTACGCTGCTGAAATGCAGCTGGAGTTGAGGCATCTCGAAGCCGTCTGCCGGATAGCGGAAGCGGGCAGTCTGGGGCGCGCGGCGGTGCGTCTCGGGGTCTCGCAGCCGGCCCTCTCGGCGCAGTTGCGGCGGATCGAGCGGGTCGCGGGCGGGGAGCTTTTCCTGCGCGGCCGCAGCGGTGTGGAGCCCACGCCGCTCGGCGAGTTCGTGCTCGCCAAGGCGCGTCTGGTGCTCGGCGAGATGGACGCGCTGGCGGCCGGGGCGCGGGCCGCCGCGCCGGACGCCCCGCTACGGCTGGGCTGCATCCTGCTCGTCCTGGTGGACCGGCTGATGGCGCGGCTCGAAGAGGTGCTCGCGGGGCGGGAGATCGCGGTGACCGTGGAGCAGTCGGTGACCACGCTGACCCGGCAGCTGGGCGCGGGCCGGTACGACGCCGTGCTGTACGGCGAGGTCAACGACCACGAGGTGCCGCTGCCGGAGGGCGCGACGGCCCGGACGCTGGTCCCCAGGGAGCCGTTCTGCGTGCGGCTCTCGGCGGACCACCCGCTGGCCGCGAAGGAGCGGATCGCGCTCGCGGAACTGGCGGGCGAGTCCTGGATGACGCTGGTGAAGGACGACGACGGCGGCCCGGAGGCGCTGGTCGCGGCCTGCGCGCGGGCCGGGTTCGCCCCGCTGCTCCGGCACCGGGTGGCCGACCGCAAGATCCACTACGACCTGATCGCGGCGGGCCGGGCGGTCTCGCTGAGCCAGCCGACGGCGCCGCCGGCCGCGGGGACGGTGCTGCGGCCGCTGGAGGGCGATCCGGTGAACGGGCGGATCCGGCTGGCCTGGAACAGGGCGGCGGTGCCCGCCCGGCACGCGGAGCTGCTGTACCGGGCGGCGGCCGGGGCCTATGTGGCGAACGTGCGGACCAACGCCTTCCACCGGGAGTGGTGGGAGGCCCGGCCGGAGCTGCACCCGGTCCTGGCGGACCTTCCGGAAGAGGGCCGCCCGTAGCGACGGCCCTCTTGGTCACTGGTGGCGGCCCTCTTGGTCACTGGTGGCGGCCCCTCGGGGTCACTCGTGGCGGCCCCTCGGGGTCACTCGTAGGAGAGGTCCCCGGCCGAGTAGCGGCAGGTGATGCCGTCGGGTCCGGTGCCGGTCTTCTTCGGCTCCTTGCCGGCGTTGTTGCCGGTGAAGCGGGTGCACGGCTCGATCTTCTTCTTGGCGTCGCCGTGGATCCGTACGTTCCGCAGGGCGGCGGTGTCGCCGTAGTTGGCGTTGACGCCGACGATCGACGTGCCGGGGGCGGTGACGTCGACGTCGTTGAGGATGATCGTGCGGGGGTACTGCTTCTTGCAGTTGCCGCAGGAGCGGACGAGCTTGCCGAAGCCGGAGACCTGGAACCTGGTCACGACCAGTTTGCCCGCGCCGTTGAACTGGAAGACCTTGTCGGAGGCGCCCCGGGCACCGCCGCCGTGGACCGTGTAGACGGATTTCGCGGAGGTGCCCTTGAAGGTGGCGGCGTCCTCGCCGACGTTCTCCCACCAGACGTTCTGGAGGGTGCAGCTGCCCAGGCAGTGGACGCCGTCCGCGGCGGGGGTGCCGAGGACCACGTTCTTGAGGACCGCGCCGTCCTTGAGGACGAAGACCGGCTTCTGGCTCTCGTCCTGGCCGTCCGAGCCGAGGGCGCCGGTGCCGTGGAAACGCCTGAGCCCGCCGTCGTAGGTGCCCGAGACCTCGATGGTGGTGGCGACCGGCGTACTGCCCTCGGCCCGGGGCCAGGCGCCCGCCGCCGCGCCCGCCGGGGCGAGCAGGGTACTGGTGACGACGGCGGCGCCGGTGATGCCGAGGGCGCTCAGTCCGCCGATGAGGGCGCGGCGGCGGCCGGTCTTCCGCTGGTGGGAGGTCATCGTGCTCCTTGGTCAGTGGGGGAGGTGGTGCACTCCCTGGTCGCCACCGGGCGGAGGAAGGTTGCCGTGTTTCCGGCCGCTCTCCGCGGAGTTCCCGTTCCGGTCCGCGTTCCGGCCCTCGTTCCGGTCCGCGTCGGAGGTCTCGCCGCGCAGGTCGCGGGCCATCAGGGTGGCGCCGGCGACGGCTCCGGGCATCAGGAACACGGCGACGAAGGGCACGAGGAAGGAGAGGGTCAGCGGAACCCCGAAGCCCAGGGCGGCGGTCCGGCGGCCGCGGAGCAGCCGCAGCCGCTCCTTGAGGTCGACGCCCCGGCGCTGGAGGGCGACGGAGGTCAGCTCCTGGGTGAGGAAGAAGCCGGAGACGCAGAAGCCGAGGACGGGGACGACGGTCTGGCCGACCACCGGGACGAAGCCGCAGGCGAAGAGCAGAATGCCGTAGAACGCGACCCGCAGCAGGATCCGCAGGCTGTCCCGGGCCGAGATCCACAGCTCGCGCCAGAGCGGGAGCCCGGACTCGGGCACCTCGCCGCCCTCGTCGCGGTCGACCGCCTCGGAGAGCGACTCGTAGAAGGGCTGGCCGACGAGGAGGGTGACGGCGGTGAAGGTGATGACGGCGAGGAAGAGGCCGAAGACGAAGACGAGGGCCGTGAGGGTGCCGCGCAGGACGTCGATCCAGGGCGCGGTCCAGTCGTCGGCGAACGGGGTCGCCCAGACGGCCAGGTCGTCGGCGCCGTAGCCGAGTCCGACGAGGCCGCCGACGTAGAGGACGAGGGTCACGAGTCCGGGCAACAGCCCGAATCCGAACCACCGTCCGTGCCGGGCCACCCACTTCTGGCCCTTTACCAGGTAACCGAAACCCACCCCGAGATCACGCATGGGGGTCACCCTATCGGGGCCCGTCGGGGGCCGGTTTCCGGTCGGGGGCCGGTGTCCGTTCGGGGGCCGGTGTCCGGTCGGGCCTGCCGCCGGTCGGGGCCCTGCCGCCGGTCGGGATCCCGTCCCCGGTCGCGGCGAGGGCCGCACCCCGGTCGGTCGGGGTGCGGCCCTCGCCGCGACGGTGCGCGTCCGGGATCAGACCGCGAGTTCCACCGTGATGTTGCCGCGGGTCGCCTTGGAGTACGGGCAGACCTGGTGGGCCTTCTCGATGAGGCTCTTGGCGGTATCGGCGTCCACGTTCGGGATGGTCGCCGAGATCTTGACGATGATGCCGAAGCCGTCGTCGTTCTTGCCGATGCCGACCTCGGCGGTGACCGTCGAGCCGGAGACGTCGGCGTTCTCGTTGCGGGCGACGACCCCGAGGGCGCCCTGGAAGCAGGCGCTGTAGCCGGCCGCGAAGAGCTGCTCGGGGTTGGTGCCCTCGCCGGAGCCGCCCATGGCCTTGGGCGGGTTGACGACGACGTCGAGCCTGCCGTCGTCGGTGGCGACGCGCCCGTCGCGCCCGTTCTCGGCGGTGGCGACCGCGGTGTAGAGGACGTCGGAGTGCTGGATGGACATGCTGGGTACTTCCTTCTGCGGTTCGCCGCGACTCGCGCCCACGATCGCGACGGCTGGGGGAAGCCTAGCGGGTCACACCGAGACGATCATCTTTCCGGTGTTGTCGCCGCGCAGCAGGCCGAGGAAGGCGTCCACGCCGTTCTCGATGCCCTCGGCGAAGGTCTCGCGGTGCTTCAGCTCGCCGGCGGCGAGCCAGCCGCCGACCTCCTGGACGAACTGCTCCTGGAGGTCGTAGTGGTCGCCGACGAGGACGCCCTGGAGGCGCAGCCGCTTGCCGATGATCAGCGCCATGTTGCGCGGGCCGGGGACCGGCTCGGTGTCGTTGTACTGGGCGATCATGCCGCAGATGGTGGCGCGGCCGTGCACGTTGAGCGAGGAGATCGCGGCTTCGAGGTGGTCCCCGCCGACGTTGTCGAAGTAGACGTCGATGCCGTCCGGGGCGGCCTCGCGGAGCTGGTCCTTGACCGGGCCGTTCTTGTAGTTGAAGGCGGCGTCGAAGCCGAGCTCCTCGACCAGCCACTTGACCTTCTCGTCGGAGCCGGCCGAGCCGATGACCCGGGAGGCGCCCTTGATGCGGGCCATCTGGCCGACCTGGCTGCCGACGGCGCCGGCCGCGCCGGAGACGAAGACGGCGTCGCCCTCCTTGAAGGAGGCGACCTCGAAGAGGCCGGCGTAGGCCGTGAGGCCGGTCATGCCGAGCACGCCGAG
Organism: Streptomyces sp. NRRL F-6492; assembly: GCF_001280125.1. Classification (GTDB taxonomy): domain Bacteria; phylum Actinomycetota; class Actinomycetes; order Streptomycetales; family Streptomycetaceae; genus Streptomyces. The sequence goes on from NZ_LGEG01000244.1 coordinate 79,133, forward strand.
GTAGGCGGAGAGGGGGGCGAGGTCCGGGTCGACCTTGGTCGCGTGCTTGGCGGGCACGTCGGCGTACTCGCGCCAGCCGAGACCGTGCAGGACGTGGTCGCCGACGGCGAAGCCCTCGGCGTTCGAGGCGACGACCTCGCCGACCGCGCCGCCGTCCATGGGGTGGTCGAGCTTGAACGGCGGAATGTACGACTTCACGTCGTTCATCCGGCCGCGCATGTACGGGTCGACGGAGAAGTGCAGGTTGCGCACGAGGATCCGGCCCTCGGCGGGCTCGGCGACCGGGGTCTCGCGCAGGGCGAAGTCCGCGGGGACGGGCCAGCCGTGCGGACGGGCGACGAGGTGCCACTCACGGCTGGACGCGGGAAGAGCGGACATGAGCACGGCCTCCATAAAGCTTCAGGTCACAAAAGATTCACTGCCTGAAACAACCATGCGCCTAGATATTTCACGTTGTCAAGTATCCGGGTAGGATGGACCCCATGGCCACCTCACGCACGGACCCCCTGACCCTCGAAGTCGTCGAGCTGATCGGCACGGTCGTGGCGCGCTACTACGAGGAGTACGAGCAGGCGGCCGCGCAGCACACGCTGACCGGCGCCCAGGCCAGGGTCCTCGGCCTGCTCTCGCTCGAACCGCTGCCGATGCGCCGCATCGCCCAGAAGCTGAAGTGCGAGCCGTCCAACATCACCGGGATAGTCGACCGCCTGGAGGCGCGCGGCCTCGTGGAGCGCAGGCCCGCCCCGGAGGACCGGCGGGTCAAGCTGGCCGTGCCCACGGACGAGGGCCGGGCCGTCGCCCGCCGACTGCGCGAGTCGCTCGACTTCGCGCGCGAGCCGCTCGGCGAGCTGACCGAGGTCGAGCGGGCCCTGCTGCGGGACCTGCTGAAGCGGATGCTGGGCGACGCCCCGGCGTAAGGCGTGGCCGGGGCCCGCGTCCGTCCTCCTATACGCACCACCAGAGGAAACGGGTGCAGGTGGGCGTCGGCTCCGGGGACGGGGTGACGGTCGGCGCGGGGCCGGTGGCCGGAGGCGTGGGCGTTCCCGGCTTTCCGGGGTTTCCGGGCTCTCCGGGGTTCCCCGGCCCTCCCGGACCGGAGGGCGTCGGGTCGTCCGCGGACGGGGTCGTGTCGGGCGAGCCGGACGGCGGGGCCGACTCCGTGGCGTCCGGCGACTGCGCCGGGGCGCCGCCGCCCTGACCGGCGGCCGGACCGGGGCCGGAGCCGGATCCACCGGAGCCGTGGCCGGGCGCGGGGCCGGAGCCGGGTCCCGTCCCCTTGACCGCCCCCGGTCCCGTACCGACGCCCGCGGCGGATTCCGCGCCGGTCCCGGCGGTGGAGTCCGCGCCGACCTGGCGGGGACGGGTGGACGCGGAGCCCGGCGCGTCCGTCACCGGGGCCGGGCCGGAGCCGTCCGGCGCTCCGGTGGTCTCGACGGGGTCGGGCGGCAGCGGGGTCTCGGTGACCTCCAGCTCCTGGACGGCCGTGGCGGCGCCGCCCGGCGGCGGCTCCTCCAGGGCCAGTTTCGCGAGGCTCAGCGTGCCGGCCGCGAGCACCAGGCCCATCGTTCCCAGCAGGACCGTGCGGCCCCGGCGCGTCCGCGACCGCCTCCCCCGGCGCGCGGAACGGCCCCGCGCGGCGGTGCGGGCGGCGCGGCGGCCGCCGGCGGACGGGCGGGGCTGCTCGACGACGTCCAGTTCGTAGACGTGCTCGGGAGCCGCGGCCGGGGCCGGCCGGGGAGCGGTGACGCGGGGGGTCTCGTACCGCAGTTCCTCCACGGGGGTCCCGCACCCGGCACAGGCGAGGGCCCCGTTGAGATGCCGCCGGCACGCGTGGCAGTAGTCCATGGGGCCCGCAGGCTATGCGGCCCGGCACGCCGTCAGATAGGCGCGAACGTGAGGATCCTGTGAGGAAACCGCAGGTCGACGGCGGTGCGTCGCGATTCTCCCGCTTCGGGAAGGATCGCCTCCGGTTCCCTCCCGACCCTCCGGAACCGACCGGCTGCGGACGGTTCACCCCACCGCGAAGCCTCGGCGTGGAGTCCCACCGCGAAGCCTCGGCGTGGAGTCCCACCGCGAAGTCCCGCCATGGAGTCCCACCAGGCAGCCCCGCCACGCAGCCCCGCCACGGAGGGGACGCCCCCGAAACCACCTCCGATCCTCTCGGACCCCGGCCGGAGCAGCCCAGCGCGCGCCAGGGGCCGGAGGGCCCGACGATGCGAAGAGGACCGCGCACCACCTCGCACGTGCCGGCACCGCACTCCGGAGGATCCGCCATGACCGTCAGCCTTGAGCAGCTGCGCCGCTGCCATGTCGCCGTCGACCTGGGTGCCTCCCGCACCCGGGTCTTCGTCAAGGGCGCCGGACTCGTCGTCGACGAGCCGAGCGTCGCCGCCGTCAACACCCGTACCGGCGCGCTGATCGCCGTGGGCGAGCTGGCCGAGAAGATGACCGGCCGCACCCCCGACTACATCCGGGTCGTACGCCCGGTCTCGGGCGGCACGGTCGTCGACATCGAGATGGCGCAGCGGATGCTCCGTCACCTCCTGGGCGAGAAGCTGCGCCGGCAGCTGCGCCGCAAGCCCCGGCTGCGCGCGGCCGCGTGCACCCCGCACGGCAGCGACCCGCTGGCGCAGCGCGCCACCGTGGAGACCCTCGTGGGGCTCGGGGCGCGCCGGGTCGAGCTGGTCGACACCCTGATCGCGGCGGCCGTGGGCTGCGGGCTGCCCGTCGAGCAGCCGACCGCGACCATGATCATGGTCTGCGGGGCGGCGACCACGCAGGTCGCGGTGCTCTCGCTCGGCGCGATCGTCACGGCGGAGCGGATGCCGATCGGCGGTGACGCCATCGACCACGCGATCATCCAGCACCTGCGCCACCACCACGAGCTGATGCTGCCGAGCCAGTCGGTGCGTCCGCTGCAACTGGCCCTCAGCGGCAACGGCCTGACGCCCCTGGGCCCGGCCTGGACCGAGATCCACGGCCGGGACGTCGCCACGGGCCTGGCCCGTTCGGTGACCGTCGACACGGCCGCCGTGCGGGAGGCCATCCACACCCCGCTGACGTCGGTCCTCGACGGCATCGGGAAGGTGCTGCGGGACTGCCCGCCGGACCTGGTGGCCGACCTCGCGGACCGGGGCATCATGATGGTCGGCGGCTCCGCCCTGCTGCCGGGCCTCGACCAGATGCTGCGCGAGGCGACCGGGATGCCGGTGCACATCGCCGAACGGCCGGACGTGTGCGCGGTCCTGGGCCTCGGCGCGATGCTGGAGGGCAGGGTCGAGCCGATGGTCCTGGACCCGCTGTCGGTGCGGGACCCCTTCGCCGAGGAGGAGGAAGGGGAGGAGTGACCCTCCGGCGTACCCGAAACGCCAAAAAGGTCCCGTTCGTACGACAATGAGACCATGACGCTCATGGATGAGGACAGGGCCGGGGGTAGGGGCGAGGGTTCCTCCGGAGGCCCGGACGCGGACCCGCCCCGTCTCCCCCTGCTGCTCGAAGCGGTCCTCAGCGTCGGTACGGACCTCGAACTGCGGGCCACGCTCCAGCACATCGTGGACTCCGCCACCGAGCTGATCGGCGCCCGCCGCGGCGCGCTCGGGGTCGTCGACCCCGAGCGCCACCGGCTCACCGAACTCTTCACCGCCGGCACGACGGAGGAGGAGCGGCGGCGCGCCGGCCGCCTCCTCGACGGCGACGCCGGTTTCCTCGACGGCGGCACCGGCTTCCTCGACGGCGACGCCGGTTTCCTCGACGGCGGCACCGGCCTCCCCTCCGGGGACCCGCGGCCGCCGCGGGCCGACGACCCGACGGCCGCCGGTCCGCGCTCCTCCGGCGCGCCCGAGGGCCCCCCGGAGACGCACGCCTTCCTGGGCGTCCCGATCCGGGTCCACACCGAGGTCTTCGGCAACCTCCGCCTCACCGGGAAGCGTTCGGGCCGCTTCACCGAGGAGGACCACGCCCTGCTCCGGGTCCTCGCCTCGCAGGCCGGGATCGCCATCGGCAACGCCCGCCTGTACGAGACGGCCCGGCAGCGGGAGCGCTGGATCGAGGGCGCGGCCGCGGTGACCACGGCCCTGCTCACCGGCGCGTCCGCCGAGAACGCCCTGACGACCGTCGCCGAACGGGCCCGCGTCCTCGCGGGCGCCTCGGCCGGGGTGGTCCTCCAGCCCACCCCCGAGGGCGGGATGGAGATCGTCGCCGCCTCGACCCGGGACGACCCGGGCGACCTGATCGGCACGACGATCGCGCCCGGCTCCCCGGTGCTCGTCCAGCTCCTCGGCGGGGAGCCCGTCTTCGTCGAGGACTCGGCGACCGACCCGCGGATGACCACCCACGTCCGGTCCCGTTTCGGCCCGTCGATGATGCTGCCGCTGCGCAGCGGCGGGAAGCTCATCGGCACCCTCGCCCTCCCCCGGCGGCGCGGCGACCGGCCGTACTCGGCGGTGGACCGGCTGCTCGCCTCGCAGTTCGCCTCGCAGGCGGCCCTCGCGCTCGTCCTCGCGGACGCGCGCCACGACCGGGAGCGGCTCGCGGTGTGCGAGGACCGGGACCGGATCGCCCGTGACCTGCACGACCTGGTCGTCCAGCGCCTGTTCGCCACGGAGATGATGCTGGAGTCGACCCGGCGGCGGGCGGCGGACCCCTCCGAGGAGAACGCGCTGCTGGGCCGGGCGGTGGACGAGCTGGACTCCACGATCCAGGAGGTCCGCACGGCCATCTTCGCGCTCCAGCAGCCCCCGGCGGACGCGCCGACGACCTTCCGGGGACGGGTGCTGCGCGAGACCGGCGGGGCGGCGGTCCTGCTCGGCTTCCAGCCGTCCGTGCGCTTCTCCGGCGCGGTCGACGCCCTCGTCGACGAGGCGACGGAGGGAAGGCTGCTCGGCGTCCTGCGCGGGGCGCTCGCGGCGGCGCACCGGCGGCCGGGGATCGGGGCGGTCGCCGTCGGGGTGACGGCCGGGGACGGGGGCGTCCGGCTGCGGGTCGAGGACGACGGGACCCCGCCGACCGTGGTGACCTGGCCCTGAGGCGGGCGCGGGACCTCCCCGTACGGAGCAGTCCGGCGCGCCGTGCCCCCGGCCGGGATCTTGACTGGAGGGGTGGACACCGACACCAAGCCCCCTACCACGGCGGCCTACCGCAATCTGGTGATGGCCACCATCGGCTTCACGCTCACCTTCTGGGCGTGGAACCTGATCGCACCGCTCGCGAGCTGGTACGGCGACCGGCTCGGCCTCAGCTCCTTCCAGCAGTCGCTGCTCGTCGCGGTGCCCGTCCTGGTCGGCTCGATCGGTCGCGTCCCGGCCGGCGCGCTGACGGACCGGTACGGGGCGAAGATGATGTTCCCGCTGTTCTCGGCGCTGACGATCGTCCCCGTGCTGCTGCTCACGGTGGTCAAGGACAACTACGGCCTGCTGCTGGTCGTCGGCTTCCTCCTGGGCCTGGGCGGCACCACGTTCGCGATCGGCATCCCGCTGGTCAACTCCTGGTTCCCGCCCGCCAAGCGCGGTCTGGCGCTCGGCGTGTTCGGCATGGGCATGGGCGGCGTGGCGCTCTCCGGCTACTTCACGCCCCGGATCGCGAAGCACGGCGAGAACCTGCCGTTCCTCGTGGTGGCGATCGCGCTCGCCGCGTACGCGGTGCTCGCCTTCTTCCTCATCACCGACCGGCCCGACCGGCCCGTGCCCACCGCGTCGCTCGCGACCCGGCTGGGTTCGGCGGCGCGGCTGCGGGTGACGTGGGAGCTGTCGGCGCTGTACGCGATCGGCTTCGGCGGCATCGTGGCGTTCGGCGTGTACCTGCCGACGTACCTGAAGACCTGGTACGAGCTCGACCCGACGGACGCGGGCACCAAGGCGGCCGGCTTCGCCCTGGTCACCGTCGTCTTCCGGCCGATCGGCGGCTGGCTCTCGGACCGGTTCCACCCGGCGCTCGTGACGGCCGCCGCGCTCGGCACGGCCGCCCTGTTCGCGATCGTCCAGGCCTTCGACCCGCCGCTGTACCCGGGCGGCACGATCGCCCTCCTGGTGATGGCGGCCGGGCTCGGCACGTCCAGCGGCTCGGTCTTCGCCCTGGTCTCCCAGGTCACCCCGCAGGCCAAGGTCGGCAGCGTGACCGGCATCGTCGGCGCGATGGGCGGCCTGGGCGGCTTCCTGCCGCCGCTGGTGATGGGCGCGATCTACAGCGCCAAGGACTCGTACTCGATCGGGTTCATGCTCCTCTCCGACCTGGCGCTCGCGGGCTGCGTGTACGCGTACGGGCGGATGCGCGGGATCCGGCCGGGCGGCGAGGAGCCGGAGCCCGAGCCGGTGAGGACGGCGGCGGGCCGCCCTTGAGGGGCTCTCGGCGGCGGGCCGTTCCGGAGGACGCCTCGGGGGCGGGTCGTCCCTGAAGCGTTCTCGGCGGGCCGTTCCCGACCCGAGAAGGCCTCGGCGGCGGGCCGTCCCTGAGGGGCTCTCGGCGACCGTCCCTGAGGCGGTCTCGGGGGAACGTCGGGGGAAGCTCGGGGCAGGGGCCCGGGAAAGGCTTCGGCGTGTGGGCAGGATTGCTCCCGACGATCCTTGGCGAGACCCCTCGCCCCGACCCGAGGAGGACGACCGGTGAGCGCTCTCTTTCCCGCCGTCGCCGCCCGTTCCGACCGGCCCGCGCTGCGCTGCGGCGCGGACGCGCTGACGTACGGGGAGCTGGCGCGGACCGCCGGCGCCCTGGCCGCCCGGCTCGACGGCCTGGAGCGAGTGGCCGTCTGGGCCGCGCCGACCGCGCGCACGGCGGTCGCGGTGGTCGCCGCCCTCCTCGCGGGCGTCCCCGCCGTGCCGCTCAATCCGCGCACGGGCGAGCGGGAGCTGGCGCACATCCTCGGGGACAGCACGCCCGGCGCGGTGCTCGCGGCCCCCGGGGACGTCCTGCCGGCGGGGCTCGCGGCGCTCCCCCGGATCGACGTGGGGCTCGACGACCCGGGCCCCCTCCCGCGGGCCGGGGAGAAGGAGACCGACCCCGAGTCCCCCGCCCTGGTCGTCTACACCTCCGGCACCACGGGCCCGCCCAAGGGCGTCCTGCTCTCCCGCCGGGCGGTCGCCGCCTCGCTGGACGCGCTCGCCGAGGCCTGGGCGTGGACGTCCGACGACGTCCTCGTGCACGCGCTGCCGCTGTTCCACGTGCACGGGCTCGTCCTCGGGATCCTGGGTCCGCTGCGGCGGGGCGGCGAGGTCCGGCACCTGGGCGCGTTCTCGGTGGAGGGCGTGGCGCGGGAGCTGGGCGCCGGGGGCGGCACGGTGCTGTTCGGGGTGCCGACCATGTACCACCGGCTCGCGGACGCCCTCTCCGGCGACGAGGGGCTGGTCCGGGCGCTGGCCGGGGCGCGGCTGCTCGTCTCGGGCTCGGCGGCGCTGCCGGTCCACGACCACGAGCGGATCGCGGCGGCGACGGGCCGGACGGTCGTGGAGCGGTACGGGATGACCGAGACCCTGATGAACACCAGCGTGCGGCCGGGCGGAGAGCCCCGGCCGGGGACGGTCGGGACCCCGCTGCCGGGCGTGGAGCTGCGGCTCGCGGACGAGGACGGCTCGGTGCTCGGCGCGCGGGACGGGGAGACGGTCGGGGAGGTGCAGGTGCGCGGGCCGAACCTGTTCTCCGGCTATCTGAACCGGCCGGAGGCGACGGCCGCGGCCTTCGACGGGGACTGGTTCCGCACCGGCGACATGGCGGTGCGGGAGGCCGACGGGACGGTGCGCCTGGTGGGCCGCCGGGCGACCGACCTGATCAAGAGCGGCGGCTACAAGATCGGGGCGGGCGAGATCGAGAACGCGCTCCTGGACCATCCGGGGGTGCGGGAGGCGGCCGTCACCGGCGAGCCCGATCCGGACCTGGGCGAGCGGATCGTGGCCTGGGTGGTGCCCGCCGACGCGGAGGAGCCGCCGGCGGAGTCGGAGCTCGCGGACCACGTGGCCGGGCTGCTCGCCCCGCACAAGCGGCCCCGGACGGTGCGCTATCTGGAGGCCCTCCCGCGCAACGACATGGGGAAGGTCCTGAAGAAGGCGCTGTCGGCGGCGGGGCGGGCATGAGGAGGCCGGGCCCCCGGAGGGAACCCGGCCCCGTGTTCCGTCCGGGCGGTTACCTCACGCCCACCGCCCGGATCAGCTCCTGCGTGACCGAGCCGCCCCGGTCGTCGCCCGCGCCGGCCCGCAGCGAGACGGAGCCGGCGCCGTGCGGGATCCGCAGCTCGCCGGTCCAGGAGGCGCCGTGGCGGTCCTTCTTCAGGGCGACCTTCCGCCAGGTCTTCCCCTCGTCGTAGGAGACCTCCAGGGTGCCGGTGCGGAGGGTGCCGGTGCCGGTCGCGCCCTTCACGTACTCCGCGAAGATCCCGACGGGCAGGCGGCCCCCGGCGCGGACGTCGCCGTTCAGGTCGGTGTCCAGGTCGAAGCCGAGGTTGAGCATCGGCAGGTAGGTGACCCGGTCGGACGGGGTCTCGGCGGAGCGGAAGGTCCACTCGCTGTGGCCCTCGGTGCCGAGCCGCCAGCGGTCCCGGTCGAGCGCGGTGTCGGTGACGACCCGGTACTCCGCCTCCCGCGCCGGGGCGTCCCAGGCGTAGGCGCCGGAGCCCGTCTTGCGGTCGACGCGGACGCCGTCGACGTACACCTCGGTGTACTGGGTCATCGAGTCGTCGTTCCACACGTTGCCGAAGCCGGTGTGGTCGGTGCCGGAGTCGCCCCAGCCGGGGGTGTTGAACCGCAGGTCGTTGCCGGTGCGCTGCTGGCCCCAGCCGAGGCCGGTGCCCAGCCACGGGTGCCAGACGGGGCCGAACCAGTCGAGGTCGGCGCGGCTGCCGCCCTGGTGGGCGGACCGGCCGCCGCGCTGTTCCAGGGAGTCGCCGAGGTCGACGGACTCGTGCCAGTACTGGCCGGTGCCGGTGGAGACGTACTCGGTGCGCTCGGCCGGGAAGGCGACGTACTCCTTGAAGCCGAAGCCGATCGGGAAGGTGTCGGTGATCGAGTACCGGAACTCGCCGCCCGGTTCCTTCCGTGCGGTGGGCGCGTGGAAGGTGGTGGAGAGGGTGGCCAGGTCCTTGCGACCGGGCTGGAAGACGAGGTCCTCGCCGATGGCGCCGGGGTGCCCCTCGGAGAGGTCGTAGGTGTACGGGGTGAAGCGGGTGCCGGTGAGGTCGACGCGCTTGCCGCGGGCGGCGGCGGTGGCGAGCCGCCCGGGCGTCGGCCGCGTTCACGGTGGCGACGGCGAGCGGGCGGTCCTGGTAGTCGGCGGTGCCGAACCACTTCATCAGGCGGCCGGCCCGGTCGTCGGTGACGAACAGGGCCTTGGCACCCGCGTCCTGGGCGGTCTGGGCCAGCCGGACGGGGTCGGCGCCGTCGGCGAGCCGGACCAGGACGGCCTTGCCCGTGACGTTCCTGCCCTTGTACGCGCCGGGCGTGCCGTCGCCCGCGTCGACGAGGCCGAGGCGGTGGCCGCCCTCCAGCAGGGCGGTGCCGGCCTGCGGGGTGGCGCCGGAGAGGCGGGCGCCGTCGACGGAGGCCTCCAGGAGCGGCTTGCCGAGGCGCCAGACGGTCCGGTACTCGAAGGTGCCGGTGGCGGGCTTCCGGGTGGGCGCGGCGAAGATCGAGTCGTAGGCCGGGGGGACCTGGACGGCTCCGCCGTAGGAGGCGCCGTTCGCCTTGCGGTCGAACTCCATGAGGAGCTGCCGGGTCTCGGTCCGCCGGTCGACCTCGGCGCGGATCTCGCGCAGCCGCCGCCCGTCGAGGGTGATCTCGCGGTCCCGGTCGAGGACGATCTCGGGCGCGGTGAGGAAGCCGAGGCCCAGGGAGTCCGCGCCGTGGGAGCCGCGCACGTCGAGGAAGGTGTCGACGGTGTACGTGCCGGGCCTGAGGCGCAGTGCGAGGGTGCCGGACTCGCCGACGGCGGCCGGGAACGGGTCCACGCCCGGGGTGAGCCGCTGCACGCCGAGGGAGGCGGGGGCGGGGGCGCCGTCGCGGTCCTTGACGTGGACGGTGAGGGTGTGGCGCTCCTCCTCCTTGACCAGGCCGAGGGCGGTGCGGGCGACGGGCGCGCCGCCGGCGGTGGCGGTGATCCGGCCGGAGGACTGCCCGACGGGGGCCTCGGTGCCGTCGCCGGTGACGGTGGTGGAGGCGGTGCCGTGGGCGGGGACGGTGAGGGCGGTGTCGGCGAGGGCGGCGACCCCGGCGGGCATGCCCTCGACGGCGAGGCTCAACTCGACCGGCGCGTCGGAGGAGTTGGTGTAGGTGACGGTCTTCGTGACCGGTTCGTTCTCCTCGTACGGCCAGGAGGTGAAGCCGAGGTCGGCGGAGCCGGTGGCGGTGATGTCCGCGGAGATCGCGGCGGGCACGTCGACCCGGCCGGCGCCGAGCGCGTACGCGGGGGCGTCGAGCGGCTTCGAGGAGGACATCAGGGCGTCCTTGAGGCGGGCGCCGGTCCAGTCGGGGTGCCGCTCGGCGAGGAGGGCGGCGACGCCGGCGACGTGCGGGGTCGCCATGGACGTGCCGTTCATCGAGGTGTAGAGGCCGCTGCCGGGGGTGAGCTGGGAGCGGGCGGCGAGGATGCCGACGCCGGGGGCCGACAGGTCGGGCTTGAGGGCCTGGTCGCCGTGGCGGGGACCCTGGCTGGTGAAGTACGCGGCGCGGTCGTCGGAGTCGACGGCGCCGACGGTGAGCGCGGAGTCGGCGGCGCCGGGCGAGCCGATGGAGCCGGGGGCGCCGGAGTTGCCGGCGGCGATGACGAAGAGGGCGCCGGTCTCGGCGGAGAGGGCGTCGACGGCGCGGGCCATCGGGTCGGTGCCGTCGCTGGGTTCGCGGGAGCCGAGGCTCATCGAGACGATCTTCGCGCCGACGTCCTCGGCGGCCCACTCCATGCCGGCGATGATCTGCGACTCGGTGCCGGAGCCGGCGTCGTTGAGGACCTTGCCGACGGCGAGGGTCGCACCGGGGGCGACGCCCTTCTCCTCGCCGTCGGAGCCCGCGCCGCTGCCGCCGACGGTGGAGGCGACGTGGGTGCCGTGGCCGTTGCGGTCGGCGACCTCCTCGCCCTCGATGAAGGACTTCGACTCGGCGACCCGGCCGGCGAGGTCGGGATGGGCGAGGTCGGCGCCGGTGTCGAGGACGGCGACCTTGACGCCCTTGCCGGTGAGCCCGGCCTCCCAGGCCTCCGGGGTGCCGATCTGGGCGTTGGAGTCGGCCATGGCGGCCCGGACGCGGCCGTCGAGCCAGACCTTGGCGGGTGCGGCGGCGGTGCTCCGGGCGGCCGGTGCGGTGAAGGCCCGCCAGAAGGCGGCGGGGTCGGTGGCCGTGACGGCGGCGCCGCCGATGCTGGGCAGGGCGCGGACGGTCTCGGCGCCGCGCGGGGCGGCGGCCGGTCTCCGGGTGCTCTTGCCGCCGTACGTGACGATCAGGGGGAGTTCACCGGTGACGCCCTGCTCGACGAGGCCGGTGACGTCGAGGAGGCGCGGGTCGAGCGCGCCGGAGGCCAGGTGGGGGCGGGCCTCGTCGGGGATCACGGTGATCCGGCCGTTCGAGGTCCGGGTGCGTATCGCGCCGGTGGCGCCCTTCGCCCGGTCGACGGTGACGGTCCGCCGCCCGTCGCCGAGTTCGGTGAGGGTGACGCGGTCGCCGGTGACGAGGGTGACGGTGCTGCTCGTCGCGGGCGCCCCGGAGGTGTCCGGCGGGGCGGAGGCGGTGGTCCCGGCGGCGGCGGTCTGCCCGGCCGAGAGCATCACGAGGGAGATGCCCGCGGCGAGCAGCCCGGCCCTCCCTCTGGCGATGGGTGTGGACATCGGCGGAGTGCTCCTCGCGGCCCCGGGGTCGGGGGTGTTTCCGGGTGCCGCGAGGAGTCTTGGCTCATCGCACGGCAGTTGACTCCTGTCACCCCTGGCGGTTATGTGCCGTGGCGGCCAACCGCCAGGACGGGCCGGGCCGTTCGGGGAGGTCGCCCCCGGAGCGCACACAGCTCGCGGAGGCCGTGGAACCCGTGGAACCCGCGGATCCCGTGCGGCTCACGGGGTCGGGTCGAGGGCGTCGTAGCGGCGGAATCCGCGCCCGTACAGGGCGAGCAGTCCGACGGCGACGACGCAGGCGATCCCGCCGCCGGTGATCGCGACGGCCGGGGAGGTCAGGCCCGCGACGGAGCCCGCGAGGAAGTCCCCGAGCCGGGGGCCGCCCGCGACGACCACGATGAAGACGCCCTGGAGCCGGCCGCGCATCTCGTCCGGGGCGGCGACCTGCATCATCGTGTTCCGGAAGATCATCGAGACGGTGTCGGAGTAGCCGGCGAGGGCGAGGAACAGCAGTCCGAGCCAGAGGTTCCGGGTCAGTCCGAAGACGGCGATGGCGGTGCCCCAGCAGGCGACGGCGATCAGGATCGCCTGCCCGTGGTGGCGGATCCGGCCCTGCCAGCCGGACAGGACCCCGCCGAGGAGCGCCCCGAACGCGGGCGCGGCGACGAGGAGTCCGGCGGTCTTCGCGTCCCCGCCGTACCAGAGGACGGCGACGGCCGGGAAGAGGGCGCGGGGGTGGGCGAGGATCATCGCGCAGAAGTCGGAGAAGAACGTCATGCGCAGGTTGGGCCGGGTGGCGAGGAAGCGCAGCCCGTCGAGGACCGAGGCCGGTTCGGTCCCCTTGCGGTCCGGGAGCATCGACGGCAGCCGCCACATCGCGTACAGGCTCGCGGTGAAGGCGACGGCGTCGACGAGGTAGGCGGTCTGGTAGCCGGCGAGCCCGACGATCAGACCGCCGAGGCTGGGCCCGACGAGGGTGCCGAAGGTCATGACCATCGAGTTGAGCGCGTTGGCGGCGCGCAGCTGCTCGGGCGGCAGGAGCCGGGGGATCATCGCGCTGCGGGCGGGCGAGTTGAGCGCGGCGCACACGGCTTGGAGGGCGACGATCGCGTACAGGAACCAGACGCGGTGGAAGCCGGCGAACGCGGCGCCGGCCAGGGCCACGGAGAGCACGGCGGAGCCCGTCGCGCTGGCGAGGCCCAGTTTGCGGCGGTCGACGGTGTCGGCGATCGCGCCGCCGTACAGGCCGAAGACGACGAGCGGGACGAGGGAGAAGAGCCCGACGAGGCCGACGGAGAAGGGCGAGCCGGTGATGTCGTACACCTGGAGGGAGACCGCGAGGGCGGTCATGCCCTGTCCGACCCAGGAGACGGTGCTTCCGAACCAGAGGCGGCGGTAGTCGGCGGAGGTGCGCAGCGGGGTGAGGTCGGCGAAGACCCGCCGGCGCTCCCGTGCCTGCTCCTGCTCGCGTGCGTCGGTGGCGGTCACGCGACGTCGTACCGCAGCTCGGGGCGCTCCCAGTGGATGCGGCCGGAGGGCGGGACGGCCCCGGTGCGGACGGCGCCGGTGCGCAGGTAGAACTCCTCGGCGGGCGGGTGCGCGACGACCTTCACGGCGCCGAGCCCGGCGGCCCTGGCCTGCCCGGTCATGTGCTCCATGAGCAGCCGCCCGATGCCGAGCCCCTGGGACCCGTCGGCGACGAACGCGAGGTCGAGCTCGGCCTCGTCGAGGAGGAGGGCGTAGAAGCCCAGGACGCGCCCGTCCTCGTCGGCGGCGACGTACACGGTGTGGTGCTCGATGTAGGTGGCGCCCACGACGTACCCGTCGACCATGGTCGCGTAGTCCCCGCGGTAGGCGGCTGATCTCCGGATGAGCCGGGTGAGCCGCCGGGAGTCGTCGGCGGTGGCACGCCGGAGGGTGAGGGTGGGCACGAGAGCGAGTATATGAGCGGTACACGGATCGGGGTCACGGCGCGGGACGGCCGTCCGTCCCGCCCGGACGCCTTCGGGGACCTTCGGGGACCTTCGCCCGGACGTCTTCACCGCCCGTGCGCCGGGATCGTCCCGACCGCCGCCTCCGGCGGAAGGGTTCCGCCCCGGGCGAAGGCCGTGGCGAAGGCGTCGGGCCCCAGGGCCTTCCGCGCCGTCGCCTCCACCCGCGCCACGTCCCGGCGCTCCGCGGGCGGCAGCGGGGCGCCGGTGGCGGTCCGGAGCGCCGCCGCCGCGCCGAGGAGCACGGCCGCCCCCTCGGCACGGCCGGCCAGGGCGTGGGCGCCCGCCAGTCCCTCCAGGGCCAGCGCGACGGCCCGCGGGTCCCCGGTCGTCAGCGCCGTCGCGTACCCCTTCTCGTGCCGCTCCCGTGCTCCCTCGGCGTCGCCCCGCAGCTCCGCGACGAACCCGAGTTCCGCGAGGACCAGCGCGTTCGCGCCGTCGAGGCCGACCTTGCGGTGCCAGTCCAGGACCTCCCGCAGGCGTTCCTCCGCCTCGTCGAGCAGCCCCTCCCGGCGGGCGCCGAGCCCGAGGCCGAGGATCGCGTTGACCTCGCCCGCGCGGAAACCGAGCCGGGCCGCCTCGGCGCGCGAGCGCCCGTGGTACGCGCGGGCCCGCTCCGGATCGCCGGTGAGCAGCGCCAGCCGGCCGAGCCCGGACAACAGGTCGGCCGCCCGCGTCGAGAGGCCGAACTCCCTCGCCGTCGCGAGCCCCTCGCGCTGGAGCCGGACCGCCCGGTCGTAGTCGCCGCGGATCTCGGCGACCGCGGCCAGCGGGTACACCGACCACAGCCGGCCGCACGCGTCGCCGGCCTCGCCGAAGAGCTCCGCGCCCCGCGCCCCGTCGGCCTCCGCCCCCGCCGGGTCGCCCTTGAGGAGCCGCTGCACGGACCGGTCGGACAGCGCGGCAGCCTCGCCCCACCGGTCCCCGAGGGCCCGGAAGCCCTCCAGGGCCAGGGCTGTCAGGGCCTCGCCCTCCGACGGGTCGCCGGTGCCGCTGAGCGCGTGGGCCAGGAACCAGCGCGCCCAGGTGCGTCCGGCGGCGTCGTCCGCCGCGTACGCGCCGAGCGCCCGTTCGATCCGCCCGGCACGGTCCTCGCCGTCCCCGGTGAGCACGGTGATCCCGACGTGCCAGGTCGTCACCCGGGCCCGCCGCTCCGGCCCGGCACCCGGGGCGGCGAGCGCCGCTTCGGTGGAGCGGCGCGCCTCGCCGAGTCGGCCGCGCAGGATCCAGTACCAGGCGAGCGCGTCGACCAGCCGGAGCGCGTACTCCCCCTCGCCCTCCGTCAGCGCGCCGTCGAGCGCGCGCCGGAGGTTGGCGTTCTCCGTGTCGAGCCGCTCCAGCCATTCCTTCTGCCGCGGCCCGCGCAGCGCCGGTTCGGCGGTCTCGGCGAGGCCCGTGTAGTACGCGAGGTGACGGGTCCGTACCGCCTGCGTCTCGTCCCGTCCCGCGTCCCGCAGGCGTTCCTGGCAGTAGGCGGCGACGGATTCGAGGAGCCGGTAGCGCGGCCCTCCGCCGGTCTCGGCCACGGAGACGAGAGAGCGGTCCACGAGCCGTACGAGCAGGTCGAGCACGTCCTCGGCCGCGACGTCGCCCCCCGCGCAGACCTCCTCCGCGGCCTCCGGGGTGCAGCCCTCGGCGTGGACGGCGAGCCGGCGCAGGACCGTTCGCTCGGGCTCGGAGAGCAGCTCCCAGCTCCAGTCGATCACGGCACGGAGGGTCTGCTGCCGGGCGGGAACGCCGCGCCGGCCGGCACCGAGCAGCCGGAACCGGTCGTCGAGCCGTTCGAGCAACCGGTGCACGCCGAGCGCCCGGACCCGGGTCGCGGCCAGTTCCAGGGCGAGCGGGATGCCGTCGAGCCGGCGGCAGATGCCGGCCACGGCGTCGGCGGTGGTCCCGTCGAGGACGAACCCGGGGGCCGCGGCGGCGGCCCGGGCGGCGAACAGCTCGGCGGCGTCGCCGGGTGCGAGGGGAGGAACGGGCCAGAGGGTCTCGCCCGCGAGCGCGAGGGCCTCCTGGCTGGTGGTCAGGACGACGAGTCCGGGGGCGGTGCGGAGCAGCAGCTCGGTCAGTACGGCGGCCTCGTCGATCACGTGCTCGCAGTTGTCGAGGACGAGGAGCATCCGCTTGCCGCGCAGTACGCCGGCGAGCCGTTCGGCGGACCCGAGCCGCCGCTCCTCCTCGGGGAGCACGCCCCAGACGCCGTCGTCCCGGAGGCCGGTGGCGGCCGCGACGACCTCGGCCAGGTCGCCGCGGACTCCGGCGAGTTCGACCAGCCACTTGCCGTCGGGGAAGCTCCCCCGCACCTGCCGCGCGGCCTCCACGGCGAGCCGCGTCTTGCCGACCCCGCCCGGCCCGGTGAGCGTGACGAGCCGGCGCGTGCCGAGCAGTTCCCGCACCTCGGCGACGGCCCCGGCACGCCCGACGATCCCGCCGAGGGACACGGGGAGGTTGCCTGTTCCGGGGACGGGAGCGGCGGGGCCCGGGGCGGGGACGCCGGTGCCCGGGGCGGAAGCGGTCGCGGCCGCGACCGCGACCGCCTCCGTCCCGCCCGGAGCGGCGAGTTCCGGGTCCTGGCGCAGCATCGCCCCGTGCAGGGCGACGAGTTCGGGGCTCGGATCCAGGCCCAGGTCCTCCGCGAGACGGGTCCGCAGGTCCTCGTACCCCGCCAGCGCCTCGCTCTGGCGGCCCGCGCGGTAGAGCGCGCGGAACTGGACGGACCGGAGGCGTTCCCTCAACGGATGCCGGTCGGCCAACTCGGCCATTTCACCAGCGAGTCGGGCATGATCACCCGCCGCGAGACGCGCCTCGGCGATCTCCTCGCGGACGACGAGCCGCTCCTCCTCCAGCCGGTTCGCGGCGGCCCGGGTGAAGGCCTCCTCCGCGAAGTCGGCGAACGCCGGTCCCCGCCACAGCTCCAGGGCCGCGTCGAGCAGCCCGGCCCGGGCACGCGGGTCGGCCGTGCCGCGTGCGCGCTCGGCGAGATCCAGGAACTCCCGGGCGTCCAGGCCGCTTCCGGACACGTCGAGCAGGTAGCCGGGGGCCCGGGAGACGACCAGGGCACGGCCGCCGGGCTCGGCGTCCTCCAGCGCGCGGCGCAGCTGGGAGACCTTGGCGCGCAGGGCCCGCAGGGGATCTCCCGGCGGCTCCTCGCCCCACAGGTCGTCGATGAGGCGGTGGGCGGCGACGGGCCGTCCCGCGTCGACGAGCAGGGACGCGAGCAGGGCGCGCACCTTCAGCTCCGGGACGCGGACGGGACGGTCGTCATCGGTCCGTACGCGTGTCTCCCCCAGCACCCCGAATCGCATGCGGTCACCGTAACCCGCCCCCGGTCCGCACCCGAACGACCGCCCCCGCAGGCTTAGTCCGCACCCGAACGACCGCCCCGGCAGGCCCGGTGCGGTCCCGGACAACCGCCCCCGCCGGCCCCGATACGGACCCGGATCCGACTCGACCCGAACCGGATCCGACCCGACCCGACCCGGGTCCGACCCGAACCGGATCCAACCCGACCCGAACCGGATCCGAGCCGTACCCGAACACCCGCCCCGCAGAGTCGTCCCCGTCACCGAGCGCCGGTCACCAGGACCGGGCGCCGGCGGCCGGCGGAACCACCGCCCGCCCGGCCCGCGAGCCGGGGAACGACCCGAGGAGCACGCACCATGAGCAGCACCGCACTCACCGGCAGGACCGCCCTCGTCACCGGCGCAAGCCGCGGCATCGGCAGGGCGATCGCCCTCCGCCTCGCCGCCGACGGCGCCCGCGTCGCCGTCCACTACGCGAGCAACGAGGCCGCCGCCAAGGAGACGGTCGACACGATCGAGGCGGCGGGCGGCAGCGCCTTCGCGATCCGGACCGAACTCGGCGTCCCGGGCGACGCCGAGGCGCTGTGGGAGGCGTTCGACGCGCACGCCGACGGCGTCGACATCCTCGTCAACAACGCCGGGATCGCCGGCCCCGGAACGATCCACGAGGTCGAGGAGGCCGACTACGACCGGGTCTTCGCGGTCAACGCCAAGGCCCCCTTCTTCATCGTCAAGCACGGCCTGGAGCGGCTGCGCGACGGCGGCCGCATCGTCAACGTCTCCTCCGGGGTCACCAAGGTCGCCTTCCCGGGCATGACCTCGTACGCCGCCTCCAAGGGCGCGGTCGAGGTGCTGACCCTCACCCTCGCCGAGACCCTGGGCTCCCGGGGCATCACGGTCAACGCGGTGTCGCCCGGCACCATCGAGACCGACATCCACCCGTGGATGGCCGACCCCGCCGCCAAGGCGCACGCCGCCGGGTTCTCGGTCTTCAACCGGGTCGGGCAGCCGGCCGACGTGGCGGACGTGGTCGGCTTCCTGGCCTCGTCGGACGGCCGCTGGGTGACCGGGCAGAACATCGACGTCAGCGGCGGCTCCGGCCTGGGTCTGTGAGGGGTCACCACCATGGACCGACCGACAGCACGACACGCCCTCCTGGTCGTGGCCCACCCGCGCCACGACTCCCTGACCGCCCAGGTCGCCGGCCACCTCCGCGCCCGGATCGAGGACGCGGGCGGCACCGTCGACCTGCTCGACCTGTACGCCGAGCGGTTCGACCCGCGCCTGACCCCGGCCGACGAGCCCGACTCGGAGGACCGCGAGAAGCGGTACTCGCCCGAGGTCCACGCCCACATGGACCGGATCGCCGCGGCCGACGAGATCCTCGTGGTCTTCCCGGTGTGGTGGTTCGCGCCGCCGGCCGCGGTCAAGGGCTGGATCGACCGGGTCTGGAACTACGGCTTCGCCTACGGCCGCAGCCGCCCCCGCCTCGCGGGGAAGCGGATGCGGTGGATCGGCCTGGCGGGCGGCCCGGCCGAGGAGTACGGGAAGACCGGTCTCGGCGCCGCCCTCGATCTCCAGTTGCGGGCCGGGGTGTCGGAGTTCTGCGGCATCACGGACGCGTCCGTACGACTTCTCCACGGCACCGAACTCTCCGGTGTCCCCCACGCGCTGCGCCCCGAGCGGGCACGGCAGGTAATGGCAGCGGCCGAGGAGGCGCTCAGCTCATGACCACGCCCACCGACACCGCCGGGACCGCCGGGACCGCCGGGACCGCCGGCACCGCCGGCACCGGCCCCCACGGCGCCCCCGGCACATCCACCCCCACCGGCCTCCCCGTACCGCCCGCGCGGGCCGGGGCGCGCCAGTGGCTGGGGCTCGCGGTGCTCCTGCTGCCCGTCACCCTGATGACGGCCGACCTCGGGGTGCTGTGGCTGGCCACCCCGTACCTGGCGGCCGATCTGCGTCCCGGCAGCGCGCAGTTGCTCTGGATCACGGACGTCTACGGGTTCCTCACCGCCGCCACGCTCGTGATCATGGGCACGCTCGGGGACCGTCTGGGCCGCCGCCGGCTGCTGATGGCGGGATCGGCCGGCTTCCTGCTGGCCTCGCTGCTCGCCGCGTACGCGCCGAACGCCGGGACGCTGATCGCCGCCCGCGCCCTGCTGGGCGTGGCGGGGGCGGCCGTCCTGCCCTCCACCCTGGCGCTGATCAGCCACATGTTCACGGACGCCCGGCAGCGGGCCACGGCCATCGCGATGTGGGTGACCGCGCTCTCGGTGGGCCTGGCGATCGGGCCGGTCGTCGGCGGGGCGCTGCTGGCGCTCTGGTGGTGGGGCTCGGTGTTCCTCATCGGACTGCCGGTGATGCTGGTCGCGCTGGTCGCGGCGCCCCTGCTGCTGCCGGAGTACCGCGATCCGCGCCCCGGGCGGCTGGACCCGGCGAGCGTCGCCCTCTTCCTCCTGGCGGTGCTGCCGCTGGTGTACGGGGTGAAGTCGCTGGCCGCCCATGGGCCGACGGCCGAGTCGGGGCTCGCGTTCGCCCTCGGCGCCGCGTTCACGCTGCTCTTCGTACGGCGGCAGAACCGGCTGGAGACCCCGCTCCTCGACCTGCGGCTCTTCCGGAGCCGCGCCTTCACCGGGGCGCTGCTGACCCTGCTGCTGGGGATGACCGCCCTGAACGGGGTGGAGTACCTGATCCCGCAGTACCTGCAGGCGGTGGCGGGGCTGTCGCCGCTGGAGGCCGGCCTTTGGCTGCTGCCGGGGGCGGCCGGGCTGATCGCCGGCTCGCAGCTGACCCCGGCCCTGGCCCGGCGGCTGCGCCCGGCGTACGTCCTGGCGGGCGGTCTGCTGGTCTCGCTGACGGGGTACGCGGCGATCGCCCTGGGGTCCGGGGTGGTGGTGGCCTCCCTCGGGCTCACGGTGGTGATGTTCGGGGCGGCGCCGATCAGCGTGCTCGGCACGGCACTCGCGGTGGGGTCGGCCCCGCCGGAGAAGGCGGGCGCCGCGGCGGCCACCGGCCAGACCGCCTACGACCTGGGGCTGGCCCTGGGCATCGCGGTGACCGGCAGCGTGGCGGTGGCCGTCTACCGGGCGGGCATCCCGTCGGACGCGCCGGCGGCGGCCCGGGACAGCCTGGGGGCGGCGGGCGCCGTGGGCGACGAAGGCCTGCTGGCCCTGGCGCGGGACTCGTTCACGACGGCCCTGCGGTCGGCCTCGGCACTGAGCGCGCTCTTCGCGGTGGCGACGGCGGTCCTGGTGCTGACGCTGCTGCGGGGGGTGCCGCGGATCGCGTCGGAGGAAGAGGAGGGGAACGATCCGTCACAGGGGGCGGGCCCGTCGTAGGAGGCGGGCGGTACGGGGCCCGGTTCGTCGCGAGGTGCGGCGGACCGGGCCTCGGCCGTGGCGGAAACGTGGCCGTGACCGGCGCCGAGGGCGGAACGGAAGCCGAAATTCAGCCGCAGCCGGAGAGCCCCTCGGCATCGGCGGCGCCGAGCCGGACGGCCAGTTCGTGGAGCCGCTCGCGCAGGTCGCCGAGTTCGGCGAGGTCCAGGCCGGTGGCGGCGGCGATCCGGCGCGGCACGCCGAGGGCCCGTTCCCGCAGCCCGGCCCCGGCCTCCGTGAGGCGTACGGTGACGGACCGCTCGTCCTCGGGGCTGCGCCGCCGCTCGACGTACCCGGCCGTCTCAAGGCGCTTGAGCAGCGGCGACAGGGTGCCGGAGTCGAGCCGGACCCGCTCCCCGATGCCCTTCACGGACAGCTCCCGGTGCTCCCAGAGCACGAGCATGACGAGGTACTGGGGGTAGGTGAGCCCGAGCTCCTTGAGGGCCTCGCGGTAGACGCCGTTGAAGGCGCGGGTCGCCGCGTGCAGCGAGAAGCAGATCTGCCGGTCGAGCCGGAGGAAGTCCCCGTCGGGAAGGACGGGAGACCCACCGGGGCCGGGGAGGGTGTCGGGCGTCTCCATGGCTCCAGGATACGCGAGGGCACCTCACGCGCGATTGAGTTGTGCACAATTTAATAGTGCGCTACAAATGAAGAGCACCACCCGGCCGCGCCACCGGCCGGCCACCCCACCGAGAGGACCAGGACCCCATGGACGCGATCTACACCGCCGTCGCCACCGCCAACGGCCGTGAGGGCCGCGCCGTCAGCTCCGACGGCCACATCGACCTCCCCCTCGCCCACCCGCAGGCGCTCGGCGGCAACGGCGAGGGCACCAACCCCGAGCAGCTCTTCGCCGCCGGGTACGCGGCCTGCTTCGCCAGCGCGATGGGCATGGTCGCCCGCCAGGAGAAGATCGACGTCTCCGAGGCCTCCGTCACCGCCGAGGTCTCCATCGGCAAGGACCCCGCCGACGGCGGCTTCGGCCTCGCGGTCGTCATGCGCGCCGAGTTCCCGGAGCACCTCCAGGGCGAGGCGGGCCTCGCACTGCTGGAGAAGACCCACGCCTTCTGCCCGTACTCCAAGGCCACCCGCGGAAACATCCAGGTCGAGCTGGTCGTGGAGTAGCGACCGCACCCGCCTCCGCGCGGGGACCGTACGAAAGCCCCGGCGCCGCCCCCGCGCGCCGGGGCTTTCGCACAACCGGCACGCGGGGTTCGCCGGGCGTACGGCGGGCAGCCATGGAACGGCTTCCGGACGGTGGCCCACGGGCGCTGTTCTTGGGGCGCCCGCCGGGCAGGAGCCCGGCCGCCGCACGCACGCGCCCCACCCGTGCCCGTGCACGCGCCCCACCCGTGCCCGTCCCCGACCCCGGAGGAGAACTCCCCCATGGCCGACATCGACCGCCGCCGGTTCCTTCAGCTGACCGGCGGGGCCGCCGCGTTCACGATGCTCTCGGAGAGCATCGCCCGCGCCGCCGCGATCCCCGCGCAGGGCTCCACCGGCACGATCCAGGACGTCGAGCACATCGTGGTCCTGATGCAGGAGAACCGCTCCTTCGACCACTACTTCGGTGCGATGAAGGGCGTGCGCGGCTTCGGGGACCCCCGGCCGGTGACCCTGCCCAGCGGCAAGTCCGTGTGGAACCAGTCCGACGGCTCCAAGGTGACCCTGCCCTTCCGGCCGCAGAGCGCCAAGCTCGGCATGGAGTTCCTCCAAGGCCTCAACCACGACTGGGCGGGCGGCCAGAAGGCCTTCGCGCAGGGGCGGTACGACCAGTGGGTACCGGCCAAGACCAAGGCCACGATGGCGTACCTCACCCGTGAGGACATCCCGTTCCACTACGCGCTCGCCGACGCGTTCACCGTCTGCGACGCCTACCACTGCTCGCTCATCGGCTCCACCGACCCGAACCGCTACTACCTGTGGAGCGGGCACACCGGCAACGACGGCACGGGCGGCGGTCCGGTCCTCAACAACGCGGAGGCGGGGTACGGCTGGACCACCTACCCCGAGCGCCTGGAGGCGGCCGGGGTCTCCTGGAAGGTGTACCAGGACGTCGGCGACGGCTTGGACGCGGCGGGCTCCTGGGGCTGGATCAGTGACGCGTACCGGGGCAACTACGGCGACAACTCCCTGCTCTACTTCAACAACTACCGGAACGCCAAGCCCGGCAGCCCGTTGTACGAGAAGGCCCGCACGGGCACGAACGCCAAGAACGGCGAGGGCTTCTTCGACCGGCTGCGCGCCGACGTGCGCGGCGGCCGGCTGCCGCAGGTCTCCTGGATCGCGGCCCCGGAGGCCTTCTCGGAGCACGCCAACTGGCCCGCCAACTACGGCGCCTGGTACATCGCGCAGGTCCTGGACGCGCTGACCTCGAACCCCGACGTGTGGGCCCGTACGGCCCTGTTCATCACCTACGACGAGAACGACGGCTTCTTCGACCACGTGGTCCCGCCGTACGTCCCGGCCTCGGCGGCGCAGGGCCTCTCCACCGTGGCGACCGCCCTCGACCACTTCCCGGGGAAGACGGGGTTCGTGGCCGGTCCGTACGGCCTCGGCCCCCGCGTCCCGATGCTCGTCGTCTCTCCCTGGTCCACCGGTGGCTACACCTGCTCCGAGACCTTCGACCACACGTCGGTGATCCGCTTCGTGGAGAGCCGCTTCGGCGTCCGCGAGCCGCAGATCTCGCCCTGGCGCCGGGCCGTCTGCGGCGACCTGACCTCAGCCTTCGACTTCACGCGCACGGACACCCGGCCGGCCCCGCTGCCGTCGACCGCCGGCTACTACCCGCCGGACCGCGACCGCCACCCCGACTTCCCGGCCACCGCGCCCGCGACGGGCACGATGCCCCGCCAGGAGCGCGGCACCAAGCCGACCCGCCCGCTGAAGTACGCCCCGTACGTGGACGGCTCCGCCGACACGGCGGCCGGCACCTACCGCCTGACGTTCGGCGCGGGCCCCGGCGCGGGCGCGCAGTTCTACGTCACCTCGGCCAACCGCACGGACGCGCCCTGGACGTACACGGCGGAGGCGGGCAAGTCGATCGCGGACACCTGGAACACCAAGTACTCGGCCGGCGTCACCGACCTCACGGTCCACGGCCCCAACGGCTTCCTGCGCCGCTTCCGCTCCCCCGGCAAGACGGCGGTCCCCGAGGTCGCCGCCCGGCACAACGCCGCCACCGGCGGCCTGGACCTGACCTTCACCAACGCGGGCGCGACCACGACGGTGACCGTCGCCAACGCCTACGCGGGCTCCCCAAAGACCCTGACGGTCGCCAAGGGCGCCACGGTCACCCACACGGTCGCCCTGACCACGGGCCACCGCTGGTACGACGTGACGATCACCTCGCCGGTCTCCGCCGACTACCTCCGCCGCCTGGCGGGCCACGTGGAGACGGGCGCCCCGGACGTCTCGGACCCGGGGATCCTGACGTACTGAGCCCCCGCCGGGCCGATGCCCGTTCCGGCGCCCGAGGGTGCCGGGACGGGCATCGGCCCGCAGCCCGTCGTCCTGGTGAGCACACGGGACGGCGACCGCCCGGGCGAAGGGGACTTAGCGGCAGCGACGCACCCCTTCGGAACCGTTCCCGACTCGCGGCCGGCGCTGCACCACGAGAGACGCCGCCTCCACGTCGGGGGGCAGCCGCCATTCGACGACGTGGAGGCCGGACAGTTCGATCAGTTCCTCGGGGACCCCCAGACGATGCAACGGGGTCGCCCCGTACCGGGCCAGCCAGACGCGACGCCTGACCTGCTCCTCGTGCCGCAGGGCGGTCCAACAGTCGAGAGCGACCCCGGGCGGGTGGTGACTCTCCTTCGCCCGCCGTGCGAGCAGGTTCTGCACGAAGGGGACGTTCGTCGGGTCCTGAGCGAGGGCGACCAGGCACCAGGCAGTCGTCGACGACAGCAAGGCTCCATGAGCCCTCTGCAGCTTTCGGGCGTTCCACTGCCACCTCGGCGCCAGCACCCAGCGGAGAACCGGGGGCGGCCCGTTCTCCGCGAACCGGCCCTCGACCGTCATCCCGCCCGCTCCTCGTTCGAGGAACTGGACTGCTCGAGCTGCAGCTCGCGCTTTCTCTGCTCTTCCTTCAGGCGCTCGACGAAGCCGGCGAACCTTCTCAGCCGCTCCCCTTCGGAAAGAGGAGCACCGTCACTCCCCGCATACTCGTCGAGCATGAACTGAGAGGCGTTGTAGTGCTTCTCGATATCGTCCGCGGTCGATTGAAGGTTGTAGCCCCTCTCGCGGAACTTGAAGTATCCGGTCACGCCGGCGGAGATTCCGACCAGGGCGCTCAGCGTGGACGTGATGATCCGGAGCGCGAGATTGCTCCCCTCGTTCATCGCGGTGAGCGTGGAGGCGGCGATCGAACCGGTGATGATGACGAGCTGGAAAAAATTGTGGATGCGGCGGTTGTTGTTCGCCGACTTGCGGTACTGCGCGATGAGGTCGAGGGAGGCCTCGCGGTAGATGCGAAGCCCGGAGGGAGAGTCGAGAGGCAGACCGGCCGCGGCCGTCTGCCGGTCCTGCAACGCGTTGCGCAGCTCGCCGGCACGGGTGACAACGGTCTTGCGGTTCGCCAGAAGCAGCCAGCCCATCGCCGCCACGAGACCGACGACCACGACAAGCCCGACGTAGCGCACGAAGAGCGGCTTGGTCTGCCACAGCCCCACGACGACCGTGTAACCCAGCAGGCAGGAAAGCGCCATCGCCCCCAGAAGGCACAGCCAGTAGATGCGCTGGAACACCCGGGAAGCCCTGAGGGCGGAGTCGATCTGATCGTATTCCTTCACCCGATTTCGGTAGTCCCTCTGCAGGGCTGCCTCTTCCGCCTCCGTCAGGCGCGACTCGACCCTTCCCAGCTCGACCGTCACGTCCCCTCCTCACCTCTCGCCCGGACAGGGCGAGGAAACAGGAGTAAAGCGAGGTGGCCACACACTCGACAAGAGGCCCCGGGGCCACCTCCACTCCACTCTTCCCGACAAGGAGGCCACCGGGCCGAAATTCGCCCACGCGAGCAGGAGATTTCATCGACATCGGACGCTTCAGGCCACCCTCGCACCACCAAGAAATGCACGATCGAACCCATTTGCCATTCCTGGTGATGCCACCTTCGGTGCCGTGGCCGCGAACTCCCGCGCCGCCGGGGGTCACTCCCGGTCCACCGGCCGCCCGGCCCCTTCGCCGCTCCGCGACAGCCGCCTCAGAGCGAGGCACAACAGCACGGCCGTGTAAGCGCACAGGACGGTGACCCCGGCCCACCACGGAAGGGGGAAGTACCCGGCCGAGGGGGCGTAGTGGGCGACGACCTGCGGGTGTTCGACGAGGGTCTGCCGGACGGCGAAGCCGGCGGCCGGGGTGACGCGCAGCAGCCACTGTGCCGCGCCGTCGGGCAGCAGCGGGACGGAGGCCACGGCGTACGGGACCGCGATCGTCAGGACGGCGACGAGTATCGCGAGCCAGGAGCGCCGCAGCAGGGAGCCGAGCGCGAGGGCCAGTACGGCGGCGAGGGCGAGGGCGCCGGCCGTGCCGACGACGACCCGTGTTCCGGTGAGTACGGAGACCCCGAGGACCGGGATCCCGTTGCCCTTCAGGATCGTCGCGCCCGCCGGGACCACGATGCCCAGGGCGAGGAGGCCGGTCGCGAACGTCACGGCCGCGAGGACGACCGCCTTCGCCGCGAGCCGGGAGCGGGTGACCGGCGCGCCGTCCGCGGGCCCGGTCCGGTGCCCGGCGGTGGCGTACCGCACCGAGATCACGAGCACGACGAGCAGCGCCGGGAACAGGCCTCCCAGGGCGTGTTCCACCGGGCGGGCGCCGTCCTCGGCGCCCCTCGGGCCGATGTCGCCGGCACCGGTGACGGTGATCGTGCCGTTCTCCTCCACCGCCCCGGACGCCCGTTCGTTCTTCTCCCAGTCCGTCCGGTTCCGCTCGCCGACGGCGTCGTCTCGCCAGCCCCCGGCGGCCGCCCCCCGGAGGGCGATCCTGTCGAAGGTGCCGCCGGCCTGTGTCCAGCGCACCTCCTCCGTGGCGCCGCCCAGGCCGGTCCGCCGCAGCGTCAGGTCCCCGGGGGAGGCCGCGAACAGTCCGACCTGTACGGTTCCGGGCAGCCCGGGCAGCCGCACGGCACCGACCTTCGTCCATCTCGTACCGTCGGCGGACTCGTGGCCGGTGACGGTGTCGCCCGACCGGGTCAGCCGCAGCCAGCGCGGCGCCCCGTCCACCACTCCCCCGCCGCCGGCGATGTCGTGGCGGTAGTCGTACTGCATCCGTACGCCGTGACCGCCGGTGGACATCAGTGCCGCGTAGGACGAGCCGGGGCGGACGCCGTCCTTGACGATGATCCCGACCTTCGCCCACGGCACGAGGCCCGGGACGATCCGGTCGTGGTGCGGCGGCGGGTAGGTGATCGTGCCCGTCATGGACGTCAGCCGGACGGTGATGCTGCCCTCGGGGCCCATGTCGCGGTGCAGGAAGGAGAACCGGTCGTTGACGAGGGTCCCGTCCGGCCCGGTCGGTTCGGCCGGGCAGGGGCCGTCGCACGAAGCGTGGTCGCCGGCCGCCCGGAGCAGACCCAGGGCGACGACGGCCAGGGCCGCGACCGCCATCGCGACCAGCCTGCCCACGCGCCGGAACCCGGTCCACTCCCGTCGGAGTCGTTCTGTGGTCGAAGTCATGGCCCCGGTCTACGGATCCGGCCGTAACACGGTCCGAACCGCCGCTGTCACCCCGCTGTTAGGTCCGGCCGGGCATGCTGGATCCGGCCGGACGCGAAGGGGTGGGGGACCATGGGCAGACCGCGGGGCGGAACCGTCCGCCGACGATTCACGCTCCTGTACGCCGTGGGGTACCTCGGGTCCGGAACCGTGCTGCTCGCCCTGACCTATCTGATGTCCGGGACCCGGGTGACCGCGCTCGCCCCCGGGCAGGTTCCCGAACAGCCCCCACCGGGCGGCTTCGACCCCCTCTCCGCCGAACAGCGGATCCGGGACCTGGGGAGGCAGCTCTCGGAGACGCACGCACAGCAGAACCACCGGCTGCTCGTCGGCTCGCTGGTCGCGCTGGCGGTGACGGCGGTCGCCTCGCTCGTGCTCGGCCGGATCCTCGCCGACCGGGTCCTGCGCCCGCTGCGGCTGATCACGGCGGGCGACACGGCGGATCTCCGCGGAGAACCTGCACGAACGGCTCGCGGTATCCGGACCCGCCGACGAGGTCAAGCAGCTCGCCGACACGGTCGACGGCCTTCTGGAGCGCCTGGAGGCCTCGTTCGTCGCACAGCGCCGGTTCGTCGGCAACGCCTCGCACGAACTGCGCACGCCGCTGGCGACGATGCGGGCGTCGTTGGACGTCGCCGTTGCCAAACCGGAGCCGGCGGCCGAGACCGTCGCGCTCGCGGACCGGTTGCGGGTCGAGCTGGACCGGGTGGACCACCTCCTCGACGGCTTCCTGGTCCTCGCACGGGCGCGGCACGGCACCCCGGCCGACCGGACCCCCGTGTCGCTCGGCGAGCTGGTGCGGGAGGCACTGGCCGACCGGGCCGCCGACATCGCCGCGAAGGAGCTGACCGTCGACGACGAGGCGCGGACGGACGCGTGGACGGAGGGGAGCGCGGCGCTGCTGTCCCGGATGGTGGAGAACCTGGTCGACAACGCGATCACGCACAACCGGGCGGGCGGCTGGATCCGGATCTCCACCGGGCACACCGCCGCGGAGGCGCTTCTGGTCGTCGAGACCGGAGGACGCCTCCTCGACCAGAGCCGGGTGGACCGGCTGACGCAGCCGTTCGAGCGGCTCGGCGCCGACCGGACGGGACCGGAGGGGAGCTCCGGGCTGGGGCTGTCGATCGTGGCGGCGATCGTCGCGGCGCACGGCGGGGACCTCGCCCTGCTGGCCCCGCCCGAGGGCGGTTTGCGCGTCACGGCGGCGCTGCCGTCGACGGCCGGCGGGGAGGGGTGACGTGGTGCGGGTTCTGGTCGTGGAGGACGCACGGACGCTGGCCGAGGTCGTCGCCGAGGGACTGCGGGACCAGGGGATGGCCGTCGACGTCGCGCACGACGGCCTGGCCGCCGCCGCGAAGCTCGGTCTGAACGCGTACGACGTCGTCGTGCTCGACCGCGACCTGCCGGGGATCCACTGCGACGCGCTCTGCCGGATGATCACCGAGCGGGACGGCCGGGCGCCGGTCCTGATGCTGACCGCCGCCGCCTCGCCGGGCGACCGCGTCAGCGGCTTGGTCCTGGGCGCGGACGACTACCTGGCGAAGCCCTTCCACTTCCCCGAGCTCGTCCTGCGGATCCGCGCCCTGGCCCGCCGCCGTCCGGCCGCCCGGCCCCGCACGCTGCGCGCGGCGGGCGTCGAGCTCGACCAGCTGCACCGCACGGCCGGCCGCGACGGGCGCCCGCTGGCCCTCTCCGTCAAGGAGTTCGCGGTCCTGGAGGCGCTCCTGGAGGCGAGCCCCGCGTTCCTCAGCGCGGAGGACCTCCTGGAACGGGTCTGGGACGAGCACGCCGACCCGTTCACCAACACGGTCGCGGTCACCATCAGCCGCCTGCGCCGCAAGCTCGGCGACCCGCCGGTCATCACCACCACGCCCGGCGTGGGCTACCGGATCGCCGACCCGGCGCGGTGAGCGGACCGGGGCACGACCCGCCGACGGTGAGCCGAACGAGGGAATCGAACGCGCCGCGCGACCCGCGTCCCATCATTGTCCCAACAGGCGTGATTCCCTGGCTCGGACGGGCCACCAAGGTCCTTCGGACTCTCACTCGACCGGCAAACTGCCTGGTCAGAACGTTTTTCTCTGGTGGGGCGGGTGGGACTCGAACCCACGGCCGACGGATTATGAGTCCGCTGCTCTAACCGGCTGAGCTACCGCCCCGTTCGGTGAGGCGCGTACATGTGTGCGCGCCGTCTGCCGCAGCATAGCCGCTCATACGATCTCCTGCTCCGGAAGATCGGCTCTGCTCGACCATGAAGACCGCGCCGCGCTCCGCGCGGTTCCCCGGGACGCGAAAAAGGACCCCGAAGGGTCCTCTTCCGTTCCGCTCCCCCGGCTGGACTCGAACCAGCAACCCTCCGGTTAACAGCCGAATGCTCTGCCAATTGAGCTACAGGGGATCGCGCTCCCCCGACTGGACTCGAACCAGTAACCTGCCGGTTAACAGCCGGCTGCTCTGCCAATTGAGCTACAGGGGATTGCTGCGTTGCACCGAACGGATCCACCTCGGACCTTCCCGGGCGGCGCGCGTTCGCTGCGACACATACATTAGCGCAAGCAGGGGGGTGCTCCGCCAATCGGTATCGCGTGGCACCGCCGTGGGCACCAGCGATGCATCAAGCGAGCTCTCCAGGGAAGGTGGTGGCCATGCGATACAAGATGACGTTCGTCGTGGGACTCGCCCTCGGTTACGTGATCGGCACGCGGGCCGGACGCGAGCGCTACGAACAGTTGAAGAAGTCCGCCAAGGAGTTCAGCGACAACCCGGCCGTGCGCAACGCCGCCGAGTCCGCCGCCCAGACCGGGCGGCAGGTCGCCGGCAAGGCCGCGCACGTCGTGGGCGACAAGGTGGGCGACCACCTGCCGCCCGCCGTGGCCGACAAGGTCCACGCGCTGCGCGAGCGCAGCCAGGGCAACGGAAAGGTCGAGAACGACGAGTGGGGCACCAGCAACACCTGAGGCCCCGCGTGCGGCAGAATCTGTGGCATGGGGATAGTCGCCGGACTGGACAGCTCTGCTGAGTTCACACGCATCGTCGTCTGTGACACCGACACGGGTGCCGTACTGCGGCAGGGGTACGCCCCGCATCCCGGCGAGCCGAAGGCCGTGGACGTCGATCCGCAGACCTGGCTCCTCTCGCTCGGGGAGGCCGCCACCGGCGGCCTCCTGGAGGGCGTGGAGGCGATCGGCGTCTCCGCGCAGCAGCACGGGCTCGTGCCGCTCGACGCGCAGGGCGGCCTCGTGCGGCCCGCGCTCGTGCGCAACGACAAACGGGCGCAGGTCGCCGCCGCCGACCTGATCGACTCGCTCGGCGGCCGGCACGCCTGGGCCGAGGCCGTCGGCAGCGTGCCCGCCTCCGGGCAGCCGGTCGCCAAGCTGCGCTGGCTGGCCCGTACCGAACCCGAGCACGCCCGGCGGACCGCCCTCGCCCTCCAGCCGCACGACTGGCTGGTCTGGCAGCTCCTCGGCCGCCCCGCCCGCCGCACCACCGACCGCGGCGCCGCCTCCGCCACCGGCTACTGGTCGGCCCGCACCGGCGCGTACCGCCCCGACCTGGTCGAGCTCGCGCTCGGGCACCGGGCCGCGCTGCCCGAGGTCCTCGGGCCCTCCGACGCCGCCGGTACCACCCCCGAGGGGCTGCTGATCTCCGCCGGCACCGGCGAGACGATGGCCGCCGCGCTCGGCCTCGGGCTCGGCCCCGGCGACGCGGTGGTCTCGCTCGGCGCCTCCGGCTCCGTGATGGCCGTGCACCACGAGGCCCTCGCCGACCCCGGCGGCATGATCACCTCCTTCGCCGACGCCACCGGCATGCACCTGCCGGTCGTCTCCACCTCCAACGCGGTGCGGGCGCTGCGCGGCGCCGCCGAGATGCTGGGCCTCGACTCCCTCGAAGAGCTCTCCGCGCTCGCCCTGAAGTCGACGCCGGGCGCCTCCGGGCTCGTCCTGCTGCCCTATCTGGAGGGCGAGCGGACCCCGAACCTGCCGCACGCGGCGGGCACGCTCAGCGGGCTGCGGCGCGAGTCGATGAGGCCCGAGCACCTGGCGCGGGCGGCGTTCGAGGGGATGCTCTGCGCGCTCACCGACGCCCTGGACGTGCTGCGCGGGCGGGGCGTGGAGGTGCGGCGGGTCTTCCTGCTCGGCGCCGCCGCCGCGCTGCACGCGGTGCAGGCGCTCGCGCCGGCCCTCCTCGGCGCCCAGGTCCTCGTCCCCCAGCCGGCCGACTACGCGGCGCTCGGCGCGGCCCGGCAGGCCGCCTGGGCCCTCGGCGTCGCGCGGGGCACCCTGTCGCCCTCCGCTCCCCCGGCCTGGCAGGGCGCCGCCACGCAGGTCCTGGAGCCGGGGGACGAGCTGGCGGCGGGGCAGGCCGTGCGGCAGCAGTACACGGCGACGCGGGAGCAGCTCCACCCGGGCGCGTTCGGCGGGTGAGCGCGGCCGTTCCGGGTGCGGGCGGCGGTTTGGGGGCGGGCGGCCTCCGGACCCGGAGCGGGTGACCGGGGCCGTCCCCGGAGCGGGCGAGCGCCGCCGGTCCGGGGCGGTGCCCGAAGTCCGGGGGCCCGCTCGTGAAGGGGCCCCCGGAGGCCCTTCGTAAAGACTTCCCCAGGGTTTCCACCGCCCCGGAAACCGGTCGTAACGGCCCGGGGCGGCGGGCGATAGTAAGTCCCGTGCTCATAAGACTTCTCCGGACCCACCTACGGCCGTACCGAAAACCCGTCGCGCTGCTCGTGCTGCTCCAGTTCCTCCAGACCTGCGCGAGCCTCTACCTGCCGACCCTGAACGCCGACATCATCGACAACGGTGTCGTGCACGGGGACACCGGCTACATCCTCCGCTTCGGCGCCCTGATGGTCGGCATCTCCGTCGTCCAGGTCGTCTGCAACGTCGGGGCCGTGTACTACGGCGCGCGGACCGCGTCCGCCCTCGGCCGGGACGTGCGCGGGGCCGTCTTCGACCGGGTGCAGTCCTTCTCCGCCCGGGAGCTCGGGCACTTCGGCGCGCCCTCGCTGATCACCCGTACGACCAACGACGTGCAGCAGGTCCAGACGCTGGTCCTGATGGCGTTCACGCTGATGGTCTCCGCGCCCATCATGTGCGTCGGCGGCATCGTGATGGCACTCGGCCAGGACGTGCCGCTGTCGGGCGTGCTGCTCGCGGTGGTGCCGGTGCTCGGCGTCGCCGTCTCGCTGATCGTGCGGCGGATGCGGCCGCTCTTCCGGACCATGCAGACGCGCCTCGACACGGTGAACCGGGTGCTGCGCGAGCAGATCACCGGCAACCGCGTCATCCGGGCCTTCGTGAAGGACGGGTACGAGGAGGAGCGCTTCCGGGGGGCCAACGCCGAGCTGACCGACATGTCGATGGCCACCGGCCGGCTGATGGCCCTGATGTTCCCGACGGTGATGACGGTCGTGAACGTGTCCAGCGTGGCCGTGGTCTGGTTCGGCGCGCACCGCATCGACGGCGGCGGGATGGAGATCGGCGCGCTGACCGCCTTCCTCGCCTATCTGATGCAGATCGTGATGGCCGTCATGATGGCCACCTTCATGTTCATGATGGTGCCGCGCGCCGAGGTGTGCGCCGAGCGCATCGAGGAGGTCCTCGCGACCGGCTCCAGCGTGGTGCCGCCGGCCGATCCCGTGACGGCACTCGACCGGCGCGGGCACCTGGAGGTCAGGGGCGCGGAGTTCCGCTACCCGGGCGCGCAGGAGCCGGTCCTCAAGGACGTCGGGCTCGTCGCCCGGCCCGGCGAGACCACCGCGATCATCGGCTCGACGGGCAGCGGCAAGTCGACCCTGCTCGGGCTGGTGCCCCGGCTCTTCGACGCGACCGGCGGCGAGGTCCTCGTGGACGGCGTGGACGTCCGCGTCCTCGACCCCGCCCTCATGGCCAGGACCGTCGGGCTCGTGCCGCAGAAGCCGTACCTCTTCTCGGGGACGGTGGCGACGAACCTGCGGTACGGGAAGCCCGGCGCGACCGACGAGGAGCTGTGGCACGCCCTGGAGGTCGCCCAGGCCGCCGACTTCGTACGGAAGCTGGAGCACGGTCTGAACGCGCCGATCGCGCAGGGCGGCACCAACGTCTCCGGCGGGCAGCGGCAGCGGCTCGCCATCGCGCGGACGCTCGTGCAGCGGCCGGAGATCTACCTGTTCGACGACTCGTTCTCCGCGCTCGACTACGAGACGGATGCCCTGCTGCGGGCCGCGCTCGCCGAGGAGACGGCCGACTCGACCGTGGTGATCGTCGCCCAGCGGGTGTCGACCATCCGGGACGCCGACCGGATCGTGGTCCTCGACGAGGGCCGGGTGGTGGGCACCGGACGGCACCGGGAGCTGATGGCGGACAACGAGACGTACCGGGAGATCGTGCTCTCCCAGCTGACCGAGGCGGAGGCAGCCTGATGGCCGGTCCTGGCGGACGCATGATGGCCGGTGGCGGCCCCGACCAGCGGTCGATGGACTTCAAGGGCTCGGGCAGGCGGCTGCTGGGGCAGCTCGCGCCGGAGCGTGGCGCGCTCTGGGTGATGCTGGTCGCCGGCGTGCTCTCGGTGGCGGCCTCCGTGGTCGGGCCGAAGATCCTGGGCCGGGCGACGGACCTGATCTTCGCCGGGGTGATCGGGCGGCAGACGGAGCCGGGCGCCACGAAGGCGGAGACCCTGGAAGGGCTGCGCGCCGGCGGGCAGGACGGCATGGCGGACATGCTGTCCGGGGTCGACTTCACACCGGGGAAGGGGATCGACTTCTCCGCCGTGGGCGGGGTGCTGCTCCTGGTCCTCGCGGTGTACGTGGCGGCGGGCCTGCTGATGCTGGTCTCCACCCGGCTGTCGATCCGGGTGATCAACCGGACGGTCTACCGGATGCGGGAGGACGTCCAGACGAAGCTGGCGCGGCTGCCGCTGTCGTACTTCGACAAGGCCAAGCGCGGCGAGGTGCTGTCCCGGGCGACCAACGACATCGACAACGTCTCGCAGACGCTCCAGCAGTCGATGGGCCAGCTGATCAACTCGCTCCTGACGATCGTCGGCGTGCTCGCGATGATGTTCTGGATCTCGCCGCTGCTCGCCCTGGTGGCGCTGGTGACGGTGCCGGTGTCGGTCTTCGTGGCGGCGCGGATCGGCAAGCGCTCGCAGCCGCACTTCGTACAGCAGTGGAAGTCCACGGGCACGCTGAACGCGCACGTCGAGGAGATGTACACCGGGCACGCCCTGGTGAAGGTCTTCGGGCGGCAGGAGGAGTCCGCGAAGGACTTCCGCGAGCAGAACGAGGCGCTGTACGAGGCCGGGTTCAGGGCGCAGTTCAACTCCGGCGTGATGCAGCCGGTGATGTTCTTCATCTCGAACATCAACTACGTCCTGGTGGCCGTGGTCGGCGGTCTGCGGGTGGCGAGCGGCACGCTCTCCATCGGTGACGTGCAGGCCTTCATCCAGTACTCGCGCCAGTTCTCGATGCCGCTGACGCAGGTGGCGTCGATGGCGAACCTGGTGCAGTCGGGCGTGGCCTCGGCCGAGCGGATCTTCGAACTGCTCGACGCGCAGGAGCAGGAGCCGGACGCCCCGACGGGCGGGACGGGGGCACCCCCGGCCGAAGGCTGGGGGACGCTGGAGTCGCGCGGCCGGGTCGCACTGGAGGGCGTCTCCTTCCGCTACGAGGAGGACAAGCCGCTCATCGAGGACCTGTCGCTGACGGTGGAGCCGGGGCAGACGGTCGCGATCGTCGGTCCGACGGGCGCGGGCAAGACGACCCTGGTGAACCTGCTCATGCGGTTCTACGAGGTGACGGGCGGGCGGATCACCCTGGACGGGGTGGACGTCGCGAAGACGTCCCGCGAGCGACTGCGGAGCGGGATCGGGATGGTCCTCCAGGACACCTGGCTGTTCGGCGGGACGATCGCGGACAACATCGCGTACGGCGCGACGCGTCCGGTGACCCGGGAGGAGGTCGAGGAGGCGGCGCGGGCCGCGCACGCCGACCGCTTCGTCCGGACCCTGCCCGACGGGTACGACACGGTCCTCGACGACGAGGGCGCGGGGGTGAGCGCGGGCGAGAAGCAGCTGATCACCATCGCGCGCGCCTTCCTCTCCGACCCGGTGATCCTCGTCCTGGACGAGGCCACCAGCTCGGTCGACACCCGCACCGAGGTCCTGATCCAGAAGGCGATGGCCCGCCTGGCCCACGGCCGCACGTCGTTCGTGATCGCCCACCGCCTCTCCACGATCCGGGACGCGGACGTGATCCTGGTGATGGAGAACGGCTCGATCGTCGAACAGGGCACCCACGAGGAGCTGCTGGCGTCGGGCGGGGCGTACTCCCGGCTGTACGCGGCGCAGTTCGCCCAGGCGGTCGTGGAGGTCGACTGACGGCGGACGGTCCGGTGGGGCGGTGGCCCGTGTCGTACGGGGGGGGTACGGCGCGGGTCACCGGCGCGTCCGGCCGGCACACCCGCGCGTCCCGGTGGGACGCTCCGGTCAGGCCCAGGGACTGGTGGCGGAGCCGTCGGCCGTCGGCGCGGGGGCGGGCGGGCCGTCGCTCCTCCGGCGGGCGCGCCCTGGCCGCAGTCTGGCCGACCCGAACCTCTCTCCGCGGCGCTTTCGGCGACTAGTCCAGGTACCCCCTGAGCTGGTCCGCGTAGGCGTGGTCGCGGAGTTTGTTGAGGGTCTTGGACTCGATCTGGCGGATGCGTTCGCGGGTCACTCCGAAGAGCCGGCCTATCTCCTCCAGGGTGCGGGGGCGGCCGTCGTCGAGGCCGTAGCGGAGCTGGACCACCTTGCGTTCGCGTTCGTTGAGGGTGGAGAGGACGTCCTCCAGGTGGCGGCGCAGGAGGAGGAAGGCGGCGGACTCGACCGGGGAGGCGGCGTCGCCGTCCTCGATGAGGTCGCCGAGGGCGACGTCCTCCTCCTCGCCGACGGGGGTGTGCAGGGAGACCGGTTCCTGGGCGAGGCGGAGCACCTCCCCGATGCGCTCGGGCGGCAGGTCGAGCTGGGCGGCGACCTCTTCGGGGGTGGGCTCGTAGCCGCGTTCCTGGAGCATGCGGCGCTGGACGCGGATGACCCGGTTGATGAGTTCGACGACGTGGACGGGGACGCGGATGGTGCGGGCCTGGTCGGCGAGGGCCCGGGACATGGCCTGGCGGATCCACCAGGTGGCGTACGTGGAGAACTTGTAGCCGCGCGCGTAGTCGAACTTCTCGACGGCCCGGATGAGGCCGAGGTTGCCCTCCTGGACCAGGTCGAGCATGGTCAGGCCCCGGCCCACGTACCGTTTGGCGACGGAGACGACGAGGCGGAGGTTGGCCTCGATGAGTCTGCGCTTCGCGATCCGGCCGAGGACGACGAGGCGGTCCAGGTCGCCCGCGAGGCGGGTGTCGAGGTCGGGGGTGCCGGCCAGTTTCTCCTCGGCGAAGAGGCCGGCCTCGACGCGGCGGGCCAGTTCGACCTCCTCCTCGGCGGTGAGGAGCGGGATGCGGCCGATCTCGCGCAGGTACTGCCGGAAGAGGTCGGAGGAGGGGCCGTTGCCGCCGGGGTCCGGGCGGGCGCGCCGGGCCGCCGCCGGGATCGCGGGCTCCGCCGCGTCCTCCCCGTCCTCCACGCGCCCGACGTCCTCCACGCCGTCGATGTCCTCGACGTCCCCGCCGGACTCTGCCCGGTCCTGCTGGTCCTGCTGGTCCTGCTGGTCCTGCTGGTCCTGCGGCACGGTCTGGGTCTGCACGGCGGGCGACCTCCAGGAGGAGCGGAACGGCACCGTCATCCAGTGTGGGGTACGACACATCGCCGCCACGAGGGGCGTGCGGTGACTTTTTGAGTCCGCCGGGTGACCGAGCGTCAGAGCGCGGCGGCGCCGTCGTTCCGCAGGGACTGCCCGTACTGGGTGAGCACCCACAGTTCGTTCTGCACGGCGGCGACCTTCTCCGGGTCGCCGTTCTGGCCGAGGCGGGCCAGGGCGCCCTGGACGTCGCGGATGCGGCGGTCGACGGCGCGGAGGCGGACCTGGACGAGCTGGGCGCCCGCGTAGACCTCGTCGATCGTCTTGGCGAAGATCGTCTCGACGGCCAGCTCGGTGACGAGGGCGCGGACGGCGTCGTCGGGGGCGGCCGCGCGGACGGCGTCGAGGTAGTCGGCGGGGGCGCCGGTGGCGCCGCCCGCGTCCTGGACGCACTGGCGGACGGCCGCGTAGGGCGGGGCGGTGAACTCGTCGATCCCGTAGGCGTCGAAGGCCGGGGAGACCAGTTCGGGCCGCTGGAGGGCGAGCTTGAGGAGTTCGCGCTCGGTGCGGTGGGCGGGGCTGCGCAGGTTGAGCGCGGGGCCGGGCTGTGCCGCGGGGGCCTGGATCTGCGGCATCTCGCGGCGCGGCCGGTCGTCCGTCCGGCCCCGGCCGCCGCGGTCCCGCTGCCACTGGGCGACCCGGCTGACCCGCTGCACGACGAACCGCTCGTCCATGATCCCGAGCATGCCCGCGAGCTGGACGGCGACGCCGTGCCGCACGGCCAGGTTCTTGAGCTTCGCGACGATCGGGGCGGCCTCGTCCAGGGCGGCGGCCCGGCCCGCCGGGGTCTCCAGGTCGTAGCGCCGCACGATCTGGCGGAGGGCGAACTCGAAGAGCGGGGTGCGGGGTTCGACCAGGTCCGCGACGGCCTCGTCGCCCTTGGCGAGCCGCAGGTCGCAGGGGTCCATGCCCTCGGGGGCGACGGCGATGTACGTCTCGGCGGCGAACTTCTGGTCGTCCTCGAAGGCGCGCAGGGCGGCCTTCTGGCCGGCGGCGTCGCCGTCGAAGGTGAAGATGACGCGGGCCGAGCCGTTGTCCATGAGGAGGCGGCGGAGGATCTTGACGTGGTCGCCGCCGAAGGCGGTGCCGCAGGTGGCGATGGCGGTGGTGACCCCGGCGAGGTGGCAGGCCATGACGTCGGTGTAGCCCTCGACGACGACGGCCCGGCTGGCCTTGGCGATGTCCTTCTTGGCGAGGTCGATGCCGTAGAGGACCTGGGACTTCTTGTAGACCGGGGTCTCGGGCGTGTTGAGGTACTTGGGGCCGTTGTCGTCGTCGCGGAGCTTGCGCGCGCCGAAGCCGACGATCTCGCCGCCGACGTCCTTGATGGGCCACATGAGCCGGCCGCGGAAGCGGTCGATGGGGCCCCGGCGGCCGTCCTGGGAGAGCCCGGAGAGGATCAGCTCCTTGTCGGAGAAGCCCTTGCCGCGCAGGAAGCGGGTGAGGTGGTCCCAGCCGGCCGGGGAGTAGCCGACGCCGAAGTGCTCGGCGGCGGCCTGGTCGAAGCCGCGCCCGGCGAGGAACTTCCGGCCGATCTCGGCCTCGGCGGAGCCGAGCTGCTCGGCGTAGAAGCGGGCGGCGGCCTGGTGGGCCTCGATCAGGCGGATGCGTTCCCCGCGCTGGTGGCCGGGGTTGTAGCCGCCCTCCTCGTACCGCAGCGTGATGCCCGCCTTGGCGGCGAGGCGCTCGACCGTCTCCGAGAAGGAGAGGTGGTCGATCTTCATCACGAAGGCGATGGTGTCGCCGCCCTCCTGGCAGCCGAAGCAGTGGAAGAGTCCCTTGCTCGGGCTGACCTGGAAGGAGGGCGACTTCTCGTCGTGGAAGGGGCAGAGCCCCTTGAGGTTCCCGCCGCCCGCGTTGCGCAGCTGGAGGTATTCGGACACGACGGCGTCGATCGGGACGGCGTCCCGCACCGCCTTCACGTCGTCGTCGTTGATCCTGCCTGCCACGCGTGAAGTCTACGGGGAGGGAGTGACTACGGGAGCAGCCCGTCCAGGGGGACGGAGGGGTCCGCGAGGGCCTCGGGGTCCACCCGGGCGCGGGAGCGGATGAGGTTCTGGATCGGCTCTGTGACGTCCCACACGTTCACGTTCATCCCGGCGAGGACGCGCCCGTCCTTGAGCCAGAAGGCGACGAACTCGCGCTTGCCGGTGTCGCCGCGGACCACGACCTGGTCGTACGAGCCGGGGGGCGCCCAGCCCGAGTACTCCATGCCCAGGTCGTACTGGTCGGAGAAGAAGTAGGGCACCCGGTCGTACGAGACGTGCCTGCCGAGCATGGCGCGGGCGGCGGCGGGGCCGCCGTTGAGCGCGTTGGCCCAGTGCTCGACGCGGAGCCGGGTGCGGAGCAGCGGGTGGTGGGCGGCGGCCACGTCCCCGGCGGCGAAGACGTCGGGGTCGGAGGTGCGCAGGGACTCGTCGACGGCGACGCCGCCGCCGTCGGCCCGGTCGACGAGGGCGAGCCCGGAGTTCTCGGCGAGGGCGGTGCGGGGGGCGGCGCCGATCGCGGCGAGGACGGCGTGCGCCGGGTGCTCCTCGCCGTCGTCGGTGCGGACGGCGAGGACCAGGCCGTCCTGGCCGACGATCTCGGTGAGCCGGGCGCCGAAGTGGAAGCGGACGCCGTGGTCGCTGTGGAGGTCGGCGAAGAGCTGGCCGAGCTCGGGGCCGAGGACCCGGTGGAGCGGGGTGGGGTCGGCCTCGACGACGGTGACCTCGGCGCCGTAGCCGCGGGCGGCGGCGGCGACCTCCAGGCCGATCCAGCCGCCGCCGGCGATCACCAGGTGCCCGTTGTCCCGGCCGAGGCCGGCGAGGACCTGGCGGAGCCGGTCGGCGTGGGCGAGCCGGCGCAGGTGGTGGACGCCGGTGAGGTCGGTGCCGGGTACGTCGAGGCGGCGGGGCTCGGAGCCGGTGGCCAGGAGCAGCTTGTCGTAGCGGATGACGGTGCCGTCGCCGAGGCGGACCGTGCGGGCCTCGCGGTCGACGGCGGTGACGGCCTGCCCGAGGTGCAGCTCGACGTCGTTCGCCGCGTACCAGGCGGGCTCGTGGACGAAGGCGTCGTCGCGCTCCTTGTCCCCGGTGAGGTAGCCCTTGGAGAGGGGTGGGCGCTCGTAGGGGTGGTCGCGTTCGTCGCCGATGAGGATCACCCGGCCGTTGAACCCCTCGGCGCGCAGGGTCTCCGCCGCCTTGGCCCCTGCCAGGCCCCCGCCGACGATGACAAAGGTCTGATCTGCGTCGACCACGTCGTTTCCTCCTCGTTGCGACCGGTTCCAACCTACGCCCCCGGGCGTTCGTCCGGCCGTACCGCCCCGGGGCCGCATGCGAGCGTCCCGCACGGAGGGGAACGGCGGAAGAGGGCCGTACGCTCCCTCAGCGCACGGGCGGGTGGAGCAGGCGGGAGTGGAGGGCGCGGGCGGAGGCGTCGGTGAGGGAGGCGATCTGGTCCACGATCACGCGCTTGCGGGCCCGGTCGTCGGGCGCCGTGTCGAAGGCGGCGCGGAACTGCGGTTCGAGTCCGTCGGGGGCGCGGGCGACGAGGGCCTCGGCCAGTTCGGCGACGACGATCCGCTGGTCGGCGCGGAGGGCCTCCTGCTCGGCGCGCTGCATCACGTACCGGACGGCGACGGCCTTGAGGACGGCGCACTCGTTGCGGGTCTCGCGGGGGACGACGAGTTCGGCGCCGTACCGGGTGAGACGGCCCGACCCCCACTCCTGCCGGGTGGCGCCCTCGGCGGCGAGGCAGAAGCGGCCGATGAGCTGGCTGGTGGCGTCCTTGAGGCGGGCCTGGGCGACGGCCGAGCCGTCGTAGCCGTGCGGCCACCACTCCTGGCCGATGAGCCGGTCCAGGGCCTCGGCCAGCTCCTGCGGGTCGGTGTCCGCGGGGACGTAGCGGCCGATGGCGACCTGCCAGATGTCGGCGCGCTCGGGCTCGGCGAGGAGGAGGTCGGGGTCGATGTGCCCGGCGTGCAGGCCGTCCTCGAAGTCGTGGACCGAGTAGGCCACGTCGTCGGACCAGTCCATGACCTGGGCCTCGAAGCACTTGCGGTGGGCGGGGGCGCCCTGCCGGATCCACT
This sequence comes from Streptomyces sp. NRRL F-6492, assembly GCF_001280125.1. Classification (GTDB taxonomy): domain Bacteria; phylum Actinomycetota; class Actinomycetes; order Streptomycetales; family Streptomycetaceae; genus Streptomyces. The sequence continues at coordinate 120,136 of NZ_LGEG01000244.1, forward strand.
CGAAGACGGGCAGGTCGTCCTCGTACACGCCGAACTTGGGCGAGCCGGGGTCCTGGGGGTGGCCGCCGCGTCCCCAGGGGTACTTGGTGGCGGCGTCGAGGGCGGCCCGGGTGAGGTTGAGGCCGACGCTGACGAGCTCGCCGCCGGCGTCCTTGACGAAGCGCTTGGGCTCGATGCGGGTGAGGAGGCGGAGCGACTGGGCGTTGCCCTCGAAGCCGCCGCAGTCCTTGGCGACGTCGTTGAGGGCCTGCTCGCCGTTGTGCCCGAAGGGCGGGTGTCCCATGTCGTGGGAGAGGCAGGCGGCCTCGACGAGGTCGGGGTCGCAGCCGAGGGCGGCGCCGAGCTCGCGGCCGACCTGGGCGCACTCCAGGGAGTGGGTGAGGCGGGTGCGGGGGCTGGCGTCCCAGATCTGACCGCGGGTGCCGGGGGTGACGACCTGGGTCTTGCCGGCGAGGCGGCGGAGCGCGGCGGAGTGCAGCACCCGGGCGCGGTCGCGCTGGAAGGCGGTGCGGCCCGGCTGCTTGTCGGGCTCGGGGTCCCAGCGCTCGGTCGCGGCGGCGTCGTATCCGGGGGTGTCGGCGGTGTCCTTGGTGTCCTTGATGCCTTCCATGTCCCCGAAGGTAACCGGAGGGACCGACAGAAGCGCTCAGACGGCGGTCAGTTCGCGCGCGCGGGTGGCGGTGCGGACGGCGAGCGCGCGGTCGTGGCGGTGCAGGACCAGGCGGGCGAGGGCCGGGTGGGCGCCGAGCGGCGCGGCCGCGATCCAGGGGGCGTGGGCGGCGGCGCGGGCGGCGAAGAGGCCGGGGGCGGTGAAGCAGGAGGCGACCGCGACGCGATGGCGGCCCCGGGCGGCGAGGGCGGCGACGGCCTCGGGGACGGTGGGCGCGGCGGCGGAGGCGTACGCGGGGACGACGGGGACGCCGAGGCGCTCGCCGAGGAGGGCGGCGATGCGGCGGGTCTCGGCGCCGGACCGGGGGTCCCGGGAGCCGGCGGCGGCGAGGACGACGCCGGTGGTGCGGCGGTCGTGCTCCCCGGGGGTCCAGCCCGCTTCGGCCAGGCGGCCGGCGAGGGCCTCGGCGAGGAGGGGGTGGGCGCCGAGGGGCTCGGCGACGCGGGCCCGGAGGCCGGGTGCGGCGGCGACGGCGGCGGGCAGGTCGTGGGTGACGTGGTGCCCGGGGGCGAAGAGGAGGGGGACGAGGACCGCCTCCCGGCCCTCGGCGGCGAGGCCGGCGAGGGTCTCGTCGAGGAGGGGCGCGTTCAGCTCGATGTGGGCGAGGCGGACGTCGAGCCCGGGACGGAGCTCGCGGACGCGGTCGAGGAGCCGGAGCAGGGTGGCGCGGGCGCGCGGGTCGCGGCTGCCGTGGCCGACGGCCACGAGGGTCGCCGGGCGGCGGGCGGCGGCGGGAGCGGTGCGGTGGTGCGCGGGAGCGGTGCGGTGGTGCATGGCGGGTGTACCTCCTCATGGGACTTCCCCCGCGGGCGGCCGTACGGACGCACCCGGCCGGATCCCTCCGGGGGGGGCGGCCGCGGGGCGGGGTGGCTGCGCCCGGCGTCGTCGGCGGGGCTGTGCCCGGCGCGGTCGGCGGGGCTGTGCCCTACGGCGTCAGCGGGCCTGTGCCCGGCAACGTCGGCGGGCGGATGCCGGGCGGGAGCTTCCGGGGCTCCGGCGTCCGGAACTCCGGTGTCAGGGTCCCCGGCGTCCAGGTCCCCGGCGTCCAGGACTCCGGTGTCCAGGACTCCGGTGTCCAGGACTCCGGTGTCCAGGACTCCGGTGTCCAAGGCTCCGGCGCACGGGGCCCCGGCGCACGGGGCCCCGGCAGAGGGCGCTCCGTGCGGCGGGGGCCGTACGGGTGTACCTCGCCGAGCCTGGTTCCGAGGTGCTCGGTGATGCTGCCGAGCAGCTCGGCGGTGGTGTCGAACGTGCTGTCCGGCTCCGTCATGGACCGATCCTGCGGGTCCCGCGTTGCCTGCCCGTTGCGCCGGGGTCACGGCTGTTTTCCGCGACCTCACGGCCGCCGCGCGCGTCCTGTCAGGACGGTCCGGGGCGCCACACGTACCGGACGTCCGGCTCGCGTTCCTCGTTGCGCGAGCCGTCGGTGTGCTCGGCGGCGACGAAGCCGTGCCGCTCGTAGAAGCGCCGCGCCGGGGCGTTGACCTGGAACGTCCAGAGCTCCAGGCCGGCCGGGCGGCGCCGCTTGGCCAGGTCCACGAGCCGGTCGCCGACGCCCCGGCCGCGCCACGGCGGGTCGACGTAGAGCTGGTCCAGGTCACCGTCGTCGAGGACCATCACGGCGACGGCCGCGTCCCCTGCCGTCGCCACCCAGGTCTCCTCGTGGGGGACGACCACCTCCCGGAACCAGGCCCTGACCTGGTCGTCGGTGTGCGCCCGGCGCACGTCCGGGAGCGCCGCCGCGTAGGAGCGCAGCCAGACCTCGGCCACCGCGGCGGCGTCGGAGCCGGTCGCGCGGCGGAGGACGAGGTCGTCGGTCTTCATCGTTTCCACGGTCTTCACCGTCCGGATCGTACGGACCCCGCACGCCTCCCCTCCCCTCTTTTTTCCTTCCGGATCACGGAATATCTTTTCCACCATGAGAATGTCCCCCGCGTCGCTCCCCCGGCGCGCCGCCGCCGAGTTCATCGGCACCGCCGCCCTCGTCGCCGTCGTCGTCGGCTCCGGCATCCGCGCCGACTCCCTCAGCCAGGACACCGGCGTCCGGCTGCTCGCCAACGCCTCCGCCTCCGCGCTCGGCCTCGGGCTGCTCATCGCCCTCATCGGCCCGCTCTCCGGAGCCCACTTCAACCCCGTCGTGACGCTCTCCGAGTGGTGGTCCCGGCGCCCCGGCCGCGGCGGGCGCGAGGCCCTCGCCTACATCGCCGCCCAGCTCGCGGGGGCCGTCGCGGGCGCCCTGCTCGCCGAGGCGATGTTCGGCCGGGCGCCCGGCGCCTGGGCCACCGAGCCCCGCACGGGGCTCCACCTGCTGCTCGGCGAGGCCGTCGCCACCGCCGGGCTGGTCCTGGTCGTCCAGGGGCTGCGCCACATCGGCCGTCCCGGCCTCGCGCCGGTCGCCGTGGCCGGCTACATCGGCGCGGCGATCTGGTTCACCTCCTCCGGTTCCTTCGCCAATCCGGCGGCCACCGTCGGCCGTTCCCTCTCCGACTCCTTCACCGGGATCGCGCCCTCCTCGGTGCCCGCCTTCGCCGCCGCGCAGCTCCTCGGGATGCTGGGCGGCCTGGTCCTGGCCGGTGTGCTCTACGGAACGGACCGGGCGTCCGGTGAACCGAACCCGGCCGGGGCGCGTCGGACGGGGTGACAGCACACCCGTTCCCGTCCCTGGAGGTTCCCGCATGCCGGCACGGTTCACCCGGTGGCTCCCCCGCACCGTCCGGGCCCGCCGCCGCGCCGTCCAGGCCGTGGTGGCGGGCGCCGTCCTCGCCCTCCTGCCCGCCACCTGGATGCACACGGCCGCCGCCGGGAAGCTCCGTACCACCGCGGACGTGCCCGCCCGGGACGTCGCCGTGGTCTTCGGCGCCGGCCTGTGGAAGGGGCGCCCCACCCCGTACCTCGCGCACCGGCTCGACACCGCCGCCGAGCTGTACCGCACGGGGAAGGTGCGGGTCCTCCTCGTCACCGGCGACAACAGCCGGACCGCGTACGACGAGCCCAGCGCCATGCGCGCGTACCTCACCGAGCGCGGGGTGCCGGACGGGCGGATCGTCAGCGACTACGCGGGCTTCGACACCTGGGACTCCTGCGTCCGGGCCCGGAAGGTCTTCGGCGTCGACCGGGCCGTCCTCGTCACCCAGGACTTCCACGTCAAGCGGGCCGTCGCGCTGTGCGGCCGGGCGGGCGTCGACGCGTACGGGGTCGGGGCCGCCGAACCGCACGACCTCACCTGGTACTACGGCACCACCCGGGAGGTCCTCGCGGCGGGCAAGGCCGCCCTCGACGCCGGTCTGCGGCCCGATCCGCACTTCCTCGGCCCGGAGGAGAAGGGCGTCACGGAGGCGCTGGCCTCCCCGGAGCCGACCCGCTGAGGCGGGACCGCCCTCACCCTCCGCCGCCCGCCCGGCGGAGGGCATGGCACCGCGCCCGTAATACGCCGCGCCGCCCCGCGTAACACTCCCGTCCCACCCTGGCGGCATGTCCGACGCCACCGCCGTCCCCACCCACTGCCCCTACTGCGCCCTCCAGTGCGGGATGTCGCTGCGCCCCACCGGTGCTCCGGAGGCGCCCGCCGAGGTGGTCGAGCGGACCGACTTCCCCGTCAACCGGGGCGCCCTGTGCGGCAAGGGCCGCACCGCCCCCTCCCTGCTCTCCTCCCGGGTCCGGCTCACGGAGCCCCTGGTCCGGAGCCCTGACACGGGGGCCCTGGTGCCCGCGTCCTGGGAGGAGGCGCTCGCCGCCGTCGCCGACGGGCTGCGCCGGACCCGCGCCGACCACGGTCCCGACGCCGTGGGGGTCTTCGGCGGCGGCGGCCTCACCAACGAGAAGGCGTACGGCCTCGGCAAGTTCGCCCGGGTCGTCCTCGGCACCTCGCAGATCGACTACAACGGGCGCTTCTGCATGTCGTCGGCGGCCGCCGCGCACCAGCGGGCCTTCGGGCTCGACCGGGGCCTCCCCTTCCCCCTGGAGGACGTCCCCCGGACCGGGTGCGTGATCCTCGTCGGCTCCAACCTCGCCGAGACCATGCCGCCCGCCCTGCGCTACCTCACCGAGCTGCGGGAGAACGGCGGGAAGCTGATCGTCGTCGACCCGCGCCGCACCCGCACCGCCGAGCAGGCCGACCTGCACCTGGCGCCGCGTCCCGGCACCGACCTCGCGCTCGCCCTCGGCATGCTCCACCTCGTGGTGGCCGAGGGGCGGGTGGACGAGGAGTTCGTGCGGGAGCGGACCGGCGGCTGGGAGGCGGCCCGCGCCGGGGCCATGTCCCACTGGCCCGAGCAGGTCGAGCGGATCACCGGCGTGTCCGTGCCGCTGCTGCGCGAGGCCGTCGCGACGTTCTGCGACGCGCCCACCGGCATGGTCCTCACCGCGCGCGGCCCCGAGCAGCAGTCCAAGGGCACCGACACCGTCGGCGCCTGGATCAACCTGTGCCTGGCCACCGGCCGGGCGGGCAGGCCGCTGAGCGGGTACGGCTGCCTCACCGGCCAGGGCAACGGCCAGGGCGGCCGCGAGCACGGCCAGAAGGCCGACCAGCTGCCCGGCTACCGCAAGCTCGACGACCCGGCCGCACGCGCGCACGTGGCCGGGGTGTGGGGGGTCGACCCGGAGTCGCTGCCGGGGCCGGGCCGGAGCGCGTACGAACTCCTCGACGCGCTCGGCGGGGACGTGAGGGCCCTGCTGCTCATGGGCTCCAACCCGGTGGTGTCCGCGCCGCGCGCCGCGCACGTCGAGGGGCGGCTGCGGTCGCTGGACTTCCTCGTCGTCGCGGACGTCGTGCTCTCCGAGACCGCCGCCCTCGCCGACGTCGTCCTGCCCGTGACCCAGTGGGCGGAGGAGACCGGCACCATGACCAACCTGGAGGGGCGCGTCCTGCTCCGCCGCAGGGCCCTCACCCCGCCCGCCGGGGTGCGGAGCGACCTGGAGGTGCTGCACGGGCTCGCCGGGCTGCTCGGACGGGAGAAGGGCTTCCCGACCGACCCGGAGGAGGTCTTCGAGGAGCTGCGGCGCGCCTCGGCGGGCGGTCCGGCGGACTACTCGGGCATCGACTACCGGCGCGTCGAGGAGGAGCGGGGCGTGTTCTGGCCCTGCCCCGGACCGGATCACCCGGGGACGCCCCGGCTGTTCCTGGACCGGTTCGCGACGGCCGACGGGCGGGCCCGGTTCGTGCCGGTGACGCACCGGGCGGCGGCCGAGGAGACGGACGCCGAGTACCCGGTCGTCCTGACCACCGGACGGGTGGTGTCCCAGTACCAGTCGGGGGCGCAGACCCGGCGGGTCGAGGAGCTGAACGCGGCGGCGCCCGGCCCCTTCGTGGAGCTGCACCCGAGACTGGCCGAGCGGATCGGGGTGGCCGAGGGCGAGCGGATCACGGTGGTCTCGCGGCGCGGCCGGGCCGTCGCGCCGGCCCGGATCACCGCGTCGATCCGGCCGGACACCGTCTTCATGCCGTTCCACTGGGCGGGCGAGGGCCGGGCCAACACGCTGGTCAACCCGGCGCTCGACCCGGTCTCCCGGATGCCGGAGTTCAAGGTGTGCGCGGTGCGCCTGGAGCGTGCCTGAGGCCGGGCCCGGACGTCCGCGCGTCCGGAACGTGCCCGGGTCAGCGCGCGAACCAGTCGCCGCTCTCGATGACCGGGCCGAGGGGCGCGTCCGGGGCCGCCAGGAACACCCAGGCGGAGACCCGCGCCCCGTCCCGTGACCGTACGACGTCCTTCGCCACCCGCTCGTACCCGACGGGCAGCTCCAGTCGGTCGAGCAGGCCGAACAGCTCGCCGTAGGCGCCGGGCGCGGGCGTGAGCAGGGTCCCGACCACCCGGCCCTTCGCCGCCGGGACGACGTACGGGTAGCCGGGCCCGTCGTACAGGACCGCGCCGTGCAGCACGGCGTCCGCCTCGGTGCCGATCCGGCCGGCGAGGAACCGGTCGTGGTTGTACGCGCCCGGGCGGAGCGTCCCGTACACGAAGAACGGCAGCTCGTCGGAGACCACCGGGCCCTCGACCGCCGGGTCCCGCGTGGTCTCCCGCTCGACCCAGCGGGCGTACCCCTCGCTCGCCCGGGCGGTCCGGGCGGCGAGGATCTCGGGCGTCTCGTAGTCGTGGGCGGCGAGGAGGTGGGCCTCCAGGGCCGGGTAGCGGGCCTCGGTGGTCTTGAACTCCACCTGCCACTCCTCGGTGGTCTCGATCGCGCCCCGCCAGTGGTAGACGGAGGTGACGGGCCCCGAGACCTGCGCGCAGGCGGCGAGCCGGGCCTCGACGGCGCCGCGCGCCAGGGCGTCGGCCTTGGCGCGCGCGTCGGTGGTGGTGCGGACGGTGACGATCACGTCCCCACCGTACGGGCGAACTGGGCGGCGTGCAGCCGGGCGTAGGCCCCTCCGGCGGCGAGCAGCTCCTCGTGGGTGCCCTGCTCGGCGATCGCGCCGCGCTCCATCACCAGGATGGTGTCGGCGTCGCGGATCGTGGAGAGCCGGTGGGCGACGACGAAGCTGGTGCGGCCCGCGCGCAGCGAGGACATGGCCTGCTGCACGAGGAGTTCGGTGCGGGTGTCGACGGAGCTGGTGGCCTCGTCGAGGAGGAGGATCACCGGGTCGGAGAGGAAGGCGCGGGCGAGGGTGACCAGCTGCTTCTCGCCGGTGCTGAGGCCGCCGCCGTCCTCGTCGAGGACGGTGTCGTAGCCGTCGGGCAGGGTGCGGACGAACCGGTCGGCACGGGCCGCCCTCGCCGCCGCGACGATCCGCTCCCGGGAGACCTCGCCGGGGACCCCGTAGGCGATGTTCTCGGCGATGGTGCCGCCGAAGAGCCAGGTGTCCTGGAGGACCATGCCGGTGTGGGAGCGCAGTTCCTCCCGGGTCATCGCGGCCGTGTCGACGCCGTCGAGGGTGATCCGGCCGCCGGTGGGCTCGTGGAAGCGCATCAGCAGGTTGACCAGGGTCGTCTTGCCGGCGCCGGTGGGGCCGACGACGGCGACGGTCCGGCCGGGCTCGACGGTCAGGGAGAGGTCCTCGATCAGCGGCCGGCCGGGCTCGTGGCGGAAGGAGACCTTCTCGAAGGAGACCCGGCCGCGCAGCGGTTCGGGGCGCACGGGGTCGGCCGGGTCGGGGCTCTCCTCCTCGGCGTCGAGGAGTTCGAAGACCCGCTCGGCGGAGGCCACCCCGGACTGGAGCAGGTTGGCCATGGCGGCGATCTGGGTGACGGGACCGTTGAACTCGTACGAGTACTGGACGAAGGCCTGCACGTCGCCGACGGTGAGCGTGCCGCTCGCCACCCGCAGTCCGCCGACCACCGCGACGGCCACGTAGTTCAGGTTCCCGACGAAGGTCAGGGCGGGCTGGATGAAGCCGGACACGAACTGGGCGCGGAAGCTCGCCCGGTACAGCTCCTCGCCCAGTTCGTCGAAGCGCCGCACGGCCTCCTCGCGCCGTCCGAAGGCGATGACCTCGGTGTGGCCGGTGACCATCTCCTCGACGTGGCCGCCGAGCCTGCCGGTGACCGCCCACTGCTCGACGAACTGCGGCTGGGCGCGCCGTCCGACGAGGGCGGCGACGGCGAGGGAGACGGGCACGGTGGCGAGGGCGACGAGGGCGAGCGGCGGGGAGATCCAGAACATCATCGCGAGGACGCCGACCAGGGTGAGCAGGGCGCGCACCATCTGGCTGAAGGCCTGCTGGAGGGTCTGGGTGATGTTGTCGATGTCGTTGGTGGTGCGGGAGAGGACCTCGCCGCGCGGCTGCCGGTCGAGGTGGGAGAGGGGCAGCCGGGCCAGTTTGTGCTGGGCCAGCTCGCGCAGCCGGTGTCCGGCCCGCTGGACGACGGCGGTGGCGATCCGCTGCTGGATCCAGACGAAGACGGACGAGCCGAGGACGACGGCGGCGGAGAGGGCGAGGACCCGGCCGACGGCGGCGAAGTCGACCCCGGCGGGGCGGGTGACGCCGGTGACGACGAGGTCGGTGGCGCGGCCGAGGAGGAGGGGGGCGAGGACGGAGAGGGCGACGCCGGTGGCGCCGGCGGCGACCAGGGCGACGAGCCGGGCCCGGTCGGGGGCGAGGGTGCGCAGGAGGCGCAGGCCGGAGGCGCGGAAGGAGAGGGAGCGTTCGAGGGAGGGGGCGGCGGGGCCGGGACCGCGCTGGGG
>NZ_LGEG01000245.1 GCF_001280125.1 Streptomyces sp. NRRL F-6492
CCGGTGCCCCCGCCGCCCGCGATCGAGCCCGGCACCCCCGAGGCCATGGAGGACGACGCGAACACCCTCCTCACCGCCGTCGAGGAGCTCGCGGAGGAGGAGTTCGAGCCGTACGGGGGCGAGGCACCGCACCTGCTCTACGTGGTCTACCAGCGCGGCTGCTCCGCCGAGTCCGTCGCCCGCAAGGCCGCCGAATACGAGGACTGGACCGTCGACCCGGCCCTGCAGGACCTGCCCGTCCCGGTGCCGGACGGGGCGCCCGGCCCGTACGCCGTCCCGCCCGTGCCGGAGCTCGTCCGGCTCCTGGGCACCCCGGGGCTGAGCGAGGCCGACCGCGCCCGGCTGGAGGGGCCCGCCCGGGACCTGGCCACCGTCCTCGACCGACTCGCCGCGACCGGCCTGGTCTTCCGGAGCGGCGACGCCTTCGGCCTCACCCCGCGCGGCGCGGGCGCCGTGCGCTACCTGCTCGCCGCGCGCGGGGTCGCCGCGCCCGACGCGGCCGGGGCCGCCGCCTGGCCCGCTCCCGTCCTGGTCGCCGCCGCCGGGGGCTGGTCCGCTTCCGTCGCCGCGCGCGTCCTGGCCGACTGGCTCCACGCGCGCGTGGACACCGCCCAGGCCTGGACCCAACTGCTCGACGCCCTCGGCACCGTCCACGCCGGTACCTCCGAAGCGGCCGCCGTCCGGGGGCTCTTCACCGTCCTGGACACCGGCACCGCCCCGCCCGGGACGCTGCGCGCCGCCCTCCGGGACCCGGTGCTCGGCGCGTACGCCCTCCGGGCCCTGGAGGACCGGGGCGAGGAGGCGGACCCGATCCAGGTGCCGGCCTCGGCCCGGGCCCTGCACGTCCTCGACGCGCTGCCCGCCAAGAAGGGGCCCCTGGAGTCCCGCCGCGCCGCCTTCGACACGACGGCCGCCGCCTGGCCCGGCGGCTCCGCCGCCCTGGTCCGCGCGATGGCCGAGGCCGACCGCCACGAGGCGGAACGCGTCCTCGGCCCGCTCGGCATCACCCTGCCGTGACGCCGGAGGCGGAAGGAAAGGGGACGGGCCCCGCGTCACCCCGCCGTGAGGTACATCCCCGAAGCCCCCGCGCCCGCCGTGTTCCGGCATGCGCGGTGGCCGGACGGGACGGCGTGGATCAGCGCCAGGCAGCGTCCGAGGGCCTGCTGACCGTAGGCGTTGGGGTGCATCGACTCCTGGACGAGCCCCTGGGTGCTCCGGCTGTCGATCCAGCGCGCCCATTCGCTCGTCGCCGCCGACGGAGGCGGGGAGGCGGTCGCCTGCCGACTCGCCCTCGCGCACACCTCGCGCCCCTGGAAGCTGTCCCGCAGGTCCAGGAACTGCGCGCCCTTGGCCACGGCGACCTGCCGCAGACGGTCGGCGAGCCGCGGGACCAGTTGAGTCCCGCGCCCAGTTCGCGTCGGCGTCCCAGAACGGGCAGCTGCCGGTGCTTGTACGGGACCAGCCGGTCGGCCTGGGGTGCCTCGTCCTTGAAGGCCCGGCCGCCCCGGGAGGCGCGGAAGACGTTCTCCGCGGTCGCCCCCGAGCAGGCGAGGTTGATCAGGGAGGCGGCGATCGGACCGGCGCTCCGCACCTCGGAGGTGTCGGAGCGGTGGCAGCCGTCGGCGGTGGCGCTGTACACCCGCGACGGGTCGTAGCCGCCGCCCGTCCATGCCCGGTCGGTGCCGTGACGGCTGCCGTAGTCGGTCAGGCCTTTACCCTGTCACCGTCCGGTCTCGCCGGAGAGGTAGCTGTCGCCCATGGCGACAACGGCGGTGGGCCCGGTGCCGGGGGAGGCCTGGGCGGACGGGGCGGCGACGGAGACGAGTCCGGCGGTGGTACACAGGGCCAGGAACGCGCGTAGGGCGCGGTGGGGGTTCGAGGGCATGGCGGTGCTTCTGCGGTACGCGGTGACGTGGGGGACAGCCGCTGGCCGGTGGCGGGCGGAATCTCGCACGGCGTGGCTTGTTACCGCTAGGTAGCTGCATATCTCGGTTGTGTCTCGTCGCCTGTGGCACGGAAGGTGTACGACAGAGCCCTGCGCCCGGAGGCACGTTCACCAGGGTCGGGCCTGTGTGTAGGAGGTAGCTGCAGTCAGTCCGAGACGAGTTCGCGGAGTTTCAGCCGGGTCTGTTCATCAGTCGAGTAGACGACTGTCCCGACCATGCCGCGCGTCAGCAGGACCTTGTAGGTGTTGCGGATGAGGAGATCGACCTCGTCGTCGGGGGTCGACCGCTTGAAGACAGGGTCCTTCGACTGGGTGCGGTCTGTTATCCAGCCTCCTTCCCTCCAGACCAGATCGGGACCGAGTATGACGCCGCTCCAGTCGTACTCGAACCCCTGGGCCGTGTAGACGCAACCGACCTGTCCGAAGCCGGCCGGATCGGTGGCCCAGAGCGCAGACGGCGGTGCTCCGGCCACGGCGCGGTCGCCGAAGACGTTCCAGGGGCGTGACCAGTCGCCGATCACGACATCGGCAGGAAGAGCCTGACCGGGGGCGGTCTCCTTCGTCCACTTCCAGCAGTACCCGGCCGATATACGAGCGCTGTAGCCCTCTGCCCGCTTGCTCGCGAGGAACGACTCCATCTCCTCGGGCGTGTCGGCCACCATGAGCTGCATCTTGTCGTCCGGGTCCCATGCGACAGGCCCCCCTGGTGTCAGGCCGAGAAGACGTAGCACCCAGCGGAGGTAGGCGTCACTTCCGCCGCATCGGAACTGGCTGTCCAGAGGGACGACCGTGCAGGGGAGCCCCTTGGCCGAAGCAGCAGCGCGGATTTGGTCGACATTGCCCATCTCGCCCGGGCGTACGATCTGGTGTTCGTCAAGGAGGAAGACCGGAACGCGCGCGGCGTCGATCAGTTCCTCCACCTGCGGTCGGCCGCTGCGTTGGTTCGCGGGGGTGTAACGATTCGCCGAGGTCTGGCGCATGCGGTGGGCCTCGTCGCAGATGATGACGTCGAGGGCGTTCCGCTCGGCGGTCATGAAGCTGTTGAAGTACTTGAAGAGGTCCTGCACTTCACGCTTTCGGGCACCGGCGACCTTGCGCATCGTCTTGGTGAACGATTGGGATCCGGTCGCATGGAGAGCGGGTCGGCCCTGTCGGTACAACTCGCCCAACAGGGAAAGGGCGATAACGCTCTTGCCCGTTCCGGGACCGCCGGTGACGACGACGACGCTCTTGAGGTCCGCCTGGGCAGCGTGGCGAACCGCGCGCATCACGGTCTCGTAGGCGACGCGTTGCTCATCCAGGAGGACGAATTGCTCACGCTCGCGTACCTCTTGAGCAGCGACGGCCATGAGCTGCTTGGAGGGGCCGATCTTTCCTGCCAGCAGCTCGTCTGCGGCGGGAGCCCCATTTATGGGTGCGAGCCGTGACTGCAGGAAGCCGATGAACTCACCGCGGCGCTGCTCGCTGAACAGCCGTCCTCTCTCGGATTCACCCACCTCGGCGAGTCCCGAGATGCCGAACTCCGTGGCGTTGTGGAGGTATGCGGCTCCCGCTATGCGCTCAGGGTGCTCCGTCAGCGCTCCGTTGAACGAAGCGAGGTAGTCGCAGTAACCGCGGACCTGCTCGATGGGATTGAGGACGGGGCGTGCATAGGCGTCGACGCGGCACAGGAGAGGCTCGCCGTCCTCCGGTGCGACCTGACTCCATTGCTTGAGCTCGATGACGACGTAGGACGGCTCGCCGGTTTTCGGGTGGACGCCGGCCAGGACCGCGTCGGCTCGTTTGCTGGTCAGTGGCAGGCCGTACTCGAGGAGCACGGTCACGTCGTGCAGTCCTGCTTCGAGCAGCACACTCGTCAAGGCGGGCAGGCTGCGCTCCCATGACCGCACCTCGGCCGCACTGGGCTTGTGCCCGTGGTCGTGTACGAACTGTTCCGCCAGCCGGGCGGACAGCATTCCGTTCAGTCCCTGAACTGCGGCATTGGAGGCGGTGTCACGAAGCAAGGAGTGCTCCCGGGTGCGGAGATCTGAAGCGGGATGTGGGTGGGCGTGCGGGCTTCGCACGCCCACCCCTGCAGATGGCTACCTGCGGCGCAGCGAGAAGGAGAAAAGGGCCTGCAGCACGGCGACGAGCTGCTTGAGAATTTGCGGACGATCCGCGGACTCCGTGTCCGCCAAGGCCGCCTTGGCGACGCTCCGGAACGTGGCGCAGCCGACTGCGAAGCAAGCGATGACGGCGACAGCGATGCTCACCGGGACGACGGCATCGGAGAGAGAGGAAAGCACGAACACGCCCTTGGGTTTGGGGCGCCCGAATTCCTGCACGAGAGAAACGTTTCGCCTGAATTCGGACACAGGAGTGGCAGCTGTGGGATGAAGCAGGCGACCCTCAGGCGAGGGAAATGGTGTGCGGAGTTCCGTCATCGTGAACGGTGGCACGGAATGAGGGGGCGGACGCAGAAGGCCCCGGTATGTTTACAGCTGCTGACTCTTGATGCGCAGGCATGCGCTCTCTCCCTACGGTGGGGGCATGGTCCGACTTCGACAGCCCGGCGGATTCCGTAAACGGCGCGAAGATCGTATCACACTGCGTAGCATCCATGGCCATTGATTTGCCGAGCGTGGTCCGTTCGCGGTACAGGTGCGCCAGGGTAGGGTCGGTGACCTGGAGACTTGCGCCGGACGGCGTAGCGGAATCACCACGGAGGTCGAACCGTGTCGGCAGCTGGTGCGCCGGCGGCGCCCAAGCCCGGGCCGCCGCGCAAGGAGCGTTGGTTCCAGCCTCGCCGGTCCACCCAACTCCTGGGAACAGGAGGGCCTCGACCGCATCCGACAGTTGATGCCGGCCGCTGAGCCCTATCGTGCCTGGGCCACCTTCTCCTTCACTGCCGCCTCCGGTCGCACCAACGAGTGCGACCTCTTCATCGCAGTCCCCGGAGGGCTCTATCTCCTCGAGCTCAAGGGGCACCCCGGGCGGGTCGTCAATCACGGAGACACCTGGCAATTCCACGCCGACCGAGTCCGCACCCTGAAGAATCCGCTGCACCTGACCGACCTCAAGTGTAAAGAACTCAAGGGATAGTTGGAGAGAGCTGCCCGGTCAATGGGCGTCGACCCGCGTCGCGTCCCCTTCATCAAGCCTGCGGTCTTCCTCCACGACTCGGGTCTCGTAAGCGGGCTCGACGAGTTCCAGCAGATCAACGTCTTCGGGCGCAACGACGGAGCGAGTGGCCTGGGCAGAGTCTGGGACGATCTGCTCGGGAAGCCCCCGGAGCGGGAGAGCCGGCGCATCACCCCACAGTCCGCCCAGCTGCTTGAGCAGTTGATGCAGAACGGGCCAATGCCACCCTGGCCGCCTCGCTCGGTGCGGTGGCTGCCCCCGGTCAGCGCGTCAACGATTGCTGGGTCCGGCTCAGGGAAGACATCGATCCGCGGATCTGGAAGCAGGCTCTTTCGGACGCGTCAGAGCAGCTGTGCCTTCCGGAAGTGGACACTCGAGCGGTGAAGGGGCTCAAGTTCGGAGAGGCACTACCGGCCCGACTTGCCGAATCGACCCTTGCGATCCGCTTTTCCGACCTGTTGGGTGCGCAGACCGTATTGGGCGAACCGACGAGATTCGTGGCAGGTCTCGACACCTGACATTCTCTGTCGGTCGGAAGGGTGCTGGGCACCCTTCCGACCGACACCGGGCTCAATGCGCTTCTCGCCAGGAACTGCGCGTTCTGCGCCCCCGTCGCCCCGTACCGGCCTGCGCAGGCCCCAGCTTCACCTGGTGGGGATGGTGCTCCTCGCCGTTGTTAGGCCGATGCGATGAGCCCTTATGATCTCTGAAGTCATCGCGGCCCGACGGGCTTCCCTCAAGGACAGGCCCCCACCCGCACGAGCTTTCTCGTGCCCTGGGGGACCTCTTCATGCTCCTGCTGCAGCTCTCCGCGCGGCGTCTGTTGAAACTCCATGACAGGAACCGTTTGTTGTCGCACATGGCTGCGCGTTGGGTTCGATTCAAGGGAAATCCGGCCTCCGATTCGGAGCAGGAGGCTTGGAGGGAAAGTCTCGTCAGGCTCGCCGAAGAGCTAGTAGACGCCGGCCACGGCGAGCTGCACATGTTCGTGGAGTGCCAACCGGAGGGCGTGGAGGGCGCAGCGGACGTCATCCTCGTGGGAGTTCACCCCGAGACGGGGCAGGACTCCCTGCTCGTCATCGAGCTCAAGCGATGGGGCTCGGTGGAGGCAACGGAGAATCCGGGCAAGGTGGCCGTCCCGGGCTTCAGGAGACCGAAGAAGCACCCCAGTGCCCAGGTGGGCAAGATCGTTGACTTCTTCGCATCTGATGATTCGATGAACGGGTTGAGTGTCTCCTACGCAGGTCTCACTTACCTGCACAATGCGACCGAAGATTCCGTCTTGCCTCTGCTGGCAGCCGGAACATCGAAGGGTGCCCATTCCTTCTACTTCACCGACGATACTCGTCTGGATCTCTTGGAGGAGGTACGGGACAGATTTCAGCAGGAGAGCGGTGCGCCTGCGGCAGGGCGTCTGCTGAAGCGACTCGGACTCCAAAACGCTCCCCTCTTGGAAGCGATGGCGCTGTCCGAAGGAGCCGATACGGCCTTCACTCTGAGGGGTGAGCAGCGCAGTGTGTGGCGCGACGTGAAGCGGGCGGTGGATAGGGGGCGATCCCCGAGCGGGGGAGGCTCGGAGCGTTCTGTGTTCCTGGTCCGTGGAGGAGCGGGTACGGGGAAGAGCGCCATCGGGCTCCAGCTTCTGAGGCATTTCACCGCAGTCGGTCTGACGGCGCGCTATGCCACGGGATCAATCGCGTTTCATGCTGCTTTGGAGAAGCTTTTCCAGAGGGATGGGATTCTCTCCACTGGGCAGTTGGCTCACTTTCTCAGCTTCGTCGAGCGACCTGTACCCGTACTTGACCTACTGATCTGTGATGAGGCTCACCGGATGCGCGAGGTGTCGAAGCTTCAGTACTGGCCGCCGGAAAGACACGGCAAGCAACCTCAAGTGGACGAGTTGATCCAAGCGGCTCGTGTCACTGTCTTTCTGTTGGACGAGAACCAGTCCCTCCGGCGTGGCGAAGTGGGCTCCAGTCAGCTCGTGGTCGAGGCGGCGCAGCGCCACGGTGCCACTCCAGAGATCTACGACTTGCATACGGAGTTCCGCTGCGGTGGCAGCGAAGGGTATCGCCAGTGGGTACTGGACCTTCTTGGCATCTCTGGTGAAGTGCCGCACGTCTGGGAGTGGGACGGGCTCATGCACGTGGAGGTGGCCGATGCTGTGGAGGACCTCGAGAGAGTCGTTCGAGAGGAGCAGCGTGACGGGGCCACGGCCCGTATGGTCGCGGGATTCTGCTGGCCGTGGAACGAGCCCGATGAGAAAACTCGTGAGCTGCCGCTCGATGTGAAGTTGGGTGAATGGCGGCGACCTTGGAACGCGAAGGGGACGCTAAGTCGCCATGCAAATGGTGAACCGCCTGCCGCGCTGTGGGGAGTGGATTCCGAGGGAGTCGGTCAGGTCGGCTGCGTCTACACCGCTCAGGGCCTCGAGTGGGATTGGTGCGGGGTAATTCTCGGCGACGACATGGTTCGACGCGGCGATGTGTGGCACTTCAAGAAGGGGAAAGTCTCGGGCAAGGACGAGGAGACCGGGCTGAGGAAGCTGCTGAAACCAGGCTCTGTGGATCCCGGACTGCCTTCGGATCCGGACGAGTTCGCCCGACGGATCCGGAACGCCTATCACGTGTTGTTGACGCGTGCCAGCTCTGCGACCGTCATCTATTCGGTCGATCCGGAAACCCAGCGGTATCTGAAGAAGATGGTTGCGCCTGTCGATGAGGAGGGGCTAAGGCCTACCTCGGCGGCTCTGCCTGCAGAACAACGATTCGTGCGCAAGCTGCGGGCGCACGCTGCCGAGCAGAATCAGCAGCGGGGTGCTTCGGGAAGCCGGCAACTCGGCCTGTTTGATTCCTGAAGCAAAAGTGGGAGTTGGGGCGGCGGGTCTCTCCGACCCGCCGCCGTCCACTACCGGATTCCGGTGATGGACGCCACCACACGCCCTGCCCAGAGCAGCAGTTCCGTTGCCAGGCCGCCGGCAATGCCGAGGGCGAGGCCATGCAACCACGGGCGCCGAGAGGGCTTGTACTTGGCGTGTTCCATGCCAGGCATCTCCTTGAGGAGTCGGATCATTGGCAGGGAAGTCCCCAACCGGGGCACCGGCCGATCCGAGAAACCACGACGCGTACGCCCCTCCGAGGAAGGGGTGGCAAGCGCCACCACGTTACCTCGCCACCATCGCTCTGTGCACGCGCATAGGAAGGCGGCGAGAGACGCGAAAGCCTTGGCTCGGTGTCGAAGCGACACCGAGCCAAGGCTCATGATGTTCGGCTGCTGTGCGGTTCAGCCGAAGAGCAGGGAAGTCAGCCGACCAGCTGCTCGTACGCGGGAAGGGTCAGGAAGTCCGCGTAGTCCGCGTCGAGGGAGACGTGGAGCAGCAGGTCGTGGGCCTGCTGCCACTTTCCGGCCGCGAAGGCCTCCTCGCCGATCTCGGCACGGATCGCGGCCAGTTCCCCGGCGGCGACCTCGCGGGCCAGCTCCGGGGTGGCCGTCTCGCCGTTCTCGAAGACGACGCCCGCGTTGATCCACTGCCAGATCTGGGAGCGCGAGATCTCGGCGGTGGCCGCGTCCTCCATCAGGTTGAAGATGGCGACGGCGCCGAGGCCGCGCAGCCACGCCTCGATGTAGCGGATGCCGACCTGGACGGCGTTGCGCAGACCGTCGTAGGTGGGCTTCGCGTCGAGCGAGTCGATCGCGATCAGGTCGCCGGCCGCGACGGAGACGTCCTCGCGCAGGCGGTCCTTCTGGTTCGGCTTCTCGCCGAGGACGGCGTCGAAGGAGGCCATCGCGATCGGCACCAGGTCGGGGTGGGCGACCCAGGAGCCGTCGAAGCCGTCGCCGGCCTCGCGGTCCTTGTCGGCCTTGACCTTCTCGAACGCGACCTTGTTGACCTCGGCGTCCTTGCGGGACGGGATGAAGGCCGCCATGCCGCCGATCGCGTGCGCGCCGCGCTTGTGGCAGGTGCGCACGAGGAGTTCGGTGTACGCGCGCATGAACGGGGCCGTCATCGTCACCAGGTTGCGGTCCGGCAGGACGAACTTGGCGCCACCGTCACGGAAGTTCTTGACGATGGAGAAGAGGTAGTCCCAGCGGCCCGCGTTCAGGCCCGCGGCGTGGTCGCGGAGCTCGTAGAGGATCTCCTCCATCTCGTACGCGGCCGTGATGGTCTCGATGAGGACCGTGGCGCGGACGGTGCCCCGCGGGATGCCGACGTAGTCCTGGGCGAAGACGAAGACCTCGTTCCAGAGGCGGGCCTCCAGGTGCGACTCCGTCTTCGGCAGGTAGAAGTACGGGCCCTTGCCGAGGTCGATCAGGCGCTGGGCGTTGTGGAAGAAGTACAGGCCGAAGTCGACGAGCGCGCCGGGCACGGCCTGCCCCTCGAAGGCGAGGTGACGCTCCTCCAGGTGCCAGCCGCGCGGCCGCATGACGACCGTCGCCAGCTCCTCGGCGGGCTTGAGGGCGTACGACTTGCCGGAGCGCGGGTCCGTGAAGTCGATGTTCCGGGTGTACGCGTCGATCAGGTTCAGCTGGCCCAGGACCACGTTCTCCCAGGTCGGCGCCGAGGCGTCCTCGAAGTCGGCGAGCCACACCTTCGCGCCGGAGTTGAGCGCGTTGATCGTCATCTTGCGGTCGGTGGGGCCGGTGATCTCGACCCGGCGGTCGTTCAGGGCCGCCGGGGCCGGCGCGACCTTCCAGGAGTCGTCGGCGCGGATCGCGGCGGTCTCCGGCAGGAAGTCCAGGGTGGAGGTGCGGGCGATCTCGGCGCGGCGCTCCGCCCGGCGGGCGAGGAGCTCGTTCCGGCGCGGGGTGAACCGCCGGTGCAGTTCGGCGACGAAGGCCAGGGCGGCCTCGGTGAGCACCTCTTCCTGGCGCGGCAGGGGCTCGGCATCGACGACGACCAGGGGGGACGGCGCTGGTGCGGACATGAACTGTCACTTCCTTCAGCGGACTTCGCGGGCGGTGCCAGACGGCCGCCGGGCGTCACGGGAGGGCACGGAGTGCCACCGGAGCCGAGATACGGCCGCGAGCGCCTCCTGGGCTAGCAGGCGCTTCTGAACAGTGGATACTAGTTTCCTCATGGTGGAAGTTCAATCGTTTGTTGATGTCGAGATTCTCCGGATCGACAGAACGCGGCGCTCAGTGCCAGGCCGCTCACTCCAAGTGCGACAGGTCCGCCACGGTGTCGATGTCATAGGGCTCGGCCACATCCGAGCAGTCCACCGGCGTGATCGCATCCCGGTGCGCCGCCAGATAGTCCCGCGCGCCCCGGTCGCCCACCGCCGTCTCCGCGACCCCCGCCCAGTGCCCGGCGCCGAACAGCACCGGATGCCCCCGCCGCCCGTCGTACGAGGCCGCCGCGAGCGAGTCCCGCGAGCCGTACGCCGCCCGGACCCGCGCCACCGCCTCCGCCCCGATCCCCGGCTGGTCGACCAGGGACACGAGCGCCGCGTCCACCCCCCGCGGATCGGCGGCGAGCGACGCGAGCCCGGCCCGCAGCGAGGAGCCCATCCCCGCCGCCCACTCCGGGTTGTCCACCAGGACGCATCCGGGCAGCTCCGCCCGCTCCCGCACGGCGTCGGCCGACGCCCCGAGCACCACGTGCACCACCTCGCACCCGGCCGCGCGCAGCACCCCCACCGCGTGCTCCACCAGGGGACGGCCCCGGTGGACGAGGAGCGCCTTGGGCCGGCCCCCGAGCCGCCGCCCGCCCCCCGCGGCGAGCAGCAGACCGGCCACGACGGGGGAACGGCCGCCGGCGGACGCGTCGGCGGGTCCGCCCGCGGGGTTGTCGGTGAGGTCGTCGGTTCGGTCTTCCGGAGTCGTCATGAGGACTGCATACCGCATCCGGACGGAAACACACGGTCGCCGGAATCAGCCTTGCGGGGGGTGGCGCGGGGGGTGGCGAAGGAGTTAACTGGCCCGACTCGCGGCGCCCGACCGTCGTCCGGAGGACCGGTCTGGGGCGTTCCGCGTGCTCGGGGTGTGGAGTTCTGCGCACAGTGTCGTGCGAGGGGGAGAGCCATGTTGCGAAGCGTGGAGCAGAGGCCGGTGGGCATCGAGGGCGTGGACCCCAGGGTGACCGAGCTGAGGTCGGCCGTGTCCCGGCTTCGGCGCGAACTCGCCGCGTACCGCGCGGAGTTCACCGATCGGGAGATCGCCGAGGGAGAGCTCGCGGCGCTCGACGCCATGGTGCTCGGCGGCGCTCCGGAGGTACGGCGGCTGCGCCGCTCCCTGCTGATCGTCGCGGGCTGCGTCGGCTCCGTCAGCGCCCTCGCCGACGCCCTCGCCGGGGTCCGCCGCGCCGTCGAACTCTTCGGTGTGCCGCCGGAGCGGAGCACGGAGAACTGAGACGGCGTCAAGCGGCGGTCCGTCAAGCGGCGGCCCGTCAAGCAGCGGCCCGTCAAACGACGGCTCGTTGAGGGACGGACTGCCGGGCGGCGGCCCGTCAACCGAGGGCCGGTCAGTCGCTGGCACGCCGCCCGCCCCGGCCCCTACCGCCTGATCAGCCGCCGGGCCGTAGCCGCCGCCACCGCCGCCGTGCGGGAGTCCACGCCCAGCTTCGCGAAGACGTGGACCAGATGGGACTTCACCGTCGCCTGGCTCAGGAACAGCGCCTTGCTGATCTGGAGGTTCGACAGGCCCTCGCCGACCAGCTGGAGCACCTCCAGCTCGCGCTTGGTCAGCGCCTGCGCCGGGGTCCGCATCCGGTCCATCAGCCGGTGCGCCACCGCCGGGGCGAGGGCCGACTGCCCGGCCGCCGCCGTCCGGACCGCCGCCGCCAGCTCCTCCGGCGGCGCGTCCTTCAGGAGGTAGCCGCAGGCGCCCGCCTCCACCGCCGCCAGGATGTCCGCGTCCGTGTCGTACGTCGTCAGGACCAGCACCTTCGGCCCGCCCGGCGCCGCCGTGATCGCCGCCGTCGCCTCCGAGCCGTGCATCCCCGCGCCGAACCGGAGGTCCATCAGGACCACGTCCACGCCCCCGGCGGCGGCCAGCTCCACCGCGCGCCCGGCGGTGGCGGCCTCCGCGACGACCGTGAAGTCCGGCTCGGTGTCGAGGACCGCGCGCAGGCCCGCCCGTACCACCGGATGGTCGTCGGCGAGCAGAAGACGGACGGTCATGCGGGACCTCCGGCGGGGAGGGGGCGGTTCCCGGGGGACAGCGGCAGGGAGACGGCGACGGCGGTGCCCTGGCCGGGGGCGGCCTCCACGGTGAACGTCCCGCCCAGCGACTCCGCCCGCGACCGCATCGCCGGAAGCCCGAAGCCGCCCTCGGACGAGGGGCGTACGGAACCGGGCTCGAAGCCCTCCCCGTCGTCGACCACGTCCAGGGTCACCGACGCGTCCATGAACGACAGGGTGATCTCCGCCCGCGAGGCCGAGGCGTGCCGCACCGTGTTCGCGAGGGCCGACCGCGCGATCCGCAGCAGCGCCACCTCGTACGGGGTCGGCAGCTCCACCGGCGTCCCGCTCGCCGAGAACCGGACCCGGGGTCCCGCCCCCGTCCCGTACGGGCCCGCCACCGTCCCCGGCTCGCACAGCCGCTCCAGGGCCGCCGCGAGCGACCCGTGCTCCAGGTCCGGTGGCGAGAGCGCCCGGACGAAGCGCCGTGCCTCCGCCAGGTCGTCCTGGGCCGCCCGGCGCGCCCGCTCGATGTGCCCGGCGGCGGGGGAGCCCGGCGGCAGCGCCCGCTCGGCCGCCCGCAGCAGCAGCTGGATCGAGGACAGGCCCTGCGCGAGCGTGTCGTGGATCTCCCGCGCGAGCCGCTCCCGCTCGGCGAGCGTCCCCGCGTGCCGCTCCGCCGCCGCCAGCTCCGCCCGCGTCGCGATCAGCTCCTCGATGAGCCGGCGCCGCCGCTCGCTCTCCCGGTAGAGCGCCTGGTGGCCGAGGACCGTCGCCACCGCGACCGCCGCGCCCAGCGGCGGCCCGATGAAGACCCCCGGGTTGAGCGCGGCGCCGTGCCCCACGTACGAGAGGATCGCCGCGCCCGCCGTGAGCGCCACCGCCGGCAGCGACCAGCGGACGGGCAGCAGGTGCAGCTGGAGGAAGTACAGCGGGAAGGCAGCCCAGAGCGCCTCCGGCGTCAGGCAGAGCATCGCCAGCCAGGACGCCCCCAGGACCCCCAGCCAGACGGCGGCCGCCCGCCGGGAGTCCCGTACCGCCGGAAGGTACGAGCCCGCCGCGTAGACCGCCCCCGTCACCGCCGCCGCCACCGTCCCGGCGGCCGAGTGCGCCCGGACCGCCGCCAGGACGAGCAGGCCCGCCATGAGGAGGTGCAGGCAGAGGCGCAGCACGAACGGGGCGGGGGTGAGGGGACGCCGGGCGGGGTGGAGGGAGGAGTGGGGAGCCATGGTCCCTCCAGGGTAGACAGCGGGCGGGCGGCCCGGCTCAACCGAAAGTTCGATTGTGGGACCGTCCGCCGCGCGATGCCCGCGAGGAGGTGCGCGGACCAGGCTGGTCGGCATGTTCGTGGCATGGAGAGACCTGAGATCCGCCAAGGGGCGGTTCGCCCTCATGGGCACGGTGATCGTGCTGATCACCCTGCTCGTGGGGCTGTTGTCCGGGCTGACCGCCGGGCTCGCGCGGGAGAACGTCTCCGCGCTCACCGGGCTGCCCGCCGACCGGCTGGCCTTCGCGGCGCCGCCGTCCGGACGGTCGGCCTCCTTCACCGATTCGACGGTGACGGAGGAGCAGTGGCGGGCGTGGGCGGAGCGCCCCGGGGTGACGGGCGCGGCGCCGCTCGGCATCCGCACGCTCGACGGCGCCGCCGGGGACCGCACCGCCGCCGTCTCCGTCTCCGTCTTCGGTACGGAACCGGAGTCCGGGCTCGCGCCCGCGCCCGTCGCCCCCGGGAAGGCGGTCCTGTCGGAGCGGGCGGCCGAGGAACTGGGCGCGGCCGCCGGTGACGCGGTCCGCCTCGGCCCCCTGGAGGTCACCGTCGCGGCCGTCTCCGGCGACGCCTCGTACAGCCACACGCCCGTCGTGTGGACCTCCCTCGACGACTGGCGGAAGGTCGGGCACAGCGGCACCACGGTCCGGGAGGAGGCCACCGTCATCGTCCTGAGCGGGGGAGACGGGACCGACTGGGCGGCCGGCGACGCGGCCGCCGGCACCGAGGCGCGGACCGTCGACGACGCCCTCACCGCCCTGGGGTCCTACCAGGCCGAGAACGGCTCCCTCCAGCTCATGCGGGGCTTCCTCTTCGCCATCTCCGCCCTGGTCATCGGCGCCTTCTTCACCGTCTGGACCGTCCAGCGCGCCGGTGACGTCGCCGTCCTCAAGGCGCTCGGCGCCTCCACCCCGTACCTCCTGGGGGACGCCCTCGGACAGGCCGTCCTCATGCTCACCGCCGGCACCCTGCTCGGCACCGCGCTCGCGGTCGGCGCCGGCGCCCTGATCGGCGGCGGGAACGTGCCCTTCGTCCTGGAGCCGCTCACCGTCCTCGGACCGGCCGCCGTCATCGTCGTCCTCGGCGTGCTCGGCGCGGCCCTGGCCGTCCGCCGGATCACCGCCGTCGACCCCCTCACGGCCCTGGGCGGCGTCCGATGAGCCCTCTCACCCGACACGGGAACATCCGATGAGCCCTCTCACCGCCACACGGAGCACCCGATGAGCCCTCTCACCCCCACGCGGGAGCACCCGATGAGCCTCGTCCTCGACGACGTCACCCTCACCTATCCCGACGGCGGCGGACGGCTCACCGCCCTCGACGCCGTCTCCCTCGCCGTCCCCGCCGGGACGCTCACGGCCGTCGTCGGCCCCTCGGGCTCCGGCAAGTCCAGCCTGCTCGCGGTGGCCGCCACCCTCGTCACCCCGGACCGGGGACGGGTCGTCGTCGCCGGTACGGACACGGGGGCGCTCACCCCGGCCGCCCGGGCGGAGCTGCGGCGCGAGCACGTCGGGATCGTCTTCCAGCAGCCCAACCTGCTGCCCTCGCTGGGCGCGGCGGAGCAGGTGCAGGTGATGGCCCACCTGTCGGGCCGCTCCCCGAAGGCGGTACGGGGCCGGGCCCTGGAACTGCTCGACGCGGTGGGCCTGGCGGACCTGGCCGGGCGCCGGCCGCACCAGCTGTCGGGCGGTCAGCGGCAGCGGGTCAACATCGCGCGGGCCCTGATGAACGAGCCGTCCGTCCTGCTGGTCGACGAGCCGACCAGCGCCCTCGACCACGAGCGGGGGGCGGCGGTCGTGGACCTCCTCGCCCGTCTGACGCGGGAGCGGGGCACGGCGACGGTCCTGGTCACCCACGACCGGACCCACCTGGCCCGGGCGGACCGCACGGTCACGGTCCGGGACGGCCGGCTCGCGGAGGCCGTACCCGTGTAAGCCGGTCCCCGGCACGCAGTCCCCGGCATGCGCGAGGGCGCCCGGAACCACGTGGTTCCGGGCGCCCTCGCGTGCGGTGCGGTTCAGCCCTGGCCGTTGCCCGCCGTGTTCGCCAGCGCCGCCGACAGGTCGCGCGCCACTTCCTGGAGGATCGGGACGATCTTCTCGGTGGCCGCCTCGGTGACCCGGCCCGCCGGGCCCGAGATGGAGACGGCGGCGGCGGTGGGGGAGTCCGGCACGGACACCGCGAGGCAGCGGACCCCTATCTCCTGCTCGTTGTCGTCGACCGCGTACCCCGCCTCGCGGACCGCGACGAGCGCGTCGAGGAAGCCCTCGGGCGTGGTGATGGTCTTCTCGGTCGCGGCCGGCATGCCGGTACGGGCGAGCAGCGCGCGCACCTCGTCCGCCGGGGTGTGCGCGAGGAGCGCCTTGCCGACGCCGGTCGAGTGCGGCAGGACCCGCCGGCCGACCTCGGTGAACATGCGCATCGAGTGCTTGGACGGCACCTGCGCCACGTACACGATCTCGTCGCCGTCGAGCAGCGCCATGTTCGCCGTCTCGCCGGTCTCCTCGACGAGCCGGGCGAGGTACGGCCGGGCCCAGGTGCCGAGGAGGCGGGAGGCGGACTCGCCGAGCCGGATGAGCCGGGGGCCGAGCGCGTACCGCCGGTTGGGCTGCTGGCGCACGTAGCCGCAGGCGACGAGGGTGCGCATCAGGCGGTGGATGGTGGGGAGCGGCAGCCCGCTGCTGGCGGAGAGCTCGCTCAGCCCGACCTCGCCCCCGGCGTCGGCCATCCGCTCCAGGAGGTCGAAGGCGCGCTCGAGGGACTGGACGCCCCCGCTCGCGGCGGGTTTGGCGGCGTCGGTGGTGCTGGCGCTGGACGTCGGCACGTCACGGTCCTTTCGGGGCGGGCGGGCAAGGCAGCAGCCTACCGGGCCACCGGCCGGGGCACACGGCCCCGGTCCCGGCGTCGGCGCCGGTCAGGGGGTGTTTGTCCGGTGTCGGCGAGGGCCCGGAGCGGCCCTGGACTGCCTCGCATGTGCGGAGCTACGTTCTACTGTACGAAATTTACATTCCACTCTGTGGAAACATCCAAGCCGGGTTCGGCAGTCCCGGATGCTGGAAGTGTGCCCTTGACGGCATGTCGTCCGGAAGTGAAGACTCCTTCAACAGTTCGTTGAATTTCTCCGCGGAGGCCTCCCCGAGCAGGGGCGGCTCCTTTCAGGAGCAGTGGAAGAAGGGGTACGGGTGGACGTCAACCTGGTCCTGCGCTCGACGCGCGTCATCACCCCCGAGGGGACGCGCCCGGCGTCGATCGCCGTCTCCGGAGGGACGATCGCGGCCGTGCTGCCGTACGACGCCGAGGTGCCCGCCGGCGCCCGGCTGGAGGACGTCGGCGACGACGTCGTCCTGCCCGGACTCGTCGACACCCACGTGCACGTGAACGACCCCGGCCGCACCGAGTGGGAGGGCTTCTGGACCGCCACCCGCGCGGCCGCCGCCGGCGGCATCACCACCCTGCTCGACATGCCGCTCAACTCGCTGCCGCCGACCACCACCGTGGAGAACCTGCGCGTCAAGCAGGACGTCGCCCGAGCCAAGGCCCACGTCGACGTCGGCTTCTGGGGCGGCGCCCTGCCCGACAACGTCAAGGACCTGCGCCCGCTGCACGACGCCGGCGTCTTCGGCTTCAAGTGCTTCCTGTCGCCCTCCGGCGTGGAGGAGTTCCCCGAGCTCGACCAGGAACGCCTCGCGACCTCGCTCGCCGAGATCTCCGGCTTCGGCGGCCTGATGATCGTGCACGCCGAGGACCCGCACCACCTCGCCGCCGCGCCCCAGCGGCCGGGCGGCGCGTACGCCGACTTCCTCGCCTCCCGGCCCCGGGACGCCGAGAACACGGCCATCGAGAACCTGATCGACCAGGCCCGTCGGCTCGACGCCCGCGTCCACGTCCTGCACCTCTCCTCCTCCGACGCGCTGCCGGCCATCGCCGCCGCCCGGGCCGAGGGCGTGAAGATCACCGTCGAGTCCTGTCCGCACTTCCTCACCCTCACCGCCGAGGAGATCCCGGACGGCGCCACCGAGTTCAAGTGCTGCCCGCCGATCCGCGAGGCCGCCAACCAGGACGCGCTGTGGCAGGGGCTCGCGGACGGCACGATCGACTGCGTCGTCTCCGACCACTCGCCGTCCACCGCCGACCTCAAGACCCCCGACTTCGCCTCCGCGTGGGGCGGCATCTCCTCCCTCCAGCTCGGCCTGCCCGCCATCTGGACCGAGGCCCGCCGCCGCGGCCACGACCTGACGGACGTCGTCCGCTGGATGTCCACCGGCCCCGCCCGGCTCGCCGGACTCGACCGCAAGGGCGCCATCGAGGCCGGCCGCGACGCCGACTTCGCCGTCCTCGACCCCGAGGCCACCTTCACCGTCGACCCGGCCGAGCTCCAGCACCGCAACCGGATCACCGCCTACGCGGGCCGGACCCTGCACGGCGTCGTCACCTCCACCTGGCTGCGCGGCGAGCGGATCGTCGACCAGGGCGTCCTCGCCGAGCCCTCCGGCCGCCTCCTCGAAAGGAACAACTGACCCGTGAGCACCGGCATACCCTCCTTCACCGGCGACGCCAGCCCCTACGGCGGCGGCGACCCGTACGCCGACTACCGCACGGCCGACTTCCCCTTCACCCAGTACGCGGACCTCGCGGACCGGCGGCTGGGCGCGGGCGTGCTCGCCGCCAACGACGAGTTCTTCGCGGAGCGCGAGAACCTGCTCAAGCCCGGTGCCGCCGAGTTCGACCCCGAGCACTTCGGCCACAAGGGCAAGATCATGGACGGCTGGGAGACCCGCCGCCGCCGCGGCGTCTCCGCGCAGCGGCCGCACCCCACCGAGGACGACCACGACTGGGCCCTCGTACGGCTCGGTGCCCCCGGCGTGATCCGCGGCATCGTCCTCGACACCGCCCACTTCCGGGGCAACTACCCGCAGGCCGTCTCCGTCGAGGCCGCCTCCGTCGCCGGCTCGCCCTCGCCCGAGGACCTCCTCGCCGACGACGTGAAGTGGACGGTGCTCGTCCCGCGCACCGCCGTCGGCGGCCACGCCGCCAACGGCTTCGCCGTCGACGCCGAGCAGCGCTTCACCCACCTGCGCGTCAACCAGCACCCCGACGGCGGCATCGCCCGCCTCCGCGTGTACGGCGAGGTCGCCCCCGACCCGGTGTGGCTGGGCGTCCTCGGCACCTTCGACCTCGCGGCCCTGGAGAACGGCGGCCAGGTCGAGGACGCCTCCGACCGCTTCTACTCCCCGGCCACCCACACCATCCAGCCGGGCCGCTCCCACAAGATGGACGACGGCTGGGAGACCCGCCGCCGCCGCGACAAGGGCAACGACTGGATCCGCTACGCCCTGGTCGCCGAGTCCGAGATCCGCGCCGTCGAGATCGACACCGCCTACCTCAAGGGCAACAGCGCGGGCTGGGCCGCCCTCTCCGTCGCGGCCGAGGGCTCCGAGGAGTGGACCGAGATCCTGCCCCGGACCCGCCTCCAGCCCGACACCAACCACCGCTTCGTCCTGGACGCCCCGGCGGTCGGCTCCCGCGTCCGGATCGACATCTACCCGGACGGCGGCATCTCCCGCCTCCGCCTCTTCGGCTCCCTCACGGAGGCCGGTACGGCGCGGCTGACCGCCCGCCACCAGGAACTGGGCGGCTGACCTCCCGGGGGTGACCCGCCGACACGGCACCCCCGGGCCCCCGCCCCCGGCCGGGCGACCCGCCCGGCCCCCACGACCCGAGCGGGACACGACACCCCGCCCGGCCCCCGAGGGCGCACCGGCCCGACAGCACCGGTGCGCCCTCGCGCGTTCCGCCGGACCGCGTCCCCGGCCGCACGCCCCGGAAAAGACGTGGCGGCCGACGTGCGCCGGGTGTCATGCTCGGGCCCACCGAAGGGGTGTAGCTCAGAGGCCAGAGCGCCGGTCTCCAAAACCGGATGCCGCAGGTTCGACTCCTGCCACCCCTGCCACCGCCGTCGTGCGCCTCCCCGCACGCGTCACGCCGCGTGCCCCCCGTCCACCGAGAACTCCGCCCCCGTCACGTACCGCCCCTCCGGGCCCGCCAGGAACGCCACCATCGACGCCACCTCGTCCGGGGTGCCGAAGCGGCCGAGGGCCGTGAGGGCCGTCTGGCCCGCCGCGAGCGGGCCGTCCGCCGGGTTCATGTCGGTGTCCACGGGACCGGGGTGGACGAGGTTCGCCGTGATGCCCCGGCCGCCCAGCTCGCGGGCGAGCGCCTTCGTGAGGCCCGTCAGGGCGGTCTTGCTCATCGCGTACAGGGTCCCGCCGGGGCCCGGCACCCGCCGGGCCATGCAGCTGCCGATCGTGACGATCCGGCCGCCGTCGGGCAGCCGGGCCGCCGCCGCCTGCGAGGCGAGGAAGACCGCCCGGACGTTCACGGCGAGGACCCGGTCCACGTCCGCGAGGGCCAGCGACTCCAGCGGGCCGAGGACCCCGACGCCCGCGTTGTTCACCAGGACGTCGAGCCGGCCCAGGGCGTCCGCCGCCCACGCGACCGCGCCCGCCGCGTCCCCGGGGTCGGCCGCGTCGGCCCGCAGCGGCAGCGCCTTCCGGCCCGTCGCCCCGATCCGCGCCGCGACCTCCGCGGCCCGCGCCTCGTCCCGTACGTAGGTGAAGGCCACGTCCGCGCCCTCCCGGGCGAGCCGTACCGCCGTCGCCGCGCCGATCCCCCTGCTGCCGCCCGTCACCAGGACCGCCGTGCCGCTCATCGTGGACATCCCGAACCTCCGTGGAAGCACTAAGTGGTTGCGGGTTCAATGAAAGCCGGGGGAGCGGGCGAAGACCGGCGGCAATCGGACGTCGAGTCCGGCACCGATGAGTTCCGTCCGGCGGCGCGGTCGGAGCTTTCGGAACACGATGGTCCGGAGAACGGAAAGGCATCCGCCATGGCCACCCTCAGCCTCACCCAGTTCCTCACCCTCGACGGCGTCGTCCAGGCCCCCGGCGGCCCCGACGAGGACCGCAGCGACGGCTTCGAGCACGGCGGCTGGTCCGTGCCGTACGGCGACGAGGACTTCGGACGCTTCGTGGACGAGGTCTTCACCCGGCCGACCGCCTTCCTCCTCGGCCGCCGCACCTACGACATCTTCGCCGGCTACTGGCCGAAGCAGACCGACCCCGACAACCCGGTCGCGAGCAAGCTGAACGCCCTCCCCAAGTACGTCGCCAGCACCACCCTCACCGAGGCCGACTGGGCCGGGACCACCGTGCTCCGCGGCGACGTCGCCCAGGAGGTCGCCGGCCTCAAGGAGCGGCTCGACGGCGAGATCCAGATGCACGGCAGCGCCGGCCTCGCCCGCACCCTCCTCGACCACGACCTCATCGACACCCTCCACCTGCTCGTCTTCCCCGTCGTCCTGGGCACGGGCCGCCGCCTCTTCACCGACGGCGTCCGCCCCACCGCCTTCCGGCCCGCCGGGTCGCACACCACCGGCGCGGGCGTCGCCGTCCACACGTACGAACGCGAAGGGCGCCCCGCGTACGGCAGTTACTGAGCGCGGCGGAAAGGTGTAGCCGCCACGGGCCGTTCCGGGTACGGTGATCCTCCGCGTGCGAGCCGTCGAAGTCTCCACCCCACCCAGAGAGTTGGAGAAACGGCCCGATGTCGGCTCCGTCGTTCGCCGCACCCCTGCCCCTCGGCGCCCCGCGCCGGGCCTGGCTCACCGACCTGCCCGTCCTGCTCGTCGCCGTCTTCTGGGGCGCCAGCTACCTCGCGGCCAAGGGCATCACCACCACCCACACGGTCATCGCCGTCCTCGTCCTGCGGTTCGCGGTGGTGCTGCCCGTCCTCGTCGCCGCCGGGTGGAACAGGCTCCGCGCCCTGACCGCCGCCCAGTGGCGCGGCGCCGGCACCCTCGGGCTGATCCTCGGCGGGATCTTCCTCCTGGAGACCTACGGCGTCGTCCACACCTCCGCCACCAACGCGGGCCTGATCATCAGCCTCACCATGATCTTCACCCCGCTCGCCGAGGCCGCCGTCACCGGCGTCCGGCCGACGCGCGCCTTCCTCGCCGCCGCCGGGCTCTCCGTCACGGGCGTCGTCCTGCTCACCCAGGGCGGCGGCTTCACCGCCCCCTCCACCGGCGACCTGCTCATGCTGCTCGCCGCACTCGCCCGCACCGTCCACGTCCTGGCCATGTCCCGGATCAAGGCGGTCCGCTCGGCCGACTCGCTCTCCCTCACCACCGTCCAGCTCGGCTCAGCCGTCGCCGTGTTCGCCGTCATCGCCGCCTTCCCCGGCACCGGCGCCTCCCCCTGGGCCACCGCCCTCGACTTCGGCCCGCGCGCATGGGCCGGACTGCTCTTCCTCTCCGTCTTCTGCACGCTCTTCGCCTTCTTCGTGCAGATGTGGGCGGTCCGCCGCACCTCCCCGTCCCGGGTCAGCCTCCTCCTCGGCACCGAACCCCTCTGGGCCGCGGCCGCGGGCATCGCCGTGGCCGGCGACCGCCCCGGCGCCCTCGGCCTCGCGGGCGCGGTCCTCGTCCTCGCGGGCACCACCTGGGGCCGCCGCGCCGCCGACGGGACCGACCGCCCCGGCGGGGCCGGCGAGGACGACCGGTAGGTTCTCCCTCCATGTCCTCGTCCACGCGTTCCCTCGTCCACAGCAACGAGTTCAGGGCCCGCGCCCGCCGCACCCAGGGCTGGGGGATCCTCCTGCTCGCCGCCGCCGGCCTGCTCTGGATCTGGTTCGCCGTCCTCCTCGTCACCCCGTACGAGCAGAGCGGCGGCGGCAGCCCCTGCCCCGCCCTCCTCACCAGCGAGTACGTCCACCACGACGACTGCGTCGAGGAGCGCGACTGGCCCGGCCTCGTCGCCCTCCTCGGCGGCTCCCTCCCCTTCGCCGTCGCCGGCGCCGCCCTCTACACCGGCGGCTCCGCCGCGCACCGGACGGCGGACTACCTCGCCGAGGTCACCCGCCTGGACTCCACCGGCGCCTGAGACGCGCGCTCAGGACTTCGGCACCCGGTCCGACACGATCAGGACGACCCCGCCGAGCACCGCTATCACGATGTTGGCGAACAGCTCCCGCCCCTCCAGGAACCCCACGTTCTCCGTCAGGAACCGGGTCAGGCCCATGACACCGAACCAGCCGTCCGTCAGCTCGCGGACCACCCCGCACACACCGGCCAGGGCGATCACGAACCCGACGGTCTCCAGGAATCTCTTCATGTCCCGATCATGACCGGGGCGGGGGAGCGGCCGCGTCCGCCCCCGGTCCCCGTCCGCCGCTACCGAAGTACCGACCTCCGCGACTTCGGTAGCGACCCGGCTGCCCGAACCCCTCACGGGCGCCCCCGGCCGCTTACATTGCGGACATGACCCGCACGGACCGGCAGCGCTGGCTGCTCCCCTCCCACCTGGTCGAACCGGGCGGGAGCGGAGCGGCACGGCCCCGCCGTACCGTCCGCGACTGGATCGTGGACACCTCGCTCTTCCTGCTCGCCGCCCTCGTCGGCCTCGTCGCCGCCGACACCAGCGCGCAGTACACCAGCGAGACCGTCACCCTCCTCGACCAGCTCGCCGGCGCCGCCGCCTGCTGCGCGCTCTGGCTGCGCCGCCGGTGGCCGGCCGGGCTCGCGATCGGCCTCTCCCTGGTGAACCTGGTGGCCCCGGTCGCCGCCGGCGCCGTCCTCGCGAGCCTCTTCAGCGTCGCCGTGCGCCGTCCCTTCCGCGAGGTCGCCCCGATCGGCGCGCTCGCCGTCGCCACCTCGACCGCCCAGGCCTTCCTCCGGCCCGACCCCACCACCGGCCTCACGCTCTCCCTCGTCCTCGGCTTCGTCCTCATCCTGCTCGTCACCGCCTGGGGCATGCTCGTCCGCTCCCGGCGCCAGCTCGTCGAGGCCCTCAGGGAACGCGCCCGCCGCGCCGAGGCCGAGGCCGAACTGCGCGCCGCCCAGGCCCAGCGGCTCGCCCGCGAGGCCATCGCCCGCGAGATGCACGACGTCCTCGCCCACCGGCTCACCCTGCTCAGCGTCCACGCCGGAGCCCTGGAGTTCCGGCCCGACGCCCCGCCCGAGCAGATCGCCCGCGCCGCCGGCGTCATCCGCGACAGCGCCCACGAGGCCCTCCAGGACCTCCGCGAGATCATCGGCGTCCTGCGCGCCCCCGACGAGGACGGCGAGGGGAACCGGCCCCAGCCCACCCTCGCCACCCTCGGCGCGCTGGTCGAGGAGTCCCGCGGGGCCGGGGCGGAGGTCGTCCTCGACACCACCGTCGACGACCCGGCCGCGGTCCCCGCCGCCACCGGCCGCACCGTCTACCGCATCGCGCAGGAGGGCCTCACCAACGCCCGCAAGCACGCGCCCGGCACCCCCGTCACCGTCACCGTCCGCGGCCGCCCCGGCGAAGGGCTCACCGTCGACGTCCACAACCCGGCCCCCGCCGGACCCGTCCCGCACGTCCCCGGCTCCGGACAGGGCCTCATCGGACTCACCGAACGCGCCGCCCTCGCCGGCGGCCGCCTCGCCCACGGACCGGCCCCCGACGGCGGCTTCGCCCTGCACGCCTGGCTACCGTGGCCCCCATGACCATCCGGCTGCTCATCGTCGACGACGACCCCCTGGTCCGCGCGGGCCTCACCCTCATGCTCGGCGGCGCCGACGACCTCGCCGTCGTCGGCGAGGGCGCCGACGGCCGGGACGTCCCCGAACTCGTCGCCCGGCACGCCCCCGACGTCGTCCTCATGGACATCCGCATGCCCCACGTCGACGGCCTCACCGCCACCGAACTCCTGCGCGCCCGGCCCGGCGCCCCCGAGGTCGTCGTCCTCACCACCTTCCACGCCGACGAGCAGGTCCTGCGCGCCCTGCGGGCCGGCGCCGCCGGCTTCGTCCTCAAGGACACGCCGCCCGCCGAGATCGTCGCCGCCGTCCGCCGGGTCGCCGCCGGGGACCCCGTCCTCTCCCCGGCCGTCACCCGCCAGCTCATGACCCACGTCGCGGGCCGGCCGGGACAGCCCCGGCGCACCACGGCGGCCGACCGCCTCGCCGAACTCGCAGGCCGCGAGCGGGAGGTGGCCGTCGCCGTCGGCCACGGCCGCTCCAACGCGGAGATCGCCGCCGAGCTCTACATGGGCGTGCCCACCGTCAAGACGTACGTCTCCCGGATCCTGGCCAAGCTCGGCCTCAACAACCGCGTCCAGATCGCCCTCCTCGTCCACGACGCGGGCCTCCTGGACGCCGAGGACGGCGCGTAGGGCGGGGGCAGGGCGCGCGGAGCGTCCCGGCGTCGGGCGAAACCGCTGACAGAGCGCCCCTCGGCGGACCGCCCGGAGTCCTCGGCGGACCGCCCGGACCCCTTCGGCGCGTCAGCCGGAGCCCTCCACCCGCACCGGCCGCCCCTCCCGCCGTGAGCGTTCGCACGCCTCCGCGATCCGCAGCGCCGCCAGGGCCTCCCGCCCGTCGCACGGATTGGGCGCCGCGCCGCGCACGAGCCGTACGAAGGCGTCCAACTCCGCCTCGTACGCCGGGGCGAACCGCTCCAGGAAGCCGGGCCACGGCTTCTCCGGCGCGGGCGGTCCCTGCGGCTCCACCGAGACGAGCGGGGTGCGGTCGTCCAGGCCCACCCCGATCTGGCCCCGCTCGCCCGCCAGTTCCATCCGCACGTCGTACCCGGCGCCGTTGCGCCGGGTCGCGGTCGCCGTCACCAGCGTGCCGTCGTCCAGGGTGAGCAGCGCGGCGGCCGAGGACACGTCCCCCGCCTCCCGGAACATCGCCGGGCCCGCGTCCGAGCCCGCCGCGTACACCTCGACGACCTCCCGCCCGGTCACCCAGCGGACCGCGTCGAAGTCGTGCACCAGGCAGTCGCGGAAGAGCCCGCCGGAGAGCGGCAGGTACGCGGCGGGCGGCGGCCGCGGGTCGGAGGTCACCGCCCGTACGGTGTGCAGCCGGCCGAGCCGCCCCGACCGCACCGCCTCGCGGGCCGCCCGGTACCCCGCGTCGAAGCGGCGCATGAACCCCAGCTGGAGCTCCGTGCCCGCCGCCGCCACCGCGTCGAGCGCGGCGAGCGTCCCCGGAACGTCCAGGGCGATCGGCTTCTCGCAGAAGGCCGGCAGGCCCGCCCCGGCGGCGCGGGCGATCAGCTCCGCGTGCGCCGCCGTCGCCGAGGCGATCACCACCGCGTCCGGGGAGCTCCCGAGCAGCGCGGCCACGTCCGGCGCCGCCTCCGCGCCGAGCGCCCCCGCCACCCCGGCCGCCCGCGCGGGGTCCGCGTCCGCCACGACCAGGGACCCGACCTCCGGGTGGCGGGCCAGCACCCCCGCGTGGAAGCTCCCGATCCGTCCCGTACCGATGAGTCCGATGCGCATGGCCCCACCGTGGAGGCGCCCGCACCCCCTGTCAAGGATTTGTCAGGACAACAGGACGTCACGACTTCCCGTCATCGGGTTCCCGCCGTCCGCGCCCCGGGGCTACGCTCCCCCCGTGCCCCCGCAGTCCGGCTCCGCCCTCCCCCCGCTCTCGGTGGACCGCACCAGCCCGGTCCCCCTCTACTTCCAGCTGGCCCGCCAGCTGGAGAGCGCCGTGGAGGACGGGACGCTGGCCCCGGGCACCCTCCTCGGCAACGAGATCGACCTCGCCGCCCGCCTGGGCCTCTCCCGCCCCACCGTCCGCCAGGCCATCCGCACCCTCGTCGACAAGGGACTCCTGGTCCGCCGCCGGGGCGTCGGCACCCAGGTCGTGCACACCGGCGTCCGGCGGCCCCCGGAGCTCAGCAGCCTCTACGACGACCTGGAGGCCGCGGGACGGCACCCCGCCACCCGCGTCCTGGTCAACCGGCTCGAACCCGCCACCGGACCGGTCGCCGCCGCCCTCGGCGTACCCGAGGGCAGCGAGGTCCGCTACCTGGAACGGCTCCGCACCGCGCGCGGCGAACCCCTGGCGCACCTGCGCAACCACCTCCCGGCCGGGCTCCTGGAACCGGACACCGCGCTCCTGGAGACCACCGGCCTCCACCGGCTGCTGCGCTCCGCCGCGCTCACCCTGCACAGCGCCCGCCAGACCGTCGGCGCCCGCGCCGCGACCGCCGCCGAGGCCGCGCTGCTCGGCGAGGAGGAGGGAGCCCCGCTGCTCACCATGGAGCGCGTCACCTACGACGACACCGGCCGGGCCGTCGAGTACGGCTCCCACCTCTACCGGGCCGCCCACCACTCCTTCGAGTTCCGGCTGATGGCCCGTCCGTGATCCGGGGCGGGCCCCGCGGCGAGCCGCCCGACCCGCATGACCGATACTGCAATGCACGCCTGCAATGCGTGCAAAGGACACAAAGGAGGGCACGGCCTCGTGACCAGGCTTCGGACAGGAGGGGTACGCGCCGCGGTCGGCGCCGTGCTCGCACTCGCGCTGACGACGGCGCTCGCCGGATGCAGCAGCACCGGCGGCAAGCGGGCGGAGGACGCCCGCAAGGCCGCGCAGGCCCAGGGCAGGGCGGCCGTCGACACCCCCCGCTGGACCTTCGCGATGGTGACCCACTCGGGCGACGGCGACACCTTCTGGGACATCGTCCAGAAGGGCGCCCAGCAGGCCGCCGTCAAGGACAACGTCAACTTCCTCTACGCCCACGACGACGAGGCCCAGCGGCAGGCGCAGCTGGTCGACTCGTACATCGCCAAGGGCGTCGACGGCCTGATCGTCACCCTCGCCAAGCCCGACGCCATGAAGGCCGCCGTAGAGAAGGCCGTCAAGGCAGGCATCCCGGTGATCACCGTGAACTCCGGCGCCGAGCAGTCCAAGGCCTACGGCGCCCTCACCCACATCGGCCAGGACGAGACCGTCGCCGGCGAGGCCGTCGGCGAGGAGCTCGACAGGCGCGGGAAGAAGAAGGCGCTCTGCGTCCTGCACGAGCAGGGCAACGTCGGCCACGAGCAGCGCTGCGCGGGAGCGAAGAAGACCTTCGGCGGCGAGCTCGTCAACCTGTACGTCGACGGCACCAACATGCCCGACGTGAAGGCCTCCATCGAGGCCAAGCTCCAGTCCGACAAGGACGTCGACGCCGTCGTCACCCTCGGCGCCCCCTTCGCCGACACCGCCGTCCAGGCCGCGAAGAGCGCCGGCAGCAAGGCCGAGATCGACACCTTCGACCTCAACGCCAAGGTCGCCACCGCCCTCAAGGCCGGCACCCTCGGCTTCGCCGTCGACCAGCAGCCCTACCTCCAGGGGTACGAGGCCGTCGACCTGCTCTGGCTGTACCGCTACAACGCCGACGTCCTCGGCGGCGGCAAGCCGGTCCTCACCGGCCCCCAGATCATCACCGGGGAGAACGCCGCCGACCTCGTCGCCTACGCGGATCGGGGCACCCGATGAGCTCCACCGCCCCGCCGTCCGGCATCGACCACGTCGACGAACGCCTGCTGCGCACGACCCCGCTGAAGAAGCTCCTCGCCCGCCCCGAGCTGGGCTCGGTCGTCGGCGCGGCCGCCGTCTTCGTCTTCTTCGCGGTCTTCGCCGACAGCTTCCTGCGCCCCTCCAGCCTCGGCACCGTCCTCTACGCGGCCTCCACCATCGGCATCATGGCCGTCCCCGTCGCCCTCCTGATGATCGGCGGCGAGTTCGACCTCTCCGCCGGCGTCATGGTCACCAGCTCCGCGCTGGTCTCCTCGATGTTCAGCTACCAGATGACGGCGAACGTCTGGGTCGGCGTCGGCGTCTCGCTGCTCGTCACCCTGGCGATCGGCGTCTTCAACGGCGTCATGCTGACCCGCACCAGGCTGCCCAGCTTCATCATCACGCTCGGCACCTTCCTCATGCTGACCGGCCTCAACCTCGGCCTCACCAAGCTGATCAGCGGCACCGTCTCCACCAAGACCATCGCCGACATGGAGGGCTTCCCCTCCGCCCGCAAGCTCTTCGCCTCGCAGCTGACCCTCGGCGGGGTCGAGTTCAAGGTCACCGTCCTGTGGTGGTTCGGCCTGGTCGCGCTCGCCACCTGGATCCTGCTCCGCACCCGCTTCGGCAACTGGATCTTCGCGGTCGGCGGCGGCGCCGACGCGGCCCGCGCGGTCGGCGTCCCCGTCCACCGCACCAAGATCGGCCTCTACGCGGGCGTGGCCTTCTGCGCCTGGATCTCCGGCCAGCACCTGCTCTTCTCCTTCGACGTCGTCCAGTCCGGCGAGGGCGTCGGCAACGAGCTGATCTACATCATCGCGGCCGTCATCGGCGGCTGCCTGATCACCGGCGGCTACGGCTCGGCCATCGGCTCGGCGGTCGGCGCCCTCATCTTCGGCATGACCAGCAAGGGCATCGTGTACGCCGAGTGGAACCCGGACTGGTTCAAGTTCTTCCTGGGCGCGATGCTGCTGCTCGCGACCCTCCTGAACGCCTGGATCCGCAAGCGCGTGGAGGCCACCAAGTGACGACCGCGACCGCGCCCCTCGTCGAGCTCGACGACGTCAGCAAGTACTACGGCAACATCCGCGCCCTCGAAGGGGTCTCCCTGGAGGTCCGCGCGGGGGAGATCACCTGCGTCCTCGGCGACAACGGCGCAGGCAAGTCCACCCTCATCAAGATCGTCGCCGGACTGCACCGGCACGACGCCGGGACCTTCCGCATCGAGGGCGAGGAGGTCACCCTGGCCAACCCGCGCGACGCCCTCGACCGGGGCATCGCCACCGTCTACCAGGACCTCGCCGTCGTCCCGCTCATGCCGGTCTGGCGGAACTTCTTCCTCGGCTCCGAGCCGACGAAGGGCCGGGGCCCCCTCAAGCGGCTCGACGCCGGGCTCATGCGCGCCACCACCCGCGAGGCCCTGCTCCGCATGGGCATCGACCTGCGCGACGTCGACCAGCCCATCGGCACCCTCTCCGGCGGCGAGCGCCAGTGCGTGGCCATCGCCCGCGCCGTCCACTTCGGCGCCAAGGTCCTCGTCCTCGACGAGCCGACCGCCGCCCTCGGCGTCAAGCAGTCCGGGGTCGTCCTGAAGTACGTGGCCGCCGCCCGCGACCAGGGCCTCGGCGTGGTCCTCATCACCCACAACCCCCACCACGCCCACCTCGTCGGCGACCGTTTCGTCCTCCTCAAGCGCGGCACGACGGCCGGCAGCCACACCAAGGGCTCCGTCACCCTCGACGAGTTGACCCGGCAGATGGCCGGCGGCAGCGAGCTGGAGGACCTGCGCCACGAACTGGAACGCCCCTCCGCGACGTAACGGCCCCCGCACACCCCACCTGGCAGAATCGGAGCCGATGAGTACCTACCGTGACCTCGCCCACCGCGGCTCCGCCCGCGGCACCGTGCTGCGGACCGTGGGGACCCGGGAACGGCGCTCCCACCTGACGGCCCCCCGGGTGCCGACCGTCGGCATCGACATCGGCGGCACGAAGGTGATGGCCGGGGTCGTCGACGCCGACGGCAACATCCTGGAGAAGCTCCGCACGGAGACCCCGGACAAGTCCAAGAGCCCCAAGGTCGTCGAGGACACCATCGTCGAACTGGTCCTGGACCTCTCCGACCGGCACGACGTGCACGCCGTCGGCATCGGCGCGGCCGGCTGGGTCGACGCCGAGCGCGCCACGGTCCTCTTCGCCCCGCACCTCGCCTGGCGCAACGAGCCCCTCCGCGACGCCCTCCAGGGCCGGCTCGCCGTCCCCGTCATGGTGGACAACGACGCCAACACCGCCGCCTGGGCCGAGTGGCGCTTCGGCGCCGGACGCGGCGAGGACCACCTCGTCATGATCACCCTCGGCACCGGCATCGGCGGCGCCATCCTGGAGGACGGCCAGGTCAAGCGGGGCAAGTACGGCGTCGCCGGCGAGTTCGGCCACATGCAGGTCGTCCCCGGCGGCCACCGCTGCCCCTGCGGCAACCGCGGCTGCTGGGAGCAGTACAGCTCGGGCAACGCGCTGGTCCGCGAGGCCCGCGAGCTGGCCGCCGCCGACTCCCCGGTCGCGTACAACATCATCGAGCGGGTCAAGGGCCACGTCCCCGACATCACCGGCCCGCTCATCACCGAGCTCGCCCGCGAGGGCGACGCCATGTGCGTCGAGCTGTTCCAGGACATCGGCCAGTGGCTCGGCGTCGGCATCGCCAACCTCGCCGCCGCCCTCGACCCCTCCTGCTTCGTCATCGGCGGAGGCGTCTCCGCCGCCGACGACCTCCTCATCGGCCCCGCCCGGGACTCCTTCCGCCGCCACCTCACCGGCCGCGGCTACCGCCCCGAGGCCCGTCTCGTCCGCGCCCAGCTCGGCCCCGAGGCCGGCATGGTCGGCGCCGCCGACCTCGCCCGGCTCGTCGCCCGCCGCTTCCGCCGCGCCAACCGGCGCCGCGTCGAGCGGTACGAACGGTACGAGCGCTACGCCCAGGCCCTGCGCAGCGGGACCTCGGCCCGGACCGCCCGCACCCCCGAGGACCCCCCTTCATGACCCCGCCCCACCCGTCGTCCGCCCCGCCCCGCGCACCGCGCGAGCGGCTGCCCGAGGACCGCCGGCACATGATCCGCCGCCGCTGGCTGACGGCCGTCATCATCGTGCTCCTCGTCGGCATCCCGGCCGGCTACCTCGTCATCTCCGCGGGCCAGAGCCGCGACAGCGGCCGCGACAAGGAGCGCGAGTCCTCGGCGGCCGGCCTCCAGGACAACTGGCCCTCCCAGATGAAGCGCCGGGTCTTCGAGGTCCCGATCCCCTCCGGCGCCCGGGACGTTGCCTACTACGAGACCAGCAACTGGAAGACCAGCCGGCTCTACGTCCGGTTCACGACGACCGCCGCCGGCCTCGACACCTTCCTCGCCGAGTCCGGCGCCGCCCGCGCCCAGCTCACTCCGGGCCGGGTCACCATCGGCGAACGCGACCGCTCCATCGCCGCCTGGACCTTCCCGAACACCCCGGCCTGGTCGGGCACCACCGTCACCCGGGAGAAACCCCGCCCCACCACGGACATCACGGTCGACCTCACGGAACCGGCCTTCCCCCGGGTGTACGCGGTCTCCACGACGAGCCCCTGAACCGGCGGGGCGCGCGCCCCGCGCCCCGAAAGCCCCCTGGTCGGAGCGGAAGCGCCCGTGATAGACCGGACCGTCCGCCGCAGCCGCCCCGGGAGGTCACCATGCGCCGCCTCGCCGTCTTCCTCGCCTCCTCCGACGGACACGACCCGGCGTACGCCGAACTGGCCGCCGCGGTCGGCGCCGATCTGGCCCGGCGCGGGATCGGACTCGTCTACGGCGGCGGCCGTACGGGACTGATGGGGGTCCTGGCGGACGCGGCCCTGAAGGCGGGCGGCGAGGTCGTCGGCGTCATTCCGCGCAGCATGATCGAGCGGGAGTGGGCGCACGAGGGGGTGACGGAGCTGGTCGTCTGCGACTCGATGCACGAGCGCAAGGCGATCATGGCCGACCGCGCGGACGCCTTCGCGGCCCTGCCCGGCGGGCTCGGGACCCTGGAGGAGATCTTCGAGGTGTGGTCGTGGCGCCAGCTCGGCTTCCACGCCAAGCCCGTCGGCCTCCTCGACGCCGGGGGCTTCTGGACGCCGCTGCTCGGCGCCCTGCGCGGGATCTCCGGCACCGGGTTCCTCGCGGCGTCCACCCTGGACGACCTCGCCGTCGCCCCCGACCTGCCCGGCCTCCTGGAGGCGCTGGAGGAGCGGCTGCGCGGCGCCCACCGGCCCGCGCACGGCGGCCGGGACGTCGATCCCGTGCCCGGACTCGACTGAGGGCCGGGCACGGTCCGCGCCCGGTTCGCGCCATGAGCGGGGCCGGGGCACCTTCCGGATCCCGGTTGCGGAACGTCGTAACTTACCGGCGTTCACCCGGCCGCCCCCGGCCAAGGCCGCGTGGTCGCGCTCCCGCTCGTCGACGAGCGGCGTAGCGGCCGTCCAGGTCGTCCACGTGCCCGTCCGCCGGCAGGGGTGGGACAAGGGAACTCAGGGGCGGTAGACGAGCTCCATGAGGAAGGCGACGATGAGGAGCCACGCGCCCACGCCGAGCAACCACATGCTGTCGGCGATCACCCCCAAGGCGCCGACGGGCACGACCGCAGCGGCGAGGGCCACCGAAATGCGACGCACACGGCGGTCGGCGGACGTCCTCCCGTCGTACCTGTTCATAGCAGGACTGTAGGCCGAACGGGCCTCCGAGCAGGTCCTCGCGCCGGAAGTCTTCACGCTTCCCTGACGCCGAGGCCGGGCCGGTGTCAGGGAAGCGTGAGGAACGGGCCGACCGGCGCCAAGAAAACGCCAGGAGTGAACGGGTCTCTCGTCCTCGGGGCGCACGCTGAGCGGAGCCACACCCGAAGGGATCCGTCCGCATGACCGCTCCGACCGCTCCGACCGCCGAGAAGAGCGCCACCCCCGGCGCCGAACCGCCCGACGCCGAGAGCCGGCACAAGCTGACCACCCTCACCGGTCTCGCCGCGCTGTCGCTGGACGCGATGGCGTCGGTGGCGTACGGACCCGAGGCGATCGTCCTCGTCCTGGCGGCCGCCGGCGCTCACGGCCTCGGCTTCACCCTCCCGGTCACCCTGGCCATCGCGGGACTGCTCGTCGTCCTCGTCGCCTCGTACCGGCAGGTCATCGAGGCGTTCCCGGACGGCGGCGGCTCCTACGCCGTGGCCAAGGCCCATCTCGGCCGCCGTGCGAGCCTGGTCGCGGCCGCCTCGCTCGTCCTCGACTACGTCCTCAACGTGGCCGTCGCCG
Source organism: Streptomyces sp. NRRL F-6492 (assembly GCF_001280125.1). Classification (GTDB taxonomy): domain Bacteria; phylum Actinomycetota; class Actinomycetes; order Streptomycetales; family Streptomycetaceae; genus Streptomyces. The sequence goes on from NZ_LGEG01000245.1 coordinate 33,066, forward strand.
TCACCGCCGGTGTCGCCGCCCTCACCTCCGCCTTCCCCGGCCTCTACGACGACCGGCTGGTGCTCTGCCTCGGCGTCCTCGTGCTCGTCACGGCCGTGAACATGCGGGGCATCGTCGACTCGGCACGCGCCTTCATCGCCCCGACAGCCGTCTTCGTCGGCGCGATCATGGTGCTGGTCGTCGTCGGCCTGTTCCGTGACGCCCCCGTCTCCACGGCCGCCTCCGCCGGCCACCCCTCGGTGCTCGCCGACAACGCCACCACCGTGGGCGCCCTGCTCCTGCTGAAGGCGTTCGCCTCGGGTTGCTCGGCCCTCACCGGGGTCGAGGCGATCGCGAACGCGGTGCCGTCGTTCCGTACCCCGGCCGCCCGCCGGGCGATGCGCGCGGAGGTCGCCCTCGGCGCCCTGCTCGGCGTGATGCTGATCGGCCTGTCCGTACTGATCTCCCGCTTCGGGCTCCGGCCCGTCGAGGGCGTCACCGTCCTCGCCCAGCTCGCCGACGCCTCCCTCGGCCACAACGGGGCCTTCTACGTCGTCCAGTTCGCCACCATGGTGCTGCTCGCGCTCTCCGCCAACACCTCCTTCGGCGGTCTGCCCGTCCTGCTCAAACTGCTCGCCCGGGACAACTGCCTGCCGCACGTCTTCGGTCTCAAGGCCGACCGGCAGGTGCACCGGCACGGTGTGGTCTGGCTCGCCGTGGTCTCCGCCGCCCTGCTGGTCTTCTCCGGCGGCGACACCAACACCCTCGTCCCGCTCTTCGCGATCGGCGTGTTCGTCGGCTTCACGATCGCTCAGACCGGCATGGTGCTGCACTGGCGCCGGGAGCGCGGTACCCGCTGGGCCGCGAAGGCCCTCCTCAACGGCCTCGGTGCCGTTCTGACGGGTGTTTCCGCGATCGTCGTCACGACCACCAAATTCCTCGACGGCGCCTGGCTGATCATCGTCGCCCTGCCCCTCCTCGTCCTCCTCTTCGAGACCGTGCGCCGGTCGTACGGCAGGATCGGCCGGCGCCTCGGTGTCGGCCGGATCCCCGAGCCGCCGCACCGCGAGCGCTCCCTCGTCCTCGTTCCCGTCTCCTCCCTGACCCGGCTCACCAGCGAGGCCCTCACCGCCGCGGTCTCCCTCGGTGACGAGGTGCGGGCCGTCACCGTCTGCCACCCGGACGCCGAGGACCTGGCCGCCACCGAGGCCCTGGAGCGGGACTGGGCGCTGTGGGGTCCCGGCGTGCCCCTGATCCGGCTCCCCTCCGAGAAGCGCACGCTCGGCAGGCCCATCACCGCCTACGTGCGCGAGCTGCGCGCGGCCGAGCCGAACGCCCGGATCACCGTCCTGGTTCCCGAGGTGGAACCGGAACACCTGTGGCAGCGCCTGCTGCAGAACCAGCGGGGCGCGGTCGTCGCCCACGCCGTGCGCCAGGACACGGATGCCGCGGTCTGCCGGCTGAGGTTCCGGATCTGATCCCCCGGGCCCGCGGACGCAAGGCCCTGACGGGCCTGCGCGGCGCACCCCGGCGCGGCCGCCACCGGCGCGGGGCGGGGCGGGGCGGGAGGACGGTGATCGGGGCGTCACGGCCTGGGGCCGGGCGAAGGAGACCCCCGCTCCTCGGCGGCGCTCCCGGGCAGCCGCGGCTCCATCGGCTTCCGCGGCGCACGCGCAGGTGGCCACCGGTCTCCGCGAGCGATGGGCCCGACTTCCGGGGCCGTCCGCGGCACCGGCGCCTCGTACCGCGCGAGGTGGCCCTGATCCTCCTGACGCCGATCTCCGGCGCCCACGTCCCTAGCCGACGTGGACGCGGGGGCGGCGGTCCCGGTCGGGCTCCGCCTCGCGCAGGATCTCGCGGGTGACCGGGGCGACCTCGCCCTGGCCGAGGAGGAAGAAGCGCAGGAAGTTCCTGAACGGGTTGCCCTCGGTCCACTCGAAGTAGACGTGGGGGCAGGCGCCCGTGGTGTCGCGGATGTGCAGGAGGAGGGCGGCGATGGCGTTGGGCACGGAGGAGGACTCGACGGTCAGGACGCGGTAGCGGCCGTGCAGCACCTCACCGCGGACGGTGAGTCCGGCCTCGAACTCGGAGGGGTCGGTGACGGTCACCTCGACGAAGACCAGGTCCTCGGTGTCGGGGAGGTCGTTGTCGGCGCGGACCTGTTCGATCTTGGCTCGGTACTCGGCGACGTCGCGGGCGTCGGGTTCGTTGGCGACGAAGCGCGGCGTGCGGCGTGCGGTGTCCTGGACGAAGCGCCGGGCCATCTCGTCGAGCTCGATGTGGGTGACACGCACTTCGAAGGCGCGGCCGAGCCGGGAGAGGAGGGATATGAGGATGATGCCGGCGATGAAGCAGGCGCCGATCTTCACGCCGTCCGGTCGCTCGACGACGTTCACGACCGTGGTGTAGAGGAAGACGACGGAGATGACGCCGAAGCCGATGGTCCAGCCGCGCTGGCCCGCCTTGCGGGCGGCGATCGTCACCGCGATGGCGGCCGAGCAGATCAGGACCAGGACACCGGTGGCGTACGCGCCGCCCTGGGCGTCGACGTCGGCGTCGAAGATCCAGGTGACGAGGAAGGCGACGAGGGTGAAGACGATGACCATGGGGCGCACGGCGCGGGCCCAGTGCGGGGCCATGCCGTACTTGGGCAGGTAGCGGGGCATCAGGTTGAGCAGGCCGGCCATGGCCGAGGCACCGGCGAACCACAGGATGAGGATGGTCGAGACGTCGTAGACGGTGCCGAAGGCGTTGCCCAGGTACTCGTGCGCGAGATAGGCGAGCGCGCGGCCGTTGGCGTCGCCGCCGGACTCGAACTCCTCGTGGGGGATGAGCACGGTGGTGAGGAAGCTCGTGGAGACCAGGAAGACGCTCATGATCAGCGCGGCCGTCGTCAGGAGCTTCTTGGTGCCGCGGATCCGGCCGGCGGGCTTCTCCTCGGTGTCCCCCGGATCGCCCTTCACGTGCGGCATGACCGCCACGCCCGTCTCGAAGCCGGACAGGCCGAGCGCGAGCTTGGGGAAGACGATCAGGGCGACGCCGATCATGACGAAGACGTTGCCGTGCTCCTGGGTCAGGGCGGCGGACCAGTCCGTCACCACGTGGCCCTCGGTCACGACGTGCCACACGCCCGTGACCACGACGACGACGTTGAGCGCGAGGTACGTCCCGACGAGGGCGACGGCGACGCCGATGGCCTCCAGGAAGCCCTTGAGGAACACCGCGCCGAGCAGGGCGATCAGAATCAGGGTGATGACCAGCTGCTTGTCGTGGAGTGCGGACTCCAGGTGGGGGTTCTCCACCAGGTGGGTGGAGGCGTCCGCCGCCGACAGGGTGATCGTGATGAGGAAGTCGGTCGCCGCGAAGCCGAGCAGGGTGAGCACGAACAGCTTGCCCTGCCAGAAGGACAGCAGCCGCGACAGCATCGCGATCGAGCCCTCGCCGTGCGGGCTCTCCTCGGCCACCCGCCGGTAGACCGGCAGTGCGCCGGCCAGGGTCACGACCACCAGCACGACCGTCGCCACGGGGGAGAGCAGCCCGGCGGCCAGGGCCGCGATGCCGGGCTGGTAGCCGAGGGTGGAGAAGTAGTCGACGCCGGTCAGGCACATCACCCGCCACCAGGGCTGCCCCTTGTGCCCGGCGTCCGGGGCGGACTCCTCGGGCCGGGACGGCCTGCCCTTGCCCATGTCGGACAGACCCTCGAGCATCCACGCGCGCAACCGCCCGGACCCTTCGACGCGCTTGTCCTTCGTGGTGGCCATGAAGTGCTCCCGAAACTGCTGTTGAGGTGATATTTCCGGCCATCGCATGGATGGCCGAGTCAGCGTACGCACCGTCTGCCCGGCCATTCCGGGCGGGTGCGTCAGGGAAGCGTCAAGACGTGTCCGCGAGGCTCGCGGGCGTCCCGCCCCGGCCGGGAGGAGGACCGCGCCGGAGGAACCGGACCCGGTCCCCGGACGCGGCGCGCGCGTCGCCTCGATGCCGCCGGAGGAGGCCGGGCTCGTCACGGGCGACCCGGTCGGCCTCGCCGCGCTCGTGCCGGACGCCCCGGAGGCGCTACTCCAGGCCGGAGACCTTGAAGACGGAGCGCGTCGTCTCCCCGTGGACCCATAGCGAGAGACGCGCGAGGTCGGCGGTGCCGCGGGTGAGGAGGCCGCGCTGCCGGGAGACACGGGCGCCCGCTTCGATCCGTAGCCACAACGCCGGGTTGGCCAGGAGGACCCGGAGGTCGACCTCGGCCCGTGCCCCCTCCTCGTCCCGCAGGACCAGGCGCCGGGCGGTGCCCTCCGGCCAGGAGACCAGGGTGAGCCGGTCGATGCGGACCGTCCTGGTCAGCCACAGTCCCCGGACCACGAGCAGGTTCGGTGCGACACCCACGCGCGGGGGCAGCAGGACCACCAGCAGGAGTGCCGCCAGGGCGATCCACCCCACCGTGCCCGGCAGGGTCGGCCCGTGCGCGCAGGCCTCGACGCCCAGTGACGTCCCGAGCAGCAGTCCCGCGCACGCGAGGGCGGAACGTGCTTCAGCGGCCCAGTCGGCGTCGTGCAGTACGTCGTCGACCGGACCGGGGCCGGGACCGGAGCGGGGGGCGGGAAGCGGGGGCTGCATGACGCCGACGCTAGGTGCTCGGGACGGGGAGGGCCGGGCGGGGCTACGCGTCGTTTACGCGGCGGCGGGCAGATTTGACGTGCCGCTGACGGGAGAGGCCGCGGCCGGGTCCCGGACCCGCGAAGGCGGCTCCGCGTAGGGGACGCGTCAAGAGAAGCGCCGAAGGCGTCAGGGCGGCGTCAACGAAGGCGGCGATGGCTCGAAAAGGCTGTTTCCTCATCTCGTCCGAGAATCCGCTTTCCTTCTTCACCGGGAGCCCACGATGGCCGACCTGGCCTTCGTCGTCACCACGGTCGCGATCTTCGCGCTGGTGGCGTTCATCGCCAAGGGGGTGGCGAAGCCGTGACTGTCGAGAACGTCGTCGGTCTGCTCGTCGCCGCCGCCCTCCTTGGTTATCTCGTCCTCGCCCTCCTCAAGCCGGAGAGGTTCTGAGGCACGAGATGAGTCCTGTTCTTGCTGGTGTGCTCCAGCTTCTGGCCCTGGTCGTCGCCCTCGGTCTGTCCTACCGGCCGCTGGGCGACCACATGGCGGAGGTGTACTCCTCGGAGAAGCACCACCGGCCCGAGAAGTGGATCTACCGGGCGATCGGCGCGAACCCGTCGGTGGAGATGCGCTGGCCCGCCTATCTGCGCGCGGTGCTCGCCTTCTCCGCCGTGAGCGTGCTGTTCCTGTACCTGCTCCAGCGGGTGCAGGGGTCGCTGCCCGGCTCGCTCGGCTTCGTGTCGATCGATCCGGACCAGGCGTTCAACACGGCCGCGTCCTTCGTGGCCAACACCAACTGGCAGTCGTACTACGGCGAACAGGCCATGGGCCACGTCGTGCAGACCGGCGGCCTGGCGGTGCAGAACTTCGTGTCGGCGGCGGTCGGCATCGCGGTGGCCGTCGCCCTGGTGCGCGGCTTCACCCGCTCCCGTACCGGTGAGCTGGGCAACTTCTGGGCCGACCTGGTCCGGGGCACGGTCCGGATCCTGCTGCCGATCTCCGTCGTCGGCGCGCTCGTCCTGGTGGCGTGCGGCGCGATCCAGAACTTCTCCGGCATCCACGAGGTGGGGCAGTTCACCGGCGGCACGCAGCAGTGGAACGGCGGCGCGGTCGCCTCCCAGGAGGTCATCAAGGAGCTGGGCACCAACGGCGGCGGCTACTTCAACGCCAACTCCGCCCACCCCTTCGAGAACCCCAACGGGCTCTCCAACCTCTTCGAGATCTACCTGATCCTGCTCATCCCCTTCGCGCTGACGCGCACCTTCGGCCGCATGGTCGGATCGTTGAAGCAGGGGTACGCGATCCTCGGCGCGATGGCCGTCATCTGGATCGGCTTCACCGCCCTGATGATGTGGACCGAGTTCGCGGGCAGGGGAGCGGCCTTCGAGCTCGCGGGCGGGGCGACGGAGGGCAAGGAGACCCGCTTCGGCATCGGCGGTTCGGCCCTCTTCGCGGTGGCGACCACCCTGACCTCGACCGGCGCGGTCAACTCCTTCCACTCCTCCTACACCGGCTTCGGCGGCGGCATCACCATGCTGGGCATGCAGCTCGGCGAGATCGCGCCCGGCGGCGTCGGCTCCGGCCTCTACGGCATGCTGATCATGGCGGTCATCGCCGTGTTCCTCGCGGGCCTGATGGTCGGCCGCACCCCGGAGTACCTGGGCAGGAAGATCGGCACCCGCGAGATCAAGTTCGCCGCCTGCTACATCCTGGTCACCCCGGCGCTCGTGCTCTGCTTCACGGCGGCCTCGCTCGCCCTGGACACCCCGTCGCACTCGATGACCAACTCCGGCGCGCACGGCTTCTCCGAGATCCTCTACGCCTACACTTCCGGCGCCAACAACAACGGCTCCGCGTTCGCGGGCCTGAACGCCGACACCCAGTGGTTCAACACCACCCTCGGCATCGCCATGCTCCTGGGCCGCTTCCTTCCGATGGTGTTCGTCCTGGCCCTGGCCGGCTCGCTCGCCGAGCAGAAGCCGGTCCCGGAGACCGTGGGCACCCTGCGCACGGAGAAGCCGCTGTTCACCGGTCTCCTGGTCGGCACGATCCTGATCATCGCCGGTCTCACCTACTTCCCGGCGCTCGCGCTGGGACCGCTCGCCGAAGGGCTCGCGGCATGACCAACGACGTGAAGAAGCACGAGGACGCCATGTCCATCACGACCGCGACCGAGGCGCCCCACGGCGACCTGCCCGGGGGACACCCCTCACCCGGCCGGGTCGGTGGAGGCCTGTTCGACCCCAAGCGGCTGGTCGTCTCCCTCCCGGACGCGATCAGGAAGCTCGACCCGCGCGTGATGATCAAGTCGCCGGTCATGTTCGTGGTGCTCGTCGGCTCGGTGGTGACCACCGTCCTCGCCGTGAGGAACCCGGGTGACTGGTTCGGCTGGGCGATCACCGCCTGGCTGTGGCTCACCACGATCTTCGCCAACCTGGCGGAGGCGGTCGCCGAGGGCCGGGGCAAGGCCCAGGCCGACACCCTGCGCAAGGCCAAGACCGGCACCGTGGCGCGCCGGATCGTCGGCAAGGACGAGGAGAGGGTCCCGGGCACCGAGCTGAAGATCGGGAACCTGGTGGTCTGCGAGGCCGGTGACGTCATTCCCGGCGACGGTGACGTCGTCGAGGGCGTCGCGTCCGTGGACGAGTCCGCCATCACGGGCGAGTCCGCCCCCGTGATCCGCGAGTCCGGCGGCGACCGCTGTGCGGTCACGGGCGGTACGAAGGTGCTCTCCGACCGGATCGTCATCAAGATCACGACGAAGCCGGGCGAGACGTTCATCGACCGCATGATCGGCCTGGTCGAGGGCGCCGCCCGGCAGAAGACCCCGAACGAGATCGCCCTCAACATCCTCCTGGCATCCCTCACCATCGTCTTCCTGCTCGCGGTCGTCACTCTGAAGCCGTTCGCGATCTACGCGGGCGCCGACGGGCAGACCTCCCTGATCGTCCTCAGCGCGCTCCTGGTCTGCCTGATCCCGACCACGATCGGCGCACTGCTCTCCGCGATCGGCATCGCGGGCATGGACCGGCTCGTGCAGCGCAACGTCCTCGCGATGTCGGGCCGCGCGGTCGAGGCCGCGGGTGACGTGTCGACGCTGCTGCTCGACAAGACGGGCACCATCACCCTCGGCAACCGCCGGGCTTCCGAGTTCGTCCCGGTCGAGGGCACCACAGAGGCCGAACTGGCCGACGCGGCGCAGCTGTCCTCGCTCGCCGACGAGACGCCCGAGGGACGCTCGATCGTGGTTCTCGCCAAGGAGAAGTACGGCCTGCGCGAACGCCACCAGGGCGAACTGGCGCACGCCACCTGGATCGGGTTCACCGCCCAAACCCGTATGTCCGGTGTCGACGTCGACGGTGGGCAGACCCGTAAGGGCGCGGCCGGGTCGATCGTCAACTGGGTCCGTGAGCAGGGCGGCGAGGTCGCCGACGACGCCGACGCCCTGGCGAACGGGATCTCCGAGGCCGGTGGCACGCCGCTGCTCGTCGCGGTCAAGGACGAGAAGGGCGCGCGCGTCCTGGGTGTCGTCCACCTGAAGGACGTCGTCAAGGACGGCATGCGGGAACGGTTCGACGAACTGCGCCGCATGGGCATCAGGACCGTCATGATCACCGGTGACAACCCGCTGACCGCGAAGGCCATCGCCGAGGAGGCCGGCGTCGACGACTTCCTCGCCGAGGCCACGCCCGAGGACAAGATGGCCCTCATCAAGCGGGAGCAGGCGGGCGGCAAGCTGGTCGCGATGACCGGCGACGGCACCAACGACGCCCCGGCGCTCGCGCAGGCCGACGTCGGCGTGGCGATGAACACCGGCACGTCGGCCGCGAAGGAGGCCGGCAACATGGTCGACCTCGACTCCGACCCCACCAAGCTCATCGAGATCGTCGCCATCGGCAAGCAACTCCTCATCACCCGGGGAGCGCTGACCACCTTCTCCCTCGCCAACGACGTCGCGAAGTACTTCGCGATCATCCCCGCCATGTTCGCGGTGGCCTACCCGAGCCTGGACGAGCTCAACATCATGCGCCTGACCTCGCCCGAGTCCGCGATCCTCTCCGCCGTGATCTTCAACGCGCTGATCATCGTCGCCCTCGTGCCGCTCGCCCTCAAGGGCGTCCGGTACAAGCCGACCAGCGCCGACAGGATGCTGCGCCGCAACCTCGGGATCTACGGACTCGGCGGCCTCGTCGCCCCGTTCCTCGGCATCAAGCTCATCGACATGCTCCTCTCCCTCATCCCCGGAATCGGCTGACCCGCGATGAACAACTCAGCAGCGAACACGGGCCGCGTGCTCTGGGCGGGCCTGAGGGCCCTGCTCGTCCTGACCGTGATCACCGGCGTCCTCTACCCCCTGGCCGTCACCGGCATCGCCCAAGTGGCCTTCCCGGGCAAGGCGAACGGCTCCGAGATCGAGGACGCCGGCGGCGAGGTCGTCGGCTCCGAATTGATCGGCCAGCGCTACGACCTGCCGTTGGAGGACGGCGAGGAGACGCCGGCCCCGGACCTGCGCTGGTTCCAGCCGCGCCCGTCCAACGGCCTGGGAACCAACGGCGTCAACACTCAGTACGAGATCATCCTCTCCGGCGCCACCAACCGCTCCGGAGACAACGAGGATCTGATCACCTGGGTCGAAGACGCCAAGGCGGCCGTGGTCGAGGACAACTCGGTGAAGGGCTACACGGTGAAGCCCTCGGACGTGCCGGCCGACGCCGTCACCTCCTCGGGCTCCGGCCTGGACCCGCACATCTCCCCGGAGTACGCCAGGCTCCAGGTCCACCGCGTCGCGGAGAGGAACCACCTGTCCGTCGCGACGGTGGACGAACTGGTCGCCGACCACACCGACGACCGCGTCCTCGGCTTCATCGGCGAGCCCCGCGTCAACGTCCTGAAGCTCAACACCGCGCTCAAGGACCTGGCGGCCAAGGGCTGACGGCCTCGCCCCGGCAGGGGAGGAGACGGTGGTCCCGGAAACGGTCCGGGGCCGCCGACCCCCGCCCCCACGCCGTACGACACGCATGTCACGCACAACAGGAAGGCAGCGGGCCGATGAAGCGGGTGCTGGTGGTGGAGGACGACGCACAGCTCGCACGAGCGCTGGTGACCAACCTGCGGGCGCGCCGGTACGCGGTGGACTCGGTACCGGACGGCACCTCGGCGCCCACCCTCTCCGTCGTCCGCACCGGCCGCGGGCGGTCCGGTCGGCACCGACGGCTTCACGGTCGACCTGCTGGCCCAGCAGGCGCGGCGCGAGGTACGGCTCACGCCGACCGGACGGCACCTGCTGGAGGTCCTGATCAGGCCCCCGGAAAGCTCACGGGCCGGCGCCACCCGCCCGAAGAGGTGTGGGGGCCGGGCTACGGCAGAAAGACGAACCACCTTCGGGTCTGCACGGCCCGGCTGCGACGCGAGCGGGAAGCGGACCCCTCGCACCCGCGTCACCTGATCACCGAGCCCGGCACGGGCCACCGGTTCGAACCGTAGGAGAGACGCGCACATGAGACGCGGAAAGCTGCGCATCTACCTGGGAGCGGCTCCGGGCGTCGGCAAGACGTACTCCATGCTCTCCGAGGGGCACCGGCGCGTCGAGCGGGGCACGGACTGCGTCGTCGCGTTCGTCGAGCACCACGACCGGCCCCGGACCGAGGTCATGCTGCACGGTCTGGAGACCGTCCCGCGCCGCACGATCGAGTACCGGGGCACGTCCTTCACGGAGATGGACGTGGACGCGGTCCTGGCCCGGCGCCCCGCCGTCGCCCTCGTGGACGAACTGCCGCACACGAACGTACCGGGCTCGCGCCACGCCAAACGGTGGCAGGACGTCGCCGAACTGCTCGCGGCCGGCATCGACGTCGTCTCGACCGTCAACATCCAGCACCTGGAGTCGCTCGGGGACGTCGTCGGCACCTGGAGTCGCTCGGGGACGTCGTCGAGGCGATCACCGGCGTCCGGCAGAAGGAGACGGTCCCCGACGAGGTCGTCCGGCGCGCCGACCAGATCGAGCTGGTCGACATGTCGCCGCAGGCGCTGCGGCGCCGGATGGCACACGGCAACGTCTACAAGCCGGACAAGGTCGACGCGGCCCTCTCCCACTACTTCCGCCCCGGCAACCTCACCGCCCTGCGCGAGCTGGCCCTGCTGTGGACGGCCGACCGGGTCGACGAGTACCTCCAGGAGTACCGGACCGAGCACCGCGTCTCGAAGATCTGGGGTTCGCGGGAACGGATCGTCGTCGGCCTCACCGGGGGACCGGAGGGCCGGACCCTGATACGGCGTGCCGTACGCCTGGCGGAGAAGGGCGCGGGCGGTGAGGTGCTGGCCGTCTACATCTCCCGCAGCGACGGCCTGACCTCGGCGTCCCCGAAGGAACTCGCCGTCCAGCGCACTCTCGTCGAGGACCTGGGAGGCACCTTCCACCACGTCGTCGGCGACGACGTCTCCGCCGGCCTCCTCGCGTTCGCGCGCGGGGTCAACGCCACCCAGATCGTCCTCGGTGTGAGCCGCCGCCGGTCCTGGCAGTACGTCCTCGGGCCGGGCGTCAGCGCCACGGTCGCCCGTGAGTCCGGCCCCGATCTCGACGTCCACATCGTCACTCACGACGAGGCGGCGAAGGGCCGCAGCCTGCCGGCCCCCGCCCGGACACGGCTGGGTCGGTCCCGTACCCTGTGGGGCTGGGCCGTCGGCCTTGCCGGGCCCGTCCTGCTCACCCTGCTGCTGAGCGGCGTCCTGCCCGATGTCGGCCTGGCCAACGACGTACTGCTCTTCCTGGCGCTCACCGTGGCCGCAGCCCTGCTCGGCGGGCTCAGACCGGCCCTGGGGTCCGCGGCCGTCGGATCGCTGCTGCTCAACTGGTACTTCACCCCGCCGCTCCACCAGCTCACGATCGCCGACCCGCGCAACATCGTCGCTCTGGTGATCTTCGTCGGGGTCGCCGTCCCGGTCGCCTCCGTGGTGGACGTCGCCGCCCGCCGCACGCATCAGGCGGCCCGGCTGCGGGCGGAGGCGGAGACGCTCTCCTTCCTCGCCGGCAGCGTGCTGCGCGGGGAGACCGGTCTGGACGCCCTGCTCGAACGGCTCCGGGAAACCTTCTCCATGGAGTCGGTGGCGCTCCTGGAGCGCGGTGAGGACACCGGACCGTGGTCCTGCGTCGCCGCCGTCGGCCACCGTCCCGTCAGCCGCCCCGAGGCCGCGGACGTGGACGTACCTGTCGGTGACCACCTGGCCCTCGCCCTCACAGGCCGTGTCCTGCCGGCCGAGGACAGGCGCGTTCTCGGTGCCTTCGCGGCCCAGGCCGCCGTCGTCCTCGACCGGCAGCGCCTCCTGGACCAGGCGGAGAAGTCCCGCGAGCTCGCCGAAGGCAACAAGATCCGCACCTCGCTCCTCGCCGCCGTCAGCCACGACCTGCGCACTCCGCTCGCCGGCATCAAGGCGTCCGTCTCCTCCCTGCGGGCCGACGACGTGGAGTGGTCGGAAGCGGACCGCGCGGAATTGCTCGCGAACATCGAGGACGGCACCGACCGGCTCGATCACCTGGTCGGCAACCTCCTCGACGTGTCCCGCCTGGAGACCGGAACCGTCACGGCCGTGATCAGGGAGACCGACCTCGACGAGGTCGTCCCCATGGCGTTGCTCGGCGTCCCCGAGGGCAGCGTCGACCTCGACGTCCCCGAGACGCTCCCGATGGTCGCCGTCGACCGCGGCCTGCTGGAACGGGCCGTCGCCAACATCGTGGAGAACGCCGTCAAGCACAGCCCGCACGGAGAGCCCGTCCTCGTCTCGGCGAGCGCCCTCGCCGGCCGCGTCGAACTCCGCGTCGTCGACCGCGGCCCCGGCGTCCCCGACGAGGCCAAGGAGCGCGTCTTCGGAGCCTTCCAGCGCCATGGCGACGCACCGCGCGGTGAGGGCGTCGGCCTCGGCCTGGCGGTGGCCCGCGGATTCGTCGAGGCGATGGACGGCACGGTGACCACCGAGGACACCCCCGGAGGCGGGTTGACCATGGTGCTCGGCCTCCGCACGGCAGACGGCCCTCACCGGCCGCGCCCAGACCCCTCCACGGAGAAGGAGACGTGAGGGCATGACGGCTCGGTCGTCTTCCCACGGGCCCGGAACGGTTCTGGGGCGACTGCCCGAAGGGCCGTCGGGCGACAGGACGAAAGGCGACGCGGGTTTCGAAGAGCCTGCCCGGCCGGCCTCGACGGCGAGCCCGGATGGTCCGTCGTCGCAACCGGACGCCTGCCGGGCGGGTAGGTTGCCCCCTGATACGGGAACGAGCGGAACGAGGGGTCAGTGACACAGCGGAACGGCAAAGAGGAGGGGCTTCTGCCTTCGGCGGTGGTGGACTGCGCGTTGTACGAGGACGGCTGTCGCGTCCCGGGCCAGGTGGGCCTGGAGGCGATCAAGGAACGGATAGACCCGCAGGCCGGACGGTTCGCGTGGATCGGTCTGTACGAGCCCACCGCGGAGCAGTTGCAGGAGGTGGCCGACACCTTCGGCCTGCACCCCCTGGCGGTCGAGGACGCCGTCCACGCCCATCAGCGTCCCAAGCTGGAGCGCTACGGCGACATGCTGTTCCTGGTGCTGAAGACCATCGTCTACGTCGACCACGAGAAGGTCACCGCGACCAGCGAGATCGTCGACACCGGCGAGATCATGGTCTTCGCCGGCCCCGGCTACGCGATCACCGTCCGCCACGGCAGCGCGCCCCCGCTGGAAGGCGTACGCCGCCTGCTCCAGGAGGACCCCCAGCAGCTGGGCTGTGGTCCCGCCGCCGTCCTGCACGCGGTGGCCGACATGGTCGTCGACCGCTACATGGTCGTCGCCGACGCCTTCGCCGGCGACGTCGACACCCTGGAAGCCGAGGTCTTCTCCCCCGACACCCCCGTCGACGCCGCGCGCATCTACCAGCTCAAGCGGGAACTGCTGGAGTTCAAACGCGCCGTCATGCCCCTCGCCGGCTCCCTGCAGCGCCTGAGCGACAACAACGCGCCGGGAATCCCGCCGAAGGTGGCCACCTACTTCCGGGACGTCGCCGACCACCACCAGCGCGTCAGCGAACAGATCCTGTCCTTCGACGAACTGATCACCGGCATGCTCACCGCCAGCATCGCCCAGCTCGGCGTCCAGCAGAACGCCGACATGCGCCGCATCAGCGCCTGGGCCGCCCTCATCGCCGTCCCCACCATGATCGTCGGCATCTACGGCATGAACTTCGAGCACATGCCCGAACTCGCCTCCCCCTACGGCTACCCGGCCGTCTGGCTGGCCATGATCACGGTGTGCACGGTCGTCTACCGTGCGCTCCGCCGCAACAAGTGGCTCTGACCGGCGTTGCCGCCGAAGCGGTTCCGTCCGATGCCGACGGCGCCGATCCCGTGAAGAAGGGCCACGTGGCAGACCGGTCCTCGGAGCCGGCGCCCTGATCGACACGAGGGCGGCAGCCGGGGGCGACCGACAGGGCCGTCCCCGGCGAGGCGACGGTCCTGTCGCCCCGGCCCCTTCACCGGCAGGGCCCGGGAGGTGCCCTCACTCCCCGACGTCCCTGCCGCGGAAGTCCTCCAGCGTCTCGCGCCGCAGCAGCACCCGGGCCGTGCCGTCGTGGACCGCGACGACCGCGGGGCGGCCCACGAGGTTGTAGCCGGAGGCCATGGACAGCTGGTAGGCGCCGGCCACCGGTACGGCGAGCAGGTCGCCGGGCCGGACGTCGCCGGGCAGCTCGGCGTCGGCGGCGAGGACGTCACCGGCCTCGCAGTGCCGGCCCACCACGGTGACCGCACGGGCTTCGGCCGTCGAGCGGCGGCCGACGAGACGGGGCGCGTAGCGCGCTCCGTACAGGGCGGGACGCGGGTTGTCGCTCATGCCTCCGTCGACCGCGACGAACACCTTCCCGCCGGTGTGCTTGACGGCGAGCACCCGGTACAGGGCGATCCCGGCCGGTCCGGCCACGGCCCGTCCGGGCTCGACGACGAGCCGGGGGAGGGGCAGCCGGGCGGCGGCGCAGCCCTCGGCGAGTTCCGCGCGCAGCCGCCCGGCGAGGGCGGTGAGGTCGAGGGCGGGCTCGCCGGGCCGGTAGGCGATGCCGTGGCCCCCGCCCATGTCCAGCTCGGGCAGGGTGACGCCGTGCGCGTCACGGAGGCGGGCCATCAGCCCGACCATCCGGCGCAGGGCCACCAGATAGGGTTTCACCTCGGTGATCTGGGACCCGATGTGGCAGTGCAGGCCGGTCAGTTCGAGCCCGGGCTGGTCCAGGATCCGCGCCAGGGCGTGCTGCGCCGAACCGTCGGTGGGGGACAGCCCGAACTTCTGGCCGTCCGTGCCGGTGCGGATCTTGTCGTGACCGCCGGCCGAGACGCCCGGCACCACGCGCACCATGACCTTCTGCCGGCCGCCCGGGGCGACGGCGGCCGCGATCCGGGCGATCTCCGACGGCCCGTCGACGACGATCCGGCCCACGCCGAGGCGCAGTGCCGTCGTCAGGTCGCGGGGCGACTTCGCGTTGCCGTGCAGCACGATGCGCTCCGGGGGGAAGCCGGCCAGGACGGCGAGTTCCAGCTCTCCGGCGGAGCACACGTCCAGGCCGAGTCCCTCCTCGCGCACCCAGCGGGCCATCGCGCGGGACAGGAAGGCCTTGGCCGCGTACAGCACGTCGGCGTCGGGGAAGGCGTCCCGGTAGGTCCGGCAGCGCCCGCGCACCTCGTCCTCGTCGACGACGTAGAGCGGGGTGTCGAAGCGTGCGGCCGCCTCCGCCAGTGACACCCCGCCGACGGCCAGGTGGCCGTGCGGGAGGAGCCGGGCGGACGCGGGCCACAGGGAGAGGTCCGCCGCGTCGGCGGCGACCCCGGTGACGGTCTCGGCGGTCATCGAAAACCTCCTCACAGGGCACGGGCCGCGACCCCGGCGGTGTCCGCCGGCAGACGGGTGACGGCCGGGGCGGTGAGCGTCGGGTCGATCGTCAGCCGGCACGCGCCGAGGGGCGAGGTCAGCGCGCGCAGCGCCGGCTCGGACAGCCGGATCCAGGGCTGCTCCGGACCGAGGGCCGTGGCCAGCAGCTCGGGGCGGGTGAACCCGACGGCGGTGCGCTCGCCCAGGGGGGTGCGGAACACGCGCAGCACCACCTCCGTCGTTCCCGGCCGGACGGGCACGTGGAGGAGTCCGGCCGGGACCGGTTCCTCGGGCTCGGGATCGTCGTCGTACCGGAACAGACACATGGGGCTCTCCTTGCCGGAACCGCGGGGGACGGACGGGCCCCGGGCGCGGGGAGGCGGACCGGGGCACGACGACGAAGCTATGCGCGCACCTCATCGCCCGGGACGGCCCATGACGGGTCCCTTACGGTGGACGGCCCGGTCCATACGCGTCACTGACGCACGGTGCCGGCCGACGCCGTGAAGGACGCCCCCGTCGGCAGCGGTCGGCGGGGTCCCCGTTCACCGGGCCGAGCCCGTGGCAGTCCGGCAAGCCGATCACCGCGCTGCGACGCGAGGGGGCGAGGGGGGCCCGGTCCGCGAGGGCCGGCCGTGGAGCCTGCCGCTGGAGGACCGGGGCCCGCTGTTCGCGGCGTACTGGCGGACGAACCTGACGCCGCGACGGATCGCCCCGCTGTCCGGGGTGTCGAAACCGGCTGCCGACCGCGTCATCGACCCTATCGGGCAGTCACTCGCGCTCCAGCCCCGCAAGCGGTTCCGCGAAGGCACCGTGCTGATCGTGGACGGCACCCTGGCCCCCACCCGCGATCACGCCGTCGCCGAGCAGCCGAAGAGCCATCGGTACTCCACCGGCCACCTGGAAGATCCTCTGCGACCGCCGACCGAAAGGCGACGGTGTCCACCACGCCGTGCTCGGCATCGCGCGCCCGCACGACCTCACCCTCGCCGGTTGACGGGGAGACGGGCTGGTCAACCGGCAAGCCGCGGATCGTTTACGGGACAGCGCCCAGGCGACAACACCTCTGTGGAACAGGCGCACGAGTGGTGGTGATTGCTCTGCGTGTGGGTGTGGCGGTAGGACTTTTGCGGGCTGTCCGGGGGGTTGTGGGACGCAGCACCGATCCTCGGTGGGTGGGGTGCCGAAGGATCAGTGGACTCGCCTCATCGAGGATGCGGGCCGTTCGTCGATCGGAGTTCTCTCGTGCGCATTCGACTCGCCGCGACCGCTGTCGCTGCTGCCGCGGTGGCCGCTTCCCTGCTCTCTCCTGTCATGGCGTCGGCGGAGGCCGGCGGCGGTGACCCGTTCGGTCCGCGGGGCCGGGCCGCGCACCACGGTCTGATCAGCGTGGGCCTGACCTCGGACCAGCGTCTGGTCGGTTTCGACGTCCGCGACCCCGCCGACACCTGGTCATTCGGCAGGATCACCGGCCTCAGGGGCGACGGCAGGCTGGTGGGGATCGACTTCCGCGTCCAGAACGGCAAGCTGTACGGCGTCGGCGACAAGGGCGGCGTCTACACCCTCGACGACAAGGC